>NZ_CP076039.1:2026250-2701666 GCF_014529625.1 Candidatus Pelagisphaera phototrophica
TGGAAATGTCGGTTATGATATCTGGCGGGTTGAATGCGGCCCACATTGGGTTTGACGAAGGCAGTACTGCCGATACGTCGGGGCACATTTTTCGACTTATCCTTGGAACGGAATCGGGCGTGGTGCTGCAGAAAGACCGGAATTCCCAGAAAGAGGGCGACAAGGATCAGATTCTGCAACAGACCGATTGGAATATCGAGCGGGACCGGTGGTACACCGTGATGATTGAAACACGCGGGTCGGAAGTTGTAGCTCAAATTGAAGGAGGCCCGTCCTTTTTGATGCGGAATGCTCGATTGGATGTTCCGAAAGTCTCAGTTAATTTAAAGGCAAGAGGTAAAGTAGGAGCAATCCGTTACGACAATGTGCGCCTCTGGCAAGCCTTGCCACTCAGTGCCAATAATCCCGACTGGAAAAAACACATAGTTGTGAGGCCTGGTTCAGGAGACATCAATTCGGCCGTGGCGAACGACTTTGACGGAGATGGCCACAAAGACGTAATCGCCTCCTATGGAGGAAAGGTGAAGCTGCACCGAGGACCTCATTGGGAGCCGACGGTGATACATGAGTTTCGAGCGGGTCTTTCGCGAAATCGGCCAAGAGCCAATTGCATTCACTCGTGCTTGCTGGATGTGGATGGTGATGGCGATTCGGATTTTATAGGATCGAACCTCACGGTGTTCTGGCTGGAATGCCCGGATGACCCGTTTGGCGGGAGTGAATGGACCTATCACACGCTCGATGATGAAATTCTCGGTACCCACTGTGTTATTACTGGTGACGTGAACCTCGACGGGAAAGAAGATCTGATAGCCAACTCGTTTCAAAAATCTGAGAGAACCAGTATTCCAGAGTCGATTCTCTGGTTCGAAACCCCTGGAAGCAGCTCATTGGATGGTGAATGGAACCGTCACATCTTCGCTGATTATGACGCCCCGGGTGGATCCCACTATATGGGCATCGGGGATGTCGATGGAGACGGTCGTCCCGACATTGCGGCTGGGGCAAAAGGCGGGATTGGGTTTCCCGGAGGGGAATGGTTTGCCTGGTGGACGCAACCCAAGGATCCGGTAAAGCCTTGGAAAAAGCGGTTGTTGGCGGAAGGGCAGCCCGGTGCCTCAAATATCATCCCAGGGGACTTGAATGGGGATGGAGTCGGGGACCTGCTTGCCTCTCGAGGTCACGGATTCGGTTTAATCTGGTTCAAGGGGCCGAATTTTGAGCTTGTCGAAATCGATGCAAAGATAGTTGGTCCGCACAGCCTAGTGCTGGAAGACTTGGATGGGGATGGGGACTTGGATGCTGCGACCTGTGGCCACTATGAAACGGGCGTCGTCGCCTGGTACGAAAACGACGGGCAAGCGATTTTCACGAAGCATGTCATTGATGTGAACCAGGGTTCCTACGACATGCGGGCCGAAGACATGGACGGGGATGGGGATTTAGATTTTCTTATTGCGGGCCACTGGACTGGAAACGTTGTCTGGTATGAACAAAAGTGAGGGTCAATCTCCAGTTAGGTGCACTGGCTAACGAAAAATTTTATCAACCATGAGATCAACATTAACGAGCCTCATTAGAACCAGTTCATTCTTGGTTTTATTCAGTTCCTGCTTAGTCGCTGGGGCGAACAAACCGAATATACTCTTCATCTTCGCGGATGACCAAAGCCACGAGACGATCGCGGCTCTGGGAAACAAGGAGATAAGGACTCCCAATCTCGACCGCCTTATAAATATGGGAACGGCTTTCACAAATACCTACAATATGGGTGCATGGAATGGCGCTGTTTGCGTGGCATTCCGCAATATGCTCAACACTGGACGATTCGTCTGGAGAGTGCATGCCAAGAAACCTGGGTCAATTCAGACACCGGATATGCCAGCTCGGATCTTGCGCCCATCCTTGGACTGAAGCCTTATTCCCTGATAAAGTTCTTTTTGAACCCTTCCTCGGAGATACCCTGATTGGGACCGGTTTATGAAAATTCCCCCTGAAATCGCATTTTCTTTTTTAGTGGCAGCACTCACTCTTTGCATGAGCTGTTCGAAACCCTCAAAGGTCAAAACAGTCGGCGACCTCGACAACAGTCGAGACTGGGGAATCTACCGGGGGGACCAGCGATCCAATCAGTTCTCGTCACTTGAACTGATTAATACGGAAAACGTACAACAACTTGAAGTTGCCTGGACCTACAGGACGGGAGATGCCACGGAAGGCTCTTCTATTCAGTCGAACCCCATCGTCATCGATGGCATCCTGTATTTCGTTTCGCCTGCGGGCCAACTAACTGCACTTGATGCTGCTAGCGGGGAAGCGGTTTGGAAGCACGATCCCAGAAGCCCTGAGCAACAAAAGGGAGACTACGCGGTCATTAGTCGGGGAGCGACTTACTGGTCGGATGGAGTTGAACAACGGATTTTCTATTCGACGGATTCTTATATTCATGCGGTTGATGCCAAAACCGGCGAGAGGATTGATTCATTCGGAGAGAATGGGAAAATTGATTTTAGATACGATCTGGGCGTCGATCCTCAACTTGTGGATACGGGAATGACATCACCACCAGCGGTATTCGAAAACTTTCTCATCCTCGGCACGCGAGTAGGGGAAGGTTTTGGTTCTTCCCCGGGTCACATCCGCGCGTACGATACGGTGACCGGCGAGTTCCGGTGGATTTTTCATACCATTCCTCAAAAAGGAGAATTTGGACACGACACTTGGGATTGGGTTGAGGGAGAAACCTACGGTGGCGCTAACCCTTGGGGGGGATTGACCGTGGATGAAGAAAGAGGTTGGGTCTTTGCGGCAACGGGATCACCAACCTATGACTTT
Organism: Candidatus Pelagisphaera phototrophica; assembly: GCF_014529625.1. Lineage (GTDB taxonomy): Bacteria > Verrucomicrobiota > Verrucomicrobiia > Opitutales > Opitutaceae > Pelagisphaera > Pelagisphaera phototrophica. The sequence continues at coordinate 2,029,086 of NZ_CP076039.1, forward strand.
TATGGTGCCAATCGCAAGGGGCAGAATCTCTTCGGAAACTGTGTCCTCGCACTCAACGCTCGGACAGGTGAACGAATTTGGCACTACCAAACGGTTCATCACGACATTTGGGATATGGACAATCCCCCTGCTCCCATACTTGTGGACCTCAAAATCGAGGGAAAGCCGCGGGACGCAGTAGTCCAAATGACGAAGATGGGCTATCTGTTCGTTTTGGATCGCGAAACGGGTGAGCCGATTTTCGAAGTCGAAGAACGACCGGTTCCCAAATCGGATGTACCGGGAGAAGAAGCCTGGTCAACTCAACCGTTCCCCTTGAAGCCGCCACCCCTCGTGCGGCAGGGCTTTACTGAAAACGACTTAGCTAAACGAACTCCAGAAGTGACCGCAAAAGCGAAGGCGGTTTTTGAGGTATACGGCCCGTCTACCATGTTTCAGCCCTTAAGCACGAGAGGTCACGTCCAGTTTCCCGGAATGTCCGGAGGCATGGAGTATCACGGAGCTTCGTTCGACGCTGATCGCAACCTTCTTTATGTGAATGTTAACGAGAGCTCGAATCTCGTGCGTCTTCAGCCCACCGTATTGCTCAAAGACGACTCTGGCCTAGGCGACTACGAAAAAGGTAAACTGCTTTACCAGCTCAATTGCTCCTCTTGTCACGGGCTGGAGCTGAGAGGACTTCCTCCAGCGATTCCGGCTTTGGCGAACAATCCCAAGTCAAACGAGGAATTAATCCGAACGATTCGCCAGGGCAAAGGGGCCATGCAATCGTACCGGAGCTTTTCGGACGATCAATTGGAAGGTCTAATGAGCTACATTCGCGAACCGGACGGAACACCCATTGATCTGCAAGGCCACGAAACAAAAGCGGTTTATCTAATGGACGGTTACACGCGAATGATCGATGAGGAGGATGGTCTGCCGTTGTTTTCTCCTCCGTACGGAAGTCTAGTAGCCGTGGATCTAAACGACGGAACCATTAAATGGAAGCAGCCGCTGGGAGAGTACCCTGAACTCGTGAAACTAGGAATGAGGAATACCGGAACCCGAAACTTCGGCGGTGCTGTGGCGACAGCTGGGGGACTTGTCTTCATCGGTGCCACCGCGGACGAAAAATTTCGAGCATTCGATACGGAAACGGGCGAAGTTCTTTGGGAGTTCCAACTTCCCTACGGAGGCTACGCTACGCCCTCAGTGTACGCAGTAGGGGGACGGCAGTTCATTGTGGTTTGCGCCGGTGGTGGCCAGAAGGTTCATCGCACCGCGTCAGGCGATTTAGTCTACGCCTTTGCCCTGCCTAAAAAGTAGAAGTGGCATTGAATGAAAAATGATTAGGCGGCTTAGATGCAAGTTTGCGGTGCTTGACCGCAATGCTTGTGATTGACAATCAACTACAAGGCTGATCTTTCCCATTTGTTCCAGTTTAGAAAGCGCAGCCTACACAGCGAGTGGCATAAGGAACGGCAGCTAGCCTATCATTGGGAATGGGATTACCAGATTTTGCGCAGATGCCGTACACTCTGTTTGGGGCGACTATTGATGTGGTGGCATTTGTCTGGATCGCGGAGGACCACATCGGCCTTCTGAATCAATTTGAACTGCCGTTTTGGCTCGCTGCTCTGACCGTATCGATCCTGTTCGATGCCTGGCTTTATGTCTGGCACCGGCTCAACCATGTCCTTCCGTTTTTCTGGCGGTCCATCAAGTCCATCTCAGTGACCTGGGAATGGACTTTTCAACTGCGTTGCGATTTTATCCAGGAGAAATTCTTTTTTCGTCGATCGTAAATATCGCGGTATTTGCCATTTTGGGAATAAGCATAGAGCATCTAGTGATCTATAGAATTATATACAATATCAACATACTGTGGCATCACAGCAATATGGCCCTGCCCGAAAAATGGGACCGGTTGCTTCGTGCTGTGTTGGTCAGCCCCAGTATGTATCGGGTTCATCACTCTAAGAAAGTCAAGGAGACCAATTCCAACTATTCCAGTGTACTGAGTATCTGGGACCGCTTGTTTGGTAGCTACCGTTTTAGTGATCCGAAGAAGATCGTTTTTGGATTGGATTACGATCTTGAAGCGGAAGAGCAAATGATCGCCCGCTTGTTGAGCAGACCATTCAAACCCAAAAACGATCGGTGAGCTATGTCGTTATGGTTTTGGCTTCCCAGAAAAACGATTTCTGATAAACTTATGATCAAATATGTTTTGGAAGTCTGTTAAAAAGATCACAGCGAAAGAAGCGATGGGTCTTATGGAGAATAGGAACGCTTTATTCATCGATGTGAGACTCCCAATGCAATACCGGAAAGGGCACATAAAGGGGGCTCTAAATGCTAATCGAAAAACGGTTCAGGAGGATCTAGATCTAGATGATAAAACGGTTCCCATTATCTGTTATTGCTACAGTGGTTTCTCCAGCAAGACCGCTTGCCGGAATTTGGAGCAAACCGGCTATGAAAACGTCTACAACCTAAGGAGGGGATTCCCTGCTTGGAAAAGGGCCGGAGGCGAAATTGAGAATTAAGCGTAGCCTCGTTTCAGGCTGGCTTGCGCATAGACTCGTTTTGTTTCAATAATGCTAGTTAATGGGGATCCGACTAAAATGACCACAGTTCTTGTCACAGGTGCCAGCAGAGGGATTGGTTTAGAGTTTGTCAGACAGTATGCGCGCTCAGGATATTCAGTTATCGCGACCTGTAGAACGCCGGAAAAGGCGAACCAACTGACTGGACTGCTAAAAGGAGCTGTAAACATCTTGGTTGAGCCCTTGGATGTTTCGTCGGACAAAAGTCTCCAAGCATTGATTCAGGTGTTGAACGAAAGAGCGGTTACGATTGACCTACTAATCTCGAACGCGGGAACTCTAATCAATGAGCGCTTCCTCAATTGGAATCGGGATTCGTTTCGGAAAACACTGGACACTAATGTAGTCGGTTCGGCCATGCTAGGGCAGTCGCTCGATCCGTTTCTTTCCCAATCGGCTAAAGTGGTCCAACTATCGTCAAGACTCGGTTCGTTGGAGTGGGGAGGGAAGGGGATGTCCGACGGAGATTCCTACGCAATCAGCAAGGTCGCTCTCAACATGCTGACGGTCAGGCTAGCTTCAATTTACGAAGGAAGTAAACGAATCGCCGTCTCCATGAGCCCTGGCTGGGTAGCCACCGACATGGGGGGATCAGGGGCCACGCTCACAGTGGAAGACTCGGTTTCGAAGATGATTCCTACTATCGATGCGTTGACAGTATCGGATTCGGGTCGTTTTATTGATAATAAGGGATATTCTCTGCCTTGGTGAAGCAAAAAAAGTCGAGATTGCCGCTTAAACGACGAGACGCATCGAGCGTCCCGATGGCTCCCATGATTGACATGGTTTTTCTGCTGCTCGTTTTTTTTATGTGTGTCAGCTCGCTCTCGCAAGCCGGGCACCGAGTGGAGCTCGAGCTGCCGGAATCGACCGCTAGCGAAACGCCCAAAGACCTTTCTAATCGCATCATTCTTTCGATTCAAAAAGACGGAACGGTTTATCTGGGAGGCGCGAAAGTCGAAGAGGGTAAGCTGGAGGCCCGATTGCTTGAAATGCAGGAGCTCTACCCTGAAATCAAGCTTCGCATTAGGGCGGATCATGTGACTAAATTTGAGAATGTGAAGCAAGCGATGTCAGCAGCGACCAAAGCGGGAATCAGCGACTACATTTACGGGACGATTCAAGGGGAATGAATATAAAGCGATCCAGTAAAAGGGGGAAGCGAGTTCGTATTGGAATTTTGGAGCTGCCGATTGCACCCATGATCGATGTCGTATTCCTGCTCTTGTTTTACTTTATGGTTAGTGCCACTCTTCAAAAACAGGAAGCGGACATTAGCTTTAGCTTGCCAGGCAGAATTCAACAGGACGAAGCCATCGAGATACCAGACGAGCAGATTGTGCAGATTTTGGCCAATGGCCAAGCGCTCGTGAATGACTATCTCTACGACAGTCCGGAAGTGCCTCGTTATTGGCAACTGGAGACGATGCTCAACCGTTTCCGAGAAGCCAGTGAATCGAATCTGGTGGAAGCTCGCATTACATTGGCGCCTGACGACAAGACGGCCCATGAAATGGTGGTTAAGGTAATGGACGCCTGCTCGCATGCTGGAATCGAGTCCGTTACGTTCGCATTCGCGGATTAGACGTCGAATTGACGATGCGGTTGCCGATCTGTCGGTAAGTTGAACTTGGTAGAACCACGTTTGGGCCCTGTCTTTGGTGGAGCTCACTATTGTATTGCCTTCAGGAAGGGCTTTTAAAGCATCTTACCGCATGGGTAAAAAGTCGCAGGCTACATGGGGTGGACGCTTTTCGAAGGGACCGGCTGAACTGATGTTGACGTTCGGCGAATCGGTTTCATTCGACAAGCGCCTAGCGCCGTTCGATATCGCGGTGAACCGGGCGCACACCGCTATGCTGCACCATGTCGGATTGCTCACTCGCCGAGAGCTCCAAGCCATCCACAAAGGACTCAAGATTATAGAAAAGCAGATTGCGGACGGAAAACTGAATTGGAATCCCGCATTCGAGGATGTTCACATGAACATCGAGCAAGCCCTAACCAAAATAGCTCCTGAAGCGGCTAAAATGCACACGGCACGGAGCCGGAATGACCAAGTGGCCACGGATTCACGTCTCTTTTTTAAGTATGCATGTGAACGCATCCTGTCGTTGTTGCAAACGCTACAGAAGTCGATTTTGAAGGTCGCTGAAACCAATCAGAGCGTATCGATTCCTGGATACACGCACTTGCAACGGGCCCAGCCGGTTTCAGTCGCGCACCACTTACTGGCTTACGTGGAAATGTTCAGTCGGGATGTCAATCGCTTCAAACGACTGCACGACGATTCCAATTGGTGTCCATTGGGTTCTGGAGCAATCGCGGGAACGACGTTGCCGATCGATCGGGAATTTACGGCTAAGGAATTGGGATTTGTCGATGCGAAGGGAAAGCCTCGCGTTACTACGAACAGCATGGATGCGGTTGCGGACCGCGACCTGTTCTTGGATTTTGGTCACGCCTGCGCAACTTGCGCCACCCATTTCTCTCGAATCTCCGAGGACGTCATTTTTTGGAATAGTACCGAGTTTGGATACGTGAATCTACCCGACGCGTTTTGTACGGGTTCGAGCTTGATGCCGCAGAAAAAGAATCCTGATTCAATGGAATTGCTGCGCGGAAAGTCCGGTCGGATTATCGGAAATCTCCAATCGCTTTACACGATGGTTAAGGGGCTACCTTTGACTTACAACCGCGATTTACAGGAAGACAAGGTTCAAGTGTTCGATAGCTTCGACCAAATCGAGCTTTGCCTGCAGGTCTTAGCAGGAACGATTGCTGGCATACGGTTCAATAAAGCCCGATGTAAGGATGCCGTAGCCGATCCTGGACTGTTAGCAACCGATTTGGCCGACTGGCTGGTGGAGCAAGGTGTGGCATTCCGGGATGCCCATCATGGGGTGGGAGCGATGGTAGCGAGAGCGGAAGAGCTTAAGATTCCCTTGAATCAGGTCCCGCAAAAAGATGCCGAAACGATTCACCCAAAGCTTAAGGGAGAATGGAGGTGCGTCTTCGATCTAGACCGGGCCTTTAATTCACGGAAAGGAACAGGCATGCCGGGACCAGAGCAGATAAAGCGGCAACTGAATCGTTGGAACAAAGCCTACGGTTCTTGATCTAGCCATTTTTCTATGGCTAGGATTTCCATACTCTCCGATCAGGTTGCGAATCAGATAGCAGCGGGTGAGGTCATCGAGCGGCCGGCATCAATCGTCAAGGAACTGGTTGAGAACAGTCTGGATGCAGGAGCGACTTCGATTGAAGTAGAGTTTAAAAAGGGTGGCTCAAACTATATTCGCATCGAAGATAATGGATGCGGAATGAGCAAGGATGACGCTCTGCTTTCCCTCGAGCGACATGCAACCAGCAAAATCAAGAGTGCCAGCGACTTGAATCGACTTTCATCCATGGGGTTCCGCGGCGAGGCAATTCCGTCGATCGCATCAGTATCACGTTTTCTGCTACAAACACGGGAGCCCGAATCGAAAAGTGGAACAGAACTACTGATAGATGCAGGCAAACTGATTCATTGCCGCGAATGTGGCATGCCTCCCGGAACCAGAATTACAGTATGGCAACTCTTCAATTCGGTTCCGGTGCGCAGGAAGTTTTTGAAAACAGTCGCGACGGAGTCGGCACACATCGTTCACCATACGCGTTTGTATGCTCTGGCCCACCCTGAGGTTTCCTTCGCTCTGATAGACGATGGAAGAACGCTCTTCCAAACCCCTGCCTGCCCGAAATTGAAAGACCGGGTAATGGAGATTTTTGGCAAGGCCGCAACGGGAAATCTCATCGAAGTCAATGAGGAGGAAAGTGGACTGCGCCTGAGCGGATTGATTGGGGCTCCCGGACACTCGCGTTCGAGCCGCCATGAGATGCTGATTTTCGTCAATAACCGCCCGGTTGAGAGCCGCACCTTGGGTTACGCGCTGATTGAATCCTATTACGGCCATATTCCCAAAGGCCGGTATCCGGTGGCCTTTCTCTTTCTCGAAATGCCTCCTTCCCAGGTGGATGTGAATGTGCATCCGGCAAAAAGGGAAATTCGATTTAGAAACGAGGCGAGTGTGCGAGGTTTTGCGGTTCGCTCGATTTTGAAAGCTCTCAAGGAAACCGTAGAAATCGCTGTGGGGCCGGTTGAGCTCGAGCTCAGAAAAGCGAACCGTTTGGTCGCCCAAATATCGACCCAACCAGTCCATGCACCTAAGGAAATCTCGCAGACGGAATCGTCGAGGACTCGGGCAGGGAGCAGTCCCGTTACCCGCGAAAGTCCAGCGCGCGAGGGAACTGAGCACGGGGTTCCACCTGTAGGCGCTCCGGTTGAAGGTCCTCCCGTCACGGAAGCAGCAACCCCATCTTCTCTTGACCGATCCTGGCAATTCGTGGGATGGGCCCAAGGAGAATTGGCTTTATTCGACACGGAGTCGGGAATCGTGCTTTTGGACGCGAGAGCCGCTCAAAGGAGAATTTGGTATGAGCGCGTACTTATCGCTTACGGAAACCAATCAGTGCAAAGCCAGACCTTGCTTTTGCCAATTCCCCTGGAACTGGATCCGGTGTCCTCCGCCGTGTTGAGTGACAATATGGAGTTGCTTGAGACGTACGGCATTATCGCATCCCCGTTCGGACGGAATTTTTTCCGCATAGAATCGGTCCCTACTTGGCTTCCCGAAGGGGATGCGGGCACCTACGTGAGCGATTTGGTTGATCTGCTGCGACGGGGCGATCTGAGCGACAAGAACAAGAACGCCAATGAGGATCTACTGGCGAAACATGCCTCGAGAAGAGTGGTCAATGGGACTCCGATTCCGGGAGATGATGAGATTCCCAGTCTCTTAGACGAACTTTTTGAAACGAAAAATCCTCTGGCCGATCCAGATGGGAGGCCTACGTTTATTGAAATCCCTAGAAGCGAGTTGAATCGCCGGTTTCACAGGGGAAGTGTTGACTCTCACAGAGCCGAACTCTAAAGGTTCGATCAAAATTGCTCATAAGGTGGTCCTTAAAGGGCGTCAAAATATGTGAATGGCCTCGAATTGGACTAGATTAGATCCCTTTCGTTACTGTTGCAGATTCTTACAAGAAATTGGCACAGGAAAGGCTTTTCTCTGACAGATCGATGCCTATCGCCTCTGGGTCAAACTTTCAGGTCAAAAATTGGATATGACTACTGTCGCAAAAAAGAAAACCGCTTCTAAGAAAAAAAAGGACGAAGGATGCAACTGCCCGCATCCTCCTTTGAAGAATGCTATACTAGAGCACCTTAAGCTAACTTTGGCCCACGATGTCTCAAGGGCGACGAGACACGATTGGTGGCACTGCCTATCGTTGGCTGTTCGCGACCGGATGGTAACCCACATGATCGAAACTCAAGCGGTCCATTTCAGCAAGAAGACCCGCCGCACCTATTATTTGTCGATGGAGTACCTGATGGGTAGAATGCTCGTCAACAACATGTATAATGCGGGGGTTTACGAGGAAGCCCGTGATGCGATTGAGTCACTCGGTCTTGACTGGGATGAGCTGGTGGAAGAGGAAGTAGACATGGGCTTGGGCAATGGGGGCCTAGGTCGCCTCGCCGCCTGTTTTCTTGATTCGTTGGCGACACTGGATTTACCAGCGATAGGGTATGGAATCTATTACGAGTTCGGTTTGTTCAAACAGGAATTTGTCGATGGGCACCAAGTCGAGCATCCCGACAGCTGGAAGAAATTTGGGACCCCTTGGGAGATAGTTCGTCCAGAGTACACCCAGCAGATCAAACTTTACGGAAGAGTAGAGCAAGTCTTCGACGCGAAAGGCGACTATCGGGAAGAGTGGGTGGATACCAAAACGATCGAAGGAGTCCCCTACGATATTCCAATAGCCGGATACGACACGAAAACGGTGAATTTCCTAAGACTGTGGTCCTCTCGTTCGTCCGAGGATTTCGATTTGGACGAGTTCAACAAAGGTGACTATGTCGAGGCGGTTCGGGAAAAAGCGATTGGGGAAACGATTTCAAAGGTGCTCTATCCCAATGACCGGACCGAAAATGGCAAAGAGCTGCGCCTTGTACAGCAGTACTTCTTCGTAACGTGTTCCCTCCACGATATCATTCGCCGTTTCCGTACTACGTTTGATGACTGGGAAGACTTTCCAAAACAAGTCGCAATCCAATTGAACGATACTCACCCGGCCATCGCCGTGGTAGAGCTGATGCGGATACTGATTGATGAAGAAGGTCTGGAATGGGATTTCGCCTGGAGCCTAATTAACAAAACCTTTGCCTATACGAATCACACCTTGCTTCCGGAAGCTCTGGAACGCTGGAGTGTACCTCTCTTTGAAAAGGTACTCCCTCGCCATCTTAATATTATTTACGGTATTAATAGCCAGCTTATGGATACGGTGGAAGAGAAGTGGCCGGGGGACAACGCGATCAAGCGCGACGTATCGATCATCGAAGAGAGTCACCCCAAGATGGTTCGCATGGCCAACCTGGCTGTGGTTGCGAGTCATACGGTCAATGGGGTGGCAGCGATTCACTCGGAGTTGCTCAAAACCCGACTTTTTCCGACTTTTGTATCTCTCTACCCAGCGAAGTTCACCAACATGACAAATGGGATCACTCCGCGTCGCTGGCTGCGGGCCTGTAATCGTGGATTGTCGCGTTTGATAGATTCAAAAATTGGAAACACCTGGAGTAAGAATCTAAATGAGCTTCAGGGTCTGGAAAAGTATGCGGATGACAAGTCCTTCCAGAAGGCGTATATGGATATTAAATACGCCAATAAGGTTGCTCTTGCTGAGGTTATCAAGCAGGACTGTGGAATAGAAGTCGATCCTGCGGCAATGTTCGATGTGCAGATAAAACGACTGCATGAGTATAAGCGTCAACACCTGAGCCTATTGCATATCCTTCACTTGTATCGTAAGGTACTGCACAATCCAGACCTCGATATCGCCCCGCGCGTATTCATTTTTGGAGCCAAGGCAGCCCCTGGGTACTATCTTGCCAAAACGATCATCAAGGCGATCAACGCAGTAGGTGACATCGTCAACAATGACGAGCGAATTGGCGGAAAACTCAAAGTGGCTTTTCTTCCCAACTACCGCGTTTCGTTGGCCGCTCGAATTATTCCAGCGGCAGACCTATCGGAGCAAATCTCTACTGCCGGCAAGGAAGCTTCGGGTACTGGGAACATGAAGCTGGCGCTCAACGGGGCCTTGACCATTGGAACACTTGACGGAGCCAATATTGAGATTAAAGAGGAGGTAGGCGACGACAACATCTTTATCTTCGGGCTCGATGTTGATGAAGTCGCAGAACTTGATGAGAAGGGGTATGACCCTTTCAAATACTACAATGAAGACGAAAACCTGAAAGCGATCGTCGATTGGGTGGGGTCCAACTACTTTTCGTCGGGCGAACCAGGAGTGCTGAAGCCTCTAAAAGACAGCCTGCTGGAAGGAGGAGATCCCTTTAAGGCATTGGCTGACTTCAAAGAATATTGCGAGTGCCAGGAAAAGGTGGATGAAGCCTTCAAAGATAAAGATCACTGGGCTCGTATGGCAATTCTTAATACCGCACGTGTGGGTAAGTTTTCCTCGGATCGGACTATAAGCGAGTATGCCAGCAAGATCTGGAAACTAAAACCAGTGGCGATTAAATAAGGCTTAATGTTTAGTAAGATTGTGGTGTTTGCGACAGCCAGGAAGCGATTGGCTGTTAGCTATAATGGGATAGGAAGTACCTAACCCAGCAGCAGTCTCAGGATTGAATGACCTCCCAACGGCTAAACGCCATCCGTTAATAACAGTCTCAAAAGCGGACTTTAGCTTTGACGGGGTAGTGGTCGGAGGGGTAGCGCCCGTTGTCGTTATCGTGAATGATTTCCGCCTTTTCTACTTCGGTGGTGGGTGCGGCGAACACGTAGTCGATCTTGTTCCCGTCTACTTTTCCGTTCCACATGGTTCCGGTTCCCACGTCTAGCGCGTCCGGGTGGAGGACGCGAAAGGTGTCTACCAAAGGAGCCTCGTTGGAGTGGGGCGACGCTTTGTTTTTTCCGAGGAGAGTGAGGATCGGAGCCTGGTCTTCGCCGGCATTAAAATCGCCCATCAGGATGTAGGGATCTTCTGGGTGCTTGCGGTTGGCGATACGTTCGACCAGGAAGCGGGCGCTTTTTTCGCGGGCACTCTCCGATCTGTGGTCAAAATGGGTGTTGAAAATGTAGAATCGAGATCCGTTGGCGCGGTTTTCTATTCGCGCGTAAGTGTATATCCGAAAGAGCTTGTTTCCCCAGCTGCTTGAGGGCGTTTCGGGTGTATCCGAAAGCCAAAAGGTATCCTGCTCCAAGATTTCGAATGTATCTTTTAAGTAGAGAATAGCACAGTGTTCGCCTTGGCCCTCAGGTTCTCGGCCGATGCCGACAGATGCGAATTGAGGATGCTTCTCAAGTATCTCTTCGATCTGGAAATCGAGGGCTTCCTGCAAGCCTACCACATCAGGAGCGTGATCGGTGAATACATCGAATACGAGCGGTTTGCGCTTGTTCCAGTGGTTCTCACCATCGTCGGCTGTTCCGTATCTAATATTGAAAGACATGAAATCTATGTCTTGTTTAGGTGGCTCAGTTTTGCTGCATCCCCACAGGACGAATGAAAGAATTACGGTTGCAGCTGATAAAACTGGATTAGGCCGTTTGGCTTTTTTTAGTGAAAACTTCATGTGATTTGAGTGTCTCGCGACTAATATTTCTCCAGTATTTTTCATTATTTCCTGATGAAATAGCTGCCGAATATAATTGAGGGAGTACGCCAATAAAGCAGAAGGTATTAATTGTTCTACTCTCAAGGAGATTGTAGATATAACGCTCGGTTATATTCCAGTTGTTGCTTGATTCACCTGCCTTTGGCAATGTTCGATTTCTGCCGATATACACAAAATCGATGTTGCCCTTTAATGGTTGCTTAGAAACGTTCAGTGGTTGTCAAGTTTCAATAGCGATGAGAATTTTCGTCGCTGAGTTGACGCGAAGGTCATTTACCATTAACAAAATAAGTTCATGGTAGCTCTCAGTATTAAGCACTTCCTTCTATTCGAAAAAGCGTTTTTTGGTACTTTAATTTTGCTTACAGGTTTGTTTCCGACCGCTTTCGCGGATGAAGTAGTGGCGGATCCGCATCGCTTTGACAATGCCATTGCCACGTTTGAAGCGGCAGACAAGGTTTCCATGCCCGAAACGGGCAAAGTCCTCTTCCTCGGAAGCTCATCGATTCGCCGCTGGGATACGGCAAAAGCTTTTCCGGAGATCGATTCCATCAACCGGGGATTTGGCGGCTCGCAAACATCGGATTGTATCTATTTTTTTGATCGCATCGTTTTACCTTACAAGCCGAAGGTCATCGTGCTCTATGAAGGGGACAACGATATCGGAGCGGGCAAGTCGAAGGAACAGGTCGTTAAGGATTTCCAGACGTTTGCGAAACGGGTAAGAGGCAAGCTGCCTGGAACGAAGATCGTGCACATCCCCATTAAACCAAGTATCAAGCGGGCGAGTCTTTGGACTAAAATGGAATATGTGAACCAAGAGGTCCAGGCGATGGCTGCCGATAGGAAGGGTCTTTACTACGCGGATATAGCTACACCGATGCTGACTACGGGATCGCCACCAGACGAAAGTTTGTTCGCCAAGGATGGGCTGCATCCAAGCGACAAGGGATACGCTCTGTGGGCAAGCGTCATTGGTCCTGTGATTGAAGAAGCGCTGGGAGAATAGTCGGAAGAATCTATTGGGTGGGTGCTCGGAGATCGCCCGCTGCCAGTCAACTCGGTCTCGCACTGGGGGTGCTTTACCGTTTGTTTCGCATAGAATGTTTGTAATGTGAGCTAGGGCTGCTTATCATCGAGTAACGGAAAAAAAGGACGTTCCAATGCGGCTGACTAGGGATAGTCAGTCCTACCACCCTCCTTCATCTTTGAATCTTATTGAACACTCGATTGGGCTTCTTTTTGGCACATTTTTATTGCCGAGAAGTGGTTGGTGTTCAGGATCTTGACCTGTCGTTCCTGAAATGGAATAATTCCTATCAACCCCAAATTCGATACCTCCTCTCTATGCATTTATATCTTCTCGCTCAAACGGAAGCTTCTGGATCCTACTGGCCATTCACTGTATTGGCTCTTGGAATACTTTTCGTCGTCGTAGCTATCGCAGTGTTTCGCATACATGCGTTTATTTCGCTGATATTGGCAGCAGTGCTGGTCGGCACTCTCTCATCAAGTCTTCCAGGAGGCGAAGGAGCCAATCATATTGTAACTGCGATTGGATTGTCGATGACTGAGTTTGGTGCAACTGCGGGGAAGATCGCTTGGGTAATCGCTTTGGCGGCGATTATTGGGGTCTGCCTGATGGAAAGTGGTGCGGCTGACAGGATCGTTCGCGGAATGGTCAGAACGCTGGGTGAGAAACGAGCCGGCGTGGCACTGGTTTTATGCTCCTTCTTTCTGTCTATACCGGTATTTTTCGACACCGTATTTTTTCTCCTCATCCCTTTGGCCCAGGCGCTCGCATTCCGTTTAGGGAAGCACTACCTTTATTTTGTCATGGCGATGTGCAGTGGTGGGGTCATCACCCATGGATTAGTTCCGCCGACGCCAGGCCCTCTGGTAATGGTGGAAACATTGAATCTGAATCTTGGATTCACTATCATCGCGGGGATTGGTCTGGGGCTCATTCCTGCATTTGCAGGGCTCTATTTTGGCAAGTGGCTTGATAGCCGAATGAACATCCAGTTTCGTGAAAGTCCTGGCATTAAAATTGCCGATATTGAGGCGATCGTGTCCAAAAAGGACAACGAGCTCCCTTCTTTTCTCGTATCTATGTTGCCGGTAGCACTTCCGGTCTTTCTCATAGCTTTCACATCCTTTTTGGCGATTTGGACCACGGAAGGGACCTTTTACAGTGCGATGGAGATTCTTGGAAACAAGAACGTCGCTATGTTCATCGGGACTCTGATCGCGTTGCATACGCTCGCGAAGCAAAAGGGCGTAAGTCTTAAGTCGTTGGGAAATGTGATGGAAGGTCCGCTGGGAACCGCGGGAACGATCATTCTCATCACCTCGGCTGGGGGAGCTTTTGGGGCCATGATACGCCATGCAGGAGTAGGCGATGCCATTAGTATGGCTTCCAAGGATACCGGGTTGTCGCTGATTATCCTTTCCTGGGTTGTCGCAGCCGTACTCAAAGTAGCTCAGGGCTCGGGAACCGTCTCCATGATTACGACCTCAGGAATCGTTGCAGCGATCATTGGCAGTGGAATCGATCTCGGCTACAGTCCGATTTACCTTTTTGCTGCCATCGCCTTTGGGTCTCAAGTAGGATCCTGGATGAACGACAGTGGATTTTGGATTGTCTGCAAGCTCAGCGGTTTCACTGAAAAGGAAACACTGCGGACCTGGTCAGCCTTGCTGGCGTTTATTGGCGTTATTGGAATAATTGAGGTACTGATCGTGTCCGCGATCGTTCCCAATTTGTTCATGTGAGTGAATTCCGAAACCTGGGAGATCTGAAGTGTCTAGCGAGCTCCGTTTTGGATTTCCGATAGAATTTCAAGCAACGGATCCTTTCGAATCTGGGGTAGTATCCAGGTGGCTCCTTCGCTTTCGAGCGCCTCGATTCGGCTTCCGGTTCCGATAAAGGGAATGCCCAAGGTTCTGCAGGCCCGGATATCCCAGGTGCCGTCGCCCACGTAAACGACGTCTTCCAAAGGCCGGTCAGAGCGTTCCGCCGCGATGGAAATGATTTCTGAGCGAATGGGCGCATCCGATGAGGTTGCGTGAATAAAGCGCTCCAAATCGATGCCCGCTACTTCCAGTTTGTATCGAATCGTGTCATACCAATCACCGGTAGCGATGGCTATGTCATATTCGTGGTGATCCTTAAGATACTCCAAAAGCTCCCTCGTTTCATTCGTGCTGAAAAACTCGTCGGGGGTTCTCTGTCTTTCGACTTTCAGATTTTCGAGGCAACGGTTCTTAACCAGCTCTTCAAGACGAGTCCGCTCCTCGATGTCTAACTCAGACAAGCCTTCGTGCACGATTGCCGAGGCGGTCACTTCGTCGAGCGTTTTCCAAAATTCAACCGAGAAGATTTTCCCTGTTATGTCGGTAAAGGCGGCGTTGAAGGATTTCCAATCATATTCTTCACCACCGATAAGGGTTCCGTCTACATCGAATATAATGAGCATTTGCTATGCGGTTTTGGCCGAAGAAAAACTAAATGTAGTAGGGCTATTATTCGAACGATACCGAGCAGTTGAACAAAGCGATGTTTTGTCAGCGCTGGCCCGAGGAAAAAAAAGCTCGCAGCAGTGATACTGCGAGCTTTGAAATAAAGTAGTTCGCGAGTCTTACAGCTTGCCGCCGTAGACCGCATTTGGACCCAGTTCCTCTTCGATGCGAAGAAGTTGATTGTACTTTGCGACTCGGTCGCTGCGGCAAAGGGAGCCGGTTTTGATTTGGCCGGCATTGGTTGCCACTGCGATATCCGCGATGGTGGTGTCTTCTGTTTCGCCCGAACGGTGGGAAATGACTGAAGTGTAGGAAGCTTCCTTGGCCATTTCGATCGCGTCCAAAGTTTCGGTCAAAGAACCGATTTGATTCACCTTTACCAAAATTGAGTTGGCAACCCCGAGATCGATTCCCTTTTTGAGGAACTCAGTATTCGTAACGAAAAGGTCATCTCCTACGAGCTGAGTCGTGGCACCCATTTCATCGGTTAGGTGTTTCCAGCCTTTCCAGTCGTTCTCGTCCAATCCGTCCTCGATTGAAATAATAGGAAAGCGATCGGCCAGGTCCTTTAAAAAGGCCACCATCTCGGTGCTGCTCTTCTTGGATCCGTCAGACTTGTCGAATACGTACTTATTTTTCTTGTAGAATTCGCTAGCGGCCACATCCAAAGCGATAAAGATGTCTTTGCCCAGTTTGTATCCAGCTTTCTTAGTCGCGGCAGCGATCACTTCTAGAGCATGCTCGTTGGAGTCTAGTGCCGGGGCGAATCCGCCCTCGTCACCCACGGCCGTTGACAGTCCCTTTGCCTTGAGGACACCTTTAAGTGCATGGAAAATTTCCGCTCCCATACGCAGGGCTTCCCGGAAGCTGCTCGCTCCCTTGGGCATGATCATGAATTCCTGAATGTCGATCGGAGCGTCGGAATGAGCGCCGCCGTTCAGGATATTCATCATTGGTACGGGAAGAATCTTCGCGTTCGGCCCACCGAGGTACTTATAAAGTTCCAGACCTGAAGCTTGAGCAGCGGCCTTAGCTGTAGCGAGGGAAACACCTAAAATGGCATTCGCTCCGAGCTTTGCTTTGTTTTTGGTGCCATCCAGAGTGAGCATCGCTCCGTCAACAGATACTTGATCGCAGGCGTCGATGCCTACGATCTCAGGAAGAATCTTATCATGGATATTTGAGACTGCCTTGAGCACGCCCTTGCCCAGATAGCGATTCTTCGCGCCCTTTGGGGCTTGTTTTACTGGTAACGCTCCGTCGCGAAGCTCGAGGGCTTCATTCTCGCCTGTACTGGCTCCGGAAGGGACCGCGGCGCGGCCAACAATTCCTGAAGCGAGTATGACGTCAACTTCGACGGTAGGATTGCCGCGAGAATCGATGATTTCGCGAGCGTTAATATCAATGATGTCAGTCGTCATGATTATTTTTTTAGAATTTTCGGTATGTCCCGAGTTAAAAGCCTGCTTCTTATGACGGTTGGAAAATGAAAGGCAAGCGAGCAATTGAAACGCTTGTGATACAACTAATTCCTGTCGCGGCTTGGATCCTCCTCCCAGATTCTAGGGCAGAAGACGGGCCTGCTGGTCGGCATTTGGAATAGGGCAGGACGCTTTCGAAATTAGTGAACGCCGTCTTTCAGCAATACGATCGTAGAACCAGTC
This sequence comes from Candidatus Pelagisphaera phototrophica, assembly GCF_014529625.1. Classification (GTDB taxonomy): domain Bacteria; phylum Verrucomicrobiota; class Verrucomicrobiia; order Opitutales; family Opitutaceae; genus Pelagisphaera; species Pelagisphaera phototrophica. The sequence goes on from NZ_CP076039.1 coordinate 2,045,621, forward strand.
CCGTAACCCAGTCGGAAGTAGCTTCCCCAGTCTGCACGCTTTCCAGAAACCACCAACCTGACTCAGAATTTCAATCACGGCATCGGATTTCAAGTACCGCTCGTTGTACGGCGCTAGGTAGACAATCGTCTTCAGGTTCTCTTCAAGACGCAGATCCTTTGGCAACAGTCTCGCAGCGGTTTCGCCCTGGAGGGGGGCAAACTGGAGCGCCTTTGCGTCGTCGATCGCCATGATCCATCGAACGCTCGTGTCGCAGAACCCACACTCTCCATCGAAGAATACGATATTGTTTTCAGGTTCCACGGTGTCTAGATTGTGTGAGCGGTAATCGGTTAGCTCCCGGTTCGCTTTTTCTGTGCCTTTTTCTTTTTGGGTTCTTCTGACAATTCCATGTAGGTCTTTTTCTGCATGCTGTTCTCGTACATCTCCATGAACTTGACCCCTTGTCTCGGTTTTACGAGATTACTTTTTGTAGCCTTTTCGATATGCTTCTTCATCAGTCGACAAAGCATGTCTGATTTGAACTGGACGCCTTCGAGTACATCTTTAACGCGGTCACCCTTGATTGTGTCCTCGATGAAAAAGCCGTCGTCTTCATCTTCTTCCAGAAATACGTGTGCCTCGTTAACGCGACCAAATAGATTGTGATTGTCACCCATGATGTCCTGGTATGCTCCGATCAGAAAAAAGCCGAGAAAGTAGGGCTCGTTTTTTTTGACGGGATGTAGCGGTAGATATTCTTTCTCGTCCTCAAGGTCTATGAATTTGGAGACCTTCCCGTCGCTGTCGCAAGTGATGTCTACGAGGATGGCATTCACGGATGGACGCTCTTTCAGGCGGGTCAACGGAGCCACTGGAAACAACTGATCCAAGGCCCAGTGGTCTAGGAGTGATTGGAAAACGGAAAAATTGCAAATGTACTGGTCGGCCAAAAGCTGCTTCAATTCGACCAGTTCTTCAGGAATGTATCCCTTTCCCACGCTTTTCTCAAGTTTCTGGCAGATTTGCCAGAAAAGTGACTCGGCCTGGGCACGACCCTGCAAGTCGAGATATCCGTGGTTAAATAGCGAATACGCTTCCTCCTTCTTTTGAATCGCGTCATGAAACTTTTCCAAGCGGCCATAACGTACTCGGCCATTTGCCATTTCGTACAAATCCTGCACTACTGGGTCTTTGATGTCCTCTCTTGTTACGCTGAGAATACTTTCCTTCTTGGAGATGGTGTCCACAACTTGGGTTACAAGGATGCTATGTGGGGCGGTAATCGCTCGACCGCTTTCCGAAACGATATCAGGGCAGGGGACATTGCTAGCGTCACAAATCTGCTTTATGCTGAAGACGACATCACGAGTGTACTCATCTATATTGTAATTGGTTGAGCTTTCGTAGTTGGTGCACGAGCCGTCGTAGTCGATGCCCAATCCGCCACCGACGTCCAAGTATCCCATCGGAAAGCCAAGCTTCTTCAGCTGGCAATAAAAGCGAGCCCCTTCAATGACCGCATTTTTCAGAGTTATGATATTCGGAACCTGAGAACCAATGTGGAAGTGGAGTAGCCTGAGCACCTCCGTCATACCGGCAGCCTTCAGCAGTTCGGCCCCTTTCATCATCTCCATCGTACTGAGACCGAATTTGGCATTGTCGCCCGTTGACAGGGCCCACTTCCCTTCGCCGCGAGCGTAGAGTTTGGCCCGAAATCCAATTGTTGGGAAAATATCGAGTTCCTGGCTGATGTTGATGATCGCCTTGAGCTCGGACAATTGTTCCGCAACAATCATTACCTTCTTGCCAATTTTTTTCCCATAAAGGGCGAGGCGGATATACTCGTAGTCCTTGTAGCCATTGCAGATCAGAAGGGCATCGTTGTTTTCGTGCATTGCCAGTCCGATGAGCAACTCTGGCTTGCTTCCACATTCGAGTCCGTAGTCGAAGGGTTTTCCTGCGGCTTGAATCTCCTCGATTACCTCCCTAAGCTGATTGACCTTGATCGGGAAAACGCCCTGGTACTTCCCATCGTACCCTTCCTCCTCGATAGACCTCTGAAAGGCTTGGTTGAGTTGCTCGACCCGCTGCCTTAACAGATCCTGGAATCTAATGACGATTGGGGTCCGCAGTCCTTTGGAAGCGGCTTCCTTGACGACGTCGATGATCCGGACCGACCGTTCGTCGCCGGCTGGGTTGACACATAGGCACCCGTCCGAGTCGATGCGATAGTAAGGTTTGCCCCAACGGTTTAAACCATAGAGCTCTCTTGAATCGGCGACAGTCCAGCGTTTTGAATGGGAAGGGTTCACAACGGTCAAAATTAGAGAGCTTGGGCGCTTTGAGGGTGGAAAATCTAGGCTTGGTTTTGTTTCAGCCCCTTTCTTCTGCGCTTGCTTTTTGAAATGCGGCTGGATTGAGTAGCCAACTTCATTTTTCAAGAAACCGTTCAAAGCAAACTTTTATGTCTCAACAGATGGATCTTATAACACAAATTATCGCTCAGGCAGCCCCAAGCGGGGGCGCGAACCCGCTTGCTGGAATGTGGCCCATTCTTCTCATGTTCGCAGCTATGTACTTCCTTATCATCGCTCCCCAGCGAAAAAAGCAGAAGCAGCATCAGAAAATGATCACTGAGCTCACTTCAGGGGCTGATGTCGTTACTTCAGGTGGAGTGTATGGGACCATCACCAACGTGAAGGACGATCGTTTCGTCCTTCGCGTAGCGGAAGGCACGAAAATCGAGATCACAAAATCTTCCGTTGCCACGGTTCTCTCTAGCGAATCAGAGTCTTCCTAGCCCTACACACATTCAGTAGTGGCCGCCCCTTTTGGCGGCTTTTTCGTTTATTAGGAAATCAAACTTTCGAATCATGTCTGGAAAGCACCTTTGGAAACTTATCGCGACCATCGTCATCGTCGCCATCTCCCTCTCTTATCTGGTCCCTTGGGAGGACCAGGACTTTGGTGAGTACTTGCGCACGGCTTCTGAAAGCGAAGAGTTTCATCAGATTCTCGACCGTTCTCAGGCATTGACCCGAACGGATGATCAGATGGTCAGCGTCTACATGGCTCTGAAAAAGATCAGTAACGATGAGCGTATTGATCTGTCGCAGTACTTTCCTCAGATCTCGCTCGAGCCTTCCCTCCGGAACATCGAAAAGCGAAACGGAATTTTGCTGAGCGCCTTGTTAAAGGTTTCTAAGGCAAACCTTCGAAAAGGACTCGACCTTGCCGGTGGTGTGGCGATGACGCTTCAAGTCGACCCGGCCGCTTTGGAGGGCATCGAAAAGATTGAGAGAGACGAGAAACTTTCCAAGGCCATCGAGATCATGCAAAGCCGTGTGAACTTGTACGGCGTATCCGAACCGATTGTCCGCCTCGTCGGCGACGACCGGATTGAGGTCCAGTTGGCCGGAATCAGCATCAAGGACAATCCTGAAATCCTGGAAGAGATCAAACGGCCAGCTTTACTGGACTTCCGCGAAGTGCACCTGACCGACAGGCCTGGTATTCAGCCCGAACCCTATGGCTACCAAGTGATGACCTTGTCGCGGGAATCCGGCGACCAGTTCGTTGAGGAGGATCTTTACGTAAGCCGATATCCCGTCCTCACAGGTAAATATGTCGATAGCGCCAATCCAGTTCAGAATTCAGTCGGCGGATACGAGATCTCGCTGAATTTCAGTAGCGAAGGGGCAAAGCGATTTGGGGAAATAACCACAAAGCTAGCGGGCCAAGGCCGCTTGGCGATCGTTCTAGATGGAAAGCTGTACTCAGCGCCAAATGTCAATGAGCCCATTCTCGGGGGGCGGGCATCGATTTCAGGAAGTTTCACGCAACGACAGGCCATCGATCTGGCCAATGTGCTCAACAATCCGCTTGAGTTTAAACTCGAAGTGGCCGAACTCTACGAAGTGGGACCGACCCTCGCAAAGGAGTCGATCTCATCTGGAAAGCGAGCCGCGACCTGGGGTGTATCTCTGGTCGCTGCATTCATGATCGTCTACTACATGGTGGGTGGGGTGGTGGCTCTAATTACCGTCGTTCTCAACTTAGGGATCGTTTTGGGAGCGCTTGCCAGTGTTGGAGCGACCCTAACATTGCCGGGAATTGCAGGGGTGATCCTGACCATTGGTATGGCGGTCGATGCCAACATTCTCATATTTGAACGAATTCGAGAGGAACTGAGAACGGGTAAGACACTAAAGTCATCGCTCTTGGGCGGATTTGAAAAGGTGTTTTCGACGATCTTTGATGCCAACGTAACGACGTTTCTCGTATCCATCGTCATGTTCGTCTACGGAACCGGACCGGTTAAGGGATTTGGTCTGACTTTGGCGATCGGTGTCGTTACGACCATGTTCTGTGCCTTGGTCGTGAACCGCCTATTACTGGAGCTTCTCATTGAGACAAATTTGATGAAGAAGTTTAAGATGCTTTCCATCGTTAGAAATCCGAAGGTCCCCTTCCTGGATTTTCGCAAACCAGCGTTTGCGATTTCGTGGTGCGTCGTCCTGATTGGCGTTGCCGGAATTTATACAAAATGGGACACCATTTTCGGTATCGACTTTACCGGGGGTGACGAAGTTTCGCTCGCATACGAATCCAAGATAGACGAATCGGAGATAAACCGGATCGTTGTTGAGCAGGAGCTTGGTGAAGTTACTCCTCAGTACGTAACACCGTTTGGCGGAGGTGTGGAAGTGCTGAAACTGCAGACGCCTTTCGAGGAAAGCCCCAAGGTCTTGGCCGCACTGGAGGCCGCCTTTCCGCAAGCCAATTTCGAAGCAGTCGGCACGAATGAAATCGGGCCGTCCATCGGCAAGGAAATTCAGAAGAATGCCATAATCGCGATCGGGATTTCCCTAGGTCTCATTCTACTGTATATCGCGGTTAGGTTTGAAATCGGTTATGGGGTAGGGGCGATTGTGGCGACGATACACGACATCCTTTTGACGGTTGGCGTATTTGTCATGGTTCCAGGTCACCAGTTTACCGCTCCCATGATTGCGGCCATTCTTCTGATTGTGGGTTACTCACTCAATGATACCATAGTCGTTTTCGACCGGATACGTGAAGAGCTACAGCTAAAGCCAACCGCTAAGTTGCGCGACATTGTGAACTCCGCTTTGAACGCGGTTCTCTCACGCTCTTTGCTAACCAGTTTCACGACATTGCTAGCAGCGGTTTCCTTGTACGTTTTTGGGACTGGAGTGGTGAGCGATATCGCCTTCACATTCACGATCGGCATTATGACGGGAACCTTCTCGTCGATATTCATCGCTAGCCCCGTGTTTTACTGGTGGCACAAAGGTGATCGCCGCAGCGTCGAGAAGAGCCACGATATTGCACCCGAATACGAGTGGCAGGCTGGGGTCAAAGAAGTCAAGGAGGGCAGCTGATAACTGTCTTGGCTCGTTGGGAATACAATCCATCTTCTGCATCTATAGTTGGGACGTTACGCAGAGAGCTCAACATCAGTCCTTCAGCCGCAGAGCTTGTGGCGAAGGCTGGATTTGAGGACAGCGACGAAGCCAGGCGATTCCTTTACCCGCGCCTGAGTGAAATATCCAACCCGTTCGAAATACCCAACCTTGAAAAGGCGGCTCATCGCGTTTGCCAAGCGATCGACCAAGTTCAACGAATCGTAATTTGTGGAGACTACGATGTCGACGGAGTCACAAGTACCGCATTGCTTGTGGATATACTCCAAAAGTTCAATACGTACCCGAAATTCATTGTCCCACTTCGTAGTGAAGAAGGGTATGGGCTAAGTCGCAAGGCAGCAGAACGGGCCCTGGACTGCGGGGACAAGGCGGATCTGTTTATTGCTCTGGACTGCGGCACAAACTCTTTTGAAGAGGCCCAGTACATTTTGTCTTGCGGATGCGATTTGCTTATCGTGGATCACCACCAGACAAAGACCCCTTTGCCGGAAGGGGTGTTGCTTGTCAATCCGCACGTATTTGGAGAGGAGGAATGTCAAACTTTGAACTTCTGTACGGTCGGTTTGGTCTTTAAGCTTGCCCATGGAATTCTGAAATTAAAGCGGGAACGTCAAGAGGCGCGCGCGTTTGAGATTACATTGAAAGACTACCTCGACTTTGTATCCATGGGGACGATCGCCGATCTCGTACCGCTGACTAACGAGAACCGGATATTTACACGCATCGGTCTGAAAGCACTTTCTCAGACCAAACGAAAGGGTCTAAGCAGTCTGATGAATGTATCTGGAATGACGGCCCGTCACGGAGTGAGACCGGTTGACATATCGTTTAAGCTCGGACCCCGCATCAATGCTAGTGGGCGACTGGCGGACGCGGCGTTGGCAGTGGAGCTTTTGTTAAGCGATGACGCCTCCTATTGCATGGAGACATCTTTGAAGCTGGACTCGTTCAACCGTGAGCGTCAAAAGATAGAAAAGAATATAGTAGAAGAGGCCATGAGGCAAGTTGAGTCGCATCAGTCCGAGAGTCATGGAATTGTGGTTTATGGGGATGACTGGCATCCAGGGGTAGTGGGTATCGTTGCCAGCCGCCTTTCACGGGCCTATGACCGGCCTTGTATCGTCCTCGGAAAGGATGGGGAATTAGCAAAGGGGTCCGGACGTAGTGTGGAGGGAGTCAATTTGGTGGAGGTGCTCGAGGACTTTTCCGACAAACTGGAAAGCTGGGGAGGGCACCCCATGGCAATCGGCGTGAGCGCGCTGATTGAACGCGTGGAGGATTTGCGGTCGTTTTTCGATCAGTCCGTCAAGAAGTTTATCGAAACCCATACGTACGAAAAGACGGTTAAGCTTTCCACCTATCTTGAACTCGAGGAGGCATCGGCAGAGTTTATGGACGAGATTTCTCTTTTGCAGCCTTTTGGTCAGGAGAATCCGGAACCCATTTTCGCTACAAAGCGGGTCGTTTTTAAACAGAAACCCAAAGTTTTCAAAGAGAAGCACTTTAGATTTTACTTATCCGATAAACGAGGCAGAGCCATACAGGGGGTCGCTTGGAAGATGGCCCACCGAGTTCCCGTTGTGAATAAGCCGGTTGATATTGCCTATCGCCTAGCCTGGAATTCCTTTGGCAATCAAAAGGTCTTACAGATTGAATTGATCGACTGGCGAGAGACTCATTAGGAAGTAGATTACATTACAGAAATTTGCGATGGACCTTGAGCGTATTTATTCGATTTCAAGACCGGTTTCCGCACTGATCATTGGAGGCCTTATGCTCCTGTCGTTTGGATGTTCCCGTATAGAAGAGTCTCCTCAAAACGTTTTCGCCGCGTTTGAATCCGTCCTTGAAAAAGGGGAACTAAACCAACTTGACAGCTTCGCCAGTCGAAACTCGGTTCAGTATTTTCAGGGCCTTCAACCCTGGATCGTCCGTGGAGACGAAAAATCGTTGAAAAAACTGACTCCCTTTGATCGGTACTTGATTCTGGTCTTGCGAATGCACCTTGACTCTTGGTCACTCACGGATTGGCAAGACTGGAACGAGGCTCTTGATTCGGGAAAACAGAACCATGCCGTCAGTGGATATCTGAGAGAGGCCCTAGACGAATTATTCTTCAAAACGGCCTTAGGGAAAGTGGATTTTATTAATGGCATAACGGCTGGCCAACTGCTTCGTCTAGGATCACCGACCGGTTTGAGTTTACGCTTCATCAATGAGGAAGGGTGGAAAATTGAGCTCTCTCGGCTATTTTGTGATTCCTTTGAACAAAAACTAAAACCGTATCTATCGGACCAATACAGAAATCGAGATCGAGTTTGGGAAATGCTGAAGAAGGAATACGGCGATCGCATAGATCGAAGCCTCTATCATTCTAGGATTGCCAATGCGTCGGGGAACTAGAAGCTCACTAAGCAATATGGCGATATCAGAAGACATCCGAATCGGCGTCATTGGTGCTGGTACCAATACAAAGCTGAAACACATTCCTGGCCTACAAGAGATTGAAGGCGTTAGCATCGATGTGGTATGCAATCGCTCCGAAGCATCGTCGAGCAAAGCGGCGGGCGAGTTTGGAATCGGTCGAATTGCAAGTAGCTGGCAGGAAGTCGTCGCAGACGATTCGATTGACGCGATTTGTATTGGCACATGGCCCTACCTGCATGCACCAATAACGATTGCTGCCTTAGAAGCTGGCAAACATGTGCTAACCGAGGCTCGAATGGCAATGAATGAAAAAGAGGCAGAAGAAATGCTGAACGCCTCGTTGTCTCGCCCTGATCTCGTTGCTCAGATCGTGCCTTCTCCCTTTACGCTTAAGTGGGATCAGACCATTAAGAAAATCCTCGAATCTGGCGAACTGGGTGATCTTCGGGAAATCAGTGTAATCAAGACTTTGCCCATGAACGCCAATGAGCGGGATCCTATGAATTGGCGCCAGAATATTGAATACAGTGGTAACAACACAATGATGTTAGGGATTTACTATGAGGTCGTGCAGCGCTGGATCCAAAGAAACCCAAGTCGAGTGTGGTCGCACGGACGTATTTTCTCAAAGAACCGTGACAATGCCGAAGCAGGTGGACCTAGAGCGGTAGAAATTCCGGAAAGCCTAACATTCGTCGCGGATTACGGCGATGGGCTTCAATTAACCGGTATTATGAGTGGGGTCGAATTGGGAAGTGGAAGAGACGAGTACGCCATCAGTGGAGCCAAGGGTACGATTAGGTTGGATTTGAAAACCGGTACGCTCTACCGCTCGCTAATAGATGAAGAAGAGCAGATCGTCGAACCGCAAGAAGAGGACGTTGCCGATTGGAACGTAGAGGCCGATTTCATTGCAAGCATACGGGAAGGGAAACCGATATCGCTCACAAACTTCACGGATGGATTGAACTATATGAAATTCGCCGAGGCCGCCCGGAATTCGTTTAACGCCGGCGGTGAGTGGATGACGCTTAGCTAGATGTTCGCCCCTTAGCTTCCTGGCTTGAAAGCAGGGACCGATTGCAGATGTTCAGGGAGCTCATTGGGATCGTAGGTCGGAAAGCTCATCTCGAGAAGGGAGACGAGCGGGCAGTCAAAATTGGCTTTCCCTTCGCTGCGATCGACCAGAACCGCGATTCCAGCAACCTTTCCACCATTCGATTTGACGATATCCACTGCCTCCTGAGCCCTCCCACCACGAGTAATGACGTCTTCAACGATGAGGATGGGCTCGTCTGGCTCGATTTTGAAACCTCGCCTGAGTACAAGGCGGTCGTTCTCCTTCTCCACGAAAATGTAACGGGCGTTAAACTGCCGCGCGACTTCCTGCCCCACCACTAGTCCACCCATAGCGGGCGCGAGAACGGTCTTAAAGGCCAGCTTTTCCAGTCTAGGTTTAAGTAGTTCGATTAGCCGTGTGACTTCCGCCATGTGCTGGCAAACTTGGGCGCATTGAAAAAAGTGTTCGCTTCTGAGTCCTGATCGCAGAATGAAGTGCCCTTGAAGAAGGGCGCCTGTTGACCGGAAAATATCTAGAACCTCATCGTTTGTAGACTGCATCACCCGCCAAAATTGCGAACCCGATGGAAAGAATCCAGTAAATTATGCCTCGAGGGGCATCGCAAAGTCGGAACCATACTGATTTCTCAGGTACTAATCCAAGTAGCCGATTTACAGGCTAGGCGACGATACAGGTGGATCAAGAAGCGACAGGACTGGCAGGTGGATGGCTTTGGGGAGCACTTTGGGTTGCCTATGCCTACTTCTACGGGCGATACTTTGGTCACGTAGCCCGCCGCCTCAAACCTGATTTGGGTAATGCGGGCCTTCCCGGTTCACGGGAACGACTGGCGGCAAAGCAATCCTGGTGTTACCGGCTTTCCGCGTTCATGCTCATTCCAACTTTCCTTGAATTGATTCGAAGCAGTCTTTTCACGAGTGGAGTAATCTCAATTCTTCCTTGTCTGTTCGGAGTATGGGTTATGCACGCTGTTTGGCGCGAAGTACTGCGCTCAAAGGTTCCAAATTCGGAATACGCGAACAGGCAGAGACGTTAGGATAGATAACTTAGTCTACAGGACTCATTCCCAATCGTAGTTGTTTCTTAAAAGCGGCGGAGATTTTCCTGAAGGCCAGGAAATGGCTGGCGCTGTGCGTTCTTAGCCAAGGCGCTCAACCAGAAAATCTGTTCCCTTCACCGGCTTCTTGGCAGGTCCTCTTGATACAAAGTAATGGAAGGCACGCTTTTCCGTTGAATTCCTTTTCCGGTTTCGAAACAATACCGAGGTTGGATCTTGAGTTCAAGGTTCTCCTGCAAAAACAAAACCCCTCACTATGTTCTTAACACGTCGAAATCTCCTTGGTGGCGCGCTTTTGCTACCGATCCTTTTTCCTGCTCTGGCTCAGGGCCAAGGTCTCAGTTCCATCAATACAGGCGACACCGCTTGGATCTTAACTTCCAGTGCGCTTGTGCTTTTCATGACCATACCGGGACTGGCTCTTTTTTATGCGGGTCTAGTTCGAGGCAGAAATGTGCTCTCGGTCCTAATGCACTGTTTTGTCCTCACGGCGTTTATGAGCGTTATTTGGCTGTTTGTTGGATATAGCATGGCATTTTCAACTGCGGGTATGGAAGAGGGGAAGGTAGGTTGGAACGCCTTCGTCGGCGGATTCGACAAGTCTTTCCTGAACGGAGTAGCGGCTGACTCGGAATGGGGAACGATACCCGAGCCGTTGTTCGCCATGTTTCAAATGACGTTCTTTGTCATCACGCCAGCCCTGATGGTAGGGGCTTTTGCAGAGCGCATGAAGTTCTCCGCCATGCTCTGGTTCTGTGGGCTGTGGGGGGTTTTGGTTTACCTTCCAGTGTGCCACATGATTTGGGGAGGTGCCGGTGGCTATCTGGCGGACATGGGTGTCATCGATTTTGCAGGTGGACTGGTTGTTCACATCACGGCAGGCGTCGGAGCGCTACTTGCCTGTATCATGGTTGGCAAGCGTTGCGATTACCCGAAAGGGCAGATACTGCCTCACAATCTAGCCATGACAGTTACCGGAGCCGGCATGCTGTGGGTTGGCTGGTTCGGATTTAACGGGGGCAGCGCGCTTGGAGCAAATGGAGATGCCGCTATGGCGATTCTAGTGACTCACCTATCTGCATCTAGTGCAACTCTGGGATGGATGGCCATCGAATGGATGAGGAATGGCAAGCCCAGTTTACTTGGCGCGGCAACCGGTTCTATCGCTGGATTGGCAGCGATTACGCCCGCTAGCGGTTCGGTCGGCCCATTGGGAGCTGTCGTAATCGGCATTTGCTCTGCGATCTTGTGCTATTGGATGTGTACCAAAATTAAAAGCAAGTTTCAGTACGATGACTCGCTCGATGTTTTTGGCGTACACGGTGTGGGTGGATTTGTCGGGACACTACTGGTTGCCGTATTTGGAGCTCCTGCTCTTGGTGGAAAGGTCGAAGGTTTGGAAATAGGGAAGCAGCTCGGTGTACAGGCTTTCGCAGTCTTGATCGTCGCCTTATTCACGCTTGTTATTAGCTACATTATTCTCAAGGGAATCCAGTCAACGATTGGATTGAGAGTCGAGGAACAGGATGAGGTTACTGGCCTCGACTTAAGCTCGCATGGAGAAACTGGATACAACGACTAGCTTTAGTCCAGGGAAGCAGCGAGAAGTCGAATTGTTTGGAAGCCTGTTTTGCCCCTAGACAAAGCAGGCCACCCGTTTTTTTGAGGAGAAAGGCATTTCCTTTGATTACAAAGAAGTACCCATGATTCTTGGATTGAAATTACCTTTGTAAAACTACTTGGAAATGAAACGCCGTTCGAATGGATTGAAAACGGTACCTCAAATCTTCATATCCGGTGACTACTATGGCGACGAAGAGCGGTTTTTTGCGGACGATCGCGATGGCCTACTCGACGCGGCTCTGCGAGGTGAGCCCTTTGCAGGATAGCAGTCGATTGGTGCATAAAAAAACGGCGTCGCGAGTTACGACACCGTTTATGAATTTGATTTTTTAAATACGACTAGGAAGTAGAAACTTCTGAAATCGTCTTTAGAACCCGAGAACAAATCTGATAGGGGTCGCCTTGTGAGTTGGGACGACGGTCTTCTAAATAGCCCTGATACTTGTCGTCCGCGACAAAGGCGTGCGGTACGCGAATCGAAGCACCACGGTCAGCAATGCCCCAAGAGAACTTGTCGATAGACTGTGTCTCATGAAGACCGGTCAAGCGCATGTGATTGTCGGGACCATAGGCCGCAATGTGCTCTTCCTTGTTCTTCTCAAACGCATCCATGAGAGCGAGGAAGTAGTCCTTGCCGCCCACTTCACGCAGGTGTTTGGTCGAGAAGTTACAATGCATACCAGAGCCATTCCAGTCGCCTTGGAAGGGTTTACAGTGATACTCAACGGTTACTTCGTATTTCTCAGTCAAACACTGAAGAAGATAGCGAGCCACCCAGATGTCATCAGCACAGTTTTTAGAACCCTTGGCGAAAACTTGGAATTCCCACTGGCCTTTCGCAACTTCAGCGTTGATCCCTTCGTGGTTGATCCCAGCGGCCAGACATAGCTCTAGATGCTCATCAACAATTTCACGAGCAATCCCACCAACGTTTTGATATCCAACTCCAGTATAGTATTCGCCTTGTGGATCCGGGTAGCCAGACTCAGGCCAGCCTAGGGGACGTCCATCTTCAAAAAGAAAGTACTCTTGCTCTAGTCCGAACCAAGCGTCTTCGTCATCAATAATCGATGCGCGATGGTTGCTTGGATGAGGATCGCCGTTGGGAAGCATCACTTCGCACATGACGATGAAGGCATTATTACGTCCGGCATCCGGATAGAGCTTAACGGGTTTCAGCATGCAGTCGGAATCGCTACCGTCAGCCTGCTGCGTCGAGCTACCGTCGAATCCCCACATAGGGCAATCGTCGAGAGAATTTGGCGCTTCAGAAGCGATACGCGTTTTTCCGCGTAAATTAGGAACGGGCGTGTAGCCATCTAGCCATATGTATTCGAGCTTGTATTTAGCCATAATTATTGTCGTTACTTATTAAGGGTTTGATTGTCCTGACGGTGTTAAACGAACTTCAGGAGCAGGCTGCCAAAAATGGAACAGGGTACGAAATGAGCAAAAGATGTGCCGACATTCAACAAATTTTCGAACTAATTGATAATTTATGGAAATCGCTCATTTTCGCTCTCCCGAACGCTCAAAATAGATCATGCGAGAGATTAAAGATACACAGCGTGCTACGGTTCGGATAGGATATGACGGTCGCGTTCACAAAACCTTCCGTGGACAGGATGCCACAGATCGGTACACTAATGAAGTGAGAGTCCTGCAGTACCTCGAAGAAAAGGGGTGTACCTTCGTCCCAAGACTTCTTAAATGGGATGAAGAGGACCTGAGTCTCGTTACCACAAATTGCGGTTCACGTGTTGAGGATTCGATCAGCGATACAAGAACGACCGAACTTTACAAAGAGCTTGAACGCGACTTTGGCGTGCGGCACGAGGATCCCTTTGCCCGTAACATCACGTATGATCCCAGGCTCGGCCGATTTTGTATAATCGATTTTGAATACGCTGTGATCCTTGAAAAGGGGGAGGGGCTTTTGCAGCCCGAATCCAGAACTGACCATGAGCGAAAACGATAGCCAATCGAATGAAATCTCAGTCGGCTGGAATGGAATTACCGACGTCGGTCGATTTAGGACCAACAACGAAGACGCCTTTCTCGCCCTAAATATTGATGCTCAGGAAGTTCGATACTTAGGCAAGGATGGTTCCGCATCCATGGATGGAGATGACTTCATCTTCGCAGTTAGTGACGGCATGGGCGGGGCGAACGCCGGAGAGTTCGCCAGCAAGATCGCGGTCGACAAAATTACGGAGTTGCTGCCCAAGACGTTTCATCTGGGAGCCATGGGGCTTGATCGGAGATGCGGTCAGATCTTGTCGGAGCTCTTCAGTCGTATCCACGAGGAGATGGTGCAAATGGGTACCTACTACGAAGAATGCCGAGGTATGGGCGCGACCTTGAGTCTTTGCTGGCTGACGCCTTCGGTCATGCATTTTGGCCACGTAGGAGACAGCCGAATCTACTATTTGCCGAAAGAAGGTGAATTCACGCAAATCACCGAGGACCATACACATGTAGGCTATCTTTTTCGGCAGGGAAAAATTACAGAATACGAAGCGAGAACGAGAAGGGATCGAAATATTCTAGACCAGGCTCTGGGTGGAAACATTCAGCGACTAGATCCACAGATCGGCTCAGTGGTTTACTCTCCGGGTGATAGGTTTGTCCTTTGCACTGACGGGGTTACGGACGGCATATCGAATCGTCGCATCCATTCACTCGTAGCGTTTCCTCCTTCTAATATGGAATCCTTGAATCCTGCGGAACGCTTGGTGTACGATGCCAAAGAGGAAAGCGGGTGCGATAATCTGACCTGCTTAGTCCTTACCCTCGAGTAGGATACTGAGTGTGACGAGCAATTCGTAGGATTGAGAAATGCTCGGCTGGTTCTAGAATTGAGCATGTGCGCCCAATAACTACTTTACAATCATCTGGTCTACGGACTTGCCCGCAGGAATCATTGGGAGGACATGTTCCGTGTACGGAGTGATCACATCAAGCAGGAAGGCTTCGTCGCTATCCAGCATTTCCTGGACGGCATCCCTCAACTCCTCTTTTTTGTGAACACGTCGAGCAGGGAGGCCGAAGCCGTTGGCGATTTGCACGTAATTCGGATATAGGCCACCTAGGTTCTCGGGTGAACCGATGTTAGTCTCGTCGCCGAGGATAGTGTTACCCCGAACACTTTCATAAAACCGGTCTTCCCACTGCATGACCATGCCGAGATGCTGATTGTTTAGAATCATAGCCTTGGCAGCGATTTTTTCGATCTTAGCAGTAGCCAGTTCCTGAACGTTCATGACGAAGGAGCCATCCCCGTCGATATCGATCACTTGCTTGTCGGGGCAAGCGACCTTCGCTCCAAGAGCAGCAGGGTACCCGTATCCCATCGATCCAAGGCCTAGCGACGATATATGGTGGCGGGGATATTTGAAATCATAGTACTGAGCGGCCCACATTTGGTGCTGGCCGACGCCTGTTGAAATAATCGCTTCGCCATTGGTAAGTTCGTACAATACCCGAATCGCTTCCTGACCCAAAATATGAGGGCTCTCTTCGTAGGAGAAAGGAAACTCTTTCTTCCAGTCTTGGATTTGCTCTACCCATTGGCCAAAATCAGGCTTTTTGAAATCGGCCTGGTCCATGAGCTCGACCATCCGACCCATGGCATGGGCGATATCTCCCGTAATGGGGTGATGCACAATTTTGTTCTTGTTGTGCTCAGACGCATCTATGTCAATATGGACAATTTCAGCTTGTGGTGCAAACTTGGATACGTCGCCAGTGATGCGATCGTCAAATCGGACACCGAAGGCGAGTAGCAAGTCGCAGTTATGGACCGCCAGATTTCCGTAGGCGGAACCATGCATCCCAAACCACTTGGTTGAAAGCAGATGGGTTTCAGGAAAGGCGCCGACCCCCATCAGGGTGGACGAGCAAGGTACTCCTGTTTTCTCAATAAAGGCTCCCAATTCATCGTACGCCTCGGCCGCGACAATTCCACCTCCATAGTAAACCATCGGGCGTTTGGCCTCTTCAATGAGATGGAGAATATTCTTCAACTGCCGATCCGTGGCGTAAGTCGGCAGCTTGGAATCGAGAAGGGTGATCTCTCCCGGCCATTCCGGTACGATCATATTCTGCTGAACATCCTTGGGAATGTCGACAACGACAGGACCGGGTCGGCCCGTAGTGGCCACTTTGAAAGCCTCTTTAACCGTGTAAGCGAGGTCCTTGATATCCATGACCAAGTAGCTGTGCTTGACCACAGGAAGCGTCATTCCAAAGAAATCAGTTTCCTGGAATGCGGCTTTGCCGATGAACTTCGTATAAACTTGGCCGGTAATGCAGACGAGGGGCGTGCTGTCCATAAAGGCGTCCGCGATCGCCGTCATCAGATTAGTGGCCCCAGGACCGCTAGTCGCCATGCATACTCCCGGTTTGCCCGTTGCTCGTGCATATCCCTCAGCGGCGAACGATCCGCCTTGCTCGTGGCGGGGGAGAATCGTGCGGATCCGGTCCTTCGCTTTTGCGAGCGACTGATGCATCTCCATGGATGCGCCTCCCGGATAGGCGAAAATGTCGGTGACCCCTTCTCTGATCAGAGATTCGACTAGGATGTCGGCTCCATTCACTTCTTGGGTGGCTTGAGAAGGCTTCTTAACGTCTGTGGTTGCACTCATCGTAAGTTGATTTTTGGCGAAATAAAGGAGTCCAGGCTTAGCCCTGGCAAGTAGGTTTCGCAGTTTCTCTAAAAGTTTGCTGGGATTTTATATTTCCTCTCAGGAAGCGGCCTCGTTAATGTCGATTACTTTCCCATCATTTAACTCTCCAAGAGTGCGATAACGGGCGTATCGCTTTTCCAGGAGCTGATCCTTCGTGAGTTTCACGAGCTCGGCCAAGTGGCTCCGAACGGCTTTACCCACGGAATTCGCTGCTTCCTCTGGAGAGTTTTGGGCCCCGCCCATGGGTTCTTCGATGACGTCGTCGACGACTCCTAGACGCTTGAGAAGCGCCTGATCGCCTAACCTCAATGCGGAGGCGGCTTTGGATGCCTGAGAACGATCCTTCCATAGAATGGCAGAACAGCTTTCCGGTGAAATTACGGAGTAATACGCGTTTTCGAGGATCAGAACCCGATCTCCGACTGCGATACCAAGAGCACCACCCGATCCGCCTTCGCCAACCACTACTGTGACTATGGG
The DNA here is from genome assembly GCF_014529625.1 of Candidatus Pelagisphaera phototrophica. GTDB lineage: Bacteria > Verrucomicrobiota > Verrucomicrobiia > Opitutales > Opitutaceae > Pelagisphaera > Pelagisphaera phototrophica. The sequence continues at coordinate 2,062,409 of NZ_CP076039.1, forward strand.
CACCTCCATCTGGCTCATCTCACGGATATTGACGGCAATGGCCTCCGCTACATGGCGTTCCTCCGAACCCACGCCAGGGTAGGCCCCGGGTGTATCGACCCATGTGATGATGGGAAGGCCGAATTTCTCTGCCAGCTTCATGAGACGCAGTGCTTTACGATACCCTTCGGGATTCGGCATTCCGAAATTTCGGAGGATGTTCTCCTTCGTATTGCGGCCTTTTTGCTGGGCAATGATCATGACAGCCTTGCCGTCAAGGAATGCCGTACCGCCTAGAATCGATTTGTCGTCCCTGAATTGACGATCCCCATGCATTTCCCGGAAGCCCTCGAAAATGGAGTTCACATAATCCAGAGAATACGGCCGCAAGGGATGGCGGGCGAGCTGGACCCTTTGCCAAGACGAGAGGTTCGAATAGATCGAACGCTTGGTTTGCTCGATTTTCGCCTCGATCGCGCTAATTTCGTTCGATACGTCGATGTGGTTCTCTTCTGACAACTGATGCAGGGCATCAAGCTGCTTGATCAGACCGCGAAGCGGCTTTTCAAAGTCGAGAGCATATTTCATGTCCATAGGCCTGAATCGTGAAAAGTGGCGGAATATGTGAGTGAGAAGTTGAAAGTCGAGGTTAAAGGGCGCGTCTGAAATTGGGCTTTATCCGGTGACATCCAAGCCGGTTTTTGCCTGATCCGGATTCTTGAGCTGTTCTTTCCAATCGGCTATTTTCGCCTGAGCTCCAAAATGCTCAGCCTTTTCCTTTGAGCCTAGCTCGAGCCAAATACGTGAAAGGCTAGTGTTGATAAAGAGGTCGTCTGGATCAAGGGCGTGGGCCTTTTCGGCAGCCTGAAGCGCTTCTGCGTATTGTTTTTCGGAATAGCGTATCTCGCACAGGGCATGCCAGGCAGCGAAACACTCAGGATGCGATTCCAGCAGGTTCTCCAGCTTTGAAATGGCGATGGGGGCGTCGCCCATCGTGAAATCGAAGGTGGCGTCTTCTATTGCGCTTTGGGTTTCTTCTGAATCTGGCATTGGTCTGGAAATCGGATTCCCCCGCATTTCTGACGGTTAAGATAGGCGAACGTTCAAGAATTGTCTAGTCAAGGTGTGCGAAAATCAGAGAATTAGCATCGCGTCCCCGTAGCTTAAAAACCGATAGTCGTGGGCCAGGGCCTCTTTGTAAATATCTTTTAACCAAGCAATTCCTTCAGTGGAACCCGGTTTAAGAAAGGCGGAGGCCAGGCAAAGTAGAGTCGATTTCGGCAGGTGGAAATTTGTGATAAGCGCATCGACTCCTAGGAATGCGCATGGGGGATAGAGAAATAGGGCCGCTTCCCCTGTGAAAACAGGGCTTTGGACCGTGCCGCATTTTCGCAGGTAATCCTCGACGCTACGCACGCTCGTGGTCCCGATGCAAATGCGGCGCTCGCCCCCTTCTGGAGCCTCCCGCAAGGCTTTTTGAGCGGATTCCGGGATCTCATAGATCTCCCGATGGATCTGGTGGGACTCAACGGAGCCTTCGTCCAGTGGTTTGAACGTTCCCATTCCGACGTGCAGTGTAAGGTCGTGGAATTGACCTCCCAGGCCCTCTATCGATTTGACGAGTGCCGGCGTAAAGTGCAGGCCGGCGGTAGGGGCCGCTGCGGCGACCGTCTTTTCGGACTTTGCATAGACTGTCTGATATCGGTCTCTGTCGGATCGGTCCCTTGGATCATTCTTTTCCCGATCGATGTAGGGGGGGAGCGGCATTTTGCCAAGATTCTCGGCCATGCTTGCGACGGATCCCTCATTTTTCATGCTGAAACTCACGCGATACTCAGCCTGTGCATTTTTCTCAAGCACGGTGGCATCCAATTCGTTTTCAACGGAAAAAACGGCACCCTCAGGAAGTTTTTTTCCCGGCTTTAGGAGACACCACCATTGCTCATTTGAAGTCTTGTTCGAATCTGATGAGGCCTTTCCTGCAGGACGAAGAAGCAGGCATTCGACTCGGCCTCCCGTTGGTCGACGGGCGAAGATTCGGGCGGGAAGCACTTTGGCGGTATTTCGAAAAAACAAGTCCGTGGGTTTAGTATAGTCCAGTAGGTCCCGGAACTTTCGATGTTCAATCGTCTGGCTAGACCGATGTACTACAAGAAGGCGGGACTCGTCACGAGCCGGAAGCGGTTCTTGGGCGATCCGGTCAGGTGGTAGTTCGTAGTCAAATAGGGCAGCGTCCATACGAAAGCCCGCGAGTGTTTCATACCCCAATTCGGTGTCGAGCGATTATTGAATTCGGCCCTCTTAAACTCCGAGACAATCCGAGTTGGCGGAGTTAGATCGGGAAGAGGGTCGAGCCCATCTCACAAAGACGGGAAGTGGCTCGCACTGATAGAGGGTGTCGAGCACTTGTGGAATAGGTCTTTCATTTTCGAAAAAAGCCCTTGATCTTTGTTTTAAATGCATAACTCTAGTCGCCCTTTTAAGGGCTACGGTAGGATACTCAAGTGGCCAACGAGGGGAGACTGTAAATCTCCTGGGGCAACCCTACACAGGTTCGAATCCTGTTCCTACCACCATCATTCGCGGAGGCTACGGATAGCACGCCTTCTAGAACAAAGCTGTCCGATTCTGGGTAGACTCCGCAGGAACAGGATGAGATCCGAAAAGGCTCGCCGAAGCGGAGCGGAGATGGGGCTCGCGAAGCGAGAGTTCGAAGGACTTTGAGAGGATCGAAAACCAATCCTGTTTCGATTGAGCACAGTCAATCATTGTCATCAGCAGGTAGGGCTGACTATCCCTAGTCAACCGGGCCCGCCGTCCTTTCTGGAATACTGCAGCCGACGAGAGATAGTAATCACTACCGATTTTCTATCTACAACATCCTGCTCTCTTGAAAGCTGTACCAACCTAATCCAGATGGATCGGTTTTGGGGCTTCCGGCAATAACGTGATCCAATATGGGAATTCCCAAAACGTTAGAGGCGTCTCTCAATTGGCGTGTTACCTTGATATCCGCTGCGCTGGGAGAGGGGTCCCCGCTTGGGTGGTTGTGGACGCAGATGACCGCACTGGCGCCAAACCGAATCGCTTCCCGGAAAACCTCTCGTGGGTGAACGAGGCTATTGCTGGCCGTTCCAGAAGTAGCTTCGCAAACGCGCAGCAAACGGTTCTTCCGATTGAGGCAAAGCGTCCAAAACTTTTCAACCCCGAGTCCAATCGTTCGCGATCGCATGTATTTGAATACACGTTTCGGATCATCGAGAATAGGAATATCCTCTTCCTCGCTGGCAAGAATGCGTCGACAGATTTCAATGACAACCACGAGTTGAAGAGCTTTCACTTTTCCGATACCTTTGAATTTCACGAACTCGCCATCGCTCCAGTGGATCAATTGGGACAGCGAGCCCGCGTCATTCAACAAAGATCCTGCCACGTTGAGCACGTTGTGCCCTTTGCTTCCGCTGCGCAGAATCATGGCAATCAGTTCTACGTCGCTCAGGGCGGACGCCCCCAGGCGTTCGAGACGCTCTTGAGGTCGCTCGGCTTCGGCGATCTCCATCAGTTTAGAGTGCGCAGGCATAGACGAGGAGAATGGGGTATTCGAAACACGCTCTGGTCACTGTCGCAAGAGTGACGGAGCGGCTCTGTGAGTTGGTATTATGTTGAAAAGCGACTGAACATTAGCGTGAGAATACATTCGCATCACGGCAAGCCAATTGGACCCGTGGTCGCCGGTTCTTAGGGAGTAAAAAAGTAGCGCAGCACTTCAGCCTGAGCGAATAGCGGAAACTTAGCGCTCAGGCCGAAGCACTGGGCTACTTTCCATAGAAACCGCCCAATAGCACCTTAGTTGAACCGGCGCACGTATCCGTCGCGCCGCAACCGTGCCAGCTGACGATCCTGCTCTTCTTGTGCCATCTGAGAAACGAGCATACTCGCAATGTTGTCGCGAACCTCTGTCAAAGGCGTGTATCCATTGTCTCTGCGGTCTTGGGCGTAAAGGAGGAAAATCTTGTTTTTCAGCTTGATAGGCTGGGAGTATTCACTGGGCTTCAGACTGAAAGCGACCTCCGCGAGTTCGGGAATCAGCGCCTTGCGTTCAACCCATCCCCAGTCGCCGCCTTTGTCTTTTTTGGAGTCCTGACTGTATTTTTTTGCGAGTTCGGCAAAATCAACCCCGTCATCGAGCTGCTTTATGATTTCCTCGCCAGTTTGTTCCAAAAGCCCGGGATCCTCATCAGCGAGGGCTGCCAGGATGATCAGCCGCAAATGCACGGACTCCGGCTCGAAGAAAGCTTCCTTGTTTTCATTGTAGAACTCTTCTACTCTCACGGGACTAACGAAACTCTCGGACTTGGTCATCTTCTGACGCATAAAACCCACGATCATTTCGTCACGAATCTCTATATCATATTCGTCAGGGGTTTTGCCTATCGATTGGAGGTAAGCTAAAAAATTGGATCGATCCCCATCGAATTGCTCGATAATACGCTCGTCGACCTCATTCCGGACGTAACTGCTGGGTATCTGTCCCTTGTCCTCGTAAAACTGCTTCACGATCAACACGTTATCCGTGAGCGTTTGGATGACTTGGTCTTCCGCTTCGTCTAAAAGCTGGTTGAACTCAACGGGGTCGCCTTTTGAATCCGCTTGGATTTGCGGAATGTAAGGCATGATTTGCCGCCGCACGTCATCCGCAGTTATAATCTCCTCTTCAACGATGGCTGCTATTCCATTAGCATAGCGGGCATTGACCATGTTAGCCGCGTCTTCCTCGCTGATTTGGGAGAAGACTGGGGTGGCCGAAAGGCAAATTAAGGCGATGGATACGTGGCGAATCATTGTAGGAAAAAGACAATAAATGAATAACTATGCATTTCTTCGATGATTTCTCAAGAACACAATAATCTCATGCAAGCGTTTAAGTGCGTTTTTTGAACTTAGGCGCGGAAATCGGCTTCCCAGCTTGATGAATACGTCGGAACCGGGTCGGTTCAGACGGCATTTTAGCCGGTTGCCCTGAGCTTCGACTGAAAGAATGCCTTTTTGTTCCGCTAGAACCCGGATCTCCGCCAGGCGAAGCAAGGCCTCAACTTCAGGAGGGTGAGGGCCGAACCGATCCAGCATATCTTCCGTTAGTTCGCGAATCCGATCGGGGGTTTCCGCCATAGCAAGCCTCCGGTACTGGTCGATTCGTAGTCTGGTTTCTTCGAGATAGCTGGATGGTAGGTGTGCTTGCATGGGCTCGCATTCGTCTTCCTTTAGGTCGAGTCGCTTTAGGACCGTGTAGCCGTCTTCGTAACGGTTAGTGGACTCGGCTTTTCCTTCACCTTGGTAAATGAAGTCTAGCTTCACGTTCGCACGAATCGTGTGGGCGGTCTCATCGCCCTTTAGCCTCGCGATGCTTTGTTTTAAGAGCTGGCAGTAGAGTTCAAACCCGATCCCTACGATGTGGCCGCTTTGTTCGGACCCGAGCAAGTTTCCTGCCCCTCGGAGCTCGAGATCCCGCATCGCGATCCTAAAGCCCGCTCCCAACTGATTGTGCTGGCGAATGGCCTTCAACCGTTTTCGGGCGATATCCATGATGCGTGAATGCTTGTGGAGGAGGAGGTAGGCGTAAGCCTGGCGCTTGAACCGCCCAACTCGACCTCGGATTTGATACAGCTGGCCGAGACCAAATCGATCCGCACCTTCGATGATGATGGTGTTGCAATTGGGAATATCGAGACCGGACTCGATGATGGTAGTGCAGACTAGGACTTGATAGCGCTGGTCAACAAAATCGATCATCACTTTCTCAAGAGCCTTTTCATCCATTTGCCCATGTCCGATGCCAAACGAAATTTCTGGCATCATTTGCTGCAACCCGAGTGTTACTGTATCTATAGTTTGGACCCGATTATGTAGATAGAACACCTGTCCTCCACGGGCGATCTCTTTGCGGATGACGTCTACCACCAGCTTTTCGTCATAGCTCTTGACGATCGTCTGGATGGGTTTTCTCTCCAGAGGGGCCGTCTCAATGACGCTCAATTCCCTGGCACCCGTAAGGGCCATGTACAATGTCCTCGGAATCGGGGTAGCGGACAAGGTCAGAATGTCGATCGTTTCCCTCCATTGCTTGAAGCGCTCCTTGTGCTTCACCCCAAATCGCTGCTCCTCGTCTACCACCACCAGTCCGAGATTTTTGAAGAAAACGTCTTTCTGAATGAGCCGGTGGGTACCGATTAGAATGTCTACGCTGCCTTGTTTCGTCGCCTGCAGGATTTGCTTGATTTCCTTGGGTCGGCGAAACCGGCTCACAAGTTCTACCACAATCGGGTAGCCTGCCATGCGATCTCTAAAATTCAGGAAGTGCTGCTGGGCGAGGATCGTGGTCGGGACAAGGATCGCCACCTGTTTTCCATCCATAACCGCCTTGAAAGCGGCTCTTATGGCTACTTCTGTTTTACCGTATCCGACATCTCCACACACCAGACGATCCATTGGCTTGGATTTCTCCATGTCTTCTTTCGAAGCAAGAATCGCCTTCATCTGATCTGGAGTTTCATTGAAGGGGAAAGCTCTCTCAAATTCCCGTTGCCACTCATTATCTGGCGAGAATGCCATTCCTTCACTTAAGTCCCGCTTGGCTTGAATTTGCAGCAGTTGAGCCGCCAAGTCCAAGGTCGCTCGTTCCGCAGCTTCACGCGTTTTCGACCAGCGATTGGATCCCAGTTTGCCTAATCTTGGGCGTGTTTTTGTAATCCCAACGTAGCGACTGACCAGGTGTGATTGCTGCAGTGGAACGTGGAGAAGAATCTCGTCCTCAAATTCAAGCGTCAGTGCCTCCCGGAGCTGTCCTCCAATATCCACCTTCGAAATACCGCGATAGACGGCGATCCCGTGCTGCAGGTGGACCACGAACTCCCCATCTACCAGCTCAGCGAAGTCGAGAAGCTGATCGACTTGAGACTGAGCGACTAGGGCTTTATTTCGCCCCAATACCTTTCGGTTCCGACGTCTTCCGAACAACTCTGTCTCCGTTACAAATACGGCTCCTTTGCTACCTTTCAATATCGGCCAGCTTAAAAAATCGAGATTCTCACGGAAGTGGATACGAAAGCCCTCATTGACATCTCCCTTCCAAAACAGGGGATTCAGTCCCTTGAGCAACTCCGATCCGGCCGATATATCTTTGATCCGCCTCTCGTCGCTCGCATTGGGAAGGATAAAGATGATCCGCTCGCCTTTCTTTTCCCAATCCCGGATTTGCTCGAGAAAGCGAAGACGCGCGGATTGCTCGTCGGCTAGACGCTCGTCGGCAAGCAATGACTCATCTGGGTAGGATCGATAGAATTCGAGTGACTCTGCCTCATAGACTCTTGTGGTTCCAGTCCTTTCTTCTGTGCTCAAGTCCAAGTCTGAGAAGGTCGTCCAGTGGTCCCCGCTGGATGTACGGGCAATCTGGAGATTCCTCCAAAATAGTCCCTCGCTTCTCGATCCGTCCGATTCAAGGTTTGAATCGAGATTTTCGAGGAGTTCCTCTGGTTCCACCAACCCCCAACTGACCGCCTTTGGCAAGTATTCGAGAATCCCCGCTTTAGACTCTTCTAGTTCCAGTCGGGGGGAGGCGGCGATAGAAATGGAGCTGACCGATTCCCCGGATCGTTGGGTTACGGGATCGAGGGTTTTAATCGACTCTATCTCGTCCCCGAAAAAATCGATGCGAAAGGGCTTATCTTCAGTAACCGGATACACGTCAATGAGCCCACCACGACGCGCGAATTGCCCCGGGGCTTCGCATAGCCCTTCGTGATCATAGTCGAGCTTTTCCAGATCCGCGACCAGTTTCGCGAATTCATACTCAATCCCTTCAGGTAGCTCTATTTGTCGGTCAGCCATTGCCACCGGATCCGGGACGGGTTGAGAGAGGGCGGTTAACGTGGATACAACGATGCGTTTCTTTTCCCCGGCCTCTTTGCGGATTGAATTTAGCACGGCTATGCGATCGCTGCCCGATTCGAATAGGGCGGATCCCTCGTCAGAAGATTCATTGAACTCTGGGAAATGATGGATTTCATTGGTTGCGGAGGAACCCCGCGCGTGGAGATGAAACAGTGCTAAGTCCGATGCCCATTGTTCAGCCATTCTCTCAGTTTTGGCGACGATCACACATAGTGGCGCTGCCTGCCTCTGTACCCAGTCCTCCAGAATGGGGCATAGCGCCTCCGAACTAGTGCCGATGCAACGCTCGAAGCTCTGAGCGGAGGAGGGAAGCAAGGCCATTTCAGGTCCCCTCATTTCTCTTTCTTGTATTTCGCGATGGCCTTGGTCGCCGCCGCTTCCGCCGCTTCCTTTTTGTTGCGGCCTTTCCCCATACCCAATTTCTTGTCATTGCAAAAAACGGTGACCTCAAAGACCCGCTCGTGCGGATCGCCTTCCTGAGCAGTAGTTTCGTAGCGAAGAGCATTGTTCCCCAATTTGGGCTGTATCATTTCTTGTAATACGCCTTTAGGATTCGAAATCACGCCTTTCTCGACGGGGCTTTCTGACAAGTTTTCATAGAGTTTGAGAATCAAAGTGCGAGCGGTTCCCCAGTCGCTATCTAGGTAGACAGCTCCGATTACCGATTCGAAGGCATCGCCCAAAGCTGAATCCTTCTTTCCGATACCCGCATTGCGATCCCGTTCCTTGAGAAGCAAGTATTTGTCCAGTTCCAGTCGACGGGCGACTTGGGCCATGTAGTCTCCACGGGCATAGCCCGATCTGGCCTTGGTCAACTCACCTTCGCGGGCGTCGGGATACTTCCCGTACAGGGCTTCCGTCAAGGCGAGTTGAATCACAGCGTCGCCGAGAAACTCGAGCCGCTGGTTATTGTTAATCTGGTCACTCGAGCGAAGGAGAAACGATGGATGCGTGAGGCTCTTGACCAGCAAGTTCTTGTTCTTAAAGGTGTATCCGAGGACTTTTTCAATTTTCTTAATCGACGCTTTTGGCATTTCCGCACCGAGATCGCCATCGTCGGTTTTGAGGCGAGGCGGCTTAGAACGAGTCTTGAAAAAACCTTTCAGTTTGGAGCCTACCATTTAATTTGCCTACAGGTGAACCTAGAAAAGGGTCTGATAATCTAAAATGCTTCCTATTTCAAATCGAACCGTTTGATTAGTTCCTTGGCCAGATTCCGGTATGCCATCGAGCCCGGATTCAGCTTGTCGTATTCAAAGATGGTTTGCCCAAAGGAAGGGGCTTCACTGATGCGGACAGTGCGAGGAATTACCGTATCAAAAACCTGGTCCGGCAAGTTTGTGCGAACCTCCTCTACGACCTCCCGCGAAAGTTTGGTTCGAATGTCGAACATGGTCATGATGATTCCGCCAATTTGAAGGCGATCATTGACCCCCGCTTCATGTAGCCGGTCGACCACGCTCAAAATCTGGCCCAAGCCTTCGAGGGCGAGGTACTCGCACTGCAAGGCCACCAGTAGGTAGTCCGCGGAAGCGAGACTGTTCATCGAGAGCATCCCGAGGGCAGGGGGGCAGTCGATGATGATCGCTTGGTATTTTCCGGAATCGATGATCGGCTGGATAGCGAGCGTTAGCTGGCCGAGATAGTTCTCTTTCTGGGAAAGCTCGATTTCCGCCGCCGCTAGATCGACTTCGGAGGGCAACAAGCTCAGCCGCTTGCGGCCCGTCTTAATGATCATTTCCGCCGCGTCACCGTCCTCCATGATAGCGGCATAAACACTGCGACCTTCCTCCTTCTCGAAGCCCAGACCGCTGGTGGCGTTCGCTTGCGGATCCAGGTCAATTAGAAGCGTCTCAACGCCTTGATCCCCCAGGGCAGCGGACAAATTAACGGCCGTAGTGGTCTTGCCGACACCCCCTTTTTGATTCGCAATCGTAAATACTTTGCACGCCATCTTGGGCGGGTTATATGGATCAAAACCTTCGCAAGGCAATGGTTAAAAAGAGCGGTCTGCAGCGAAGCGTTTAAGAGCTACAATTGCAGATGTTTTTAACATCGCTCGTGTTGTTCGCTCTTTCCAGACGTTACCAGGATCTGGGTCCTAGCCGTAGCCGTTAAACAAAACTGCGTTTAGGCATAGAAAGGGCTAATAACTGAAGGTGTCTCGGCGGTAATGAAGAAACCTAGACTAGCTGCCCCCAGAAAAAATTGTCCCTTAAAGGGCTTTTGAAGCTATTCTTATCCCAGCCTGCGCCTAGCAAAGGCTAGGGCCGCAACACCCACTCCAAAAAGCGCTGCTGTGGACCCTGTGTCGGGGACGGCTGATGAGCCTGTGTCTGGGACGGAGGTTGCACGGACGAGAAATGCTCCAGTATCGTCGAAGCCATCTTCCTTACGTTCTTGATAAATTGGATGTGCGGGTAAGGATGAATATCCCATCATAACATCGCTATCACTCCCTACGCAATCAGTTACAATATCACATATATCAAAGCCGAAAGCCACCCACTGCGCTTGCTCCTCACTGTCACTGTCTATGAAGCCTTTTGTGTGGCCATCAAAAGTGGCATTTGGGCCTTCGAATATAATGCCATCATCAGTCAAACCCAAAAGGTAAACCAATGAAACCATATCATCATAGATCGCTACGTCAGTACCAGATCCTGACAAATCATTAATCTCTGAGTGTATGAAAACGCTCGTATCCAGATACCCGATTTCTTGGGGTGCTCCCATCTAAAAAGTACTTTGTCACCTGCTGCAGCCATGTGCAGGATAAAGGCTACTTCCTGCTAAGCTTCAAGCATTTTTGGCAGGAAAGGGGCAGGAAATGATTTATAACAACAGATATAATTCTATAAGTTATTGAACTGCAGCAACTTAAATTGGAGGCGTGGGCGGGAATCGAACCCGCGATAGAGCTTTTGCAGAGCTCGGCCTTACCACTTGGCTACCACGCCTTTTGCGTTTGCCGCCAATGCGGAAACGAAAGGAGGGAGAGATTTGCGATGCACGATGCAGTTTCAAGCAGAATCTCTGTTAATCGAATAAACACTGAGTGGTTTTTTGATATCGATCCATCCGTCCACTGGTTCATAGGCCTGAACAAGCCTCTCAATGGCTTGACGTTAAGTGAATACCTAAAGGTACCCTTCGACAGGTTTTTCGAGATACGCCAAGGCGCTGCTGGTCAAAATGACGATTTCGGAGCTTTAAATCGACTCTAGATCGGAATCGAACACGGCTAGGGAGGTGTAAGCCCGCAGGCCCTCTATTGGAGCCTGTACCTCTAGGGGGTTGATGCTGTGTTATTAGGGTTTTTTTAGCCTTATTCCCCAAGCACTAGCCCCCTTGGATAAATAGCCTAGCCCAGCCCCCTGAACTTGATGCGAGCCGTCGGATTCTAGTACCTCACCGTAGGTGGTATTCTCCGCGTTTTGGGCTGATCTTAAGTGCAAGCATTTCGTGGGCGTTGCGATGGTTTACCTGGTGTTTGACTGGTCATTCTGGTTGCTAACGCGACTTTCGAGGAGTTTGGTATAGAGTTGTGGGACTGTAGATTTGTGGTTCTTATGTCCGCTATGGGCTTCTCTATCTTGGTAGTGGTGGCAGCCTGGCCGTTCGAGCTGACCCGCAAGGCATCGAGACCCCTAAGCTGGCGAAGGAACGGAAGTCTACCGCCTTCGAAAGAAATCGGCAGTGGTTCACAATCCTTTTCTTGGCCGGCATGCCTGCTCTCATTTTTGGAATGCTGGCAACAGTGTTCTGCTAGAAGGCGAAATCTTTCGAGGCTGAGATAGCCGGCTCCAAGTAAGCACGGTTCAATAAATCCATACCCGTTCTACGGATAGAAAATATGTCGCCCGACGGAGAAAACGCTTTCTTCGCCAATCGAGTATACGGAGAATATTCTGGCGATTCTTTCAAAATTAAAGTCGGGCTAGCTAGGCCTCCGTAAACTAGCCTACATTAGATGAGATGATTTTCGACGACCAAAGAAAGGAAGATCATCGACGACGAAGAAGCGACGCACTACCGAGCAGATAATCAGCATTCTGCGGGAGATCGTCAGGGTCTTCAACGTGCTGGCCCTGCTGCAAAAGGCGATACGAGAGTGTGGGGCACCCGAATGCATCCGCTCTGACAACGGGCCCGAGATCATGGCCAAGGCTATGCAGCGATGGCTGAAGGGCAACGAAATCAAAATTCTCTAGGTAGATCCCGGATGCCTCTAGCATGGCGAATACGCCGAGAGGTTCAACAGCCGCCTGATGGAGGAGTGCCTGAGCCGCGAGCTGATATACGAGCTAAGCGAATCGTGGGTCGTCTTCTCGGATTGCCGCGACTATTACAACAAGCAGCGGCTCCGCAGATCCGTAGGCTTGCTAACACGGAGCGAGTTCGCCACAAAACAATTAGGAGGTCCGTCCCGCTTACGAGTTTCTAATCTGCTACGCGACACTTGTTACTTAAATCAAATTACAAGTGGTTATTTTCTTTGGAAATGGTCGTACACCACCACGCCCAGGCCTTCGGTGGAATTGAACAATTCTTCCGAGGGGCGACCATAGACTTCGGCTCTAGGCACCAAAGGGAATGCTCCAACGGAAGCCATCACCGTATTCAAAGCTTCAATATCAGAAGCGCTTACTTGCCAATCGTCCACTGCCACTATAACGACTGGAGGCTGTCTTTCGAAACGGCAAGTGCGTAAGGGCGTCAATTACTAACGTTGTAATTTGAATTGTTAATTTACGTGACAGGCGTCTTTATCTTTCCTTCCGATTTCGGCTACATCTCTTTGAGCAATAGACGACCTCTTCCCAGCATCGTTCCCATTTCTTCCGCCAGTTGAAAGGCCTTTGGCAAACGGGACAAACCTTACTTGGGAAATTGAACTTGCTTCGGGTTTTACTCATCAGCTCCCAGATTTTTCAGAGTTTGAGTATCCGACCAATAGAAAAAGAATGTCGGCGACAGGCCAGAGAGATTGCATCTAGAAGGTAAAAAGTAAAATAGGTTCTTTAGTAGCAAAATTTTTCTGGTGTGCAGTTTATAATTTGTATCAGAAGTACCCAAAGATGCGAGGTATGTAATGTAGCTCGTACTTGAAAATTAAATTACTATCAGTATCACTTTTATTTAGTGAAAAAACGAGGCGACAGACCTTTAACGAAGGTAAAAAATCCAGAACCGAATGTAAATGATCCAAGTTGGATCATTTGGGCAGCTTGGGCCGATCGGATCACGTTTGAGGAAATAGAAAAAAGAACTGGAAAAACAGAATCTGAAGTTATTAAAATTATGCGAGGAGCTCTTAAGCTTAACTCATTCAAATTATGGAGAAAAAGAGTTAGTGAAAAAGCTCTAAAGCATGGTAAAAAATTTAAGTATTCTAGAAAAGAAATAACGAATAAGAGCCTAAAAGATGAATTCAGTGATTAGCATGAGTTGGTTCCTCATTTGAAAAAAGAACGAGCGATTTGAATTCCGAGGAATTCCTCAATCAATTCCGTATTCGGAACCTACTACCCTGGATACGTAATATATCGAAAAACTGGGGGGTGAAAAAAGACGCCACCTGGTTTGATATCATGGGGCTTTGCTCCATTGTCGCTGGATTAGCCGATTGGGCCTTCCTCAAAGATTAGGGAGCTCTTAATTAAGTTCGCGAAATTTAAGTCAATTATCGCTATTCTTCAGAGAAGCATTGCGTAGATCTCTCTGGGTCAAAGAAGTATTCGGGATGGTAAATGTCATTGCATCGATCCGAGTGAAAAAGGACCAGAGGGCCGACTTCATAACAATATTCAAATCGAATATTCCAGCCGTTTTGGAAGAAGAAGGCTGTATCCGATACGCGCCAGCCGTAGATATTGATGCTGATCTTCCGGGGCAGAGTCTGGACGAAAACGTAGTCACCGTTATTGAAAAGTGGAGCACGCTAGAGGATCTGAAAGCGCATTTGGTAGCGCCGCATATGCTGGCTTTTCGGGAGCGGGTCGAAGGCATGGTCGAAGACGTCAATTTGAAAGTGCTCGAGAGCGCTTAATCCAAGCGGCGGAAATCTGAATTTCGCCAAATTGACTGTTGATCGATGGTTTCCGCTTCCTTCGGTCCTTTGCAAATTCTGGCGAGGATTTGAGAGAGCCGCATGCCTATTCCCATTAGTGGTTTATCTGCCAAAGCGGTGTATCTTTAACCTCGATTCTCCTTCTTCTTCGATCTCGTAGTCCTCGACGAGGACCTCACCAAACGATCCGTCGACTGATTTGACAACCACTGTGCAGATGCCTACCCCAGTTCCAGAATCGTCGCTGGGCTCTTGTTGTCATCAGTGGGGCGAGGAGCATCCTGAAAATCCTCTACAGGTTCGATTACTGTTACCGGTTGGTCGATCAAGCCTACTTGGTAAAGTATGAGTGAGCCGTTAGATAGGTTTTGAACTCAAGCGAATCATTTTTGCAAAAAGTCTCGAACATGTTAGTGGCTCCTTTAAAATCTGATTCGCTTTGAGGGATTGCTCTTACTCGATGAAATAGGCCGCCCTCGTTGCATTGACTCGATCCTGTGAGACGGCAAGGGTGTATTCTATGATACTTCGTTTTCTAATCCTTTCGATTCTATTATTCCTCCCCCTGGTTGCCCAGACGCCGTCTGGTCAAAGATCGCCGCAGCTAGCTAAGGCCTCCTCGCGATCCGTTGGGATGTCATCGGAACGGCTCGCCCACATCGACAAGATGGCCGAAGAAGCGATTGTTAACGAGGAGATACCAGGACTGGTGGCGCTGGTCTCGCGTAGGGGAAAGGTCGTATATCATAAAGCATTTGGAACGGCGAATATTGAATCGGACCGAAAGATGGAAAGTAACGACATCTTCCGAATCGCGTCCCAAACCAAAGCGATTACCTCAACCGCGCTCATGATGCTGTGGGAAGAGGGGAGTTTCAAACTGGACGACCCAGTTTCGAAGTACATACCAGAGTTTAGTAATCCCGAATTATTAGATACTTACAACGAGTCAGATGGAAGTTACACCACCACCCCGGCCAAGAACGAAATTCGGATACGCCATTTGCTCACGCACAGCTCTGGATTGGGGTACGGTCTGATCGACCGCAACGAGGGGATCAAAGCGATCTACAGGGAAGCGGGCATCGTGGATGCCTGGACGACATATCCGATTCTCTTGGCCCACAATATCAAAACGCTGGCGACACTACCTTTGGTGTTCGAACCGGGTGAAAGGTACCGGTATTCACTCGGATTGGATGTAGCGGGCTACTTGATCGAGGTGCTTTCCGGAATGCCCTTCGACCTGTTTCTGAAAGAACGCCTTTTCGAGCCGCTAGGAATGGACGATACATACTTCTATCTTACCGATGACAAGGCTCATCGTCTAGTGGCGGCCCACGAGGGCAAAAACGAACAGTGGATTAAGTTCAATGGTGTAGAAGGCTATTACGATGCCGACTTCCCAGTGAAAGGTGCAAAGACCTACTTTAGCGGAGGAGCCGGCTTGTCTAGTACGGCCCTCGATTACGCCACCTTTTTGCAGATGTATTTGAATGGTGGGGAAATCAATGGAATCCGTTTTCTCAGCCGGACTACCATCGATACCATTATGGCTAACCAAATCGACATGGGGAGTGACACCAGCTACCATGGTCTGGCATTCAGTGTGCTTGATGGACGCGGTGTTGCAAAGGGCGGACTCGGTAGCGAGGGCACTTTCAATTGGGGCGGCTATTTCAATTCCCAGTACTTTGCAGATCCTGAAGAACAAGTAATCGGGATCATTCTCAAACAGACGAGAAATACGATTAACCCCGATACGACGGGTTGGAAATTCCGTCGACTGGTGTTCCAGGCGATTGATGATTAGAGAGTCTTAAGTAGATTAGTGCTTAAGCCTGAGTAGAACTGCCTTCTAGGGCTCGCCAGTCGCGGCGTAACAGAATGATTCAAGTAATTGGACCGACGCGGCGGGAAAGGGATTCCCTCACCCCACCTGAAGCAGAAAGGGAAAATGAATGGTCGGGACGACTTAATTATTCCATCTCCGGCGAATAGCTGTCGGACTCCCTGCGGTCGGAGTTCGTCGCTATCGGTTCGCAAACTACGAGTACAGATCGACAATAGACTTGGCTTGGTGCTTGAGTAGGGAGCGTAGAGTTTTGGGTGCTAGTGCTTCGGCTTGATTGCCCCAGCTTAGGATCCATCGAGCGACTTCCTCAAGGCCGCCTAATTTGAAATGGACGATTACGCTGCCGTTGTCGTTGGATTCAATCTTCTGCGAAGGGTGCCAGATGTTCTCCGATACATATTCCGCGAGGCCCGGCTGAATACGGATCGCCACTTTGTGATTTCCGGTTGGCGACCAAATTCCAAAACTAGTCCAGAGATAGTCGTCGACGGAGAATTCGAGCGGAACCTCGAAGGTCTCTTTGCCGAACTCTAATTGGAAGGCCCGGGCCAACAGGAAGGTACGCATCGCTTTGCGAGCATGGTCCCACGCAAGGAGATACCATTTCCCTAGGTAGTTGGTAATATGGTAGGGATTTACGACTCTCTTTTCGAGGGATCCTTCCCCGGGCTTTTTGTAATGAAATCTCAATACGCGTTTCTCCAAAGCACTTTTTATTGCAATTTTCAAAGTATCTTCATCCAGTTTGGAAAGTTGACCGTGCTTGAACGAAATCGTATCGCTGAGTTCGGTTAAATTGGCGGTTATGGTATCGGGCAGGCTGGCGGAGAGTTTGTTGAAAGCGTTGGCCAACGGCTTCTCAAAGGGGGTTCCCTTATAGTGGTCCAACGCTTTTTGGGCGACGCTCAAGGCCAGCAGTTCCCCTTCGGAGATATCGATTGTCGGGAGGCTTTCAACTTCGTGCGTGTAGCAATACCCGTGTTCCGAGGCTTCATACTCGATAGGCATCAGCATCCGGTCCCGCATGAAATCGATATCGCGGCTGATCGTCTTGGTACTCACTTCCAGCTCGGCTGCCAACTGGCTGCAATTGGGGAACCCGCCTCGCTGCAGTGCTTTGTGGATGAGCAGCATTCTCTCAATGGCAGGACGCTTAAGACTGTGAATGCGAGGCAATGACACGATCCCGAAATAGATGGAGACTCAAGTGATGGCAATCAATATTGAAACGTAAAATCTGCTGGCCTTGGCATGTGAGTTGCGGAGGGCTCACTCGTTAGTGCGCCGCTGAAAAGGTGGTATGGCCCGCTCAAAATGAAGACGATACGATGTTCCTGCTGCGGTGACGACCCATTGTATGTGAAGTATCACGACACGGAATGGGGAATCCCCGAATACAACTCCAAGGCCTTAATTGGAAAGTTGATCCTTGACTGGGCTCAGGCCGGGCTGTCCTGGATAACTATATTGCGGAAACGCGACCATTACCTTCAGGCTTTTGATGGATTTGATCCGTTGAAAATGGCCCGCTATTCTGACAAAAAGCTCGAAGCGCTCCTGCAGGAACCCGGCATCGTTCGGAATCGGCTTAAGGTTAAAAGTGCCCCCAGAATGCACAGGCCTACCTACGCATGAAGCATCGAGGGGTTGATTTCTCCGAGTATCTATAGAGCTTTGTAGAAGGTAAGCCGATTCAGAACGCTTTTGATAAAATGTATCAGATGCCGACGACTTCACCGGAAGCCCAGGCAATGAGCAAAGCACTGAAGAATGAAGGGTTCAACTTTGTCGGTCCCACCATCGTCTATGCCTTTATGCGGGAGGTCGGTACGGTAAATGAACACTTAACGAACTGTTTTCAATACTAAGAGATCGCAAGCTAGTCCGAGTCCTTAGTAGGAATCTGCTTTACGTTTTCATCGGGTGGTCTCCATGCTGCGGAGCTTGGGCACGGCAAATTCGCAGAATGAGATAGCGGAGGAGGGTGATTTTGTTGTCATCGGAACCTACAAATCCGTCCGTCTGGCCCATGAAGCGGGCCTGGCGGTTCTCGCTGCGGGGCACCACTATTGGGTCTATCCGGTCGAGGACCTATATGCCTTAGCGGTATTGCCGAAGCACGCTGAGACATTACGGCGCGAGGTCGACATTGCTCAGTTGAAGAATCGATTTTGGCCACCCGTTTCGATTGATCTTCCCAATCATTCCACCCGAAAAACGCCTACGGTCATTTTCGCCATGTCCTTACTGGGCATGTTTACCGCCCAAAAAGCGATTCCGGGATTAAAAGATGTAGGGATGAATAGCAGTGAAGGCGTTTTCCAGAACGGCGAGTGGTGGCGAATCGTTACCGCAATTACGGTCCACGCCGATCTTGCCCACCTCGCAGGGAATCTATTAGGCATCGCGCTTTTCACGTACCTATGTTGCCGATACATGGGAAACGGGCTCGCCTGGTTTCTGATCGTGCTGGTGGCCAGTTTTGCCAATTTGACAAACGGCTATATCCGCTTGGGCGAACCCTTTTTCTCACTGGGAGCCTCAACCGCGGTTTTCGCTGCTTTAGGTCTTTTGGCCGGTTTCCCAGTGGGCACGTTTTTGAAAACGCGAGACCCCATGCAAAACAGGGACTGGCTGATACCCTTTTTCGGTGGCTGTATCCTGTTCGCCTGGATGGGAGGAGGGGAGTTTCCCACCGATGTGATGGGGCACGTGCTCTCTTTTGCATTCGGCACTGTGTTAGCCATTGGAATCGCTGGGACTTCAATCCCCTCTAAACTTAACGCACTCCATCAAAAAGCGCTGCTATTAACTTCTTGGGGACTGATAGTCTTCAGTTGGTGGTTAGCTCTGCTTTAATTCGAAGCGGATACAGAAATTCTTCTCCAGCTGTCTGCTGTAAGATAGATAAAACTTACGCGATAATGTCGTGTACCACTTTTCCGTGCACGTCGGTGAGTCTGAAATCCCGGCCCTGGAAACGGTAGGTGAGACGCTCTAGACCGAGGCACCTAGCCGGTTCGCTTCCTGCGACTGGTTGATCTCCCATTGGGCGGAAAGAGGGAAGGCGAGACCCATAGATAGGAACCACGAAAAAGCGATGAAGGGTTGGGATTGAATACGTTGATTCCGAGTTGGGATTTACGTTGATTGGCAAAATCCGATCCTGCGAACACCTTTTGACTAACGACTGACCGCTACTACCCTGAAGCTTTCGCCTCGAGTATTCTAATGGGCCTGGTTATCCCCTCGCTATATTTACCCGAGTTTCTCGATTTCTTTCATCAGCTGGAAGACGCCCACCGTTGTCATCAATACCGCTGAGGTCCAAAGAAACACGACCCATGTAATCGGGGGCCGTAAGGCTTCGTGGGTTTTGTAATAGAGGAAAAAAAGGGCGGCGAAACTCAGGAAGGGAAGCATAAGGGCTTGGGCCACCGCTCCGATCGTCACGAGAGTAACGGGTTTCCCGACAGAAAGATAAAAGATGCAGTAGAGGGCGGGAAGGGCGACACAAGCGACTTTGGTCCAGCGGATCCGGTCTGCTTCCGAGTCTATCTTTACCAGTTTAAGGAGATGGAAAAAATCGGTAGCGAGGCGGCTGTTGGAGGCTGTAGCAATGAAAATGGTGGAGTATAGCACCGTAAAGGCACCGATGACAAATATCCATAATCCTACTACTCCGAAGGATGTACTGTACAACTCGGACAGATTGATCATGAGATTGTCATTAGTCACGCCAATGTTCTTTCCATTAAGAACGGCCGCTCCAAGCAGGTAGAAGGCGACCGTGGCGCCCGTGTAGATGACCATCGAGACAAACGCATCCCACTTGAGCACCCGCATCCAGCCCCGAGCGCGTTCGATCCAGGCTTCGCTCCCATCGTCAGGACCCACATGCCGAGCGTATCCTTTTTCCAGACACCAGTAGGGGTAGTAGATTAATTCTGCGGCACCGATTCCAATGACTCCAAAGGCGGCGAAGGCTATGACAAACTGGTCGGGCAAACGAAAGGACAGTCCTTCCTGGATATTCTGAGCGGTGATTCCATAGTCCGTCCAGTAGAGCGAGAGGACGGCGAAAATCGTGAAGATCGTGAAAAATGCGATCATCGAGGTCGCGAATTTCTCTATAAATAAATACCGCCCGACAAAAAGCAGGATGGCACAGGAGCCCGTGATGAGTATTGCGAGACTGGTATTGGAAAACGATGATCCCGCTAAGCCCGCCACTTGAGCGATTCCACCCACCATTCCGGAGAGCTGGAAGAACGTGGCTACGAACATCAGAAACCAAAGCCAGACCAGCCAGGAAACGCCTGCCTTAGGTCCTGGGACAGAATTCAGGGCCTCGAGGGCGGTCTTCCCCTTGGAGAGGGTATAGCGACCGAGCTCGACTTGCAGGAAGACCTTGATGAGACAGCCCAAAATGATGAACCAGAGTAGAATAAAGCCGACGTCTGCCCCAAGCTTAGTGGTGACGATTAATTCGCCGGAACCGACGATATTAGCAGAAACGATTAGGCCAGGGCCGAGTTGTTTCAGGATTCCTTTGGCGTCTTTAGGGGCTTCTTGAATATCTGACATAGGGGAGTTTTTAAGATACAGGATGAGTAACGGAGTGGAGTTTGGCTTCGTTTGAAGTTAAACGGGACCGAGATGTAATATGAAACATCCATTGGGGATCTACTATTCGAGGGAGTTGACGTTTAAGCGGTTGGGCAAAGATGGCAAATTGTATTTACGTTAAAAATAAGCCGCTCAATGGACACCAAGCCCTAAGCAGAGGACTTGCTTTGTGCCAAAACTGCAAGCCTTCCTTGTCCTTGTCGTTCCTGAACGGCTCCAATGGGCCGACGTGCCGAATTCTGCTTGGCAGGTCCTGTGAATAGGCCTGTTTTGGGATTCAATAGCATGAGCGTGTTTGCTTCTTTGGCGACTAGACTTCCTGAACCTAAATCTCCTAAAGCAACTTTTGAGCGGTCCAAACGACCAAGTAGAGACAGTCTTTTGAGTATTGGAGCGACTACGAAATACTCGAGTGAATATGGCGAAACTGCTTCCATACGATGAGGCGAGGCGCCAGTTTAAGGCCCACGGACGTTTTTTTGACTGGACCAAGAGCTCTGTTGTGCTGTTTTTGGCGGCATAAGTCCTTTAAACGCAAAATAAATACCTTCTCAAAAATGAGTCCGTCCTGCACATCAGCCTTCTCTATCCTAATCTTTCTCGCCGGAATTCCCGTTCTTTCTGCTGAGAAGCCAAATGTCATTGTCATCATGGCGGATGATATGGGTTACGGAGATGTGTCAGCCTATGGAGCGGATACATTTCGCACTCCACACATAGACCAGCTGGCGGCTGAGGGACAGATGTTCACGAGTGGGTACTGTTCTGCGTCGACCTGCACGCCAACCCGTTATTCCTTCCTGACTGGAACCTACGCATTCCGGCACCCCAACACCGGTATTGCGCCGCCGAACAGCCCTGCAGTTGTCAAACCGGGAACTGAGACGATCGCTTCCATTTTAAGCACTGTGGGCTATAAGACTGCCGTTATCGGTAAATGGCATTTAGGCCTCGGGGGTCCGGATGGTCCGGATTGGAATGGTGAACTCAAGCCTGGGCCCAGGGAAATTGGATTCGACTACAATTTTCTTCTACCCACAACAAACGACCGTGTTCCTCAGGTTTATGTGGAGAACAGCCGCGTTCTAAATCTAGACCAGAATGATCCTCTGTGGGTAGGAGACGAGAAACCTAGTCCCGATCACCCGACGGGCATCACGCATCGAGACACGCTCAAAATGGATTGGTCGCACGGGCACAACTCGACGATTCACAACGGCATTAGTCGTATTGGTTTCTACACGGGGGGACATGCGGCCCGTTTTCGCGATGAGGATTTGGCCGATGAATGGGTGAAGCAGTCCAACAATTGGATCGAGGACAACAAAGACGGACCCTTCTTCCTCTTTTTTGCTTCTCACGACTTACACGTTCCTCGCATCCCCCACGAGAGATTCCAAGGTGTGACATCGCTTGGCTACCGGGCTGACTCAATCGTACAATTTGACTGGTGCGTTGGGGAGTTAATGAAAACACTCGATCGCATTGGCATTGCGGAAGATACACTCGTCGTTTTCTGCTCTGACAATGGACCTGTAATGGATGATGGATACGAAGACTTGGCTCTGGAGAATCTCGGGTCGCATCGAGCAGCTGGCCCGTACACAGGCGGTAAGTACAGCATCTATGAGGGGGGCACCCGAACGCCCTTCATCACTCGCTGGAAAGGAAAGATCAAGCCGGGTGTCTCCGATGAAATGGTCTCGACGATTGATCTCGTGGCCAGTCTCGCCGCTTTGACGGGAGCGAAAATCCCGGATGACGCTGCTCTCGACAGCTATAACGTGATCGATGCGCTTCTTGGGAAGTCCGGTGCGGAAGGGCGCGACCACCTTGTTCAGCAAGACAACGGCAGGGGTAACAACTATGGCCTGAGAGTCGGCGACTGGAAACTGCAGCGTCACGATTCGAAAACCGCTCGCAACGTGGTCGTCGAGACGAAGTTGGCGAGTACGAAGGTCAACCAATACCGACTCTACGACCTTTCCAAAGACCCAGAGGAAAAGAACGATCTATACCAAAAACGCCCAAGGATTGCCAAGCGATTGACCGAGCAACTCGCAGAAATTATAGATTCGGGACGCAGTCGATAGGGGTGGTTAGATACTAAGAGTAGTGGGCTATCTCCGAGAGCTCATTTATTTTTTCATCCTCAGGGTGGGTGATCGGAGTTCACCCGCATACCGTTTGCACCTTCGCGCTTGCGTCGGAGGCCAAGTTTTAGCTGAATTATTAAATGCTCAGACCCAAGAGTGACCCACGCCTTTCGAGCTGCTTTCTTATTGGCTTGTTCCTTAGCCTATCGGCGAGTCTTTACTCTGCGGAGAAGCTTAACGTCATTCTGATCATGGCGGATGATTCGGCCGTCGACAATTACAGCTGCTACGGGAGCGACTTTTTCAGTTCGCCTCGCATCGACTCACTTGCAGATACTGGGGCTCGCTTCAATTATTGCTATTCCGAGCCGGTTTGCACCTCCAGTCGGGTCAAGATAATGACCGGAAGAGACGGAGTGCGCAACTACGTCAACTTTGGTATTCTGGATAAAGGGGAGACGACCTTCGCTGATATGTTGAAGTCAGCCGGCTACGCCACGGCTGTGGCGGGCAAGTGGCAGTTGCATGCGGAACCGAATGGATCGCTGCCGGAAGACTGCGGATTCGATAGCTACTGTCTCTGGAATTTTCCAGGCACGACGCTCGACCGCTATTGGAATCCGAGCCTCAATCAGAACGGTAAGATTCTCGAGACAACCGAAGAGGATTACGGGCCTGATATCGTATCCGATTTCATAGTGGACTTTATTGAAACCAATCAGGATCGACCGTTTTTCGCTTACTATCCCATGATTCTGGTCCATAATCCTTTTCCGGAAACGCCCGATAGCCAACCCACTACGGCAGAAGAAGCGAAGTTTTCAAAAGGTCTCAAGAACTACCGGGATATGATCGCCTATGCGGACAAAATGGTAGGCAAGCTGGTTGACACGGTTGATCGACTGGGATTGCGTGAGAAAACGGTATTCATCTTCACCGCAGACAACGGGACGAACCGTACACTCAGCTATCCTTTTAGGGGTTCTGAGCGGACAGGGGAGAAGGCCTTCGCCACCGAAGGCGGGTATCATGTGCCGCTCGTTGTCAATTGCCCCACCGTTGTTCCGGCGGGAATTGTCTCGAACGACTTAGTCGATTTTTCCGATGTTCTTCCTACCTTGGCAGAGCTAAGTGGTGCTGAATTACCAGACGTCGCATTGGATGGTCAAAGCTTCTGGCCGCAATCCCTTGGAAAGGCAGGCAATCCGCGGCAGTGGATCACTCAGTACTACTATCCCAAATACAAGCCGGCCGCAGAAAAGCATGGTCAAGGAGTCCGTAATCGCGAAATCATCTGGTCGCAAAATCAGTACTATAAACTCTACCAAGACGGTTCTTTCTATGCGGTTGCGGATCGACACGAGGTAGACTCGATTAAGCTAGGAGAAGCGACCGCGTTTGCCGAGAAAACAAGGAAGATGCTGCAAAAAGCCATTAAATCCGTACCTCAAACGGGGCAAATGCTCAACGCGGAGGCGGGTCCCTGACATAATGATTCTGACCTATAGATTCAACTACAGCAGAATAGGCATTTTGCTTGTTACTCTCATTTAATAATAGGCAGGATGCCTGTTCTGCTTTAACATACCATTCAAGTGATTAGATCCTTAAGTTTTTTAAACCGTCGAACGCGAACAATTACCCCGTTCTTTTTCCTTATCGGTATAATGTATCCATTATTTGGTGTAGAAAAAATCGAGAACGTTGTATTTATAATATCAGACGACTTGAAGGCCAGCGTTTTGGGTAGCTATGGAGATGAGATTTGCCACACGCCGAATATTGACCGCTTGGCAGAGGAGGGCGTGGTATTCGATCGGGTTTATTGTCAGGGGACATCTTGCGGGCCGTCGCGTCAGTCCTTTATGCACAGTCGCTATCAGGGCGCCGCGAAGGTGAATTTGGGAAAGCACTTTATCGACAATGGGGTTTTCAGTGCCCGCATTGGAAAGATTTACCACATGAAAGTTCCAGGCGACATCATCGCGGGCACCGATGGACTGGATGTCGAAAGTACTTGGAACGAACGTTACAATTCCCCCGGTCTGGAAGCGCACACACCGGGAGATTATGCGTGTCTCAATCTTGACATATTCACTACCGATCTCGCCGGTCGCTACTCTACGGCAATGCCGCATCGCTGGTTTGTGACTGTCAGCTATGACGGGGATGGCTCGGACCAACCCGACTACAAGACCGCAAGCAAGACCATTGAGGTAATACGTCAGCGCAAGGACGAGCCATTCTTCATCGCCACTGGTTTTGTTCGTCCCCACTATCCCATGGTGGCTCCTAAGCGATACTTCGACATGTACCCAATCGAAGACATTACGTTACCCTATGTTCCCGATGACGACCACGACGACATCCCGCCGCTCGGTTTTCCTAAAGTCGTTTCCACCAAAGATCCGATCGGCAAATATCCGGACAATCAGAAGCGCATGTGGGCGGGTTACTACGCGACCGTCACCTACATGGACGAACAAGTCGGAAGAATTCTAGATGAGCTCGATCGGCAGGGCTTGCGAGACAAGACCGCCGTCGTATTCACCAGCGATCATGGGTACCATTTGGGAGAACATCATTTCTGGCAGAAAAGCAACCTTCACGAAGATGCGCTTCGAGTGCCGTTGATCATATCGAGTCCTGGAGTAAAGTCGGGGCGATCGACCGCAATCACAGAACTGATGGATATCTATCCAACCCTTTCGGAGCTAGCCGGATTTGAGGATCCCGAAAGCGTGCAGGGTAAGAGCCTCGTTCCCGTACTGCAGGATAACTCAGCCCGTGTAAGGGAGGCCGCGCTTACCATCGATCGATCTGGTTATGCCCTGCGGTCTGAGCGTTGGTCCTATATTCGCTACAACGACGATACTGAGGAATTGTATGACATGCAGTCGGACCCGGGCCAACTCACAAATCTCGCGATCAATCCTGAGCGTGAAGACGAATTGAAAACATGGCGCTCAAAACTGGATTCTAGGCTGAAGGGTGCCGGTATCACACGAAAGTTAAAGAAAGGCTAGTGTCCTCCGTGGTTAAAGCTGTAGGAGCGGTTTTACACCGCGATAAAAAGGAATCGCGGAATAAACCCGCTCCAAAGAGTTGCGGCCTTATTCGCAGATTACCCGTAGGTAAAGTACTTGTATGCAAGACAATGAGCTTTTCGAATGGAGCTATGCCGTAATGAAAAGGAATAGGGACAAATCGGAAAAATAATAATGTGAATTTGACGGTGGTAACGGGGGGCATATTATGAAAAAGCTTGGTCATTAAGTCAAAATTTAGGATAAATGAAATTATACATCGTGATCAGTTCCGCATTTCTGGCGTTTCTAAACCTAGCCATCGCAAGCGACTCTCCGCCCAATATTCTTCTGATTATGGCAGACGATGTTGGATACGAGTGTTTCAGTAGCTACGGAAGCAAAGAGTATTCAACTCCTCGGCTGGATGCCTTAGCAGCAGAAGGAATACGGTTTGAGAACTGTCATTCCACTCCCTTGTGCACTCCCAGTCGGGTCAATTTGATGTCTGGCAAATCAAACGTATTCAATTACTTCGATTTTGGAGTCTATCCAAAGGGTGAGCCGACCTTTGCTAATCATTTCAAAAATCAGGGTTACGCAACCGCCGTAGCCGGCAAGTGGCAGCTCCTCCTAGATGACAAGGGCATTTCTCCCCAGGAAGCGGGTTTCGACTCTTATCTTTTATGGAACACCCCCAACACAGAACGAGCCCGATATTGGAATCCCTCCTTGGAGCAAAATGGAGAGATTCTCGATTTGCCGGAAGGAGCTTACGGTCCTGACATTTGTGCGAGCTTCCTCGAAGATTTTATCGAAGAGCAAGCCGGTTCGAATACGCCGTTTCTCGCTTATTACCCTATGATCCTGCCGCATAATCCCTTTCCACCGGCTCCCAATAGTAGCGACCTAAACAGCAAGGACGATAAGGCCAACTTCATCGACATGGTTAACTACCTGGATTCCCTGGTGGGTCGTTTGGTTGATGCGCTTGAGGAATCTGGAGTAATGGAGAACACGCTAGTGATATTTACGAGCGACAATGGAACGAATGCGGATCTAACGTCGATCTTCGATGGAGCTCCACTCCAAGGCGGTAAAGGGTACACTAAAGATCATGGCACCCACGTTCCGCTCATTGTAAATTGGCCCGGAAGGATTCCTGGAAATCAAGTAAGCGATAACTTGATCGCATTTTCCGATTTTTTCCCTACCATAGTTGATGCGGCCGGAATGGCGCCAAAGAAAATTTCCGATGGAGATGGAATCAGTTTCTGGCCCCATTGTCTTGGCCAAGAGGGGACTGAGAGAAAGTGGGTTTATGGATACTATTTCCCACGACCCTACGCGGAAAGCTTCGACAATAAATATCATCATTGGGAAGTGCGCTACGCACGGGACAAACGATACAAACTGTACGGCAACGGGGACCTTTACGATACGCAGGAAGACGTTCTTGAAAAGAGAGTGCTTGATCCGGAAAGATCCAGTCGTGCCGCCAAACGAGCCCGTAAGTCACTTCAAGCCATCTTGGATTCATATCCGGATCAGGGGAGGGGAGTCGACTACTCACGAGTGGTCGGTGAACGTCGGTAGGGCGAGAGCGTCCCACCTTCCTTTTGCACATCCGACAGGCAATTTTGATTGCATTATCGCGACATTGTCGTAAATGTACAATTCGATTATCGTATTCCTACTATCCCAAATTACGGGAACCGACTATGGTTCCCGCAAGCTAAACGTTTTGTTTTTTGGATTTATTAAATTGGCGTCCCTTTAAGCGAATCGTGCTCACCTTGATCCCTTCATGATAACTTCTGCCCCCCAAAAATCGTTCAAGGATTTCCTTAAGGACGTCGACCCCGTACGGCGCGGGCTGGGGCTCTACGACCATCTTTCGGATATCTGCTACTTTGTGAAGGACCAGACAGGGCGTTTTGTTCTAGCCAATGAGGCATTGGTTCTCCTTCTTGGGTGTTCCCGCGTGTCGGAAGTTCTGGGCAAGACCGATTTCGATTTGGTGCCCCGATATCTCGCGGACAACTACTTCAAAGATGATCAACAAGTGCTCTTTTATGGGCAGGAAGTAGTCAACAAGGTCGAGTTGGTGACGCATAACGACTTGTCGGTCTACTGGTACACCACGACCAAGGTACCGATTTACTCGAAAGACGGTTCCATCATCGGCCTGGAAGGAGTTACACGGGAATTTAAGGCGGCAAGCAGTGCCTTGGGTCCGTACCCAGAACTTTTTAAGGTCATAGATTTTGTCGAGAAAAACTATTCCAAGAAGGTCAGTGTTGCCGACTTGGCGAAGCGAGCGAATTTATCGGTGAGAACGTTTGAAAGGCAATTCAAACGTCGTTTTAACCTGAGCCCGATCGCCTACCTGAAAAAAGTCCGAATCAATGCCGCCTGCTGTGAGTTGATCCATGGCAACCACACCATTGCCCAGATAGCCCAGGACTGTGGATTTTGCGACCAGAGCTATCTGACCAAGGAATTCGCCCGCTTAATGCGAATCACTCCGCAAGCTTATCGAGACGCCCATGCCCTCTAGCATATGCCCTCCAACTCGGCCCATTATCATGGCTAAAACTTCTTTATGCTTCTAGTTTGCTACGCACCCTTACCGAAACATAAATCGTTATCTCCAAAAAACCGATTCTTTCTCAAACCAATCAAAAAGAAGTAAGAACCTTTGCTCGGTTTTCAAATTTTCCATTCAATCAATCATTTATTGAAATCAATACAAACTATGCTGCCTAGAATCATCTTATCAGTTTTTGTTGGCCTTCTCAGTTGGAATGCATCGGCAACCTCATTGCCTCTCGATGTCGAAGAGGGCGAACGCATCGTCATCATTGGAAACGGGCTAGGTGAGCGCATGCTCTACTTTCCTCATTTCGAAACGGACCTGCATCGCCAGTTCCCCAACAAGGCGCTTATCGTTCGCAATCTCAGCAAACCGGGTGATACGCCTGGCTTCCGACCTCATCCTTCGCGGGAAACACAGTGGGCGTTTCCAGGCGCGGAGAAGTTTCACCCCGGGCGCCAGACTCACTTGGGGATTGGTCATCATCCTTCTCCCGACGAGTGGCTGAAAGAATTGAAAGCCGATACCATAATCGCATTTTTTGGCTACAACGAATCCTTCGATGGACTCGACAAGGTTGAGAACTTTCACGACGAGCTAGATGCGTTTGTACTGCACTCCTTGAAGCAGAAATACAATGGGCAGTCAGCACCGCAACTTGTGCTCGTATCTCCCATTGCATTCGAGGATCTCTCAGCCAAACAGGATCTACCAGACGGCAAAGCAGAAAATATCCACCTCGCTGCCTATGCGGATGCGGTTAAGCGTGTGGCTGAAGCGCGAAATGTTGGTTTTATCGATTTGTTCAATCCAACGTTGAAACTTTATACAAAAGAGAGGAACCCACAAACGATAAACGGTTTTGCGCTCAATGACGAAGGCTACCGCAATCTCTCAAAGACTCTCATCGGCTCGCTCTATGGGGAGTTCAAACCTCAGGAAATGGTCTCCCGCGATGCGATGTATGCAGCGGTGGAGGACAAGAATTGGTACTGGAACAACGATTACCAAATTCTGAATGGTGTTCACGTCTACGGACGCCGCTACAAGCCCTACGGCAATGTAAACTATCCAGAAGAGATCGAGAAGATCCGACAAATGACTGAATTGCGTGACGGAAAGATTCACGATATCGCCTTGGGCACTCCGGCCAGCAAGTCTGTTGACGATAACGCAACCCGTCCGCTTACCGAAGTTAAGACGAACTACAATCGGCCGATCGAGTTTCTCGATGTAGACAAAGCAATCGATCAGTTCACCCTTCCAGAAGGCTACAAAATCGACTTGTTCGCCTCGGAAGCAGAATTTCCTGATCTTCGCAATCCCGTCCAGATGACCTTCGATAATCAAGGTCGCCTCTGGGTCGCAGTCATTCCGTCATACCCTCACTACCGACCAGGGGGCGAACTGCCCAACGACAAGCTTCTTATATTTGAGGATACCAACAATGACGGTCGAGCAGACGTACAGAAGGTCTTTGCAGACGGGCTACATATGCCAATCGGTTTCGAACTCGCTCCCGAAGGCGTTTACGTGGCGACCCAGCCCAACCTTTCTCTTCTGGTGGATGACAATGGAGACGACCGTGCCGATCGTATGGAGATTCTCGTGCATGGATTCGATTCCCACGACACCCACCATTCGATATCCGCCTTTCTAGCTGATGCCTCCGGTGGAATCTACATGAACGAAGGGCGATTCCTTCACTCGGCAGTCGAAACGCCTTACGGCCCAGAGTACATGACGGATGGCGGTTTGTGGCGTTTCGATCCGAAGAACTGGAAACTCGAGCGTTTCATGCAGGTAGACGTATCCAATCCTTGGGGTGTTGCTATCGACGATTTCGGCCAAACCTTTCTCTCTGACGCTTCAGGAGGAGCCAATTGGTGGTCTTTGCCATTGTCCGCGAAAATCCCACACGGACAGGAAATCGAAAAACTGGCTCAATTTACGACTCACCGTGTGCGCCCCACTTCGGGAACCGAATTCGTTTCTTCGCGACACTTTCCGGAAGACACTCAGGGAGACTTTCTTATCAACAACACGATCGGCTTCTTGGGCACGAAGCACCACAGTATCGTAGAAGATGGCGCGGGATTCACGGGTGAGCTGAAGCAGGATTTAATTATGTCGACCGATTCGAATTTCCGACCGGTAGATATGGAGTTCGCCCCCGATGGATCTCTCTATATTGTTGACTGGCACAACCCGCTAATTGGGCATATGCAACACAGTGCTCGCGATCCTAATCGCGACTCCGATCACGGTAGAATCTACAGGGTTACCTATCCATCACGACCCCTTGTAACACCCGTGAAGGTGGCCGGTGCTTCGATTAACCAACTGCTCGAAAATCTGAAAGAACACGAATATCGCACTCGTTATCGGACTCGTCGTGAGCTTAGAGGACATCCTGCGAATAAGGTGATTCCATCTGTTAAGAAATGGGTGCGAGGACTGGATAAGCGCGATTCGATATATGGCCGCAATCTTCTGGAGGCACTTTGGGCAACCTGGGGTCAAAACCAAGTAGATCAGGGGATTCTTGAGCTCTGTCTCAATCATGAGGATCACAAGGTTAGGTCTGGAGCGGTTCGTGTTTTGCGCTACATTTACCATCAGATTCCCGACAGTCATGATCTTTTTATGAAAGCCGCTTTAGATGAGCATCCTCGTGTTCGTTTGGAAGCGATTGTTGCGGCTTCTTGGCAGGACAACGAGGAAGGGGCGGAAATCGCTTTGGAAGGTCTCAAGAAACCCGTAACCAAATGGATGGGACGGGCCTACGAAGCCGTCTTTACCACTCTCGAAGATGATGCCAAGGTCCTCAATGAGTCGGGAAAACTAAATCTCGCGGGCAACCATTCTGCCAAGGAATTTCTAGCAGGGAATTTTGAATTCTACGACCGGAAGCAAGGCGAAGTGAGGGTTGAGCAGATCAATCTTTCAAAGGATGACCTTGAGCTCTACCGACTGGGCGAAGAGGTCTATCGTCGAGACGCCCACTGCAAGACTTGTCATGCTGCCGATGGTAAAGGGACGATCCCTAACATATACCCGCCGTTGAACGCGAACGAGTGGGTCATGGGCGAGGACGAGCGACTGATCAAGATAGTCTTGAAGGGACTTTGGGGAGCGATCGAAGTGGCCGGAAAGACTTACGACCCTACCACGGGAGTCCCGCCGATGACCGGTTTCGGCGGAATGCTAAATGACGAGGAAGTCGCGGGAGTACTCACTTATGTGAGAGCCAAATTTGGTGACAAGAAAGTACTCGCCAAAGCCATTAAACCCGAAAAAGTAGCCGCGGTTCGGGAAGCGACCAAAGATCGGCAAAATTTCTACATGGTCGATGAAATACTAAAGGAGCATCCCTTCCCCGAAGGAAAGGTATCAGGTTCTGCTGCGAAGCAATGGCAATCCTATCCTGGCAAGTCTGGATCAGGGAAGGGCAAAAGCATTGTCCTTATCTCAGGAGACGAAGAGTACCGTTCCGAAGAGGCGATGTCGCAACTCGGTAAGATTCTTTCACAGCGCCATGGTTTCGACTGCACCGTCCTCTATGCACAGCATCCGGGTGAGCCAGGAGTGATCGATCCCAATTTTGGAAATAACCTTCCTGGTCTCGAAGCGTTGCAAGCCGCTGATCTGATGATCATCGCTACCCGTTTCCGAGATTTGCCAAACAATCAGATGAGAGAGATCGACGACTATTTGAAGTTGGGAAAACCCGTGATTGGATTGCGAACCGCAACCCACGCCTTCAATATCGAAGACAAGAATGCTAGATACGCACATTATAGTTTCAACTACAACGGTGAAAAGAAAGCCTGGAAAAACGGATTCGGCGAACTCGTTCTAGGTTCGACTTGGGTGAGCCATCACGGATGGCACAAGTACGAAAGTACTCGTGGTATTATAGTGGGTAGCCACGAAATCGGCAATGGTATTGGCAAAGGCGACGTATGGGGTCCCTCCGACGTTTACGGGGTTCCTTTGCCACTTCCTGGTGACAGCAAACCAATCGTATTGGGAGAGGTTGTGGCAGGAATGGGCAAGCTCCATCCCGCGATTGGTCCAGGACCTTATGACAGAGTTCCAAGTTACGGGAAAGAAGAGGGCTTCCATAAGAACGACCCAATGATGCCGGTCGCATGGACAAAGAGCTACCAAATCCCCGGGGGCGAAAAAGGCAAAGTCTTTACGACGACTATGGGCTCGTCCAACGATCTGGAAGCAGAGGGCACTCGACGCATTATCGTGAATGGAGTCCTTTGGGCCGTGGACATTCCTGTTCCTGCAGATGGAGCGAATGTCGACCTTGTGGGCGACTTTAAACCCACAATGTACGGATTCCAGAGAGAGGAAGGTTACTGGCAGAAGAAGGATCTTAGAGTGACCGATTTCGATCTTTAAACGCGGTACATTCAGCCAGTGCCATTTCTCGAAAACCGTCAAGTTCGCTTAGCAAAATGAGATTTTACCAACTAGCTTTCGTGTTCGTAGCCTTATTCCCTGCGGTATTTAGCTCAAGTGCCAAAGATCGACCGAACATTCTTTTCATAATGTCTGATGATCACACGGCTCAGGCGATTGGGGCCTATGCGACCTTGCTCAAGGAACTGGATCCCACGCCAACCATCGATAAACTGGCGGAAGAGGGGATCCTCTTTGAAAATGCGTTCTGCACCAATTCAATCTGCACGCCGTCCCGAGCGAATATCATTACCGGTCTCTATAATCATAAAAACGGCGTATTTGACTTGGGCGGCAGCATTACGCCTGACAAGCAAACACTGCCTATCTTAATGCGTGAAGCGGGCTACCAAACGGCAGTCATCGGGAAATGGCACCTTAAAGAGGAACCGAATTTCGACTACTACAAAGTGCTGCCCGGTCAAGGAAAGTATTTTGACACAGAATTTCGGATACAAGGCGATCAGTCATGGCCCAAAAATGTCGTAACCCATAAGGGCGAGCATTCATCCGATGCCATTACGGACTCCGCTTTAGACTGGTTTAAAAATCAGCGTGATCCCAGCAAGCCCTTCTTCGTTTGCCATCAGTACAAAGCCCCCCACGACTATTTTGAGAATGCCCCACGATATCAATCCTACCTAGCCGACGACACGATTCCAGAACCGGAAACTCTTTACGATGTACCGAACACTTTTGGCTCGCTGGCCACCCGCGGATGGCAAGACGAGCTTATGCCTCACATTGGCACCTCAATTGGAAAACGAAATCCTCGGCGATCGTATGCCACTCACCTATTCGCCAAATTTCCGGAAGAATTTCCAGGCGACTACGATTCCGCATCGCTTAGCGAGGAAGAGACCACTCGCATCGCTTACCAAGGGTATCTGAAAAAATACCTTCGTTGCGTCAAAGGAGTCGACGACAACCTGAAGCGACTATTCGAATACCTTAAGGCGGAAGGCCTCTATGATAATACGGTTATCATTTATACAGGTGACCAGGGTTTCTGGCTGGGTGAAAAAGACTACCAAGATAAGCGATGGGCCTATGACGAATCGGCGCGCATGCCATTTATTGTGCGCTACCCCATAGAAATACCAGCTGGAATTCGAAGCGATGCTCTCATCGAAAACGTCGATTATCCCGCTCTCATGCTGGACTACGCAGGTGTGAAAATTCCCAAGGAGTACCAAGGAAAGTCCTTTCGCTCGATCTGTGAAACCGGGAAAGAGCCAGCCAATTGGAAACCGGCGACCTATTACCGATACTGGATGCACATGGCCCATCACGATAATCCTGGAGAAATGGCGATTCGCACTAAGACTCACAAGCTTATCTATTTCTACGGAGCGAACTACAAAGGGGAATATCAAACACCACCCGCATGGGAATTATATGATCTCATTGAAGACCCACAGGAACTTCGAAATGTGTACTACGTTCCCAAGTACAAGAAGATCCGCGACGATCTGAAAGCTCAATTTGCTCAGCTTCGGAAAGATATCGGAGACGATGGCTCTCACTATCCAGAATGTGAAGCAGTCGTGCAGGAGTTTTGGGATTACAGCGAAGCGGACCGACGCAAAGCGATAGAGATTTCCGCGAATTTCAAGAAGATCCGAGAGGCCGAACTGGCGAATGATTAGGTTTTTCAATAGTCTCTACTACGGCGGGACACCATGGCGAATAGGCACTTCGAGGAGTGTACCCGATTTCGGTTCAAGGGTAAGGCCAACGAACGGGCTATCCATATTACCTAATTAAGTCTCCCTTTGATGGGGACCATCAGGCTCGCCGACACTATCTTTCAAGAACCGCATTGAACAATTCTATTGTCCGTTGAATATCCACTTGGACTGGCACATGTAGAAACGCGTATTTCGCTTCCATCTTCTCGGCTTCCCGACACATCAAGTACATAGAATAGTTGCACACATAGCCACCTGCATCGTAAGTGACAGTCGTTTCCTCCGTTGTAGGAATCTTCAAGGAAGCATACCGGAATTCAGGCCCATAACTTTCAATTGGCTTACCCTCAGAGGAGGCCGATTGACGCCAATTCCGGGCACGTCGCTCAATTCGGATCTTTCTCGCCCGAGGATGTTGCCCGATTCCGATGATGACCTTGGGTTGATGCCTCTCCAACGCCTCTATGAACTGGTTAGGATCGAAACTAACGTCAAAAACGATCCCGTTTGCCAGTCTTAACCGATTGACCTCCCGAATGATATCTGTGGTGACATTGTGGGTATACCTCTCGTAGGGACCAAAACCGTAGACGAGGGGATTCACCTGCACGATTGCCATAGTAGGAGTCCGGTTTGCCCGGGCGATCAAAAAACTGAATTAATATCGTCGGGACGGATCAAGTCTCCTGCGAATTACATCACACCTCCTGACCTTCGAATCATGAAAACCGATAGAGAAACCGGAATAGCTTTTTAATGTTTGGTTTAAGTCGCTTTTCTTGTTTGGTTAATATTGCCAGCTGGTTGACTCGTGAAGTAGCAGGGCAGTCTTGGAATTGTCGATGAGCACGCCATGAAACCTGCCTACGCCTTATGGGCTGCAATTCCTATTCCGGCGGAGCCTGTGCCAATGTTGATAAGCTCGTAACTTCGATTCGTGTATGCAATAGAACGAACCAAGGCTGCAGAAGATTGGCGAAAAGTCGTCGGACTATCGACTGGGTGACTCTATTTCCCGCTTTTCTGAATGGGGCACTCAGCAAACGCCAGAAGCAGAATCAGGACTAGGTTCACGAAAGGGAAGATAATCAAGAGTCCAAGAGCGTCAAAATATCCCGTCCTTTTGAAAATTCTCCGGAGGGGGCCAAACGACGAATAATGCGACGGCGAGGATAGCAAAGACCTCTTGAACTCTGAGATAAGATATGAATGCGATCGATGTATTCATAAATATATTTTTGAAATAGCGACTCGATGACTTCGCTGGACGCTTTATTTCATCCGTGCTTGGATCATGGCCGCTAATTCGGGGAAACCTCTGGATTGGGCGAACATTGCCGCGGTCTCACCATCGACATCTGCAGCGTTGGGATCGGCGTTGTTGTCCAGCAAATATTGCACGACGTCGCTATGACCTTCAGCAGCGGCAAACATTAAGGGTGTCCAGCTTTCGTGTGAATCGATATCGTTCACGCTGGCGCCGCGTCGGTGAAGGATTGTTATCAGTTTTAGATTGGGTCCTGTGCAGGCGAACATAAACGCGGTACGGTTGGTGCTGTCTCGCAAATCTAAGCGAGCTCCCGCTTCCAACAGCCTTTCAGCGATCTCAGTATGACCATTGAAAGCCGCAAGCATCAGAGGTGTTCGCCCATTTTCGTCGATTATATTGGGGTCGATTCCGGCCTCGAGAGCCAAGCTAATGGCTTCCACGTTTCCATTTAACGCAGAGTCCATGATGAACTCAATAGGGATAGGAGGTAGGGCGTCTTGGGGAGCTGAGGCCTTCTTAGAGGCTTGGGAAGCGGTCGTGCTTACAGAATTGGAGTCCGTTTTGGAATCACTGCAGCCAAAGAGCGCAAGTGCCAATAAGAAAGGGAAAAGCCAATGGGAGAACTTCATCTGGAACAAGAACTCGGGAATTTGATTTAAAAGGCAAATGGAATATAAGCTACGCATCAGTGGGCCGTCTTGTCCTACCTTGAGTCGACGCTTGCAGTGGTGTGCCATTTTTTCTTCCAATAGAGCTATGATACGAATAACAAAACGGATAACAGTAGCACTGTTGTCGCTACCTGTTGTTTCACTGCTTGAAGCAGATGTTAATGATCAAAGCATTGCGGCAGAGCACACGCATGCTCATGCAATGCGCAACACGATCGTGGCCCAGGCCCAGCCCGCTCCCAATAACTTCGACCCGGCGAAGAGGCGATCCGTCAAAGATGCCAAAAACGAAAAAACGGGCAAGCCTCCGCCAGAGCTGGACGCCAGTTTGGAGTCTTACGCGATCTATGGCGAAACCGCGCCTCGTCCACAGGCGACTGACCGCGTATCGACTTCACTCCCGCTCCGGCTAGAGGACAACAGCCGGATCGCTCTGGTCGGAAACACCCTGTTTGATCGCGATCGCCTGTTCGGATATTTTGAGTCGCTGATTCATCAAACCCACGCCTACAAGAAACTTAGAATCAGAACCCTGGCCTGGGCTGCGGATGAGGTGGATCTACAGCCGAGACCCGACAACTTTGGCGATCTCGACCAGCATCTGACGGCTCAAAAGGCCGACGTGATTTTCGCGGCCTTTGGGTACAACGAGTCTTTCGCCGGTATCGAAGCGATCCCTAGTTTCAAGTCCCGACTAAGAGCATTTGTTCGGCATACTACTAGTCACGCCTACAACGGTCGGTCCGCTCCTGAGCTGGTATTGGTTTCTCCCATCGCAAATGAGAATGTCGAGGGTGTCGCAGCGGCGGACCTGAACAACGATCGAATCGCCGCCTATACCCGGGCGATGGCGGAAGTCGCCCTGGAAGAAAGTGTTGGATTCATCGATGTGTTCGAAAGTACGCACATTGCGATGGCTGATCCTCGTTCGGACCTAACCTTCAATGGGGCCCATCTCGTCGACGAGGGCTACCAAGTCTTCGGAAAGATTGCCTACGAGAAAACCTTTGGCGAAGAGCTGGCGCCTGAGGTGAACGAGCGGATACGAGAAGTCGTAGTGGAAAAGAACGAGCAGTTCTTCAATCGCTACAGGCCTTTGAATACCTTTTACTACACCGGTGGTCGCAATAAGACCTATGGCTATCTCGATTTTCTGCCAGCCATGCGCAACTTTGACATAATGGTCGATAATCGCGACCAAAGGATCTGGGATTTGGCTGCGGGCAAGCAAGTGAACGAATCTATTGACGATTCCAATGTTCCGGAGATGCCCGAGACGCATCAGTCGCGTGGAGCAAACGAGTATCTCAGCCCCGAGGATGAGCTCGCTGCCTTCGACGTCGATCCACGCTTTGACGTAAATCTGTTTGCATCCGAAGAGAAGTTCCCCGATATCGCGTGCCCAATTCAAATGCGCTGGGATTCGAGGGGTCGCCTTTGGGTTAGTTGTTCCACGACTTATCCTCACGTTTATCCCGGCCAAAAGCCCAACGACAAGCTAGTCATTCTCGAAGACTTGGATGGCGATGGGAAAGCGGACAAGAGCACTGTATTTGCGGACGATTTGCATATACCGCTTAGCTTTGTATTGGGAAATGGGGGTGTCTACATATCAGAGGAGCCCGACCTTGTATTTTTGAAGGATACCGATGGAGACGGAAAAGCGGATTTCCGAAGGCGCATTTTTACCGGATTTGGGACTGAGGACTCGCATCATGCGCTTCACGATTTTGTATGGACGCCCGATGGGGATCTGCTGTTTCGCGAGGCTATCTTCCACAATTCCCAAGTGGAAACGGTTTACGGTCCGATACGGGCCAAAAACAGCTCCTGGTTTCGCTACCGGCCTTCAACGCATCGCCTAACTGCATTCGGAGCGTATCCAAATACCAACCCATGGGGAGTCACTTTCGATGACTGGGGGAACCATGTGGCGAGCCATCCCATTTTCGCTTCTGCCTTTCACGCCACCAATCCACCCTATCCGGAACAGCATCCAAAGGCATCTGGCATCCCGGCTTATTCGGGAACCTGTGGACAGGAATTCATCGATTTCAGCTTTTGGCCGAAGGAGTTGCAGGGTGGGTATGTTAAGGCCCGATACAAGCCAAATAATCGAATCGAAATCCACCATTGGATTGAGAAAGAGGATTCATTTGTGGAAGAGTATCAAGGAGATCTCATTTTTTCACGCAACCTCAGCTTTATTCCAGTGGATATTCGCTTTGGCCCACGAGGAGCACTGTATGTGTGCGACTGGTACAATCCTATCAAAGGTCATGCGCAGTATTCGTTGCGCGATGAGCGGAGGGACCGCAAATCAGGCCGGATTTGGAGAATTGTACCCAAAGGAGCGACCTTGCAGGATCCGCCGCGAATCCACGCCGCCAGCATTGCTGAGCTATTGGAGCTTTTGAAGAGTCCCGAGTACCGCTACCGCTATTGGGCAAAACGCGAGTTGCGCGATCGGGAACATGGCGCGGTGAAAAGGGAACTAGATCGGTGGATCGCTCAATTAGATCCCGATGACACCCGACGGGATCATCACTTGCTGGAAGCCGTCTGGCTCTACCGCGGTATTGATGAAAGCAATAGGGATATTCTTTCCGAACTGCTGGGTAGCGAGGATCACTTGGCCCGGGCCGCAGCGACTCGTCAGCTACGATACGGGTCATCTGAAACGGAAATTCAGTATTTACGAGAACGTGCCCAAGATGAAAGTGAGCTAGTTCGACTGGAGGCGGTTATTGCGGCCAGCTATATTGGAACTCCGGAAGCGGTACAGGTAGCCATGCACGTAGCAAGGCAGCCCGCGGGTACCCATTTGAAGTATGCGGTGGCGACATCGCTCGGCTCGGAAAATTTGTCGCGCCATTGGAAAGGGGCAGAACAAGATTATCCCGTGGTGGGAGAGTTTCTAGATTCTTTCGAGAGGGATTCGAAGCTGCTCGAGGGTTCGACTACCCGAAATTCAACGGAATCAGCCTTCGACTCGCAAAAGGGGATCACCATTGTAGATATCTCCTGCCTGCCCGAGCGTATGATGTTTACGGTGACAGCGTTTACCGTGAAAGCCGGCAAGCCGGTTAAGTTGACTTTAGAGAACCCTACGGCGACCCCACACAATTTGGTAATTGTAGAACCGGGTGCCGCCGCAGAAGTAGGTATGGCGGGAAACCAAATGGCGAC
The DNA here is from genome assembly GCF_014529625.1 of Candidatus Pelagisphaera phototrophica. Classification (GTDB taxonomy): domain Bacteria; phylum Verrucomicrobiota; class Verrucomicrobiia; order Opitutales; family Opitutaceae; genus Pelagisphaera; species Pelagisphaera phototrophica. The sequence goes on from NZ_CP076039.1 coordinate 2,101,907, forward strand.
GGATCCCAGTGGGGCTTCCAAGCATTTCGTCCCCGATTCGCCCAAAGTGCTTTTCGCGACAAAACTTTTAGATCCGGATACGAGCGAAACCCTGCGGTTCATCGCGCCGAAGGAATCTGGGGAGTATCCCTATATTTGCACATTTCCCGGTCACTGGGTCATCATGCGGGGTGTCATGACCGTGGAAAAATAGCACCATGGTGGGGTGAGTTGATCAGTTTTATTCGTTTCGGGTAAATCCCTCGAAGCTAGTCTCAGACTCCTTGTTTTCGGTGGCTTGGCTTTTTTAGGTAGGATTGGTTCGGTCTTTCGTTATGGTTGGAAGGAAGACAGAGCCGGCCTTCCTCCATCAAGAGTCCCCTGCTTTGTTCGTTGGCTTCGTTGCTACCTTGAGGATGCGTCCCAATTGATATTGGACCTTTATTTCGCCCCACCATCCAAGCCCCACAAGACGGCGGCCTTTAGGAGGGACTGAATTTCTGGTGTAGCCATTTCTTCAACACCGCCTGGAGACATGTAGAACACGCGCTTTCCGTTTTGTTCGTTGGTCCATGCGATGGGGTGTGGCGGCGTTTCCTTGGTGTGCCTGGCACTCATGACGACGTTGATCTCCAGATCGATATCTTCGTACTTATAGAGTTTGTGGCCAACCAGGATAGGGCCCTTGAAGGAAAGGTTTTGTACGATAGGGTGACCGGATGCGGAAGCTTCAATCCAGGCTTCAACTGCCAAGGGCGGAAGCCCTTTGATATCCCGATAATGTCCGGTGTAGTGAGCCCCTAGGACGTCGGTGTCAAAGGTGTTCCAGGAGTCGTGGCCAGCCGGTGGCTGGTATCCTGTTCCTTTTTCACGTGCCCCAAACGCATGGCTCGCCGTTCGAACGGCGATGACTGGTTTCCCTGACTCGATAAATTTCCGTATGGTCTCAAGTTCGTTCGACTTGGGAAATCGACGACGCGTACTGAGAACAAGAATATCGGCGGAATCCAGCAATTCAAGCCCTTCGAAAGTATGGCAAAGTTGAGAATCGCGATTATCGGACTTGGCCTTAACAATAACGCTCGCGATGCCAAGTGGCTCGAGTTGGGACTTTGCGAATGCGGGCAGGGTTTCGGGGGTACCGTACTCGTGTTCGCCTAAAAGAAAAAGAGCCTTCTTGCCTGCGTAGATGGAATGAGTCTCGGTCGTTTGGGAGCAGGAAACGAGAGAGGGAGAAAGGAAAAGGATCGCCAGCGCTAGCAGGTGCTGTTTCTTCCGAAAGGGATGGTTTATGAAATCCATGACGTGTTTTGTTGAAGGTGGCTACGCTTAGTTGTATTTCCGTTGATAGGTTAAGAAATCGTTATTGCGAGTAAAACCATCACTCCAAGCTCGCGACAAGCGACCAAGGCGTTGAAATTCACACAATGATTTTGGGAGGGATGCCTGATCGAAGTAAGCATATAGGGATTACCCAACTTCGAATACCTCGATTGAAAGCTCGCATTGGGGGTCGGTTTGTGGTAATGATGAAATCAGGTTAAGGGATCAGTCATTTATTGGTCCCCGAGTTGGCAATGCAATAACCCCGAACGTTCTTACGCTATGAAAAGTTTTCTTCGTTTCTTCGCTATCACTTTGTTTTTCGGGATGGGCTGCCTCGCACCTGTCTATGCACAAATTGTATCCATTCAATCACGCTACGTGCCGGTTGAGAATATCGAGTAATTCGTTCACCGAGAGACGAATTAATGGAGTGAAGTCGCCAGAAGGGGATTATCGAAAGACGCCTCGCATAGATGAGATATTGCTTACAAGAAGTCTTCCTACAGCGGTTAATTGAAAGCCATCCTAAGAAAGCTTATCGAGCCCGTCGTTGCCGAGGGGAGCGAGCCGTTTGATTTCTCTCGCATAGGTCTTAGCGAAATTCAGCTTTAGTTCCTCTCCCATTTTCTATCAGTCGAGTTCCTCGTCGAACATAACCCTCATGATGATTCGGTGTCTGCGCACGTCCTCTTTTGAAAGTAATTAACCGCGATCGATGGGGTGCCAGATTTCATCGAAAAATTTGTAGTAGGTCTCAAGGTCTTTGAAGCTTTGGCGATAGGTTTTGCTAATGGCGGAAATACCGAATCCGCAGATTTGCCCATTTAAATAGAGGCTGTAGCCTTGAAAATTGCGCTGGAGGGTTTTCGCTCGTTGAGCGACCGCAAGCGAGTCGCCTTTCTTGGGGTAATGATTCCTGCCGATGTGGTAGTAATCGGTTTTTTGAAATGCCTCATTGATTGCGTGAGCATACCGATCTTTTCTTAAGCGGAGGGAAAATTGGATTTTTCTTGGATCTTTTGTGCTGGCCATGATCCCCACGGTCCAACCCCTTTTTAAGCTGGTCGACGTGGTCTTCGACCTACGTGCATTAAAATTGTTAAGCCTATCTTGGTTTCGGCACTTGGGGCTTTCGCGAGTTTCTGGACGTTCGGTGGGGCACAGAAAGGGGTTCTAACCACATGCGAATTTTGATCGGTAGGTAACGATCACCGTTGGTGCGAACAAAACAATTTTAGGTTGGTCGCAGTCCGGACCATCCTATTCGGTCCCCTCAACGGTTAAAGTCCCGATGTAAGAGCAGAAAACAAGCTGCTGCTGGACATCTGCAACAGCCGCATTCCATGCTGATGAGATAAGTGAGTCAATGTCAGTAAATCCGAAGGCCTCCAATGCGGATAAAGGTCTCGCCTCAGCTTTTTTTATAGTTTCGTCGAACCAACGACGATGCCTGTCTCTTCGTTCCTCATTGCTGGGAATTAGATGAAACGGTGCTTGCCAATTAACAACGTTTTCAAGGACATTTTTGTCAAGCCGTCCGCCCCATAACCAGTAAACCCCGCTGAAAGCCCATTCTTTTAAATCCTTCCACTCATCTACATTTAAAGGCCTTGTTGGATCAATTGTTCTGGCCCGTTTCAGAATTTCTTCGACGTCCTCGCTGTATTGTAACGCAGGCTTTAACCAACCTAGCGAATGGGAAGCAATCAAAGCTCTATAGCGGTTGCTATCCTTTTCGGTTTGCGAGGCCAAAGCACGTTGATCAAGGGGAATCGAATTTGGCGTTGCTAATTTATCTAACAAAGCCAATATTCTTGTTTGAGAGTCGATCACGTTGATGGCGAAAGCTTCGGCTAATTTTTTTTCCTCTTCCGCAACATTCTCTCGACGAAAAGACTCTAAAAGCCTGACCCATTCTTTCTCGTTATTGCCGTAATAGTCTGGTGCTTCCCCGTATATTTTTAGAATTTCCACCAAAGAAGATCGGCGTTTTATAGAATCTGTTTGTTCGAAGCCGAGTTGCATGAGCGGCAGAACAAGATCCCTATCTTTTTTTTGAAAAGTTGTAAGTATAAAATAAGAGGGCGCGGCTGATTGCCCATCGGCGATAGCCTTAAGCTCTTCAACGCATTCGCCACAATTCAGGCTGTAGACTGACACCTCAATAGGAGCTGTTAATGTTTCTTTGTCCGGAGAAAGCCAATCGAGAGAATATTTAATTATTTCGGCAGGATCTATAACTATCGCTTTTTGACTCCACAATCCTGCAGGACAGAATACAACAAGCAGTAAGAAAGTTAACCAATGCGTAGGTTTTTGGGAGGACAATCTGAATTTGCTTTCGATATCTCTAAACACAAGAATTTCAGTAGCAGGAATTAGTCCAATCGCCACACCATTGCAGAAGAGTGCACGAATTCGTAAACAGTTTTTAAGCTGATAGGTGGTGCTGGATTTACTAAAACGGTGTATGTTAATCGCGGACACCCCAAGTCCAGTTCTGAATGATTGGATTCAGGCTTATAGGCTTAGTTAGTAATCCTTGAATTTGATGAAATGGGCTACGTTTTTTTGACGCTTTTGAGGGTGTTGAGGAAGAAATCGGCAGAAGGCTAGTTCTCTATTACTGGGCCTACGGAGTCTATCGCTCTAAGCATATGCATTGTCTTTCTAAGAACCAGTGGGCCATAGATTTGGCATGAATATCGTATAAAAATACCCTAGGCCTCTTTTCCAATTTATCATAGGAATGCAAGTATTTCACGGACTATGGCAATGATTCCATGTCCTTTCCCTCGCCGCTAATGTAAAAAAGTATGGGTTAGACCACGACATCAGATTTCACCCCAAATAATGCCGTTTCAACGTCTTCAGACATCGCCAAAAGCTCCCCGAGGAAGAATAGTGAAAATCGATGAATCCAAAGCTAGGAGAGGTCGTTGATTAGACAAGGAGATTGAAAATTGTTGTTCGGGAGCTAAAAGACACGCTATGTAAGCGACGTTAATTTGAGCTCCTTCAGCATAAGCATATTACTTCGAAGCTGACCGGTGTTCATGTCGTTAAAACTTATTAACACAAAACGTATATCATTAGTATTCAAAAGCCTCACCTTTCAGGGATGGCGTAGTGATGGGTAGCTTTCGCTGGCTCATGGCTTTTTCGGCCCCGGCTGCAACCTTGAGCAGCTCAAGATCGGCGAAGGGCTCATTGATGAACTCGATCCCAATGGGAAGATTGTCACTGGTATAGCCACCCGGCAGGATAATGGACGGTAGTCCGTTATTTGAGGCGAGACTGTTGGTTCCGCCAGGAGCCCGTGGTTGGTCGGTATCAATGCGTTGAGGTTGCAAAGTGCTAAAAGGAAAGATCAAAGCGTCCAAATCGTAATTTTCAACCGTATCCGAAATAACACCTCGCAGCATTCGACGGAGACGCAGACGGGCTTGGTATTCGGGGCTAGTATCTGGATGCTCTAGCTCAAGGGCTAAATGCATTGCATCCGAGAAGAGGTCGGCATCATTGGATGCTATCATCTCTTGAATGGTGGAGTAGGGGCGGTCTTTTCCGAAGCGGGCAAGGTATGCATTCTGTGCGAAAATCTTTTCATACTCTGCTGTTCTTCCAACGGTGGAAGTTGAGAGCGTTTTCAGGTCGAGGCCGGTTACAATGGGATCGATAATTTGGGCACCCGCAACCTCAAGATCTGTCAGCGTTTTCTCGAAAATTTCTAAGCCTTCCGTGTGGTCTGATCCTTCGTATACCATTTCTCGAAGTACTCCAATGCGCTTACCACGAATCTCTGCAGATTGGATTTCGTCCAGCCAATCGTAGCTAGCGTAGTGGCCTGAACCCTCAAAAGTCGCAATATCTTCCACATCCCAGCCAGAGATAGTTGCCAGAAGGGTTGCAATGTCTCCGATAGACCTTCCCATCGGACCCGCTCTATCCTGTGTTGCTCCTCGCGGCATGATACCCGCTCTGGAAACCATACCTTGTGTGGCAACCATTCCAGCCAAGCCGGAATGAGCACTGGGAATGCGAACGCTTCCGCCGGTATCAGTGCCAATGGCAACGGTGGAGTACCAGGCTGCCATGGCGGCCCCTGGACCATTGCTCGAGCTTCCAGGTAAGTGTAGCGGATTGTACGCATTTTTAGTAGGTCCGTGGAAATGAGTTTTGTCGAATCCGTTGCCGAACCAGTTTGTGGTTGCAGCTTTGGCCAAAATGATTCCGCCAGCTTCCTTGATGCGACGAACGACCTCTGCGTCGTTTTCCGGAACCGGCGTTCCGAAGGGCTTGAAGGCCCCCGTTGTTGGAAGACCCTCCACGTCAACAAGATCCTTTACAATGACAGGAATGCCGTGAAGAGGAGAACGTTTTCCCTTTATAATTCGTTCGCGGTCCAGTGCTTTAGCCGTATCCAAAGCCTCAGGATTGAGGTAGAAAATTGCTTTTAGCTCCGGGCCTTTCATATCGTAAGCCTCGATGCGATTCATATAGAGTCGTACCAGCTTCTCAGAGCTGAGTGCTCCTGCATCTATGGCAGAGTGTACTTCCGCAATCGTAGTTGTAGATAAATCAAAGGTTTCCGCTTGGCAAGGTATTTTGGACGTTGCCGCCAGGACGCATGACAAAAAGCCTAGAGATTTTAAGAAATTAAATGACATAGCCTAGTATTCGAAAACTTCTCCTGGTAAGGGCGGGACAGATTCAGCGGGTTTGCGATTTTGAGAAGCAACCTCGTATCCATGAGCGACTCGTAGAAGATTTAGGTCAGAGAAACGCTTGCCCACAAATTGTATACCAACTGGAAGATTTTTGCTAGTGTAGCCGCCGGGCATAATGATGCCGGGGAGTCCCGTAACGGAGGTAAGCGTATTGCGATCGCCATCATTGTGGGTTTGTCCCGTTGATATGGCTGGAGGAGGAAGAGTGCGATAGGGTAGTATCAGAGCGTCCAGATTCCACTTGTCGATTGTTTCTTCGATCAATTCTCTAAGAGCTATCCGAAGTGTGTGGCGGGCTTGGTAGTCTTTGATAGTTTCGGGTGAGGGTAGGCTCATCGCGGTTATGTAGCGGGAATGGACCATGTCCAAACCCGCCGTTTCCAACATCTCTTCTATCGTGTCAAACGGACGGTCTGGGCCGAGGCGCTTGAGGTAGGCGTTGGATGCGGGAACGAGTTCGTAAGGATGTGTGGTGCCAGTTACCGAACTGCCCGAGAATTCGCGAAGATTAGTGCCAGTAAGAATAGGATCAGCGATCAAGGCTCCGCCATCTTTTAGGTCCTCAAGTGCCTCCTCAAAGCAGGCGAGGACTTCCGAATCAGCTGGATCTTGTATCATTTCTCTAAGCACTCCAATTCGTTTACCCTCCAAAGTGGGTTCACCGAGCATCGATGCCCAATCGCTTTCGGGGAAATGTCCGATAGCGTCCGCGGTTGTTAGATCTTCCACATCCCACCCGGCCATCACTGAGAAGAGGGCTGCGGCATCGTATACGGATCGCGTCATGGGGCCTGCTCTGTCTTGGGTTGGTCCGCGAGGCACGATCCCGCTCCGCGAAACCAAACCCTGCGTCCCGACCATGCCCACAAGACTGGAGTAAGCTGAAGGAATCTGAACGCTGCCACCTGTGTCGGTACCCAGACCGAGGGTAGCAAACCATGCAGCAATGGAAGCCCCAGTACCGTTGGAGGAGACGCCGGGCGAATATTCGATGTTGTAGGGATTCAAGGTCCAGCCAGTAGGGTGCTGCTCGGGATCGAATCCGCCGTTGCCATACCAGTTAACCGTTGCAACTTTCGCTAAAATAATCGCTCCCGAGTCTTTCAGTCTTCGAATCACTTCCGCGTCGCGAGCTGGAATGGGACTTCCAAAAGGGTTGAAACCTGCAGTGGTGGGAAAGCCCCTCACGTCGATCAAGTCTTTTACCATTATAGGGATTCCGTGCAAGGGTGACCGTCGGCCTTTATCCAGTCTCTCCTGATCGAACGCTTTTGCTTCTTCGACAGCATTCTCATTCAAAAAAAAGATCGAATTGATCTTCGGGCCGCTTTTGTCATAGGCCTCAATTCGTTTTAGATAAAGCTGAACGAGCTTCTCCGAGCTAAGTGCCCCCGCATCTGTCGCTTCGATGATGTCTACAAGGGTAGCCGTCGATAAATCGAAGGTCTTCGACGAGAGAACGGAACCGCTCAAGAAGGCAAGCAAAGTGATCGAGCAGAATTTACGGAAAGAAGTCATCTAATTTAAATGTTTGGTTTAATGTACCCACCCAATTGTGATTCGAGGTATAACATCGCGGCCATCACCACCCCGTCAGCCCAAGGTCGACCAACGATTTGAAAGCCAATAGGAACCCCATTACTGTCAGTTCCACCTCGGATGACTCCAGCTGGATAGCCAGTGACATTGAAGATCGCGGTGAAGCTTCCTCCTGGACGAGATCGAGTTTTCAAAGGATCTCCGATCTCGCTAACGGGAAATCCTCTCACGGGGCATAGCAGGATGTCGTAATCCTCCATGAAGGTGAGGATCTCGCTCTTGATCTCGTCTTGCATCTCAAGAAGTTTTGTCACACGAGGCATGGGCACGATAGGATAGTCGAACCTGCGGGAGGGTCCTGGAACGATAGTTCCGTAGTGCTTGGTGAGGCGCTCCTGCCACGCGTTACCATCCGCATTTCGTAGTTCACTTCGAATGTCTGTAGCTTCCAGAATGCGTGGCGGTGTATCTTCAGTTACGGGACAGCCCGCTTTCTCCATCGCTTTAGCAGCCTTGAGCACGACGTCGCGGACTTCTGATGTTGCCTCCATTCCGCCTGCACCTTGTTGGAGATAATAGCCGACGCGGAGCTTAGAAATGTCGACAGTCGTGGGCTCTGTCATAGGAACGTCGTAAATGATCGCATCCTTGTGATCTGGCCCTGAAATAATCGGCATCAAAGCAATTATGTCCTCTACCTTCCTACAGATGGGACCCAGCTGCTGGTAGGAATCGAACATGCCGCCGTAGTCAACAATATGTCCTGTGCGCGGGACACGCCCTGTGGTCGGTTTGAAGCCCGCGACTCCGTTTGCGTGAGACGGAGAGCGGATGCTGCCACCAAAATCGCTACCGATATCGAATCCGGAACCGCCAGCAGCTACAATTGCCCCAGCCCCACCGCTAGATCCATATGTGGAGAACTTGGTGTTGTAGGGGTTTCGCGACATCCCGAAAATGATATTAGATGTAGTATTTAGACCGTCGACGCCTCCGAGGGTGAACTCTGGCGTATTGGTTTTTCCTATCAGTATGGCACCAGCAGCTCGGAGGCGGGCTACGGTCGTCGCATCTCGCTCGGGTACGAAATGAGAACGTCCCTGTGTTCCACCTGTGGACACAACGCCCTCAGTGTCGATGGAATCCTTAATCGTCATGGGTACCCCGTGCAGGGATCCCAATAACTGACCTTTCGTCATAAGCTCGTCCGCCTTACTCGCTTCTTCGAATGCCCTATCGAAACAAGGAGTAACAACAGCGTTGATCTGCGGATTCACCTTGTGGATACGATCTACAAAATGTTGTACGGCCTCGGTGGAAGAAATCTGCTTAGAACGAATAAGCGATGCCAGTTTGGTGGCTGACATAAAGTGTATCTCCTCTTCAGTGTCGCTCGGCTCGCGAATGTCAGTGGTGAGAAGGGCTTGGGGTCTAGGCTTGTAGGTCATTGCCCCTTTGCTCGAGCGAGGGGCTAAAAGGCCGGTAGCCAAAGCCCCTTTGGCTAGTGCTTTGAGAAAAGAGCGTTTACTAATAGCGAGCGATTCGTGATTCATGATTGAAGTTCAGAAGTTTAATTCACATCAGAGCATGTCTGGCTTTTTCCAGCCTCCGAATGCTTTCTCGATTTCTTTAGCGACTGCTAACACATGGTCCTCTTTGAAAGGTCGTCCAACAATCTGGAGTCCGATTGGCATGCCGTTCGGAGCTTCGCTTGCTCGCACTACTGCTGCTGGCCAACCAGTTAAGTTGTAAACACGAGTGTAGCCCCCCCCAGTACTCGAAGTATCGTCCAGGCGACGTGAGGGTGAGGCGTTGGCCGGACAAATGATAATGTCGTATTGGGAGAACCAAGACGCCATCTTGGATCGGAAAGCATCTTGTTTTTCCAAAAGTGCGGTAAAATCTGGGGTTGGGATCGGTTCGCCATTGATGCGGCGCATGAGACCAGCCGAGGGTTTACTTGTGCCAGCCTTTTCAAGGAGTCTCTCTAACCAGGCTCCACCATCTGCTTCGGTGATTTGATCTCGGAGGGGATAAACGACATGATCTCCTCCATGATAATCCTCGATAATACTCGCAACTTTAGGCTCTAACACTTCGATGGCATCTGCTATCATTTGTCGGGTTTCGTCGGTGGGCGTAGAGAGTTCGTTATTATCGTAGTATGCGATTCGAAGTTCATTGAGCGGTACAGAGATTGGATCTCCAAGCACTGCAGGAATAACCCCGGCATCTCGAAAGTCTGGTCCAGATATGATTTCCATGATCGTCGATAGATCTTCGACGTATCTCGTCAGTGGTCCGAGCTGTTGGTATGCATCGAATGCTCCGCCGTACCCTGGCCAGTGCCCAGTGCGAGGAACGCGTCCGGTGGTTGGTTTAATACCGCATATGCCATTGGCGTGGGCGGGACCCCTGATACTTCCGCCGAAATCGCTGCCTATATCGAAAGCTGAACCGCAGGCTGCCACGATAGCTCCGGCTCCCCCCGAAGAGCCGCTTGGGGAGTGTGCCGTATTGTGAGGATTAAATGTCTGTCCGTAGATGAGATTGATGGTTCCTTTCCCCCCACCTCCAAGAGTGAACTCAGGCGTATTGGTCTTGCCGATCAAAATAGCCCCAGCTGCTCTTAAGCGTGCTACAACCGTTGCGTCATGGTTCGGAATACGAGTGGTGTATCCGAGAGTCCCAGCTGTCGTAACGACCCCTTGGGTATCTAAAGAGTCTTTTATAGTAAAGGGGACGCCATGCAAGGGACCAGCTTGCCTAGCTGCGGCGATCGAAGCATCCGCTTTCTTTGCCTCTTCCAAGGCACGTTCAGGGCAAGTCGCGACTACTGCATTGATGGCAGGGTTAACTTCAGCGATGCGTGCAAGATAGTCCTGCAACAATTCCGCACTCGAGAGATAACCTGACTTGATTGCTCTGGCTAGGTTGGTGGCTGAGCTTTCGATCGACAGCTCTCCTTTTTTTGAGGTCGCTTTAGCGATCCGAGGAAAACCAATGCCGAAGGCTACTGCCCCCAAAGCCGATTTTTGGACGAAACCTCGCCGACCTGACGCTTTGTCTTTTTGAATCGGATACATATTTTTCCAGGAAATTAAAACGACAACTATTAAGAGGAGATTTTTTTGATTATAGCAGAGAATTGGTTCCCGGTAGCTTGCAGCTTTTGTTTACCGCTGATTGCATGTGTCAGCTAGTAGGATATTTCTTCTCCTGGAAGAGGAGGGGTGCTGTCTGGGGCAATGCGATGCTGGGTGGATTGCTCGTAGGCATAAGCCAGTTTGAAGAGAGTCGGCTCGGAGAAAGGACGCCCCAGAAATTCGATAGAGATTGGCAATCCTTCAGAGTTGAAGCCTGCTGGTATAACTAGGGCAGGTAGACCCGTAACGGAACTCACTGGATTGTCGCGGGGCCCACGATCGCCAGTGCCTAGTGGCGGAGCAGTCAGGGACTTGAAAGGATGTACCAAGGCGTCGACTTGATGCTCGTCCATAAGCTCGACAATCATAGATCTAAGAGTTTTACGATTCTTCAGGCGGGCTATGTACTCATCATTGAATTCGGTGTTGCCGAGTTCGATAGAATCCAGGTAGCGGGGTCTCATACGTTCAAGGATTTCGCCCGATTCTTGCAACGCTTCTAATGACTTATAAGGAACGGTGTCTCCGCGTGAGGCGATATAAGCTCGATACGCTTCATAAAACTCGAAATTGCTGGCGCGAGCGAGCGGGAAAAACTTTACTATGTCCATACCGATCGACAGGCCGTCGATAACCAGTGCCCCTTGTTCGTAGATTTTTTCTATTTCGAGGTCGATCATGTTATTAATTTCCTGAAATTCTTCCCCCTTGCGGAACAAATCCCTAAAAACCCCGATTCTTGCCCCCTTAAGTCCGTCTAAATCGAGATAGTCTGAGTATGGAGAATCAGATACACGACCCAGTTGAGAGTGAGTGAAAAGGTCTTCCGCGTCGAAGCCCCGCATATAGTTTGCCATGATGGCGGCATCCTTTACAGTTTTCGCATGGGAGCCTGCTCTGTCTTGGGTATAGGAAATTGCAATCAATCCAGCCCGGCTGATCAATCCCTGAGTCGGAGCGAATCCGACTAGGCTATTATTTGAGGCAGGACTTCGGATGGATGCACCGGTTTCGGTCGCAATGCCCAAAGTTGCGAACCCGCAATTTACAGCGACGCCAGGTCCTGCACTCGACCCACCCGGGTTCCGGGTTAAGTCGTATGGGTTAAGCACCTGCCCTCCTAAGGAGCTTAGTCCTTCGGAGCCACGATTGAACTCGTCAAGATTTCCCTTCGCCAATAAAATGGCCCCCGCGTTTTTGAGCTTCCTAACCACCGTCGAGTCATCTAAAGGGTATGTATTGGCCAATCCAATACAGCCACCAGCGGTAGGAGCGTCTATAGTATCTACTGTGTCTTTCGCTACGAAGGGGATCCCATGAAGGGGAGAGCGCGGACCTTTTTCCACCCGTTCCTTGTCTAATGCACGTGCCCGTTCGATCGCGTTGTCAGCAATTGCAATGATGGCCTTAAGGGAGGGCCCTTTTTGATCGTAGGCTTCGATACGGGCGAGGTAGCGCGTTACTAGCTCTTCCGAGGTAAGGGTTCCCGCATCAAAGGCGGCGTTTATGTCATCAATCGTAGCATTACTTAGATCGACAGTTTTCGCTTGAGTGTACGAAGTGAATGTCGGAGTAAGCACTAGTATAGCCAACAAATGTTTGGTATTCGATAAATATTTTCGAAATTTTGTATGCATTGACGGTTTTGGTTATTGTGAGTTAGAGTTGTTCAAGGGTACCATCTGAGAGAGTACTAGCTAGAAAGGCTGCCAAATTTGAGGCGAGGGCGATCAAGGCAAGTTTGTGAGTCTTAAGTTATTGCATTTATAGAAACGAGATCGATTTAATACGAGAATGTCTCCCCTGGAAGGGCTGGTGTGGCCATTGGAACCATCACATTGTCTGTAGCCGCCTCGAAACCAGAAGCGAGTTTGATGAGGGTTGGCTCGCTCCATGGCCTTCCCAAGATTTCGAGCCCAACGGGCAATCCATCCTCGGTAAATCCCATGGGTACAATAAACGCAGGCAGCCCGGTGACGGGACTCAGCTGATTTGGCGTGTATTGGCGTTCCGGATCGTTGCGAGGTCCAAGCTTCAGCGGACCATAGAGTTTGTGTGGGTAAATTAGTGCGTCTAGATCATATCTATCGATGAGGTCGATAACCATTTGGCGCAGAGTTTCCTTTCCTCTGAGCGTGGCTCGGTAAGCGAGGTCGCGGTCGAGATCGATAGGATTTTTCATGAGTTCGATATCGGAATCGCGAATGGGCAAATCGATGTGCTGCAGTAGCAATTCCTCGGCGGTTTTGTAAGGATAACTTGGTCCTTGGCGGGTTAGATATTGATTGATGGCCGCTATGCGTTCGAAGCGACTGGGAGAGGGATTTGAGCCAAGGTATCCAGGCAAGTTGATCCCAAGTGCAACAGGATCAAAGACGTACGCTCCATTCTCCTCGAACACCTTAATTGAATTCTTCGCCAGTTCGATAACTTGTTCATCGATGGGGGTGAAATCCCAAGCCTCTGAAAGCACGCCTACTCGAGCTCCTGCTAAGCCGTTGGAATCAATGAAACTAATGTAGGGTTCGAGAGGCATTTTTCCGAGGCTGTTTGCTGTCCAGAGGTCTTCAGAGTCAAAGCCTGCGATAGCATCGAGCGTAGCACAGACATCGTAGACACTTCGAGCCATCGGACCACCACGCTCGCCGGTGACGTAGCTCCACATTTGACCCGCACGACTGATCAATCCCGATGTCGTGGAAAGTCCGTAAAGATTTCCGTCAGAAGTTGGCGTACGGATAGAAAATCCGGTTTCACTTCCTAAACCTACTGTTCCAAAACGAGCGGCAAGTCCGCCAGAGGTGCCACTGCTCGACCAGCCTGGTGTCCGATCAAGGGCGAAGGGATTCTTAGTGTTTCCACCCAAGGTAGAAGAGGCTAGCATCTCCGGCCGTGTATACCAATCGCTTTGATTGGCTTTGGCTAAAATGATTGCACCAGCTTTTCGCAGGCGAGCCACGATCGTGCTGTCTCGATCGGGGATAACATGTTTAAGTGGACTATAGCCACCTGTGGTTGGCATGTCATTGGTGTCGAAAACATCCTTCGCTAAAACGGGAATGCCGTGCAAGGGCGATCGGGGTCCAGATAATCTATATTCTTTGTCAAGTGCTCTTGCGGTTTCGAGTGCTTTTTCGCTCAGCGAAAGGATCGATTTGATCTCTGGACCGGTCTGATCATAGGCTTCGATACGAGCTATGGATAGCTCGACTAGCTTTTCAGCCGTCAATGCACCCGCTTCCATAGCGGCCTGAATCTCCCTAATCCCAGCGGTGGTTAATGTGAAGCTATCTCCCTTGAGCGGGCCTGCAGTGATAATTTGTATCGAAATGGCTAATACAAATACATCAAGAATCTTTCTATATTTTGCTATCATCATATGCAGGTACAGTTACTAATGGCAAAATGGGGAAAGAACTTTCGAGATAGTGAGGGAGGGATGCGTTACTTGTTTGTTGATACTGGCCATTTTTGTCAGCTCTATCTAATGCACAACTATGTTGTTTTCGTATATAGTTTTTAGAATCCTTGAGAGCAACACCTTGTATTCGGTTGTCAAAGACGCCGAAAGCATGGGCGATGCCAAAATTCCCTTTTTTGCTCTAATTGAATTTTAATCCAAAAGATAGAGATCGATTTGAATAAAAGTGTAATATTTGGATATCGATCTATTACTGCCTACTATCGTTTAGCGATTTGATTTCTAATTTGTTAACGGTTGAAAGTTATTCATCCGTTATTGGCTTAAGAAGCTGTATTTTCGATTAACATGGCGTAGTTAAAATTTGCAAAATCAAGCATCGCTTTCCACCTTTGATCAAAATTAAACACCACGTGGGCATGACTCGTAAGCGAGGAGTTCAAAAAAGGATAGAGCCAGGTCGGGCTGATCTAATATTGATCTATCAGAAGCGGTAAAGTGGTACATGAAAGCCGCCGAGCAAGGGCATGCAGAATCCAAGCACGACCTCGGCCGGATGTATTACACTGGCGAAGGCGTTCTTCAAAATGACAAGGAATCGTTTAAGTGGTTTAGGAAAGCCGCTGAACAAGGCTGTGCCAGAGGTCAGGTAAACCTCGGCGTGTGTTACTTCCAAGGCATAGGCGTCTCTTAAGATTACAAACAAGGGTTTAGTGGTTCACGAAAGGTGCCAAGCAAGGTGATGCCGATGCTCAGTTCTACCTCGGCCTGATGTACCTCGTCGGCGAAGGCGTCCCTCAGGACTAAATTAGAGCCTATATGTGGTTCAATATTGCTGCGGCCAATGGATTTGAAGACGGTGCTAGAAACAGAGACATCGTCGCCAAAAAAATGACCTCCGACCAAACCGCCGATGCAGAAAGAATGGCACGCGAGACGGTGGAGGCCAACCCAAAGGTGATCGGTGAGCAAGGGGAAAATGAAAATCAACAAAGGACAGGTCAGGCGGCTCTAGAACCTTCTTTTCGCACCGATTTACGCAATCTTAGTAATCTGTGTGCCTGAGTTTTTCCAAGACCCAACTAAGCATTTTAGCCAAGACTTTATCGAAGGAATGTAGTCCAGCGAAATAGCAGAATAGAAGAGATCGCAGATAGATCAGGAGATTGAATTTAATGATTGCCAGTTTGTGCGAGGTTGGGGTAACATTCGGCCAGTGGTTCGCAAGCTGATTATCTTTTTCTTAATCTCTACAATTTTGCAGTTTTCCCAGGGCGGGGAACCTGTATTCGAGAAAATTCTATCCATCAAGATTCAGGTTGAGATGGATGATAATCATGGTGAATTCATGGACCTAAAATCTGGGTACTATCCTTACACGAAAGGAGAATTTTCTGGAGTAGCTGAAGGAGTCCTATTGCCCCAAGGCGGAGCTAGGAACCTGTATTCTGATTCGTATTTAGAAGGCAAGAGACTGATCGAGGATGAGATCATCATGGTCTTGCTGACTGATAGTGGTGAAAAAATTTATTGCGAAGCATTAGGTCTAATACTTCGTGATACCGATACCGACTCTAATGATTTCATGCATACAAGCTGGAGGTTTCGGACGGCGAGTCCAAATCTCGCTTGGCTCAATACGACAGTCGGCATTGCAAAAACAAGATTTTTCAACGAAGGGTCAGAATACCGAGCTGAGCATAATATTTACAGAATAGTGCCGTGATTGCCAAGCCAACGCCAAGCGGATGGGTGAGTAGGCGGATGCTAATGCCAGCGTGCCCTAGCGGTTCTTCACAACGAAGGCAATCGAGTCGGGTTCTCGTGGGTTTTTTTACCTGTCCGTGCGGTGGAGGATAATCGCTTTGGAAAGGACTCATTACAGTTCTGTGTGAGAAACGTATGAGGTTTTATGTTATCGTGGTCAGTTATTGATCTTGAGCTACTAAAATGACTAATTGGTGCTCAGGAAGGGACTCGAACCCTTACACCTTTCGGCACACGCCCCTCAAGCGTGCGTGTCTACCAATTCCACCACCTGAGCAGTTGAGGAGGTCGGAAAAAAAGATAGATGGGCGTTGATGTAAAGCGCCAAAACAAACAAATTGATTTATTGAGTCAATTGGGTTGATTCTAAGGAGTTTTCCAAATAAAAATGTTGAGATTACGGATTTTTACGTAATCTGACTTAGAAAAGCTACCAACTTCGGGGACCCTACGCGGCTCCCTTTTAAAAAATCCAATGACCGAACCCAGTTCCCAGGAACCTACGGAACCCGCGGAGCCGACTGAAGAGCCGGAATCCAAATCCCTCGATCTATCCGCTCTTCAGAGCTTTAACTTTGGCACCCAATGGACGGATGCCGGAAAGAAGCCCAGAGGCGAAGACCGAGGAAGCTTCGGGCGTGGTGGAGGCCAGGGAAGACGACCGGATCGCCGCGGTGCCGGTGGTCATGGAAAGGACCGGAGGCCTCCGAAACGTTCGTTTGCGGAAAGGGTTCCGGGAGGAGAGGGAGGACAGGGTCAGACTGGGGATCGACGGTTCCAAAGTCGAGGTAATCGTGCGGGAGGGGGGAACCACCCAAGAGGCGGTCGCTTTCAAGATTTCCGACCTTATGAAAGTACGGTGTTCGCGGTAGATTTCTATCCAGATGATGCGGGCTTTTCTACCATTATTAAGGCATTGAGGAAGAGCCAAATCACCTACGAGCTTTTTCATGTGGCCAAGATTTTCCTGGAGAAGTCGGATCGATATGTCGCGAGTGTGACGCGGAAAGCAGCTAAAGGCGAGAAGCCAGAACGAGTGTATGTTTCGGTGCCTGATGGGATGCCCTTCGAAACGGAAGAAGAAGCCATTCAGCATGCGGTCGCCAATTACGCGGATGAACTTTTCGATACGGAAGAATTGGAAGTCGAACCGCCAACAGGGAACTTCCCGTTTGTGAATCGCTGTGGCATCACGAAAAAGCTGATAGGTCCGCCGAATTATCACCGGTATGAGGAGTTTCTGAATCTGCACCACAAGACACAGCTCGCCAATACGCCGTTCGAGAAATTCAAGGCGTCGATTGAGCAAGTTCGTGAAGAGGAGGCGGTCAATGAGTGGCTGGATTCGATGAAGAAGAGCACCAGCTATACCAGCAAGGCAGCGGAAGGGATAGAACCGCAAACATTCGATTCTCTGAATGATGCCATTGGCTATTTGCGAACGAAGCAAAAAGAGCAGATCGTGAAGGCGGTCAACTTTGCTCGCGTATCAGGAGTGGTCCTTGATAAGTTTTCGAATAGAGAAGCCAGCCGGGCTGTGGCAGGGGAACTGGCACGTCAGCAGAGATTTCCACTCGAAACCGCCAATGCCATTCGAGGTCGCCTGCGCCGGGAGAAATTCAGTATTTACAAGAAGGGCTCCAAAGGCGTTACCCTTATTTGTGCAACACGACGAAATTTCCGCAAAAAAGGGCAAGTGATGTCTGATTCGCTCGATCGGCTGATACGCTTTATCGAGGAACATCAGAATATTAAGGCGAAGGAATTGCCCGTGCAATATGAAGCTTGGCTTAAAAAAGAGTATCCTGATGTGTCCCATGATGAAAAGAGGCTTTCTCAGGACCTGCACTGGCTAATTGCTGATGGATACGTGTGCCATTTTAGCGATGACTCACTGTTCGCACAACCAGTGATGGACAACGAACCTAAGAGTGTGGTAAGACCCAAGAAATCGGATACATCTAAAAATGCGATTCCCTCCGATCCAGCCTCGGATGAGAAAGCGGATTCTGAAAAACGGCGAGCTGGGGCTTCCGAGCAAGAAGAGCCCGCGGTAGGTATTGAAACCGTTACCAGCGTGGAAGTCGTTGAGACTACTGCAGTCGAAACGGAAGTTGTGGAACAGAAAGCAAAAGTCTCTCAGCCCGTTTCAAATGAGCCGGAAGGTGCGGTCGAAGCTAAAGAAGCGGATGATAACCAGGACTCAAAGCTGGAAATGGCAGAGGCGGTTGCGGCCTCTGATACGACTACAGAAGCTTCGAAGGCCGAAGCGGTTGAGCCAATTGGTGAAATAGTCGAGGATCCCATTCCTCCGGAGAAATCTCCTGTTGTCTTAGAGGAGCCGGCGGTGAGCGTGTCGGAGGAAAGCGAAGAAGACCTCGAGGCTAAAAAAGCGAAAACCTAAGCTTAGGCCTCCAATTTCTTTGGGGATTTGAAATTAGCCTAAGGGTGACTGCTAGGTCCGGCGTCTGGGTTAGGGCATTTATCCTGTGTAAGGTTGCAAAGGTAGTGCTCGAAGGCCCGGAGAGCGCCGTAGATCGAATCGGGAATTGGGGAAGATCAGGCAAACAGGACCCGAGCAAACACAAAAAAGTCGGCTGACTAGGGATAGTCAGCCCTACCTTGCTGCGCCGGGATTTACTGAAGTGCCGTATGCTTAGACGAGTGACTGTCCCACTGAAAAATGCGCTAGCATACGGTGCGTATCCAGTGGTTACCGGTGGGGAGGATTGAAAGGTGAAGCGAAAGCGTAACGGTCCAGGGGATTTGCCCTAAATTCCCTGGCCATTCAATCGCAAGGCAGTAGGGGGGCGCCATAAAGTCTTCCAGCATCAGTTCATCAATGATTTCAGGACTCCCTTCCAGTCGGTAGGCGTCCATGTGAAGGAGAGTCTTCGGGCCACGGTATGTATTGAATATGTTGAAAGTAGGGCTTGTGATGACATCTTGGATACCTATTCCAATCGCAATCCCTTTTATGAAAGTTGTTTTACCCGCCCCTAAGTCTCCTTCAAGGGTTAGTACGGATTCTTCTGGAAAAGTAGACTCGAGTTCTTTTGCCAACTGAATTGTGTCAGCGGCACTGGAGGTCTCGATACCCGATTTAAGGCGTTCTAAAAGGGTCATATCCTGTGGGCTCTATTTTTTCCTCCAAGTTGGAAAAGACTACGCTGGGATGACTGGCTACTCTTTCTGAGATAATGCCGATTTGAGTGACGTTCGTCTTGAATCGAGTTTTCCAATGGCCGACAAACGTATCATAGTCTTGGTCTGGTTCCAGAGTGAAAAGGAGTTCGTAGTCTTCACCGTCATTGATTGCGTGATAGAGTGGGGATCGACCGCTTGATTGCGATAACGCGTGAGCATCCTCGCTTACAGGGATTCGGCTAGCGTCGATTGTGGCATTACAGTGATCGAGTAGAATGGCTTCGCAGTCTTTTCCGAGTCCATCGCTGAGGTCCATGCAAGAAGATACCCCTACCTGGGTTGCGAGCCATTGCCCTTCGGGAAGTCTAGGTTCGAAATTGAAGTGTTTTTTGAGCCTGCTACCCCCAAGCGAGCCAGTAACAAAAACAAGAGCATCAACAGATGCGCCCTTTCGCTCCAAAATTCGTTCGTTACCGTAGCCAACTAAGGTCATAAAAGCGCCGAGAAAGTCTTTCGTGGGGGTTACATCGCCACCGTTGACCTGAATATTGTGCTTGTAGGCCTCCTGGGAGAGGCCAATATAAAAATGCTTTAACCAATCAATTGATAAGTGGTTTGGAAGGGCGAGCGACAACGTGGCGTGTCGGGGAGCTCCTCCCATGGAAGCGATATCGCTTATGTTTCGATTGAGGAGTTTGATAGCGACCTGTTCGGGTTTTAGTTGGCCGTCGAAATGGCGCTGATAGATGACTGGGTCGGTGGTGGTCAGTAGATAAGACTTGTCTGAAGGGATATGGACGGCGGAGCAATCATCACCAATGCCAGCGGGAGGATCCGGACTGGCTGCCCCCAGCCATTCGCTGATCCGTTTTATCAATACCGTCTCGCCTAAAGAGGCCACGCGGTCTTCGCGGGATTGGGCGAAAGGGTTCATAGTTGAATAGGTTCAATAAAGAATATCATAAGTAGATTCACTAAATTGAATAAAACGTGGATTGTAATACTGGATACAATGTTTCCGGAAAGCCTGTAAACGAGACAGAGTCCCCCTCCCAGAATGAAAAGGGCGAGGAAACTGTAGAGATTCAAATGCATCATGGCGAAGATGCCGGATGAAATTGCGATTGCGAAACCAAGGGATACACGGCGATTAAGATAGCGAAAGAGGAATCCCCGATAAACGATCTCTTCGCAAATCGGGGCCACTACTACGATTAGGAGGGCCATCAGGCTCATCTCGAGAGGCGATCCTCCGCCTTGGACGAGCAGGACGGGCAACTGGTACTCATATTCGAACTGAAGTGCGTCAAGAAGCGCCTTCCAGACCAACATGGATGGAATGAGGGCGAGATAAATGCAGGTGAATCCCACAACTCCGATTTTAACCGATTTTTTGAAGCTATCCGGTCGATCCTCACTTTCATAAGTTACGAAAAACTTAAACAAGAGCCAGGCCAGCACGCTGCTCAATTGAAGTCCAAATCCAGAGGCGATGACTATGGGTAGTGACTCGAGGTCTGGCTCTCCGCCAATTAGGTACGCGTAGCCATTAGCAAAGAGTCCTGACAAAAGAAAGGATCCCATAAAAACGAAGCAAATGAAGAGCCCAAAATCAATGGGATTGATATTCCATTTGGCCAATCGATTGCCGCTTCGTATTTTCTCAAAGATCTCCATTTTGATCGAGCGGAAGTCAAATCTGGGAAATCCAGAGGAGCGAGTTCAAAAATAAAGAAACTCGTCAAAGAACCCGAATCCAAGGCAGCCTTATAGCGTTGCTAAGTCGAGGAGGACGGAATTTTGATGACATTCTGGTTTTGGCGCTTTTGGGTTTTCAAATTCGGAAAATGGTATCTAGAGTTAAAAAGAGGGCTTCGTTGCACACGTTGGGGTGTCGTTTGAATCAGTCGGAAACAATGCTGATCGAACAACGATTGAAAGACGAGGGCTACGAGATTGTTCCGTTTGGCGAGGTCGCGGATTTGGGCATTATCAATACGTGTACGGTGACTAATCTGGCTGATTCAAAATGCCGTCAGAGCATTCGGCAGTTTGTGCGGAAAAATCCGGAGGCCTTTACGGCAGTTGTCGGATGCTATTCGCAAATGGGATTCAAGGAAATTGCTGAAATTGGAGGGGTGGATCTCATAATAGGCAACCAGGACAAAATGAGCGTGGTAGACTTTATTGGCCAAGGGAAAAATGAAAGACCTGTCATCATACGGGATAGAATCAGCCAGGATGACTTCTCGATCAGCTTTTTTGGAGACGCGCCTTTCAATCAAAGAGCGAATTTGAAAATCCAGGATGGGTGTAGCTTTGTTTGCAGTTTTTGCATCATCCCTTTCGCTCGAGGGGCCTCGCGGTCAAGGGATCTCAAAAATCTGGTTGAAGAGGGCAGGGCTAAGGCGAGCCAAGGGGTTCGCGAGATTATTCTTTCGGGAGTCAATATTGGGACCTACCGGTCTGAGGATGGAAACTTGCTGACCGTATTGGATGCCTTGGATGGAATTAGGGGTATTGACCGGATCCGGATTAGCAGCATCGAGCCGACGACGATTCCAACAGAACTGTTCGATCGGATGAAATCAGTAGATCATGCATTGCTTCCGTTTTTCCATATTCCTTTACAGGCCGGGAGCGATAAGGTTTTGCGAGAGATGAAGCGAAGGTATACAATAGGCGAATACTTGGATTTTCTGTCGCTCGCGCATGAAAGTGTACCCGGACTTTATGTTGGGACGGATATCATGGTTGGTTTTCCAGGAGAGACGGATGTAGAATTTGAAGAAACTTGCCGCGTTTTTTTGGATAATCCATTCGATTACTGCCATGTGTTTTCATTCTCGGAAAGGGAAGGGACTTTAGCCGAAAGGCGGAAGGATCAAGTGCCAATCGTGAAACGTCAGAGACGCAGCGCTCGACTCAGGCGCTTATCGGCAAATAAGCGGTATGATTTTTATGAATCGCATCTAGGCCAAACGATGAGGGTCTTGTTTGAGAACTCACGTCCGGATGCTTGGCCGTCCTATACCGACAACTACATTCGAGTGGTCGTTCCGCGTGACGGTACTAACGGAGAGGACTTGGCAAATCGCTGTGCTGAGGTGACGCTAGAAAAAGTAGCGGCCGACTTTGTGGAAGGCCGCATTGTGCGTATGCTGGATTAGCTGATAACGCGGCGCAGTGCGATCCCTGGGCCTACGGGGAAGAGCCTGCTGCCGGGTCAGTTTTCCAGAATTTCCACCTCGTATCCATCAGGATCGGTGATGAAGGCCATTTTTAGACCGCCGGAAGTGAATTTTGTTTTCCAGTCACCCGGCCAAACGTCTTCACCATTGTCTTCTAACATTTGGCAATACTCCACGATATCGTCGACGCCCAGGCAGGTGTGTATCAGGTCTTCGGGAAACTCGACCTTAAAGTCGGGCGAATAGGTAAGCTCGAGATTGTGGGCATTACCAGGCATTTCCAGGTGGACGATCTGATTACCAGAAGGACTCTTGTCGTTACGCTTTAAAACCGTGAATCCACAGTTTTTACAGTACCAGTCGATTGATTTTTCAAGGTCGCTTACGCGAATGCGAGTATGGAGAAATTTGATCATGGAGTGGGAGTAAAGCGACCCGTTCCCAATTGCCAAGCGTGGATGCCGAAAATCTATTCCGAATGAGGCCCGTTTATATGCTAGAGGCGCACGGGAACGTGAGCGTCCTCCAGGTGCCGTTTCGCTTGGCTAATCGTGTAGGTGCCAAAGTGAAATATGCTGGCAGCCAGAACGGCGTCGGCTTTGCCTTTCTCAAGTATATCCACTAGGTGATTCAAGTTTCCGGCGCCACCCGAAGCAATGACCGGAACCTCTACTGCTTCGGAAATGCTACGCGTCAGCTCGATGTCGTAACCCGCCAGTGTTCCATCCGCATCCATGCTTGTGAGCAGGATTTCTCCCGCACCCAAAGAGACGGCTCTCTTGGCCCATTCAATGGCGTCGAGCGGCGTCGGGTTGCGTCCCCCATGGGTGAATACGCGCCAGCTGTCGCCATCGCGTTTCGCGTCGATGGCCAAAACGATGCACTGATTTCCAAATTTACGGGCAGCTTCCAGAATAAGGTTCGGATCGTTGATCGCGGCGGTATTCAGGCTTACTTTGTCTGCACCCGAATGAAGCATTTGGGTAATGTTGTCGAGGTTACGCAAGCCACCGCCAACAGTGAGTGGCATAAAGCACTCGGACGCCGTCTGCTCGACGACGTGGTGCATTATCTCGCGTTCGTCACTCGATGCAGTGATATCCAGAAACACGAGCTCGTCGGCGCCTTGTTCATCGTATGCTTTGGCGCAAGATACGGGATCACCGGCATCACGGAGTTCCTTGAACTTTACTCCTTTGACGACCCGCCCCGCGTGGACGTCCAGGCATGGAATGATTCGTTTTGCCAGCATGTGAGGATGGCGATGATTCGAGCTACCAGTAAGTGAGTGCCTCGAGAATGCCGCTTATTCCGTTTCTCCTACCGCAATGATGTCTGGATCAAACGACACCGAGAGTCGGTAGGTTTGACCAGGTCGCATGATGAGCGGATAGTCTCGTTCCAAGGTTTGCAAGTAATGGAGGTTGCCGTAGTTAGCCCGGTAAGTTGGATCGTTGGTGACAACCTCCGTTTCCTTCCAGGTACCTTGAAAGTCATCCTTGAGAACTTGGCAGCGGAGCCCTTCCTGACCAAGCATGGGAGAAGAATCCACCCGATGGTTTGAGTGGGGCGAGCCGATCGCCAGCATATAGCGGAATCGATCCATAGCGATCTGATTCTTAACGGTATAGATAAACTCGCTCGTGATTTTGTTGCCTGCGAAGGTCCAGCTAACTTTGCAGGAACCGATATTATTAGCAATTTTCTCGTTGGTGCTGATTAGGTCGGGCTGCTCGTATCGAAAGTAGAAAGAGCGCTTAAAGCCGAGGCCCGTGGTGCATCGTTTGCCGTAAAATGCCGGAATGTACTGTTCCCCTCGGAACGTGAGTTCCGGAATCAGAATCGGCAAATAAGTATTGTTCGGCCAATCTAAAACCCCAGGTGAATGAGGGAAGGGGAGGCCGTCTGCAGTCGGTTTCGCTCCGCAGGAAACCAGCGGCATTTGAATCTGTAGCCCCGAATCGACATTTCTGTAAAGCAGGAGTCCTTGCTCTTTCTTATTAGACTTGTCGAAAATGACGAAGCGACATCCGGACTTGAATGGATCGGCGGGCGCTCCAGTCGGTGCCTTGACATCTTTCGAGAGTCTAGCCCATTGGCTCAGGTACCGGGCTCCGTCAAAGTTAGAGAGGCGCGTGGTATGTCCAGCGAAAGCGGTGCGTTCCTGATCGCGAACGATCAAATATCCATGTTCCTGATCAAGGAAGGTGACGTAGAAAAAGTAAAACAGGCGACGCAAAAGATCGAAGTACTTTTGCTGGCGATCATCGGGAACCCATCCATCGCGAAAGCCCTGGAGCAAAAGCGAGATCAAGTGCATCTGTCCGTAGGCGCCAGAGCTCTTCGAGAAAGCCCAGCCCAGTCCGTCTTCTCTGACGAGGTCGGGAAGAATCTTAATGTACTTTTGGGCGTACGTGCGGAGGCTAGGCAACTTACGCTCCCTCAAGCCAGGATTGGAATGAAGCTGAAGCGACTGCCTAATGAATACGAAAGACATCACTCCATAGAGAGAGTAGGAGCCTCCAATGCCGTCATCGACGTCATCAAAGTAGCCACTCGAGCTTGTCTGGTCGATGCGATCCAAGAAACGCTCAATCAGGCGACCTGTTTCGTCTTTTTTCGAAAGTCCAAGGCTGAAGCGGCATACGGCCTTCGCAATGTTGAAGGTTTGCCAGTGATTGTCGTAGTCGCTTCGGTTCAGAAGCAGTTTGTCCAAACGCTCGCGAGTTTCGTCCACTAGGCGTTCCCAGACCGGATTCCGTTCCTTGGAGGGTCCGAAAGAGAGGAGGGCGAGGGCGGCATAAGCCAATCCGTTCTCTTGCGGAGGATCGCGGAAAACTTGTTGGGTGATGCACCGAGCCGCGAGGTCAATGAGATCCTTGCCGTCTAGTTCTGGTTCGCCAGTAGCCCGGTAGAACTCCCCAATCGCAAGCGCCGCATGTCCGGGCTCGTCGAGGCGAGGCTCTTCACCTTCCACAGGTGTAATCGTGCCATCTTGATTGATGGAATCCAAATTGTGGCTGAGCATGGAGCGAGCCATGTCGAGACACTGTTGTGAGAAACTTTCCATAAAAGACTCAGAATGAAGAGGAGCTACCCGATAGCCTCGGGATGAGAAATAGTCTTTTTTGCCAGCACTTTTAGCTAGTTCAAGCGATAAGTGGGCATTATTCGAGATAATCGCCCATATCTCTTCTGGACATGGCTCAAACGGTGACGGAATCGGTTTTAATAAGAAACACAGAGGGTGAAAATTACCGGCTAATCAAATCGAGCAGGTCCTGATTGCTGTCGGTCTTCGACAAACGCGTGAGCATCGTTTCCGTGGCGTCTTCGGTTTTCTGCTGCACCAAGGCGCGTCGAAAAAAGTGAATACCATCGAGTACGTCTTCCGGAATTAGCAGTTCCTCGCGTCTCGTTCCTGATGAAGCGATGTTCATGGCTGGGTACAGGCGCATTTCCGCGACTTTGCGATCAAGCACCATTTCCATGTTGCCCGTGCCTTTGAATTCCTGGAAAATCATGTCGTCCATGCGGCTGCCGGTTTCAATGAGGGCAGAGGCGACAATGGTCAGGCTTCCTTCCTCCTCGGTGTTCCGGGCGGCGGCGAATATTTGGCGAGGTTTTTCCAAAGCACGGATATCCAGACCGCCAGACATGGTCCGACCCGATTTTTTAGCTGAGTTGTGAGCCCGTGCGAGACGAGTGATTGAATCCATTAGTATAACGACGTCATTGCCGACTTCTACCTGGCGCTTGGCCCTTTCAATGCAAAGGTCAGCGACTCGCAGGTGGCTTGGCAGGTCTTCGTCATTGGATGAGGCCCAAACCTCTCCATCGATATTGCGCCGGAAGTCGGTAACTTCCTCGGGACGTTCGTCGATTAGAAGAATGAATATCTGAATATCGGGATGGTTGGCTTTAATTCCTTGAGCGATGTGAGTGAGAAGCGTTGTCTTTCCGGTCCTTGGCGGGGCGACAATAATCCCACGGGTCCCTTTCCCGAGCGGGCAGAATAGGTCCATGGCTCGCGTGGTCATAAGATCCTTGGTCGTCTCTAGCTTGATCTGCTCTTCCGGAGTGATGGTTGTCAGTTGCATGAAATCCAGTTTCTTGCGTCGCTCATCTACTGTGAGCCCGTCGACGGTGTCGATGTATCTAACCTTTGGATTCTGGAATCGGGGGTCGGCGGTTGCCTGGGCAATGATATAGTTGCCGGTTCTCAGCTTGAAGCGTCGAATCAATTCCTTGGGTATAAAGGGATCGGTCGGGCGCTGACGCCCGTTTTTACTCAGATCGAGAAGTTGTCCGGTCTTCTTTTTAGTGACTTCGAGGACACCTTCAACCTGTACGGTCTGTTCGTTATTGTTTTCGTTTTCGTCTGCCATACGCTTGGCGTTAGGGGGGCGGTTTTTGAGTTTAGAGGAGCTGATGTAATTAAATTCGGATACATGGGCAGTAAGAGACTGCCGTGAAAAAGCTCTGTGTATTCACATATCCTAATTGAGAGATTACTATTGGATCCGAGGCTTGACCCTAGTGGGCTAAGTTGCTGGTATTCGGTTTTTTCATCCCTTAACTTATTTCTAAATCAAGGACAATTAGTGGCAAACAAGATTACTTCAATAGCTCAAGAAGACGAAAAGTTCCCGCCGTCTCAAGAATTTAGGAAACAGGCTGCCATCCAAAGTCTGGCTGAATACAAGAGACTTTACTCGGAGTCCGTGAAGAATCCAGAAAAGTTCTGGAATACTCAAGCAAAAGATTTGCTCCTTTGGCGGAAGCCTTGGAAGCAAATCCTCAAGTGGAAAGAATCTCATGCCAAATGGTTTGTAGGTGGCAAGTTAAATGTTTGCGAGAATTGCGTCGACCGACACTTAGGGACGCCTCGGGAGAACAAGGCGGCCCTTATTTACGAGGGCGAGCCAGGTGATCAGAAGACACTGACTTACAGGCAGTTGCACACTGAAATTTGTAAGTTTTCCAATGCCTTGGAGTCCTTGGGAATCAGGAAGGGGGATCGAGTGGCAATTTACATGCCCATGGTCGCCGAAGCCGTTGTTGCGATGCTGTCCTGTGCTCGTATAGGGGCCGTTCATACAGTCATATTTGGCGGATTTAGTTCTGAATCGATCAAGGATCGAGTGAACGACTGTGCGGCAAAACTGGTGATCACTGCGGATGGGGGGTGGCGTCGCGGCAAGATAATCGATCTTAAGGTGAACGTGAACCAGGCCCTAAAAGGCTGTCCGTCGGTGGAAAGTGTTATCACATTAAAGCGGACTGCTAATCGGGTTCACATGAAGAAAGGACGCGACTTTTGGTGGCATGACTTGGTCGAATCGGCCTCGCATGTGCACAAGGCCAAGGCCTTCGATAGTGAAACGCCTCTCTTCGTTCTTTATACTAGTGGAAGTACGGGCAAGCCCAAGGGAGTGTTACATACCAGTGGCGGGTATTTGCTGGGGACGACAATTACTTCAAAGTATGTCTTTGATCTCAGGGAGAGTGATACGTATTGGTGCACCGCAGACATTGGATGGATCACAGGACACAGCTATGTCGTCTACGGCATTCTAAGCAATGGGGGGACCAATGTTATTTACGAAGGCGCTCCCAATCAGCCCGGTCCGGACCGATTTTGGTCCATCGTGGATCGCCATAAAGTGACGATCTTCTATACTGCGCCGACGGCCATTCGGGCTTTCATGAAATGGGGCGACGATCATATCAAAAAGCACGATTTGAGTTCCTTACGATTGCTTGGTTCGGTAGGAGAACCCATCAACCCCGAGGCCTGGAAGTGGTATCACAAAGTCATTGGAGGAGGTCGTTGCCCGATTGTGGACACTTGGTGGCAGACGGAAACGGGCGGGATTATGATCACAACACTCCCAGGAGCCGTTTACTCGAAGCCTGGATCCGCTGGTCTGCCCTTTTTCGGGGTGGTTCCGAAGGTATTCAATGACGCCGGCAAGGAGGTTCGCAAAGGCACCAGCGGCAAGCTGGTATTGACTGAACCTTGGCCCAGTATGCTCCGTACTTTGTACGGTGACAACAAACGGTACAAAGAAACCTATTGGAGCGAGTACGAGGGTGTTTACTTTTGCGGGGACGGCTGCCGTCAGGACAAGGATGGCTATTTTTGGATCGTCGGTCGGATTGACGATGTATTGAATGTATCAGGACACCGATTGGGAACGGCTGAGATCGAGAGTGCTCTGGTTAGCCATCATTCGGTGGCGGAGTCAGCTACGGTAGGGCGACCTCATGAGATAAAGGGCAGCGCCATCGTTTGTTTCGTCACGCTAAAAGACGGATTCAAGGGCGATGATAAGCTGAAAGCGCTGCTGCGGGCTCATGTCGGCGCAGAAATTGGACCGTTCGCCAAGCCTGACGAAATTCGGTTCGCCAAAGCCCTGCCTAAGACGCGTAGCGGAAAAATCATGCGTCGCCTGCTCAAGGACATCGCTGCCGGCAAGGAGATTCATGGCGATACCACCACTTTGGAGGATGTTGGAGTGGTGAAGCAGTTGCAGGCAAACAAGGATTAAGCGAGAAGGGAGTAAGGGCTGAAATTTTGAATCAGCCCGACTCTTTCACGCCTCATCCTTAAAAACCGGGGGTGCATTCTCTTGTAAAAGGTGATAAGGGAAGGAAATGGGTTCCAGAGGACAGTCAGCGAATCTGAAAAGCGGATTCAGTGTATTTGAGATCATTGGGGTAATGGCGGTGATCGCGATCATCATGACTATGCTAGTGATGTCATTGGGCGGCATACGCCCGGCGGCGGACAGCAAGGCGGCTCAGTCGGAGATTATATTGATTCAGCAGGCTTTGGAGGCTTATAAGTCCCGCTTTGGCGAGTATCCCAAGAAGGTAACCGTAGGCGGTTCTAATCCTTCGATGGAGGTGATTTTGTTCAACGCCCTCATGGGTACATTGGCTTCCAACGGGAAGCTAGGCAATTTCAGTTCGGTGCTCGATCGAAACAATCTAAGTTTCGCGACAACTAATTTTCCTTTAGTGGGCGTTACGCCTGCTCTGGCCGATAATCAACTTCTCGACCCCTGGGGGGTCCCTTACCAGTATCGCTATGATCCTGTAGATGCGAGTTGGGAAAATTTCAGCTATGTTTTGTTTTCAGCGGGGCCCAATGGAATTTACACGGACGTGACTGCTGAGGGGCAAATAAATGAAAGTGGTGCAGGAAACCAGGACAACATCTACGCTGAGTAGAGCGGGGGAATTCTGGTATCATTGAAATGACGAAAAGATCCAAAAGGAAAGGGTTTACACTGATCGAGCTTGTGGTCGTGCTCTCAATCATGGTGATTTTAGCGACGCTGGGGATCGTTGGCTACCAGTCCAGTTTTCCTCCAGGAGTGATCAGCGCGGCCAGAAATGAATTTCACGGAATGCTGCGTTTCGCCCGACAGCAGGCGATCACGCAAGGCAGCAATTCGATACTGATCGTAAACTACGAAAAAGCGGATACAGAGAAATTTCTCCGCTATATCGGTGTGATTGTAGAGGATGAATACAATTCTGGAAACTGGAACGCCGCTCATTCAGGCGTCTACCTACCGGAGGGTGTATTTTTCGTTCCGCAGATCGTAGATAGCGCTACCGATGGTTTTTCGTTCGACGCGGCATGGCCAGCGGATGGTGCGGATCCAGACATTAGAAGCCAGTACAATTGCAGTAACGTCGTGGCTTCTCCAAACGCAATTGGAGCGATCGAGTATCCTGTTAATATGACCATTTCCCTCGACGCGTCGACCGGCGACGAGCAAGACTGGATCGGTTTCCAATTCGGCCCCGATGGCCGGGTGAAGGGGGTGGACTTCAGTGCGTGTAGCGCGGGAGATGGTTCTCAAAGCAATCATATCATCTTGGGAACCGCGCGGCGCTTGTCGGAAACGGCTTTGCGTTTCGAAAAAAGCGAGAACGCGCTGGGAATTATCCTCCGAAGAAATGGGGTGAGCTATGCAGTGAACGATACTGATGCGATGTAAGATGAAAAGAAAACTGGTATCCGCATTTACACTTCTAGAGACAGTGCTCGCGTTGGCAGTATTTGCGATCGTGGTTGTGCCTGCTATCGGTTTGGTGGCTTTGTCTTACCGGAACACGAGCACTGAATTAGCGGCCCCGAACGCCGTGGAGATCAAGTCGTTACTAGAACTGGAGTTAAGAGGTGCGGAGGTGATTGATGCCGGTGCTGGGCCTGGGGGCACGGACTTGATTTACAATGTCTTCCATAACAGTTTTCTGGATAGCGATGTGATTTTCTACGGTTCCAAGGATTTCCAAGAGCTGGAACAAAACGGAGCCGGAATGAGTGACGACGAAAAGTACTATAAGGTGAGCGTTTCGGTTCCGGTGGACTACGTTTACGACCCTGACGACGCCTATCGCGTTTTTCTCTTTAATATCATATGGCCTGCCTATGTGGAAGGAACAGGTGGGGTTTTTGTCGACAATGAAGACAACGCCGAAGGGCTGCGTCAAATGGTGCTACCTACTGTATTGAGAAAATGACCTCAGGACGGAAAGCATTTACGCTCATCGAGTTGGTAGTCGCGCTGGGGATAACGGCGGTGATTGGCTACTTCTTTGTTTCGATAGGGCGGGACTTTACTATTGCGTGGGACAATGTGGGAAATTCCGTAGCTCGCGAAACCGAGGCCCGCGGGGCCCTAGATGCCATAACCCGAGATTTTGAATCCGCCTTTTTCCGGGAAGGTTCAGATGTGATGTTTGCGATCGACGTATTGAACGGCAACTCAAATGCCGGTGCAAAGTGGAAGGCCGGCTCTGCTGAGCGACCCTCAGCCGATGGATTCGATGCGACGAACCATGAGTATGGCTGGGCAGGGTGCTGGGTTCGGCTCATCTGCGCTTCACCCTCACTCAATGCCGTAGGATACCAAATCATTCGATCGACGATTAAAGACACGATTGGGCTTCCACGTTACATGCTTTATCGAAATGTCGTTACGGTCGAAGATACCGTTGATAATTCTATCAGCAGCGGTTTCGATCTAACCTCGGCGGTCTACACAACCAATGGGGATGTTATCACTCCAGAGCGACCGAATATCCTCGCGGTCAATGTAGTGGACTTCGGAGCTCGACTCTATGTGTACGAAGATCCGGCAACGGATTCCAGCCTCGATGATGCCCCGGATGGGCTGAGGCTGATTTTTCCTGCTGACGCTTCCAGTCGGTTAGAGACTACGATCCCGACGGGACTTTGGCATCGGGCAAACACCTTTCTCGGGACGACTTATGAGAATAGATATCCTGACATAGTTGAAATATTCATACGGATTCTGGATGAAAAGGGCGCTAGCGAGTTGTCGGCGATGGAGGAAAGCGGCTTGAACGATCAGTGGGAAGAGATCGTCGCCGATAATTCAAAGTTGTACCGGCGCTTTATAGCGGTGCGTGGAAAGGGAGGTCTTTAGAATGCCAAGGGTTCGCAAGCTCCATGAGAAGAGAGGCTTCGCTCTCATTCTAGTTTTCTCTTTAGCGGCAATTATTCTGCTTTTGAGTTTGTCTCTGGTTTCGCTAACTCAGATTGAAACCGCATCCAGCCGATACGACCAAGGTATGCACCTCGCGCGGGCGAATGCACGATTGGCCTTAGACATGGCGATTGGCGACTTGCAAGAGTTTACCGGTCCTGACCAGCGAATCACGGCGACGGCAGATGGGGCTCGATCCGGCGCCTATATCGACGACAGCTTTAACGATGCGACCGACCCCGCAATGAACGGGGTTTATCAGCCGTTTTGGACGGGGGTTTGGAATAATGACAACTCGAATGACAATCCCGTTTGGCTCGTAACGCGACCGCTGGACGCGACATATGCTCTAGATAGTGGCACCCAGGAAGCCGATCCTTTTGTGAGCGATTATGGGGCTGGCAAGCCACTGGTTAAACTGGTTGGGGCTGATTCCGCCAAGCCCGAAAATCCGGGGACTGGGCAGGATGAGTACGACATTTATGTGCCTAAAGAGCTTGTGGCCTCTAATGAAATCGTTGGTTTGGCAGCGTCCGAAGAATCGACTGTAGGGCACTACGCCTACTGGGTGGGTGATAATGGAGTGAAAGCGAGTTACCTGCTCGAAGACATCGTTCCTGAGGTGCTTCACGACATCTATGACAGTGGTGGGGCGATCTATGAAAACCGCAGGCTCAGCCAGATGGCGGCCCATCGCTACTTTTTGGAGATGGAAAGCCTTTCAGCGAGCCCCCGACTGATGAACGCGACCGACTTAAGGCTGAGCACCATCGTCAGCGAGTTCGCGATCAGCGAAGAAATCGACTCGGGAGATTCTTTGTTAGGCAGTTTCACGCACAATGACGTGCTGCGTCGGTATCACGATTTCAGCGGTCTTTCGAAAGGACTCCTCGTTGACACGGCTCGCGGTGGTTTGAAGGAAGACTTGTCAAATATCCACAGAGTCATTACTGGAGTTTCAGGCGTGGACGATTTGGTGAACAACTACTTGATGCCTTACCTGAATGTTTCTGACATTCCGACGACTTCGCCCACCAACTTGAGGCGAGCCTATTCGATTGCCCCGAAGAACACTACGTTTGGGGGGGGTGGACCCACGCCAACCATCGCACCTTTGATTACGGAATTTTGGATGGTGATCAAGCTGTCGGCTCCGGAATTAGGGGTCGGGGACGATGACATCGAAAAGCAACAGAGCGATATTTACGGCCAATTTGGGGTCATAGTCGCACTTTGGAATCCCTATACGAGCCGAATCAATGGAGACGAATTACGGATTCGAATCGAAAACCCGCACGCAGACGGACTCGTGGTGAACTACTACGACAACTGGGTTTCTGGTGATCCTCCCACTGTGGGCCATGAGATACCAAATTTTGGATTGGAAGACGTAATGGATGGCGTATCTGAATTTACTTTAGACACGTCAGGAACTTGGTGGGAGCCCGGCGAGGTACGCACCTTTCGGGGATCTTACCTCCCGGTACTGGGAAACCCGGGAGCAGGCATTTTGGATCTGACTACGGGAACTGAGATCCCACCAGACGCTTTCTATAATTACCAGATACCAGAGCTATCTAAGCCAGCAACTAAATTTAAGAGTTTCGATGACGTTTACGCATCTGACAAATTAGAACTGGTGGGCCCGGCTTGGACTCCGGAAATTTCGTTGAGGACAAGTGATGGGGACGAACTTTATCAGTTTATTTTGGACGGTGTATCTTTCTATGAAATGAGAAGTTCTCCAAATCGTGTCCAACCGGCACAGCGCCATTTGTCGTACATTTGGAAGCTACGAAACCCAGATTCCTCTTGGACGAATTATGATCCCCGTTCCGGTTCAATCACGGCGGATGTCATTGTGGACAATTTTGACGGAGCGGATCCAATTCCTGGGTACTCGGCATTTTCAATGGCCCAATTTGAGTTTCCCGGAGCGGATGCACCTTACTATGAAGGTGTTAAGGAGTCAACCTTCGACCTCATAGGCTACAACGTGGACGGTTCGATCGAAAACAATATCCCTCTTTTCGAGCTTCCGCGTCAGGAATACCTCTCGCTCGCCGGATTGCAGATGGCGGAGTTTCCATCGGAGGTAAAAGCCCACTTGGGGGCTTCAATTGCGAGCATCAATCCGACCACTTCGATCAACGACGTCTTCGATCGATTCTTCCTTTCAACGGTGCCCCAATCCGGATCGACGACTTGGATGGTAGGAGATCCGCTGCCGAATAGTCGGATGGAGCCGGCTACGGGTGCGATTTTATCTGATTTGCAGGATCCCGACTCAGCCGGACATCTGTATCTGAATGGAGCTTTTAACGTCAACTCGACTTCGTTCGAAGCTTGGACGGCGATGTTGAAAGGGATAAGACTGGGGACCTGGGCCTACGACGATCCGACCCCCGTTGACGGTCAAAGCGAAGTCGACTTGACTAATGAGAACCAGTTCTTCCGCTTTTCCCAAACCGCGGAGGAAACTTGGCTCGGTTCCTATACCGCGACTGACTTAGACAAATCGCGGTCATTTTTCCGACAAGGCATGCGATCGCTCACGGATACTGAAATTGCGACTTTGGTGACCGAGATTATTCTAGCAATAAGAGCCCGGCGACAGGAGGTTTCGGCACCTATGGGACCCTTTGTTAATTTACAGGACTTCATCGATTCGGGCGTGCTGGAAACCGCGATCGCTAATGCGAATTTAAATAGTGCGATCGAGGTTGACGGAAAGCCGTTGATTTACTCTTCCAGCTACCTTACCCAGCAGGACATCCTCACTGCGATCGCCCCTTATCTCACGGTTCGTAGTGACACATTTGTTATTCGGGCGTACGGGGACGCTGTGAATCCTTTTGACGATGCGGAAGTGGTGGCCCGGGCCTATTGCGAAGCGATCGTCCAGCGAGTGCATGAAAAACATTCAACCGAGTCGCTCGCCTCAATTGCGGATCCAATGAGCACCACGGACAATACGGCTGGTAGTCTGGGGAGAGACTATCGTATCATCGCTTTCCGGTGGCTGACGGGGGACGAAATATGAAATCCAATATCCGAAGTTTGATCACCTTTGGTCTCATTATCTTGGGGTCGGTCGGGCTGCTTGCTCAGGAGGAATCCGAGGAGAAAACGTTTCAATTCACCACTCGGGCTTTTGGCAACGACTATTTCGAAGGGATTTTCTTCAAGGATGCGGAAGGCGAATTGGCATTGCTGGAATTCAGCCCTTACGAGAGAATCGGGATTTACCATTTGCCGGAAGGCACAACGGAAGTGGCGTTTGTTCGCTTAGTGGCGGATGTGCTCGGAAAAGAGCGTGAACAAACTATCGCGGTGGCGAATCTTGAAGGGATCGAGTCGCGAGCGTTTATTGTTTTCGTGGCGAAGCGAGATACTCGACGGAACCTGCCTTATACGATCCATGTGGCGGACGAGAGTCCGGGCAAGTTCGAGGCGGGCAAGTTGCGGATTCTCAACTTATCAGGACCCCCTCTGCTGGCTCGAGTGGGGGATGAAACCTATACCTTGGAATACGGATTCGGTGGGGATATCCAATTTGATCCCAAAAATATTGAGGAGGTTCGGTTTCAGTTTGCCGTCAGAACGTCAGATGCGTGGAAAATCGTCTTTTCCTCTGGTTTCCGTGC
This sequence comes from Candidatus Pelagisphaera phototrophica, assembly GCF_014529625.1. Lineage (GTDB taxonomy): Bacteria > Verrucomicrobiota > Verrucomicrobiia > Opitutales > Opitutaceae > Pelagisphaera > Pelagisphaera phototrophica. The sequence continues at coordinate 2,137,333 of NZ_CP076039.1, forward strand.
CCATCCAGAGGTCGGAACGTTGGCTATCCTGAAACCGCCGGCCCAGATCGACTCCTTGCGGATTCAAGTGGAGCGAACGCATCGCCGCTATTATTTTGATCCCATCGAAGCGGAAGAGGAGTCAACCGGAGAGTGAGCAATTAAATCCGCGATTTCTCCAAATTTGATATTGATTCGAGGATTGAGCGCGTCAGGTTTCGCGTCGGCCAGGTCCTATGCGATGATGGGCGGGCGAATTCCGCCAGGACCGGAAGGTAGCAACGGTAGTCACGCTTCACATGCGCCGTAGGGTGCCTGGCCACTTTTTTTCCTGATGGAGTTTAAAGGGGGAGTTGAATAGGGTAGCGGCCGATCGCCAAGTGATCATGGGAAATAACTCTCGATTTTGGCCGATCGGCGATCGCCTGCTACCTGAGGTTTACTAGAAGGTGTCCAATATGCCGTTTTCCGAATTTTAAATGGGTAGGTGCTGACATATTCTCAGTCAGCCGAATTCGGGAAAGCTCATTGGTCCGGCTGACTAAGGATAGTCAGTCCCACCCATACCCGAAGCGGTGGAAGCACCATCACTAAACACTTTCGAAGAATTTACATCGCTAGGGCGAAGAAAATCTTTGCGTTCTTCGCTTGCTTTGCGGTTAATCCCCATTTTTATGTCAACCACTGGATATCAGGTCATTGCCCGCAAGTGGCGCCCGCAGAAATTCGATGATCTCGTCGGGCAGGACCATGTAGTCCGGACGCTCCGAAATGCGATCGAGCAAAACCGGATAGCCCATGCCTATTTATTCGTAGGTCCAAGGGGTACTGGAAAAACGACTACGGCTAGATTGTTCGCGAAGTGCCTGAATTGCGAAAGCGGCCCCCGAGCGGATCCACCGGAGGATTCGGAGATCTGCCAATCCATCATGAACGGTTCCTGCATGGACGTGTTGGAGATTGACGGTGCGTCGAACAATGGCGTGGAGCAGGTACGGGACCTGCGCGAAGACGCCCAGTACTCGCCCAGTCAAGGGAAGTACAAGATTTACATAATCGATGAGGTTCACATGCTATCGACGCAGGCGTTCAATGCCTTGCTGAAAATTTTGGAAGAGCCACCGGAGCATGTGAAATTCGTGTTTGCGACGACGGAGGCTCACAAAGTCTTGCCGACAATCGTATCTCGCTGCCAACGTTTTGACCTGAAGCCGATCCCGGAAAACCTGATCAAAGATCGCTTGGCCTATATTTGCGAGCAGGAGGGAATATCCGCTGAGGATACGGCATTGCAGGCGATTGCTCGCATGGCAGATGGCGGGATGCGCGATTCCCAGTCCATCCTGGACCAGATGATTGCGTTTTGCGGGGAGTCTATCGCGGAGCAAGATGTCCTGCAGGTCTATGGATTGGTGGGAGCGGAGCAGACCGCAGACTTGGCAACCGCGATTGCCACGGGCGATCACATAAAGATTCTGGAGCTGGTGGATTCATTCGATTCTTCGGGGCGGGATTTCTTTCGAGCTTTGGTCGATTTGCAAGCTCGCGTGCGAGAAGCCCTCCTAGAGGCCGTTAAGGCCGGTGGTACTGGATCGTCGCTCGGTGAACCCATGACAACGGAGTCGCTTACCCGATTGTTAGACAGCCTTCGTCAAAGTGAAAGCGCCTTGAAGTTTGGACTGAACGAAAAGGTGAATTTCGAGGTAGCGTTGCTGAAGGCCTCCGAAGAATGTCGTGCCCGAGCCATTGATGGTCTCATTCGCGAGCTTTCGGGAATCGCAGCTGGGCTGCCTGAGGAAAAAAAAAAGCCTTAACACCTAGCTCGATTGAGCCCGAGGCCGCCGTTTCTGAGGTTCCGCTGAAAGCAGCACCTGAAGAAAAGCTCGCTCCCGAGCTGGTCGTCGAGACCAGCCCTGCTCAAAAAGAGGACCTTTTTAACTCAGGCGAAGATCTCGTAGAAGATGAATCGGCTCCTTCGGCAGAGGAAATGGCCGCCTATTTAGGTGCATCCGGTATTCCGGAGGTCACCAACGGTGAATCAAGTAAGGATGACGATTCTCTACCGACTCTCGAAGAGGCGATTGCGAAGGTCCCCGCTAAAGCCCGAGCCTTAATGGATGAGCTATTTCGAGCGAAGCTGGAGAAGGTGAAGCGGATCGATCCGAAGGATATTCGTTAGCGCCATTAAGCGATTTCTAGATTCTGCAGCCAATCAGTGAGTGCAACCAGATCTTCATCGGATTTGGCGGTATCGAGATAGGCGGGATCCAGAGATATAGATTTAACGAGGCGATCCTTCGCCGTTTCGAGATCGCCGGATATGCAGGCATAGCAGCCTAGATTGTAATGTACGAGGGACACATTTGGAAAGCGGTTGACCGCGTTTAGCAAAATCGCATTTGCTTCATGTATCGATTTAGTTCGTCGGGTGGCAAATGCGAGGTTTACGAAGTGACCCGGATCATTTGGCTCTCTGAGAGTGATTTCCTTGGCGACGCACTCGGCGGCCGGCCAATCCTTTGCATCGAAGTAGACCGCAAGTCTCATCTGGAGCGCCTTGATTCGATCAGAAAGTGCTTTGGGGAGATGGGAAAGCTCCTCTAGGGACTCTTTGAACATCCCGAGCTCGCGATATCCGTTAGCGTAGGAAAGGACTTTGTTGAATAATAGGTCTGCCTTGTCGCTCGGATTCATTCGCTTTGTTTGCAGGACGGATTGGATCGACGGCGCAGCGATGGCAAGACGGAAGTTAAAATCAATACGATTGGAAAGAGGATCTGCAAAGGAAAACGGGCCCAGCCGAAGCTGAATCCGTTCGTGGTGTGTGATGTGTCCGCGTGTGAAAAATATCGGTAACGTGAAATATTAGGGCATTATTCAATGCTATCGTCTGCCGGAGTTCGTCCGCCTTTACGCCTTAGACCGCGTGATTCCCTTTATCGTGGGCTCTCGAGTGTAGGGCGTGAACCGCTCCATAAGCTCCAATGTATCCAACACTCAATTACTAATTTTGTCAAAATTGCTGATGAGGCGAGAAGCGACTGTCGATGGATCGGGAGAGCCCCTTTTTTTTCAAACCCCTCTGTCACTTGGACGTTCTCTATCCAGACCACGCTCTTCGGCGAACTCCTTCATTCGAGCGACGTGCTTTTCATTCATCCCAATGATGGCGGACTCCAACTCTGCCGCATCCATGACGTTGTCTGAGTTGGTGTCGTATTCCGCGACAATTTCCACGACAACATATTCAGTATTGGGTCGTTCGCCCATATGGAGGCGATCAGAGCGAGCAAATACTGAGGCATTGGCGGGGATGGCATTCCGGAGTCGGCACAAGATCGCCTGTTTGAGCGATTCTCGCGGGTGGATTCGGCCCGAAATCGTGGAATTGAAGGCTTTGGGTTGGGGCTCAATCTTTCCCGTGAATTTGCCAGGGCCCACGGAGGTGAGCTGACTCTTGCTGAATCTTCGCCCAGCAGGACTCGATTTCGTCTGACCTTGCCGATAGATCCTTAAGTTGTACCTAACACCAAAGCGGCACATCTCGACGATTCCTTGCATTTGGAGGAAACGTTGTCGCTTCAATCTTGTCGGACTGATTTCCCGCTTGGAATTGGTCTATGGTTGGCTGATAAACGTAGATTGGAATTCGTGGAAATGAACTTGAAAAAGAGACTGATTTCGGGATTTGGTTTGTTGCTATCCATTGTATTCCTGACAGGTTGTGTTACGGAACCAAGTGCATTGACCGGTGAGAAAAAAAGCTACGGCTACACTTGGCAGCAAGAGCTAGAAATTGGAAAGTCAAGCGACCATGACCTAGTTCGTGAAATGGGACTGTATCCTGATGAATCGCTTTCAAATTACGTCACTGAGATAGGGGAATGCGTCCTGACGCAGAGCAACTTAAGACAGCCCGATACGCCTGAAATCTACCGGGATTTGAAATTTACTTTTCGAGTGATGGATAGTCCGGTGGTGAACGCTTTCGCATTGCCGGGTGGCTACGTGTACGTGACGAGAGGACTGCTGGCCCACTTGAACAATGAAGCCCAGTTGGCGGTTGTTCTTGGGCATGAAATTACTCACGTCGCAGCCCGTCATGCGTCCCAGCAAGCACTCAAAGAACAATGGGGTCAAATTGGCTTGGTCGCAGGCGCGGTGATTGGGCAAGGGATTACTGGGAATGAGCGTTTCGCCGACCAGTTTTTAGGATTGGGTGGAAGTGTGTTTCAGATACTGAATCTCAAGTATGGAAGAGACGCCGAGCGGGAGTCTGATATTTACGGAGTCGAATATTCGGCAAAAGCCGGCTACGAGGTAGGTGAGTCTGCCGCCTTCTTTGATTCGCTTGGCCGTATCTCGGAACAGTCTGGTCAGAGCCTTCCCACTTGGCAGTCAAGCCACCCGGATTCGGGTGAGCGGCAAAATTTGATTAATCAGCTCGCATTAGAGATGAGGCAGAAATACGGAGATTTAAAAGTGGGAGAGACAGAATACTTGAGGCGGATCGATGGTCTCGTTGTCGGTGAAAACCCACGACAGGGCTTTGTATTGAGGGGCAAGTTCTATCACCCGGCTCTGGATTTCCAGTTCAGCATTCCTGAAGGTTGGCGGGTCAAGAATGAAGCGGGCAGGGTTACTCTGGTTGACCGTCTGGGGAAAGGAGTCATAATACTTAGTGGGGAAGAAGGGGATACGCCCGAAGTGGCTGCACGAAGTTTTGTGGCATCGTCGAAGGTTCAGCCGATCCGCTTAGAACCCTCACGATTAGGAGGCAGTCCAGGGTATGTAGTCGAAGGCGTAGTGTTTACGTCGAACGGACCCGTTTTTATGAGAAACCGTTTCTTCTCTCACCGTCGGAGCGTATTCAGTTTTTTAAGTTATGCGTCGGTTGAGGAAATTGATATTTATCGCCCCGCTTTCGATCAAGTTACAGGGAGTTTTGGCCGGGTCCAGGATAGGGCGATTCGAAACCTGCAACCTGCCCGCCTGTATGTTGTATCCGCTGACAGGGAAACGGAATTCGATTCCTATCTTTCAACCGAGCTGCCCTGGGGATTCGAGAACATAGAACTTGCTATTATGAATCAGGTGAATCTAAAAGACAAAGTTCGCAAAGGCCAAAAGCTAAAGCTAGTTTCGCAGTAGATTCCCAGCGACCTCTCAAAGGCATTTGGCAGCATCGTGTTGAGGTCACCTGTGCGGGTTTCTCGAAAATGTAAACCAATAAGCGAGGATTTCTAAAGATCCTACATTCCGAGGTCATGCTACCTAGGAGAATCTCCCACAAACAACGCCTGCCTGAAATAAGGACAGTTGAGCCTTACGATTGATGCTATGAATATAGAATCAGAGAGTTTCCCGTTAGACCAACAATACTCTCCAGTCAAAGCTCCTTTAGCAAGCTTAACGAGGTAATATAGAAACTTGGAAAAACCGTTTCATATTAACTTTGAAACGACGATTTTGTCCAGAAAACGGTTGAATCTAGTAACCCTCTTCATAAAGATATTCCGTCTTGGGTCATCGTGACAGACACTGAAAAACTAAATCCGCAAAGCCGCTTCATTCAGCTTTTTACTTCCCATGAAAAGCAGATTTATCGGTACATTTTATCGTTGATGCCCCATTCGCAGGATGCTCAAGATGTTTTGCAAGAGACTGCAATCGCCTTGTACAACAAGATTGAAGACTATGATCCCACGCGTCCCTTTGCTCCTTGGGCCTTCCGGTTCGCGTATCACATGACGTTGAAACACCGGGAAAAGTCGAGCCGCTGGCATCGATTCCTGGATGAGGAATTAATGAAGGAAATCGCCTCCCGCCAGTCTATGCTGGTGCCTGAGTTGGACCAGAGGCGTGGTTACCTGAAGGAGTGTCTAGCAGAAGTACCCAAAAATAAGCGGGTAATGCTTACAGACTATTATTTCGAAGATGAGACCGTTGATGTAATTGCCGTTTCACAGGGCAAATCAGTGGAAGCCACTTACAAGGCTTTGCAACGGGTTCGTAAGACATTGATGCATTGTATCGAAGGGAAAATGCAAGTGAGAGGGTTGAACGCCTAATGAATAAACAACTAATAGGACAAGGCGAATGGGAAGAGCTTCTTGACAAAGCCATCTCTGGCCGGTTGACGGAGTACGAGGCGAAAGAGCTCAATACGCTACTCAAGTCAGAACAAAGTCGTATCGACGATTATATCCGCTTCGTCGATATGCACGGATCACTCTATCAGGAGCCGTTGCTGGCCGTCGCGGGCGGGGCGGATAAGATGATCGACTTTGGAACCATCAAGTCTGTCGAGGCGAGAAAGGAAACCGTTCAATTTTGGAAACGTTTTGCAGCGGCGGCATCCGTTGCAGCCTTGGTGGCTTTTTCTCTGAATCTTTGGCAGGTATTGCCAGAATCGAATTCGGAGGGATTTGAAAGGACTGATTATATTGGCATCATGACTGGCCTGAAAAATGGTGGCGACAATGAGAGGCACTTCGTAGGTCAAGGACTGCAACGCGGGCCCTTCAGGCTCGAAAGCGGCAAGGCGCAGGTGCGATTAGACAATGGAGTTGAGCTCTCCATTCGCGGGCCAGTAGAGTTTGATATCTTTGGGCTCGACCACATTGCGGTGGTTACGGGTCGGATGACGGCAAATGTTCCTCCCCAAGCAATTGGGTTTCGTATCGATACTCCGGATATGGAGGTAGTGGACCTAGGGACCGAGTTCGCCTTGAAGGTTGATAGTTCTGGCAAGTCGCGCTTGCACGTTTTAGAAGGCGAAGTAGAAGCCCGGTTGAAAAAGGGGCTGAATAATGAGAACTATCCCCTGATTATAGCGAAAGACAGGCTTGAGGAGCTCGACCGGAGTCCTTCGTACCTAGAGAAGGTCTATGACCCTGTATCGTTTGCGCCCTCACCGGTACGAGACGAATTAATACTAGCTACGGGCGGTATGGTTCATAGTTTACAGGATGCGCCACGAGATTTGCGGCATGGGCGGTTCAAGCATGACTATATTATGCTTTTCCCAGAGCGTTTGGATTACGAGCTTTCAGAATCTCTGCCGGTCAATCTTACGGAGCCGGGAACCTACCGATTTATCAGCAAGTCCGCCATTGAAGATTATCTGAAGACGGCAACTGACAAACAAAAAGACCGTGAAAAGCTCGTAGAATCTTCGTTGGTGCAGGGAGAAATTCCGGCGAGTACGAAGGTAAATAGTTACCTGGTTCATTTTGATGCTTCTGAAAAGAGAGGGAAAATCCATAAGGCAAGAGGGCGTATACGTTTCAGTAAGCGCATTCTAGGAGTGATCCTGCATGGACCGAACTTGAACGACAGCGACGCATTAGTAGGCAACCCGAGCACTGTTTACGAAAACAATACCGGGCGCCGTACGGAAAACGACCTGGTCCGGCTTTCATCGGACCGCCATCAAGTGTTCTTGGACTTTGAGGTCAATGGGTTTATCGACCAGGCACGCATTATCGTGGAAGCCGACATCGACCCTTCTGAACTCGCCTTGAACGACTAGTTTTCTATTTGGCGGGTCCAGGAGGATTCCAGGTGCCGAGCGGGTCGAATCGGGCGGGCTCGAGTTGAGAAGTCCATGCGTCTAGAGTTTCCTGCAGTTGGCGGAGCTTTTCGGGCTGTGCCTTTGCCAGGTTCTGAGACTCAGCCTTGTCGCGAGAAAGGTCATACAGTTCAATTGTGTCCTGCTTGTTTAGACCGATGAACTTGTCGTTACCTACACGGACCACGGCATGGTCTTTGTCGAACATTTGCCAAAAGAGAGCGGTATGTGGCGATCCCTCGTCTTTGCCGGTGATATATGGGACCAGATTCACGCCGTCGAGCGGGCGATCTGCCGCTATTTCCACGCGAGTCAAACCGGCAATGGTGCCAAGGATATCCATCGAGCTAACTGGCTCGTGATAGTCGCTTCCTGGTTGAATGGTTCCGGTCCATCGAAAAGCGAAAGGCACGCGTTGGCCCCCTTCGTAGATGGTGCCTTTACTGTCTCGAAGTGGACGGTTGATCGAACCGTTGTTACCTGCGCCACCATTGTCCGAAAGGAAAAACACGAGAGTATCCTCTTCCAGGTCGGCTTCCGCTAATGTGTCGAGAACGCGGCCCACGCCGTCGTCGACCGCACTCACCATAGCCGCGTAGGTGCGTCGAAGCTTGTTTTCGATGTGGGTAAAACGATCTAGATACTTTTGGCTGGCCTGCATGGGGGTATGCGGTGCGTTGTAGCTCAGAAAGAGGAGGAAGGGCTTTTCTTGGTTCTTGTTTATAAAGTCTACCGCCTCGTGCGAAAATTCATCGGTTAGGTACTCATCTGTTTCAACACGACGATCGTTACGAAGAAGTTTGGTGTTGTACCACGCTCCTTTTCTATCCACGTCCTCGATTCTCTGATACGTGAGATCCTCGGGGAAATATCGGTGCCCACCGGATTCAAAGCCGTAAAACTCGTCAAACCCGCGTGCATTTGGTCTGAACTTAGGATGTGTCCCTAGGTGCCATTTGCCCACGTACCCCGTGTGGTAGTCGATCTTCTTTAGAATCTCGGCCATGTTCTCTTCCTCAAGGGGCAGGCCGGCGTTTTCATCAAAGGGATTAAGGGTCGGATTTCGTCGGTGTCCAAATCGACCCTGGTACCGTCCAGTGATCAAACCTGCCCGACTGGGGGAACAAACGGAATAGGTGACGTAACCATTGGTGAACCGGACGCCCTCGTGGGCGATTCGATCGATGTTCGGAGTGGGAATGTCCTCGCACCCATTGAAGCCGACATCAGCGTATCCTTGGTCGTCGGTCATTATGATGACGAGATTGGGATGATCATGATCAGCACAGGCGATTGTGCTTAGAGAAATAGCGGCACCGAAAGCTAGTAACGAAATTTTCATAGGGAAATAGAGTGGGGTGAGTCTGCCGGGCCCTGGCAGGGCTTATTTTGTTTGCTATCTGATGCGAGTCCCGGTTCGTGCCGCCCAGTCGTGCCATGCTTTGATGAGTCGGTGTGTGGTTTCAGGTTGTGACTTGGCGAGGTTAACGCTTTCCGTCCGGTCGGTTGAAAGGTCGTAGAGTTCCCATTCTTTGACGAGCTTATCCCACACGACTTTCATGTCGCCTTCGCGATACGCCTTATTACCACTCCATTCCCAAGCCATGTATCCGTGTCCGGAACGCTTCCCCCCAGCAAATACGGAAAGGAGAGATTTTCCTTCGAGCGGAAGAATAGTTTCGCCGTTGCGTTTATTTGGATACGTCGCATCAGCCATTTCGATAAAAGTCGCCATGAAATCGACGATGTGCCCCGTCTGCTCGGTAATCGATCCTGCTTTAATTTTTCCGGGCCACCAGGCGATCATGGGCGTGTTGGCCCCACCTTCCTGTAGCCAGCTTTTGTGCCGCCGAAAGGGGGCATTTTGAGCCCATCCCCATGAAGGCCCCACAGCGACGTAATCGTCGATAGGACCGGCATTACGTTCCTCTGGATTGCGACCGCCAGGTTCTTCGGCGCAGCCACCATTGTCCGACAGGAAACAGATAAGCGTATTGTCGTCGACCTTGAGCTCTCTCAGAGCTTGAAGGAGGCGACCGATATTCTGGTCAACGCTATCGACCATCGCTGCGTACACCGCCATACGATGGTCTTCAAATTCCTGATCAGCGATCTCCCAGTCATAGGCATCCGAGTCAGTGGGTGTGAGTTGGTAACGTTCTCGATCTATCAGTCCCATCGCTAGCTGACGTTCATACCGTTGTTCTCGCATCTTTTCCCATCCCATCATGAATTTACCCTTGTATTTAGCGATGTCCTCAGGCTTGGCGTGAAGGGGATAGTGGGGGGCGGTGTAAGTGATGTGATGGAAGAAGGGGCGGTCGGGATCGGCCAACGCGGTCTTTCGAATCGTTTCTATGGCATGATCGGTAAATGCATCGGTAGTGTAGTAGTTTTCTGGGAACGACTTCACCGGTTGATTGTTATGCCCAAATTTGCGTATGCGTCCGCCCTTGTATTTTGGATCGGGCTGTAGAGGGTTAAAGAAATTGCAGCAGCCATCGAGGAGTCCATAATACTCTTGGAAGCCACGATGGAAAGGGTGAGTGGTTTCGCTGTTTCCCAAGTGCCATTTTCCTGAGAGTGCGGTCGCGTATCCGGCATCGCCGAGAACTTCTCCGAGCGTAACCATGTTTGTTTTTAGAAGATCACCTTCTGGCCTGGGCCAAAGACCTGTGACAATCGATGCGCGAGTGGTGGTGCACTTCGCATTATTGTAGAACTGCGTAAACCGCATGCCCTCGGCCGCGAGTTGGTCCAAGTTGGGTGTGTCGACTTCCCCTCCATAGCAACCGATGTCGCTCCATCCCATATCGTCAACCATTATGAGGATGATGTTGGGGCGACCGTCGGCGTGGGCGAGAAAGGAGAAAGCTAAGAAGAGAAGAAGTGATGAGAGTTTTCGGAGTGCCATAAAAGAATAATAGTGTAACGCGTTGACAGTGATAAGGTATTACCGCGAATGCACGAAAAATAGACGAACGAAATTAGGAGAAGATCTGAGCGTGTGTTTGAACCGAGAAGAAGGTAGGGCTAATGAAAGATTCTAACTCTAGGTTTGAACACTGAATTCTCGGGTGCTAGCAGATTATTCGTTTTTCGTTGGCATCATGGCATCTCAGCTCGATTCTCCTGGCGAAGCTCTTGAAGTCTATGAAGCACTATACTCCGTTTCTTCTCCTTTTATCATTCTTTTCTATTCCTATTTTAGCGGACCCGCCACATGCGGCGAGCCTGTCCAGACCGAATATTCTCCTCATCATCGCGGACGATGCATCCCGGAACAGCATGAGCGTTTATGGCAGCACCTACGTTAAGACTCCGAATTTCGATCGAATCGCTAATGAAGGGCTGCTCTTTACCAATGCGTACAATTGCAATCCGAAGTGCGCTCCCGCTCGGGCCTGTTTGGTAACGGGAAGGTATTCATGGCAGCTGGAGGAGGCGACTAATCATAATCCATTCTTATCGGATAAATGGGTCTTCTATCCGTACTTGCTCGAGGAGGACGGGTACTTTGTTGGCTTTACCGGCAAAGGCTGGGGACCGGGCGTTTTCAAAGGAGTGCACCGGGGTCGCGACCAGTTTTTGACGCCCGAAAACCCAGCGGGGCATCCTTACAATGAAAAGACGCTCAAGGCTCCGTATCGGGGCATTGGAAGAGGCGATTACGCTGGAAACTTTGAGCTCTTCCTAGACAAGAAACCAGACGATCAGCCCTTTTGTTTTTGGCTTGGCACCAAAGAGCCACATCGAGGCTATGAAAAGGATTCGTGGAAAAAGGACGGCCGCGATTTGGATGATATAGTTGTACAGGATTTTTATCCAGACAACGAAACAATTCGTGGTGACTTGGCCGACTACGCCATCGAGGTGGAATGGTTCGATACGCACATTGGTCGGGCGCTTGCCGCGCTCGAAGAACGTAGCATGCTGGAAAACACTCTGGTCATCGCGACGTCGGACCACGGGATGCCATTTCCCCGAATAAAGGGTCAGATCTATGACGAGGGTTTCCGGGTCCCACTCGCAGCGCGTTGGGGAGCGAAAATAAAGCCGGGTCGCGTTGTGACGGATTTCGTCACGTTTCCTGATGTGGCCCCAACGATCATGGATGCTGTGGGGCTAGACCCGCACGATCAAATGACGGGATCTAGCTTCCTCTACGCACTGTTGAGCGAGAAGGAAGGACGCATCGACACCAGTCGCGATCATACTTTGCTTGGCAAAGAGCGACACGATACAGGTCGGGTTGACGGCGATGTCTTTTCGGTCGGCTACCCGGCAAGAGCATTACGTGACGACCGGTTTCTGTATGTTCGCAATTTCAAGCCACATCGATGGCCTGTAGGGAATCCGGAATACGGATACACGAATACGGACGGATCTCCTACTAAGAGCTATTTGACGAACCTGGATGAAGGGCATCCGGACTACCGGTACTTCGAATGGTCGTTTGGCAAACGCCCTGCAGAAGAGCTCTATGATATCGTGGAGGATCCCCACTGCCTTGCGAATTTGGCAACTTCGCCTGAATATCGGGACGTCAAGGAGGCAATGCGGGTCCGAATGGAGAAAGGATTGACTGCCCAAGAGGACCCGAGGATACTGGGTAAAGGCGAGATATTCGATCGTTATCCAAATAGCCGGATTGATCCACAACGAAAGACCTACAATAACCCCGACTATGATCCAGTGAAGGACTTCGAAAGATGGAAAAACACCCAATACTAAGAACGCTCCTCGCTGTACTGGCATACGTCGCCATTAGCGTCGGAGCTGTCGCTGAAGAAGTCGGTGCAAACGGAATACGCTCTCATCGATTAGAGTCGCTTTTTCAAGGGAGCGAGACGACGGTTCGCGTGCTACTACCGGACGACTACAATGCGAATTATCGCTATCGAGTGCTCTATGTGCTGCCGGTTGTCGCCAAAGACGACCGTCGCTTCGGGGACGGACTGCTAGAGGTTCAAAAGCACAATCTCCACAACGCCCATCGCCTGATTTGCGTATCGCCGGAGTTCACGGAAATGTCCTGGTTCGCCAATCATGCAAGCGATCCAGCTCTAAGCGACGAGACCCATTTTTTGAACGTCGTGCTTCCGCTTGTGGACGAGTCATACGCCACGATCGCGACGAATAAGGGTCGCCTGCTGGTCGGATTCAGCAAATCGGGATGGGGAGCGCTTTCCCTGCTGTTGCGCAACCCGGATTTGTTTCATCGAGCAACAGGTTGGGATACGGGAATTCGAGTGGACACCGGACCGATTGAGGAGGCGGACCGGCAGGATCGAATTGACCGCATCTGGGGCACTCGTGCTAATTTTGAGCGATATCGGCTGTCCTCTTTGATAAAGACCCGTGGAAAGTTGTTGGGCGAAGAAGCACGTATTTTCTACTTCAATACCAGTGGTAGGCGAGCGAAAGGGGGCGCCATCCTTCATCATTTAATGGTCGAACGTGAAATTCCACACCGCTATGTTTTCGAGCCCAAAATTCCTCATCGTTGGGACAGCGGCTGGATGCCCGAAGCGGTGGCCTTTTTAGTTGCAAACTAGCTGTATTTTCGGGATACGTATCGTTCGTATTTCGGCTGCAACCAGACGTGGGCCCAGTAGCAGAAGGCGAGACATATAGTCAAGGAAACCGCAAGCAGCGTTAGAAAGGACGGGGCGACTACGCCGTCTTTGTAGGCGAAACCCAGTTTCGAAAAGAAAACGTAGGTCAGGGCGGCGCAGGACAAGAGCATGGCACTGACCAGCATACTAAATCGCCAGGCGTTCATCGGAACTTTGGGAGCGTGGAGGTGAAAATAGGCTTTGCTATGCGGGCGTAGCTTGGCCCAGGCGACGAGAATCAAAGCTTCGAGGATAAATAGAATCGTGAAAATGTGCATGAAGTGAATTGTGATTTTGAGACCGAAAATCGCTAGTCCCCAAACAAGTATAAAATAGGTGAGGATGTGAAACAGGATGACGAATATCGCGGCAGCGGGAGGTACGCGTAATTGCTGGGCGAAAAGTCCAAGCGTAACTAGAACAGCGATTGGGATAGCAATGAATCCCGCGAATTTGCTCACGAAAATAAATACACCGTCAGCGGCATGAACAAGGTTGGGAGCGAGGAACAAGGTGGCGACCGCGGTAATGATGGCGAAGGTTTTGGATACGCTGATTAGCTTCCGGTCGTCTGCTTTTTTATTAAAGATCGGTTTGTACAAATCGAAGGCGAACATGGTCGCCGACGAATTGAGAAGCGAGTTGTATGTGGAAAACACTGTACCAAGCATAACGGCGATAAACAGGCCTAGGAGCGGTTTAGGCAGCGTGGCTTCGACCAAAGCGGGGTAGGCCATGTCATTCGGTGAAAGATTTGGTCCGAAAAGGTGGAACGCGATTAATCCTGGGAACATGGCCATGAAAGGGATGAGCATTTTGAAAAATCCGGATAAGAGGAGCCCTTTCTGTCCTTCTTTGAGACTGGCGGCACCCAGCGCCCGCTGGATGATGAACTGGTTGGTGCTCCAGTAAAAAATGGCCATGACCATCAGTCCGGTGAATACTGCGGAAATTGGAATTGCGTCTAGTTCGCTACCCGTTCCGATGGCATTGAGTTTTTCAGTGTGGGTGGTGGTGATTTTGGTGAGAGCGGTTCCAATTCCGCCACCTAGTTTGTCACCCAGGGCCATGAGCCCGAAAATCGGGAGAAGGCAGCCGATTAAAAGCAGCCCAATTCCGTTAAGCGTATCGGATATAGCGACCGCTCGAAGTCCGCCGCTGATCGCGTAGATCGACCCGACGACACCAATCGTCCAGGTAATGACCCAAATTGACTGCGTTTGGCTTAGCCCAGTCATTCCTTCAAAGTCCAACGCTTTCATCAAGGCAAGCGTACCGCTGTAGAGCACGCTAGGGGACCAAATGAATATGTATCCAAACATCAGTAAGCAACTGACGAGTCGGCCGGTGCCTTCGCCGTAGCGGGATTTGAGAAAGGTGGGCATCGTAGCGAACGCGCCGCCAAGATACATGGGTAAGAAGATGACCGCGAGGAGAATGATACCCCGCACAGCCCAGACTTCCCAGGCGAGGGCGGTCATATTCCCGGCATAGGTTAATCCGTTCTGGCCGATGAGCTGCTCGGTTGAGATGTTAGTGAGGAGGAGAGACCCACCGATGAAAAGTCCTGTAAGTCCTCTTCCGGCGAGGAAATAGCCGCTAGCGGACGAGAGATGCCCACGGGTCTTACGCCAAGAGTACCAAGCGACAAATCCCATAAAGGCGAGGCAGGAAACAAACGTTAGCATATGATTGGTTTAGAGTAAACTAGTTAGGGAGGATTTGAAGATGGGTTTGATCGACCCGTAAAAGGGATCTTAGGCTCTATTCGATGTTTGAGGTATTGGAGTTAGAGATGAGTTCTTCGCTTATTGGGGGAAGCGAGAAACCTTTGCGCCAAGAGCCGTTTACCTGAGTTCCGATAGAAGCGTCAAGTGGCCCTCTCTGATTACGCTGCAGGAGGCTGTTGAGTACGTCAACTGAGGTGGCCCCCATAGTGCGTCGATGTTGATAAATGCCGCTGACGCCGGGTTTGTCGTCAGAAACATTTAGACTAACGTACCCCACATCATCGGGAACTTTGATGCCTTCTGCCTCGGCGGCTTCGAAGAATCCGTCGCATCGGCTAATAACCGCTTGCGGCTGATAGCGAAGCAGCCAGGAACGAATCGTTTCCGTTTGATCGGTCTCGTCTAGGTTAAGGATTGGAATGGTGTCGAGTGTACCTTCCATCTGAGATTGGGCGTATAGGTGGGCTGCTTCCCATTGATGGCTCCACCGGTCGGCGAAATCTGACCTAACAACCAGTCCGACGCGAGTGTATCCACGAATTCGTAACCTTTCCCAGCATAGCAGGTAATCCGTATACTGGTTTGGCAGGATATGATGGAAGAAGGGGTACCTCCCTGGCTTTTCGATCGCTACTACTGAAAATGCGTCCCAGTCTAAGTCCAGTTTGTCATTGTAGTTTTCGAAAGGAGCTAGAATGACTCCGCGAATTCCACGCGTTTTCAATATCTCACTAAAGCGTTTTGGCGTAGCTCCATCGGCTTTTGACCAGAATGGTTGTAGCGTGTAGCCGAGTTCAAGGGCTCTACTTTTAGCTCCCTCAATCACTTCGCGTATGCTCGCAAGTTGATTCCAGTCTTCCGGATTCTTCCAATTGGAAATAAATCCGATGACAGAGAAATTGTTGTGAACGCGGAGACGATTCCGATGTGCCGCTAGTGCGGAGAGGGCCGGGTCCGGAGTGTATTTGATTTCGTCGGCTATTTTCTTTACTCGTTCGATTGTGCTCTGAGGAAGAGACGGGTGGTTCTTCAGCGCCATGGATACTGCCGCAATACTTAGATTTGCTTGGGCAGCAATGTCCTTAAGGGTCGGGCGTTTATAGTCCTTCGGCACAGGTTGGGAATATGGAGGGACACAGGCCGATCTCAATCATTTATTTAAACGTTTCAGCAAATGGCTGTACGACACCGCATTTCCAGTCCTACGAAAATACAACCGGCGAAAAGAAGAGAATCATGAGGGTGATGAATGAAGCTAGTCCAAACAAGAATCTACGATAGCTTCTGGTCTCATCAGGAGT
This sequence comes from Candidatus Pelagisphaera phototrophica, assembly GCF_014529625.1. Taxonomy (GTDB): domain Bacteria; phylum Verrucomicrobiota; class Verrucomicrobiia; order Opitutales; family Opitutaceae; genus Pelagisphaera; species Pelagisphaera phototrophica. The sequence goes on from NZ_CP076039.1 coordinate 2,153,534, forward strand.
CATAGTGAGATCCTCTCCTTCGACTGCGACGATGTTGGAACGTTTATCATCTTCTGAATCACGATAACCGTATTTGCTCATCAAGTACATATTGATTGCGCAGACGATAGTGACCCATGGAGATAGATTGAGATTGTTCTGGAAAAACAACGGAAGCTGGCTTTTGAGCGTACTCAGGAAAGGAAGGTTCAGAAGAGAGAATGATAAAAGTCCAAGTATGACGCCGATCGAGAGGGTCCAGAACGCAGCTTTCTCTGTCGAACGTTTGTAGAAAAGACCAAAGAGTACGGTGACGAAGACCCCCGGAGCTAAGAAGGCCCACACAGCTAGGAGGTAATTGAACAGCCCTTGGAAATTGCGAATGAACGGCGCGATGAGCATGCAAAAAACAAGAAGGATGACCATAATGATGCGGCCGTCTTTTAAGAGTTCCTTGTCAGTCGCTCCCTTCTTAATTTTGGCGAAAAAATCGTAGGTGAGCAGGGACCCGCAGGCACAAAGCCCCGAATCGACGCTAGACATGATGGCTGCAAGCAACCCGGCGAGGCAAAGGCCTAGGAGCCCGACAGGCATGACTTCCGTCAGTAGGCTGACGTAGGCATTGTCGCGGGCAATGATTTCCTGACCTTGAAATAATTGTGCCGCAACTACACCTGGGGCTGCTATAAATAGGAGGGCCAGCGTTTTGAGAACTCCCGCAAACAGAGCTCCCATCTTCGCATGGTAGAGACTGCCGGCCGATAATGCTCTTTGAATATAGTCTTGGTCGGTGCAGTGGCCATGCACACCCAGAATCAGTCCGCCGGTGAGCATGGGAAGCCAGCCAAAGGCGTGGTCCCAAGGACGGAGCAGCGACCACATTGAGCGGCCAGCATCATCGACGTTACCGACGAAAACCGCTTCAATTCCCCCCAATTCCCTAATCCCGAAGTAGAGAAGGAAAGCGCCCCCAAGCATGAGCACTACCATTTGAACAAAGTCGCAGTAAATAACGGCTTTGAGTCCACCCATGAGCGTGTAGGTGCCGGCGGCAATCCCGATAAGAAAGATCGCGAGCCAGTAGAGAAATTCTGCATTGGGTAATTGGTCCCATCCGAGCAAATGGGTGAGCACCAAAGCGCCCGCGTATAAAGCGGCTGCGATGTTCCCCAAGATAATCATCATCAGGTTGATGAAGGAAACCACCACGCGGCAGCGACCGCTGTAGCGCTTCTCGAAGAACTCTGGTGAGGTGGCTAGCCGAAGTCCCATGTAAGTCCGGATAAAGAAGGCGGAGAGCAAAATGAAGCAAAAGGCGCCTACTAATTGAAAACCACCCGCTATGATGCCGACTGCAAAGGCGAGACCAGCTTGGCCGACGAACTGTTGGCTGGAAATATTGGTCGCAAATAGGGAGGCTCCGATAAACGGCCATTTCATAGTGCCCCCTGCAAGGAAGAACTCGCGACCACCCTTGGCTTGGCGCCTTGATATCCAAAGGCCCAGCCCAATGATGCCGACGAAGTAGAGGAGGATGATAAGGGAGTCGAGTACGCTAATTTTCACGGGTCTTGTTTCGGGCGGGGAGTCTGAATTTCTATATGCGCTATGGTCGATAGCGCTATCTTAAAATGATGGGAGAGCGATCAGCGATCGCGTCAAAAATTGGGTGGTGATTCATGGAGCAAACGGGTCGGAAGTGCCATCCTCGATTGTAATCGAAGTCGAAGATAATGGGCTCAAGAAAAGCGGAATTATGAAAATCAGAAAATGGGGTTTCATGGGTGGATCGTTTTAGTGGAAAGAAAGAAAATATGGGAACACTTGCAGAGGTTCGAGGGATGGAGCCCTTCAGTCATCCAAACCTGTTATGCCCGGGGCGTCGGGCTCAAGTTTAAGTAGCGGCTCGAACCTAACATCAATGGGATATCGTTCGGTGTCCCAGTCTATTCCCGAGTCGCGTACCTTAACACCCATGGTCCTTTTTAAAAGCTCGGTTGTTAGGTCCGCGCGAACTTCGGAGAACTTGGGATTTTCGTAATGATTAGCCAGTTCTTTGGGGTCATCTGAAAAATTGTAAAGTTCGCACCGGTCATCTACGTACATACTAAGTTTCCAGTTTCCTTTGCGAATCATCGCACCTGGGCCCAGACTCGTGGGAAGGTGAGGAGCTTTCAGGCGGAGTCCCGGGGTGGGTGTCTTGGCGGTTGGCGCACCTCCACCGGCTTCTGAAATTATGGTCTCTTTGCCTTCGTAGTCCTGTTGTTCAAGTGCCTGTATCCAAGATTTTCCGACCATTGTTGGTGGCGAGTCTATACCGAGCAAATCCAGCAGGGTTGGAACGAGGTCAATTTCTTCTGTTAGACCGGTGAATACTGCTCCAGCCCACTTTTTATCAGGGTGGCGTATGATGGCAGGAATTTTTGTCAGACAGTCATAGAAGGCTGGCAATTTGTGGGACATTTTGTAGTCGCCGAGCAGTTCTCCGTGATCTGAAAAGAAAAGGACAAATGTGTTTTCTGCGAGACCACTTTCGTCCAGCATCGTAAGTATGCGTCCAACCGAGTCGTCGACATATCGCACTTGGCCCATGTATGTCGCGATCACATTCTGCAGCTCCTCTTCGGTGCAGGTATCCATCTCAGAATGCTTCCTCCAGACCTCGTTCCGATAGGGCTGCTTGTCCGGATCGTATTGGTAATATGATTCCGGAATCGAAATCTCCCTTGGGTCAAAAAGACTCTTGTAAGGTTCTGGGCATGTATAAGCAGGATGAGGATCCTGGTAGTTGACCCAGGCTAAAAAAGGTCCCTCAGAGTTCCGCATGAAATCGATTGTGTCATCGGTGAGTTCGCCTGTTTTGTTGTAGGCATGGTCCTTTTCCATTTCAAAGGAGCTGTACGATTTAGAGTACTTTGGGTGATCATCGTAATTTCCAAGAGTGACCTCGTGGATCTCATCCCAAACGGAATCGAGCTGATCGTAAGTAAACAGGTGGTTTTTCCCGAACATTCCCGTTCGATACCCCTTTGATTTCAGCGTGGTCGCGAGATTAGGTACTTCAGGACTGATCGTTGACCAGTAGTTCCGACACCCATGTTCACCGACATAGGTGCTTGTAGCGAAGCTTACACGACTTGGGGCGCAGAGTGGAGATTGGCAGTAGCAGTTGTCAAAACGTACCCCTTCTTGGGCCAATCGGTCGATATTTCGCGTTCCGATTGTAGCGTGGCCGTAGCAGCTGAGATAGTCGGCTCGCAGCTGATCGGGAGTAATGATGAGTAGATTAAGCGGATTCAAGACAGTTCGTGTTTCGCAGCCGGAGGTAGTGATGTAGTGGGTCAAGTGTCAATAGGCATGAATGCTGAAACAGTTAAGTGCAGATCTGCATATTTGTACACGTAATTTCCTATCTTTACTTAACTGTTTCAGTAAAATGACTGTAAGAGTCGATTGACAATTGGCGACTCTTCCATTCATGTGCGTTTGTTTTGGCTTCTGTCGGTTCAGAGTCATACTAGTAAATACCCCGCTTTAACCCCCTGCAACCAGCGTTTGACCCCGATTTTTCTGCCATGCCCCCGTACCGGCAGGTACAGGCTGGCCAAGAATACCTAAACTAAATACTATATCCTATGAAACTAGTTTTAAACTACCTCAAACTACCTATAGCCTGTGGGCTATTTTATGCGGCTTCGTCGGCTGCCTACGGGCAGGGCGACGACGCTTACACACTCGATCCCTTCACAGTGCAAGCTACGGAGGGCTACACAGCGACGAATACGATATCTGGGACGGGTTTGAGTACTCCTCTCCAGAACGTGCCGATGGCGATCAACATAATAACTTCGGACTTCTTAGAGGATAGTCATATTGGTGAGTTCACGCACGCCATGGACTATAATGCGTCGATAACTCAAACCGGTCGGAATGACAATGGTAATTCGGTCGCGTCAACTTTCGCAATCCGAGGCTACAGGAACAGCACCATGCTGGTAGATGGCGTGCTCGGAGGAATGGTCTTGCCGATGCAGATGATTGACCGTATTGAAGTTGTTAAAGGTCCGAACACATTATACGGCCAAGCGGAACCTAGCGGTCTTATCAATGTGATTACCAAAACCCCCCGTGCTGAGCAGGGCGGCACGATTAGGGCAATTACAGGCACCAACGAATGGTACCAATTAAAGTTGGATTACACGGTTCGGGCGATGGACGACAAACTTGGCCTGCGGATAATGACTGACAACAAGGAAACGAATGGTTGGAGATGGCTTGATAACCGAGCATATCAGTTTAAGGGAATGTCAGGTTCATACAAACTTGCTGAGGCGACTGATATTGACTTTCTGCTAGCTGAAAATCATTCGACAGGGTTCCCTACTCAGCGAGCCACCTGGTCATTCGAACGAATTCCGACCGACCTAAATAGTGACGGAGACACCGATGATACTGTCGGAGGAGTGAGGGAATCTACAGCACGATTTAACAACACCTTTCTGCCACCAGAATACGTTTCATCGGGTCCTGGAAACACACTTGATCAGCAATATTACTGGATGTCGATGGGCATTCGGCATAGTTTCAGCGATAACCACAATTTTCAGTACAAGTACAATTTCAATGAGCGGGACCACCTAATGTCCGCCAGAGAGTTCAACACTTTTAATCCTGATGGGCGTAATCCGGTAAACAACTATTCAAACGAATTTATATCTCGTGAAGAAGTACACACACTAAATGATATAATCGAATTCGGTACTGGAGAAGTGAAACATCAATTACTCCTTGGTGTGCGTAAATCCGAGAGCATTAACAACATGGGTCGCGGAAATTATCGTTTGAGAGGAAGCAATGCTACCGAAAATGCTGCGATGCGCGTAATCGAAGCCAGAACCGGAAAGGTCTTTCGAGATGTGTTATACAGGGAAGATATCTTAAACGGAGCTCCGATTTGGACAGACGATGTGCCTACTTTAGAAGAGATATTCGCTTACGGACAGCGAAGCAATCAGGCTGGACGTAGCTTCCAAGACATTACGACGATGTATGCGACGGACAATATCTACTTCAACAACGGTCAATCTAATGTTATCGTAGGAATCCGAAACATTGATTTGGACCAGAGGAACGAGGCTCTTGGCGGTGCCACAACTAGCGAGCTTTCAGGCAACGACACGAATTTCCAAATTGGTGGCGTGCATCGCATAAATCCAAATCTGAGTGTATTTGCTAGCTGGGCTGATGCGTTTCGCCCTCAAAACAGAACTGATCCCAATACAGGCGAACTGGTCGGACCGCAAACTAGCGAAGCAATCGAATTGGGAGTCAAATTTGCTGACATGTTCGATGGAAAACTAACAGGATCCATTGCTGCATTTAGAATTGAACAGAACAACGTTTTCCGTAGCGACCATAACCCTGTTACCTTCGTAAATGATCAAGCTATCACTGATGATTTGAGCGAGGGGTTAGAGTTTGAATTGTTCTTCAACCCAGTTCCCAATTGGAATATCGTGGCTGCCTACAGTTACATCGATGCGAAGGTTGTCGGTGACGTGGCTACAGGTTTACCTTTGGAAGGTGCGACCCCCCACCGATTTACACTGTTCAATACGTACACCATCCAAGAAGGGCTCTTGGCTGGGGTCCGGTTTGGAGGAGGATTGGTCTATGCCGATGGCCCCATTCCGCAGTTTGGCAATACTGCCAACAGGCTGGTCGTAGAGGATGGGTACACGGTTTTTGATTTATTCGCTCGCATCCCCGTTACCTTCGGAGAACGTGGCTGGAACTTTGGAATCAATATCGACAATGCAACAAATGAATTTTTTGTTCGTTCTCGTGCGGCGACTAATGAAGCCCGTCAGATCCTGTTCTCACTTTCCACAGATTTGTAGTTACAGGTTTGTTTGAGTTATAGTTCAATCAAGGGCCTCCTCCATTGGATTAATGGAGGAGGCTTTTTGTATCAGGATTACCGTTGATTGAATCCGAAGAGGCACGAAGAGATGGGTATCTCGAAGTAACATAGGAGCAAATGTTCACCGTAGTGCCTGCACTTCCGCAGAGTTGCACAAGTTGTGCTTGGACTTTCATCAGAGCAAATGACGGTTTGTTTTTATTTGGTCTTGGTCAGTTTTAATGGAAGGAGCCGCGATTTAACATGTCAGCTGTAGCCCTTATATCGCGGTGTAAAACCGCTCCTATATGAAAACAATGAGAATACAGGTCTTGAACTCTCGATTTCATAATGAGAGTATACTCCGATGAGATTCGCCTTACCTCTGATATTCTTGTCGTTAATGCTAGCCTCTTGTAGCCGTGAAACCGATACAAGTACTTCTCAGCCGGCTCAAGACAAGCCAAATATCCTCTTTATTCTCGTAGATGATCTGGGAAAAGAATGGGTCAGTGCTTATGGTGCCGAAGATATTGAAACCCCGAATGTCGATCGACTGGCAGCCACGGGGATGAAGTTTGAGAACGCTTATGTAATGCCCCAGTGCACGCCTACGCGGTTGAGCTTCATGACGGGTCAGTACCCTTACCGGCACGGATGGGTGAATCACTGGGATGTACCTAGATGGGGCGGAGGAGCTCAATACGATTGGAACCGTAATCCAAGTCTGGCACGCGTTATCAAGGATGCCGGTTATGCGACAGCCGTAGCGGGCAAGTGGCAGGTGAACGACTTTCGTGTGCAGCCGGAGGCTATGGTGGATATCGGTTTCGACGAGTATTGCATGTGGACGGGAGGCGAAGGAGGCAATCCTCCCAGTGACATTCGTTATTGGGATCCGTATATTCATACCAAGCAAGGAAGCCGGACTTATGTTGGGGATTATGGACCAGACATCTTCACTGACTTCCTTTTAGAATTCATCGATGACAATAAGGAAGGTCCCTTTTTCGCGTACTTTCCTATGGTGTTGACGCACACACGATTTGTGACGACTCCCGATGAGCTCGAGGCTTCACGATTTGTGACGACTCCCGATGAGCTCGAGGCTTCGACTGATTTGGAGAAGCACAAGGCTATGGTGCGATATACCGACAAAATACTCGGCCGTTTTATGGGCAAGCTCGAGGATCTGGGTATACGGGATAATACAATGATCATATGGGCTGCGGATAATGGAACGGTGAATACGGTAACAGGAACACAGAAGGGTCGGAAAGTTCGTGGGGAGAAATCGAATCCCGTCGAGCCAGGACTGTGCGTTCCCTATATTGTAAGCGCACCCGGGTTAGTGCCGCAGGGCGTTACAACGGACGGCCTGACCGATGTTACAGACATGCTTCCGACCTTTGCCGAATTAACGGGCGGAATCTTGCAGCCAGGATATGAATACGACGGAGTTTCCATCGCTGACCATTTACTGGGTAAAGCGGATGATACACCGCGAAAATGGATTTTGGGAATGGGGGGAAGGAACGAGGCGCAACTAACCGAAAAGGGTGTTGAGAACCGATTCGTGTTTAGAGATCGAGTTCTGCGCGAAAAACGGTTCAAGCTTTATGTGTCAACGGAACGAAGAGCGGAAAAGCTGGTAGACGTACTCGCCGATCCAGAAGAAAAGACAAACTTGATCGACAGTTCAGATCAGGAAGCTCAAGCGGCACTGGCTCGCTTAGTTCCACTGATTGACACCTTCCCGGAAAGGGACAATGACCCGATTTACGACCCACTTCCTCCACGGCCCTGGGACGTACCCATCACGGCAAAGAGTCAGGTTTGGAAGGAATAAGCTCCCAAGGCTGCAGGTGTAAGGGTTAAGGCTTAAATATATTTTCAGTAAGATACTCTCCTCCTCCTTCTTTGTGCTATTGAGCTAAGAAGGACGTAGCTGCTCGCATGAACCGACAGAGCAGGGGCTCGATGTGAAACTTATGCCCTGGTTTTATCATGCTGGCCCGTTTTCGAGCCATCCTGTTTTGAGTCCTGCGTAGCCCAGCGGTGAAGATGGAGGCCCCGACTGGTTGGGGCGATTCGACTGCAATGATCGCGGCGTAAAGCCGCTCCTACGTATGATGCTAAGAAATCAGATCCCGTAGTTTCTTTAGGTATTTGGGAATAGCTTTGTAAGGGTCCTCGGAGCTTTCGTATTCAAGAGTTAAATACCCTCTATAGTTAGCATTTTTAAGGATATTGATGATTCGTGCAAGATCGGTATGTTCTTTCTTCCCGTTTACTGGAATCTCCACCTTTATTTGTGCGTTAACGGAATAAGGCGCAATACGTGCAAGCTCTTTGTAGGGGTTGCTCGTGGGGGCGATGTTCCCAGAATCGAAACATACTCCGAACCAAGGCGAATCGATTGCTTCGATAATTGGAAGCATTCGGTCGATATTGATGAGGAAGTCATGGTTTTCCATTGCAAGGACAACCCCTTTGTCTCCCGCATAGTCGCAAGCGATGCGCATGTTGGTAATGATGTTCTGCACCGCCTTTTTTTCGGAAAAACTACTAGGGGGTTTCCCTCCAAACACGCGAATCACGGGAGCACCAATATCCGCGTAGTGATCAATCCATTCACGCGTGTAACGCATCTGCACCAATCCCTCTTCGCTTCCAGGGTTGTACGTGAAATTGTTTCCGATGGCGCCTCCGCTGATATCGAGGCCAAGCGTATGGGCTCGTCGCTTCAGTGCATTCTTCTCGGGGGCTGTCAAAGGGCTGGGCATGAAATAGCTCGTTAATTCAGCTCCTTCAACTCCGAGAGTTGCGGCGTAGTCGACAAACCCGAGCATATCCATTTCGCTTTTTGCTTTAGGATTTCTTCGAGTATCGGGAAGATACCTACGCAAGGAGTAGGCAGCGAGACTCAACTTGAGGGGAGACTTGCTGGCTCGAGTGATCGGTTTGATCGCTTGAGCAAGGGGAGGTGCGCAGAGGCCAGCGAAAAGAGCGCCGGTGGAACCAATCGCCTGGCGGCGGTTGATCGAGTTTTTTGAATTGGTGAAATCTTTCACGGGTAATGAGTCAAAAAAAAGATTGAGTTGAACTGTGGCGACTAGTGCAAGGATTTCGATCTTCAAATGCGGCAAGAGTTTAGATCGAGAGTATCCTGTTAATTTAATACAACCTGTAAAAGTAGAAGAGGCTTCTCGCTCGAACCTGAGCTGGGTCGAAAGACAGCTTGTTGGTTCAGGCAAGAGACCTATGTTACTCTAACGACCATTGCAGATGGAGGCGGGATTGGGTGTAGAGCAGCTGTTTATTATGTTCCGGTGATTCTGCTACGTTCACGTTTTCTTGAGGATCGCTGCGGTGGTCGTAGAGTTCTTGAGCCACGATTTTTCCGGTTTTGGCACTCCGCCATTCGGTGTACCGGAGGTTTAGCGTTCGGACGGAGTAGCCCCTATAGCCTGATCGATAGAATTGGCTGAAGGCTGCCGTATCTTGATGATCCCAGGCCTTGGGATCTACTATTAGCGGGGTCAAGGATTTACCTTCGATACTCTCTGGCAGGTCGAATCCAGCCAAGTCAACAAGGGTTGGATACATATCAATAAGTTCGACTCGAGCGTGGGTACGTTGACCATGTTCCCCTTTTCGTGGATCGACTATTATGAAGGGAATTCGAGTGGAGGTCTCAAAGTTCGTGTGTTTGCACCACATGCCATGATGACCAAGCTGGTATCCGTGATCAGACCAGAGGGCAATGAGGGTGTTGTCCGCCTCACCGGTTTCTTCAAGCGCCGCAATCAGTTCTCCGATGAGAGAATCAATATAGCTGACACAGGCGAAGTAGGCATGGCGCGTTTGACGCGCGAGGGGTTCTGGAAGGGGTCCTTTTGCTGGCATGCCACCGAAGCTGCGTACATAGTTCCATGGGGAAAGGGCGAACTCGGGAGCGCCCCTGGGTGGATAAGGATTCGACGCCAACGGTAGAGTATCTGGCTTGTAGAGATCCCAATATTTCTTTGGGGCGTTGAACGGTGTGTGTGGCTTGTGGTAACCGATAAAGAGAAGAAACGGGATCTCGGATTTGGCGGCCGATTTTAGTTTCGCGATCGCAGCTAGGTTTGTCTCCCCATCACGATAGGCATCATCGCTGACATCGGGCGCTTCAAATAATGGTATGAGTTTATTGGATTCATGGATGCCATCGATCCCTGCCCTTTTGTCTTTGTACTCGGGGGAGGCGTATTGCTTCTCGAGAATATAGTGCTGGGGTTCACTCCAGGACTTTGGATCCCGGTGGGTATTGTGGAGGACCTTGCCGAAACCAAATGTTTTATATCCCCTATTTTTGAAAAATTCGGGAAGTGACTCTGCATTGGGCCGATTGTCGCGGAATTGGGTTTTGTTGTTGTAGGCCTTTGTCGAATCGGGACGAAGGCTGGTGAACATGCTGGAGCGGGAAGGCCCGCAGACTGCATATTGGGCGTAGGCATAATTAAAGAGCGTTCCGCGGGCGGCGAGTTTGTCGATGTTCGGCGAATGGATGTGCGTTGCCCCGTAGCAATTTAGTTCTGGACGCAGATCGTCAATACCGATGATCAATAAATTCGGTAAATCTGCGGAGGCGGTGTTGAGACAGATAGACGTTAGAAAAATTAGCCTAGCTCGAAGTAAGAAAGAAGATGGCAGAGTAATTGCAGGAATGATCACAAATAAACTCATATGGCTGCAGACGGCATGCAGCAAGATTGGTTCAAGTTGTAGTAGTGGCAACTATAAGATCGTTTTGTTTGCTACCAATTGGATTGCTTTGGCTGGGCTAGAAGCCATTTTGTGAATGTATTCTGAAGTGGTTACCTCATTATGAAGACAGTATTGATCACAGGAGCCAATCGAGGATTAGGACTGGAGTTTGCCAAGCAGTATCAATTGGATGAATGGGAGGTGATTGCCTGTTGTCGGAATCCAGATGATGTGCCGGAACTGTTAGAATCGGGTGTTTCTGTCTCCCAATTGAATCTTCTCGACTTCGAAGCGATTAACCGGTTTGCGGAAACGCTCAAGGGGAAGCCGATTGACTTGTTGATCAACAACGCGGGCATACACGACCGTAGCAAAGAAGAGGGATTCTTGGGTATTGAAACGGAACGTTGGATTGATGGGTTTAAGGTTAACGCGATGGCACCGGTTTTATTGACTCAGGCACTAGTCGATAATCTTTCCGCTTCAGAAAATCCTGTTGCGGCGACGATTGGCAGTCAGGCAGGTTGTCTCACGCTCTACGATTCGGGTGGGCTCTATCTTTACCGCACTAGCAAGGCGGCGGCCCATTCTGCTACAGTTATACTGTCGAATGATTTGAAAACCTTGGGAATCCCCTACGTTTGTCTCCGCCCAGGCCATACGAAAACGGATATGGGTGGGAGCGATGCACCTTACGAAATCGATGAATCTGTGAGGATGATGCGGCAGACATTAGCAAAAGTGGATATATCGCAAACCGGTTGTTTTATAGATCGTACAGGAGAGCTCATCCCATGGAATATGGAGAAGGATTTGAATATTTAGAGGACTTCGAAAGTAGCGGGCGATCTCCGAGTGCCCACGTGATAAATCAAACAATGGGGGCACAGAGATCGCCCGCTACCAAATTCATCACGGCAGCAGTCGACACGCAGGGGTCTAATAAAATAATATATGGCAGAGAAAATTAAAGTAGGAATCATTGCCCTTGCCCAACTGGGCTCCCCTGTGGCTTGTAGGTAGCTGCGAGAGGTAGTACCTCTCGTCGCTTACGTTCAGCAATTGCGTCAGCGAGCAATCAATCAGGGTTGGGGCGACAAGGATACTACGATAATCACGAAAGTTTTTGAAGAGCTCCCAATCATCAATTTGACGTTTGAGAAAAGAGTTTTGTAACAGTGATTTCGTAGTCGAAATCAAATTTCGAAAGCAGGAGTAGGGTGGCTTTTTGTGTCTCGGCACGGCATCACGAAGAAGAATGCGAGAGTATGATGCTGATTTGAAAATAGTGATATGTCCAAGTGCGAGTAAATTTTTAAGTGTTTACGATTTTTATTGGTATAGCCAGAGCGGCTGCTCTCGGCCTACCTGACTGCTACGCTATCAGTTCGGGTATAATCTGTCCCCCGAATTGGGACATTTGCTTGAAGCGGCCGGCGTGGAAGTAGGTGAGCTTATTGTCGTCGAGCCCCAAAAGACTAAGTAAAGAGACGTGGACGTCTCGAATGTTGTGCACGACGTCCACGGCTTCCGCCCCTAATTCGTCAGTGGCTCCGACGGTATGGCCCGCGTTTACGCCTCCGCCGGCAAACCACATGGTCATTGCGTTGGAATTGTGGTCGCGTCCGTAGGCGGCGCCTCCATCGCGAATACCATTATCTGGACTACGGCCGAACTCACCGCACCAGACGATCAATGTTTCGTCTAGCAATCCGCGCTGTTTGAGATCCTTGATCAAGCCCGCAATGGGCTTGTCGATATTCCGGATACGTTGTCCGTGAGCCCGCTCTAAGAAATCGTGGGAATCCCAACCTCCGGAATAGGCTTGTACAAAGCGGACGCCTTTTTCTACAAGCCGACGGGCGAGGAGTAGCTTTCGGCCGAAAACCTCCGTTTCATCGTCACCGATCCCATAAAGCTCTTTCGTTTTATCGTCTTCTTGGTCAATATTGAGAATTCCAGGCACCTGTATTTGCATCCGGAAGGCGAGTTCGTAGTTTTCGATTCGTGCTTGCAGGTCGTCCTGCCAGGGATGATCCTCCAGGTGATCGTGATTAAAACGACTTAGGAGATTTAGATTTTCACGCTGATGCTCAGGAGAGATTCCAGCAGTTGGTTTTAAGTCGAGGATGGGGGATCCCTGGGGGCGTAAAGGGGTTCCCTGGTAGTGTGCCGGCAAATAGCCGTTACCCCAATTGGGTGATCCACCTTGTGGATACGATAATTCAGGAAGAACAATGAATCCCGGTAGGTCCTGGTTTTCGGATCCGAGGCCATAGGTCACCCAAGATCCCATAGCTGGATCGCCCCCAAAGCGATTTCCGGTATTTACCTGAAACATCGCGGTGGGATGGTTGACCGAATCGACCTGGCAACCGCGATAAAAGCAGATGTCGTCCGCTACTCCAGCCAGATGTTGCCAGGGCTCAGTCATCCAAGCGCCGGATTGACCAATTTGACGCGAAGCCCATGGGCTTTGCACGTAGTAGCGGGTACCGCTTTCCATGGCGGATTTAGCTTCTCCGCTGCGAGTGAACTTTTGCAAATGGAGGCCTTTAAGAGCCGGCTTGGGATCGAAGGTATCGATATGGCTCGGACCGCCTTCCATCATGAGGAAAATGCAGTTTTTGGCTTTGGGGGAAAGGTGCGGTTTTTTGAGCGCGAGTGGTCTTGCTGGTGAGGAGGTGGCCATGGCATCGAGTCCAGTGAGGGCGATACTTCCGAGGCTCGCTCCCATACTGTAGAGAAAGCTACGACGATTAAGGGAGCGGGCGGCAGCCTGGTTAGCGGCGATCTGTTGGCGTAGGTTTTGGCTCATAGCGAAAAGGGAATTTTTATGTAGGAGCGGGTTTATCCCGCGGTGATATAGCTGATGGATCGCGGGGTAAAGCCGCTCCTACTGATTCTAGTAAACATAGAGAAATTCGTTACTGTTGAATACGACTAGGCAAAGATCGGACAGGGCTCGAGTTTTCGCATCAACGTCAGCTAGTGAAGGGTCAGCTACGTAGTCCTCGAAGCCAAACAGGACTTCCTTAAAGCTAAAGGGTGCACCTGTCATTTCCTCAACTGCGGAGCGCTCCACTTCTCTGGGGAGTTTTCTTGGAGGGAAGGCCAGGCCCTCGTGACGATCCTCCATTTTTTTCCAGTGTTCGAGAGATAGCACAAGCTCCTCTTTGTCAGGTTTACGCCCGTAGGCACGTTGAAAGAGGGTTTCGACTGCCTTTTTGCGTGTTTTGTTATTTTCCAGAAGGTTTATCGCAGTAGCGATGGAACGATTGAGGGAGTCTTCGCCATTAAAGAGGCTGAAAACCTGGGGTGTTACGGTGGAGGCATGGCGAAACTCGCAGGACTCGTCAGGACTGGGTTGATTGAAGACTTCCATGAATGGGTTGCGTAGTCCACGGATCTTTTTTGCGTAGACAGAGCGGCGGTTTCGCAGCTCAGGGGTTCGGGAAGGCTCATAGGATGCGGCGTAGGAGCCCATCACTTGGCGAGGTTGGAGGGCCACATCCATATTGATTTCAGGGCGGGCGGGCAGTCCGCCAATGGTCGAGCTCAACTCGCCTGACACAAAAAGCATGGTGTCTCGCAGTTCTTCCGCACTCAGTCTCCGATGCTTGAATACAGCGTAGGATTCACCCAGGGGATCCTTTTCGATGACGAGTTCCCGGTTCTTGTGTTCTGTGGAACGCCGATAAGTCTCGGAAGACAGGATGAGTCGATGGAGGTCCTTTATCGACCAACCATTTTCGATAAATCTGGTAGCGAGAAAATCGAGCAACTCAGGATGCGTCGGCTTCCCTGCCATCGCTCCAAAATTGTTGGGATTCCCCGCGATTCCTCGAGAAAAGTGGTAGCTCCAGATCCGGTTAGCGATAGAACGCGGGACGAGAACATTGTCTGAGCTGGCCAGCCATTTGGCGAATGCCAGACGACGACCTTCGGGTGACTTAGGAATCGTATTCCAAGGGTTGGCTTCAATGGTATCGTTCGATCCGGGTAAAGCGCTGAAAACGCCTGGGGTGACTTCTTCTCCGCGTCCGAAAGGGTCTCCTCCGATCAGGATATGTGAACTCTCGTAGGTTCCACTTTCGCTGGGGTTCTCTGGCATGGTCAGCATAGACCCTGAACTTTGGGGTTTCTCTGGCGTAGGCCCTGTGTAGACTGACATGGCGTAAGGCTCGAATTTCTTCATTTCGAACTCAGTTCGGGCGACATTTTTCTGTCCCACTTTGACGATGCCGATTTCTTCATCGGTCAAACCTAGATTACGAGGCGGCAGTTTCTCTTCTGGAATCCCTTGTTTTACGAGCTCCCTACGCGTTCCTACAGGGACGCCATTGTCGATGCACCATTGCTCGCGGGCCGTCTTCTGTTTTTGGTTGAGCGTATCCCGCATTTCAGCGAAATACTGTATTCGATTCTCCATGACTTTGACTTCATCCGTATCAACCAGATGTTCGTATTCTTGGAAGGGGACTTCGCGATCCGCGAAATGAGTCGTGTTGAAAACCGCCTGGATGCGGTAGTAGTCTTTGGTGGGGATGGGATCAAATTTGTGGTCGTGGCAGCTGGCGCATTGCAGTGGATGGGAAAGGAAGGCCTGTCCCACAATGTCGGTCACATCGTCGAGAAACTGTTGCCGCGTGATCCGAGCCACGGACATGCCAGTGTGCTCCCAGGAACCCATACGGAGGAAACCGGTGGCTAGAATCATTTCGGGGTTCTCTGGGTCCCATTCGTCGCCAGCGATTTGCTCGATGATAAACTGGTCGTAGGGCTTGTCCTGATTGAACGAGCGGATGACATAGTCGCGGTACCGCCAGGCGCTTGGACGCTCATAGTCATTGGAAAACCCGGAAGAGTCCGCATATCGGGTCACATCCAACCAGTGACGGCCCCATTGCTCACCATATCTGGGATCGGCTAGCAATCGCTCGATCACATCCTTGAAAGCTTCAAGATCCGGCCGATTGTCCTTGATGAAGGCTTCAATCTCCGCGGGAACGGGTGGTAGGCCGATGAGGTCGAATGTTGCCCTACGGATCAAGGTTCGCCGGTCTGCCGGTTGCGCCGCGGTGATGTCGTATTGCTCCAGTCGATAGTCAATGAAGGCGTCGATGGGGTTGGTGCTCTTGGCATGTGTACCGGGAACGACGGGATTCCTAATCGGTTGATAGGCCCAAAGATCTTCTTCCTTATACCGACGATTGGCCCATTCATCTGAAAGCGCTCCGCTGGTTTGCACGATCACTCCCTCAGCGTATTGATCGCGAATAAGGGCTACTCGGTCCTCCTCTGGCCAAGGGGCGCCCGCGTCAATCCAATCGCGAATGGCCCAAGTTTGCTTCTCAGTGAGCCGATTGTTTTCTTTGGGAGGCATCTCGTAGTCTGGATTATCCCAGCGGATCGCTTCCATGATGAAGCTGAATTCCGAGTCGCCCGGTATGACCACGTCATCGAAGGATTCCCCTCCTCTAAGCAGTCCTTCTAAATGCGTGAGGTCTAGGTCAGCTTCGATTTTCTCGGGGTCATCGCCGTGGCACGAGAAGCACTTGTCGGCCAGCGTGGGCATCACCTTCAGGGCGAACAGTTTTTCCCCATCGCTGAATTCTTCAGCTACTTCTGCTTGCAGGTTTTCGAGACCAATTCCCGTGAGTAGTGCCGCAGTCCAAGCCATGCGGTAAAATAAGGGCAGAGAATGAGTTAACTTATTGATTATAAAACGACTAACCATTTTTCGTCATTTAGGTCTAAGAATAAAGCATAGCATAGATTCCCATTCGGAGCTATTAGGATTGATGCATTCACTTTAAGAATTTTCGCACGGAGTGTTCTTTCTGGATAAATTCTCTGATGGGAATCAATTATTCAAACCGAAACGCTGATTGTTACCTTGCGGTTGGATTCGTAAATGGCTTCGGCGATGCGAATATCGCGCAGCCCCATTTCTCCCGGGGTTTTGAAAGCCGTTTTGCTGGCCTGGATTGCGGAGGCGAAGCCCAACAGCCGATTATACTGAGTTTATCCAATGTTACTAAGTTCTTTATAATATTGTTTCTCTTTGGGACATCTTATCTCGGAAGAGGCACCGAAAAACCCCCACTCTCGACGGATAACAATCTAGAGTTCAATTTACATTAAGAAAAAATCAAAAAAAGATATTTGGCTCTCTGCCCGACGACGAGTCAGCGACCCATCCTACAGCCGAATCGCAATGTAGGTCGCCTCGTCAAAGTCCCCGACAAGTCGGTGGCTGAGGCGACAATCTAGTTTCGCTTGGCGGGTCTCTCTAGCGTGTAAATGGGTTCTTAAAGAGCGATATCATTGCGATTTGAAAAACGAGAGTTGATGAATTTTGGCATTTAGATAAGTTATCAAATTGTTGTGTATTCGCTCAATAGGGTTATTCATTCCTCAAGTTATGAGATCATTTCCAAATTCTTTCCCAACCCTGCTGTATATTCTTTGTGTTCTTGGGTTCCATTCTCTCGGAGCCGACTTCAAAGCCTACCTCCCAAGCCGAATGACCAACCAACTTTGGATCGTCCAGGCTACAGAAAAAGGCGATCAGCTCACCCTATCCGTCGACAAAAAGGTAGATCTTGGTTTCAGTGCTGTCACGATCGTCGCCCACCCGGAAAGATCGTTGCTTTACGTTTCTACCAACGTCGGTGAGGAAGGAAACTCCCCGGGAGCAACCATCACTCTAGAAGCCGACGGCAGCTACAAGGGGCACCGGTCCCTAACGCTGGAACATGGTTACGCCTACCTCTCGCTGGATCATGATCAAAGATTTCTCCTAGGGGCTAACTATCGTGAGGGTCACATTGATATCTACCCCCTCGACAAATATGGCATACCCGGCTCGCGCGTCGCCTTCCTCGACGAAGGTCGAACCGCCGCTCACGCGATCCTTCCGTCGCCTGACAATCGATTCGTTTACATACCTTATGTAAAAGAGTCCAACGCCATCCTCCAGTACGCCTTCGACAACACCTCCGGCGCTCTCACGCCACTCGATCCCCATAACGCCAACCCCCCCGAAGGTACCGGCCCTCGCCACATCGCTTACCATCCAACACTCCCTTTCGTCTACTTCAGTAACGAACAAGGCCTCGGTGCTTCCGTTTACCAAAGAGATCTTGCCAGTGGCCAGCTGACCCTCCACCAAGTCGTCGATGTTGTATCCGAAAATCAACGTCCGGAAAGCGGTGTCTCCGCTTCAGACTGCTTCCTTAGCCCCGATGGCAAATTCCTGTTCACCGGCCAACGCAGTGGCAACGAAACTGCCCTGCCCAATGGCATCAACCGTTATCGTGTAGCCGACGATGCTTCTCTAGAGCATCTTGGCCTCACGCCCACCGGTGAAATTCCATGGGGTCTCGCTTTCTCCCCCGACGGAAACGTCCTTCTTGTCACCGCACACGGGAGAGGTATCCTCCACGCCTTCCGTCTCACAAAGCAAGGGGAGCTCATACCAGTGGCGACTCTCCCCATTGATGAGCGTATATCGGATCTCGTCACTCGTTAGGACGTTTGAGTAACGCGGTTGCCTTTGGTAGAAGCATTGCAGGGTTGATATCTGGCCGCAAACCGCCAATATCTAGGTTCCTCTCATGCTATTTCCCAAAATGAATTATTTCCGCCGTGACTTATTTTCTCTAGTCGCTTGGGTTGCTTTGGTGGCAAGCTCCGTTGCTGAGAATCGTCCTAACGTACTCATCATCCTGGTGGACGATCTCGGCTTTTCGGATCTGGGATTCCAGGGAGGGGAAATTGAAACGCCCCACATCGACCGACTGGCCAATGACGGATTGAAGTTTACCCAGTTCTACAATTGTGCCCGATGTGGCCCAACAAGGGCCAGTATTATGACAGGATTGTACAGTCATCAAGTAGGGGTCTATGAACTGGAACCGGTTGAGCCGGGCAACAACATTTTCCTTTCCGAACTGCTGGGAGAACATGGATACGCGACCTACATGTCGGGAAAATGGCACTTGGGCAACACTCCGGAGCGGCTGCCACCAGCGCGCGGATTTCAGCACTCCTATGCCTACCAAGGTTGCTGTGGCGACTACTGGCAGCCGCCGCTGTACGTTTTGGAATCACCAGAAGTAGAACCTGTTCACTATGGAGAAGGGGAATTTCATGCGACCGATGCGACCACTGACTATGCGGTCAAGTTTTTGCAGCATCATGAGGAGAACGAAGAGGACACTCCGTTTTTTCTCTATCTGGCCTATCAGGCCCCTCATTCGCCGATTCAAGCACCCAAGCATCTGATCGACAAGTATGTCTCGCGGTATGAGAAAGGTTGGGACAAGATTCGCGAGGATCGCTGGAGAGCCATGAAAGCGAAGGGTTGGTTCGAGCAATACGATTCCGTGCCTTCGTTTTCCGATTCGCCTCCTTGGCATGACGAGCATGCGCAGCCCACTCCGATTCGGAAATGGAACTCGTTGAACAAAGTAGAGAAAGCGGACCAAGCGCGGCGTATGGCAACTTATGCGGCGATGGTGGATCAGGTGGATCAAGGCATTGGCAAGACGATCGCCCAGCTGGAGGCAATGGGAGCGCTTGAAAACACCTTGATTCTTTTCCTTTCCGACAATGGAGCGAATTATGAAGGCGGGCCCAATGGAAATGATGGCCCCTTAAAAGGAAAGAAACTTGCTAACATGGGACAGCCGGGAACGCGACACCATGTGGGGTCACAGTGGGCCGCGCTAAGTAACACACCGCTTCGCTTGTATAAACATTTCAATCACGAAGGCGGGATTCTTACGCCGTTTATTGCCTATTGGCCAAAAGGAATTGAGCGATCTGGCCAGATTGAATCACAGCGTGGGCATGTAATCGATTTTATGGTGACGATAGCAGAACTGGCCAATGTCGAGTATCCAGAAATGTTTGCAGGGAGTCAAATCCTGCCGACGGAGGGCGTCAGTCTCGTTCCCGCGTTCCGGGGTGAGAAAATCGAAGATCGTGCCCTTTACTTCGAGCACGAGGCAAATCGAGCGCTGTTCAAAGGTAAATACAAACTGGTGTCGAAGAACTTCACCTCAACGGACGGACAGACGCATCATGACTGGGAATTGTACGACATTGAAAAGGACCCTCTAGAGCAGAATGACATCGCTTCTGATCACTACTACGATCTCGTCATTCCTATGTCTCGAGAATGGCACCAATGGGCGACACGAACGGATGCTATCGTGGGCTACGAAAAGTGGATGCTGAAATTGCAGTACTATTGGCAGACAGGATTGCGGACCTATCTTGACGACGCGTTTTGATTAGTAGGGAGGACTGGCTCGGTCCTCCAAGGGTTCTGTAAATCGGAGGACCGGGCCGGGGCTCCCTACCTAGGATCCTTATTTCTCGACACGACTCAGGGCGAGGCGAAATCCCATGGTGTAGTCGCGTCTTCCTTGGGACCCACCTGCGCGTGCGGCAGAGCGACCGATACGGATATCCATAGAACAACTACCGCGAGTGCTTTTCTGAATTATCCATGTGAGGGACCTTTCGGATTTTCACTTTCCCACCAGGGTAATCGCCGTACCAGTCAAGGCACTATTCAAGCATATTGCCGGACATATCATAAAATCCCCATAGGTTGGGTTTGGGCTGGGCGACTTGGTGAGTCGTTCCTTTGCTGTTGCCATTGGACCATCCCATTGAGGCGAGATTTCCGGCGTAGTCACTAGTCGTGCCCGCCCGTCAGGCTTATTCCCACTGGGCGTCGGTGGGAAGGGTGTATTCGTAGCCCTTTGGCAGTCGGCTCTCCTCCTTTTCCCGGAAAGTGAGCATTTTACAGAACTTCATCGCATCATCCCATGAAACCTCTTCGACAGGAGCGGTTGGACCCACTTCTTCGATGCGGCTTGGATTAACGCCCACGATTGCTTCGTATTGGGCTTGGGTAACTTCCGTCTTACCCAGCCAAAACCAGTGGCTAATGGTGACCTCCATTCTTGGACCCTCTGCCTTGTAGCGCTGTGGTTCGCTGGGAAGGCTATCCATTGTGAAGCTCCCTGCTTTAACTTGAATGAACTCCAGTTCCAGATCCTCTATAACGATGGATTTCCCAATCGGCTCTCTTCCGTGCAACAAGGTTACGATCGGGAGATGGCAAAAAAGTATCGTCCGCCTTAGTACCGCGGAAGAGATTTTTCACGACCTAATTTATGGTTAATAGTAACTCTGGCAAATGCTCAACCTCTTGCCCCGTTTCAATTAACGCAAGTGTCAGACAATTAGAAAGAATTTCTAGTTGCAATAGTGATCAACCCTAGATTGAGAGTTGTGCTTTCGTAATTGGGTTCTAACTTTCTCGATTATGTCGAAGTCGGAAAATCTAAGCCAATTTTTCAATGAGGATAGCAAGACTGTTATTCTACCGATCGATCACGGAACCGTGATACCTATTGACGGCCTGCTGTGCAAGCCGATTGAGTTAATTGAGCAAGTTGACAGGCACGTAGATGGATATGTGGTCAACTACGGAGTCGCTGAGGCGTGTAGAGATTCGCTTTCGAATAGTGGGGTGTGTCTTCGAACGGACGGTTATAAGCCAACGTATCCAGGAAATGAGGATGATGGATCCTATCGGCTCTACACGGGGGAAGATGCTGAGGCTTTAGGAGCTCATGCGATGATGAATATGCTTTATTTGCATCATCGTCGTGAGTCTGACAACTTCCGTGAATGTGCGGCGGTCATTAGCGAAGGTCGCGAGTACGGTATCCCGGTGATCCTGGAGGCGCTGCCGTTTAACATTGGGCGACCAGAAGAATATACCGTAGAGAATATCGGATTTGCGGTGAGGCTTGCGGCGGAGCTAGGAGCGGACGTCGTAAAAACAGCGTATCCGACGAACGGCACTGTGGACGATTTTAGGTCTATAGTCGAGGCCGCACTCGTTCCTGTGGTAGTCCTGGGTGGAGCCGCAATGGGGGATGACACTGCTTTGCTAACGATGGTTAAAAACGCGATGGATGCGGGTGCGAGCGGAATTGCTGTAGGCCGAAATGTGTGGCAGCATGCGAAGCCCGCCGCTGTAGCAGCCGCACTGCAAGCTATTGTGCATGACGAGTCTACCGTAGATGCGTCGTTGAGTTTACTTTAGAAATTGAAATTAGCCAAGACGATTGGATCAGAGTCATCTATAAAATGAGCGATAGGGGCTAGTCTTTTCTCGCTTCACATTTGCAGACTACTTCCATAAGTCAGTGTTTGAAACATCAATATCGGCCGCTTTAAAAACAGGATTTTTTCCCTGCTTTTTTTGTGTTTCGTAATCACGGAGGCATTTGAGTGCAGGTCGGCTTAGCAATAGGATGGCGATGATATTGAGCCAGGCCATGAGGCCGACACCGATGTCTCCTAGAGCCCAAGCTAGTGAGGCGCTGCGCAAGGTTCCAAAGAAAATGAAGACCAGAAATAGGATACGAACAACGAAAATGGCTTTCACTCGATGATCGTGATTGGTCCAAAGGTAGGCTACGTTCGTCTCAGTAAAATAGTAATATGCCATTAGTGTGGTAAAGGCAAAGAAAAAGAGAGCGACAGCGACAAACGCGCCCCCAAATCCGGGTATAAACGTATCGACCGCAGCCTGGGTGAAGGCTGGTCCGTAGTCGGTGCCTGGAAGGTTCTCCACGATGAATCCTCCACTTGGGTCTACAACATTGTAGGCTCCGGTAATGAGAATCATCAATGCGGTGGCCGTGCAGACGAACCAAGTGTCGAAGTAGACAGAAAATGCCTGTACGAGGCCTTGCTTTGCCGGGTGGCTGACTTCGGCGGTAGCCGCTGCCATCGGACCCGTACCTTGTCCTGCCTCATTTGAATAAATCCCTCTTTTTACTCCCCAAGAAATGGCCATCCCCAGCATTCCTCCGAATGCCGGTTCCGCAGCGAATGCACTCTTAAAAATGAGAGAGAAGACTTCTGGGAGTTTTCCGATATTGGTGATGATTACCAAAATGGCTACCAACATATAACCAGCTGCCATAAAAGGTACCAGCCATTGCGCCACGTGACCAATCCGTTTGAAGCCTCCGAAAATGACTAAACCCAGTAGGACTACGACAACGATGCCGCTAGTATTCGTGCCAATTCCAAACGTATTCTCAACCGCCAAGCCGATACTGTTGGATTGAACTCCTGGTAGAAATAGTCCTGTTCCTAAAATTGTGGATACTGCGAAGAGAACGGCGTACCATTTCTGTTTTAAACCCTTTTCGATGTAGTAGGCTGGACCTCCTCGATACTGTCCATCGATCTCGACTTTATAGATCTGAGCGAGGGTACTCTCTGCGAACGCAGAACCCGCACCGAGGAAGGCAATCGCCCACATCCAGAAAATAGCCCCTGGACCTCCGATCGCAATTGCAGTGGCGACTCCAGCAATGTTTCCCGTTCCAACCCGTCCTGAGACGGCGAGAGCGAAGGCCTGGAAAGAAGAAAGACCGCGAGCAGATTCGTGGCCGGTGAACAAATACCGGGCCATGTCTTTGATGTGTCGGATCTGTAAGAATCGAGTTGTAACCGAGAAGTAGAGCCCTGCTGCGAGACAAAGACCGACCAGCCAGTAGCTCCAGATGTAGCTTACGAGAGCGTTGATTAGATTTTCCAAGATAGGTATGGCCTGATTTTACTGTTACAGTGATTTTGCGTTTAAAGAGTCCAAGGAGCTTGCTTTGAGCCTTTCAGGAAATCAGCCGCAGCCTACATGAACAGGGTTTTGCAATGAATCCACAGTCTTGTCGAACACCATCTCTATACTTGGCAGAAGAATTAAAATGGGTAACGTAATTAGTCCAGCTTCATGTTCGGGATGGATGAGAACCATCTAGAACAAAAATTATCGTTAGACATTGGATGAGTGCAAAAATTGGATTTGTTGGAGTGGGCCGGATGGGTGCAAACATGGCTCGACACTTGAAATTAGATTGCAACTACAACGTGTCCGCAATCTATGATATTGATCGGGTGATGGCGGCTAGTTTGGCGGAAGAGCTCGGGAGCCAGTCGTTTGATTCGCTGGCTGCGGTCACCGCTCATTCCGATATCGTTTTGACCGTAGTAACGGATGATGCGGCCATGCGGTCAATTTTTCTGGAAGGAGAGAACGACTTACTAGTGGCCGCGGCGGGAAAAACCTTCATCAACTGCGCAACCTTGTCTCCAGCTATTCATAGAGAAGTGGCGAATGCGGCTTAAGCTGAAGGGGCGAAAACACTTGAGGCATGCATGGCATCGAGTATCAGCCATGCAAGGGAAGGACAGTTATATCTCATGCTATCCGGAGATTCGGACGCTTATCAGAATTGTCAGACGTTACTGGAGGATTTGAGTGTTAAACTGAGGTTCATTGAAGGTGGCACAGGACGTGCCGCTGAGGTTAAAGCACTTGTGAATATGGTCATGAACATCAACACGGCTGGTCTCACGGAGGGACTGGGCCTCTCAAGTGCCCTTGGTCATGATCTAGAGATGATCTGTGAGGTATTTTCCCAAACCGGTGCCAATTCCCGCGTGCTTGAAACCGACTCCGAAGATATGATCGCCCGGGATCACGATTGCCGGTTCTCCGCATCGCATGCAGCCAAAGATTCGGGCATAGCTCAGGGCTTGGCGAGTGAAATGAATTTAAAGCTCCCGTTTAACCATGCCACGAAAGCGCAATATGACCTTATGACGACTGAAGGTTTAGGAGAACTCGACAAGTCAGGCATCGCCGAATTGACCTTCCCTGGTCGTCAAAGTAAGTGATTCAAACTAGGATTTTCTATACAACCATAAACCCCAATATCAAAGAATATGAGTATGATAGTTCCTACCATCAGTTCAGGAGTCGCGGGTCCGCTTGGCCTTCTCCATCTTCCACGTTTTTGGCAAAAAATGTCTCTTGGTGCCGTTGGCAAGTTGCACGACGAATATCTAGCTTGTGGAGCAGGGTACGATCAAATGACACTGGATGCTCTAGGTTTGGTTAGAGAGGCGACGCTTAATTACGTCAACACGAACAAGCCGAGCTATTTCGGGTTCGAGGCTTGGGTGAAGGAAAATATGGATCCTAATTCTGACGTTGATGCTCACAATGCCGCTGTGACTGGATACATCCATACTGATGAGACCCGAGAGGAGATTTTTGGCTCAGTTGGATTGACAGACGAGAATTGTGCCTTTCGGGATGCGGTTAACTTGAACAACGCTGACGACTGGACGATTTTCCATCAGCAAGAGATTGCGGGGTAGCAGAAGGTTGGGATCCACGCCGTTGTTACGGCTTGGCTACGAGATTAGTAAGGCTAGAATTTTGATGGTAGCCACGGCACAAGGCGACTTAGTACCCAGCCACTAGATGACTACACGCTCTCTGGATCCGGGTGTATCCAGGGAGAGCGATAAGGTCGAGCCAGTAGGGTGTTTGCTTCGTGGTCTCCACGTACCGTGTGGCTAATCGGTTCCCATTCTAGAGTGCGACCCAATTGCATGGCCAGGTTCGCGAGGATGCAGGATGTGCTTGAGATATGTCCTTGCTCAATGTCCGCCACCGGTTTGTCTCGAGTCTCAATACATGATAGAAAATCCTTCATGTGGCCTCGGATGGCGGGGGCGACATGCTTTTCAAGCCCCTTTTCCGTTTTGTCCTCTGGGTATTGTTCAAGTTCGAAGGCGACGTCCTTATGGATAGGTTTTTGATTCTTGTCCTGCGGAATGAAGTCGTACTTGTGAACACTGGCCTTGAGTGTACCTTTTTCTCCGTAAAAGATTACCGCCCATGGATAATCTGGGTCGGGAGCGGTTCCCCATGATCTATGATTCCAAACCATTTGCATATCTCCATAGTCGAAGGTGGCGGTCTGGGTGTCCGTGATGTTGGCCTTGCTGTCTTTATCCACAAATATACCGCCAGAAGAACTGATTTTCGTTGGCCAACCGCGATCCATCATCCAGCGTGCTGTATCTAACATGTGAACACACATGTCGCCAACAATTCCGTTACCATATTCCATGAACGCTCTCCATTTACGAGGATGGACAAAGCTATTGTAAGGGCGCATAGGTGCAGGACCTGTCCACATCTCATAATCGAGGTGACTGGGGGGATTGGTGTCGGGTGGGTTTCCCTTGGCCCGCATATGGTAATAGCAGCAAAGCTCAACATAGGCGATCCTTCCTAGTTTCCCTTCCTGTATGAGCTCACGGGCCTCGACCAGGTGCGGAGTGCTGCGGCGTTGGGTGCCGACTTGGACCACGCGTCCGTATTTTCGAGCGGCGGCAAGCATAGCCTGGCTTTCGACCACATCCACACCGGTTGGTTTTTGAACATAGACATCGGCACCTGCTTTAACGGCGTCAATCATGGGCAACGCATGCCAGTGGTCGGGAGTGTCGATGAGGACAATGTCCAAGTCCTTTTCCTTTAGCATCTCTCGGTAGTCGCCGTAAGTTCGCGGCCTTTTCTTCGAGAGTTGGCGTGAAGCAACGATATCGGCTGCCTCCGATAGCATTTGGCTGTCGACATCACAGAGCGATACTACCTCGATCGGAGCAACTTGAATCAGCCGAAGAAGATCGCATTTCCCGTACCATCCTGTGCCGATCAGGCCGACACGCTTGGGGGCTATGCCAGCGGCGTTCGCAAACTTTGGCAAGTTAAGAGCAGAGAGGGCGAATCCAGCGGAACTGGACTTAAGAAAACGACGACGATTCATAAGACGATTGTCAGTAGCTTTCCGCTATAGATCAACAACGATATTCCTATCAGTTCCCCCAATTATGGGCAAGGGGACGTCATTATACGGCACTCGTCTTTGTCGCTTCTTGATTACCTGAAAAAGTATTGAGGTGAGAATCTTTAGGAGTCTTGCTTTCGTTTCATGGATGAAACGGAAAAACGCACTAAAGCATGGGTGGGAGATGCGGTACTTGCTTTGTTTGCTCGGGAGTGGATTCTGGATCAGAAGGAAATTGAGCCGGGTAACCGGATTGAGGTTTTCACTAGTTTGACTTCCAATCAGTTTCTCGCATGCATTGGAGAGCCGACGATAGTTGAGGCTAGAATAGGCAAAGTGTACGCGGCAGAAGGATTGCCAGCGGCTTTTGACTATATTCAACGAGAAATTTTGCCTGTATTCAAAAAGCAGCGACGTAACCTGGTAAAAAGGACTCGCAGCTATCGAGACCGAAAATAATATGGTTCCAGGGCTTTCCGGATCAACCGGTTGGAATTCGCGTGAAGGAAAACTGGTTGATCAAGTTGTCGCGAAAGTTGGGCTGGTTGATCGGCACTATTTGAAATTTTTCGATGAGACGCTCTTTGAACGAGTCAATAACTGATTGTTCGAAACACGCTTGCTGCTTGAATTCTGCCAATTCGCAGCGGTAACTGAGCCAGTCAGCCTTGAATTGTCTAATCAACGGTTGCTCGATCAATTCTTTCTCAATGGTCATTGACTCACGAGGCTTCAATTTGCCTTCAAGCAAATCGTTCACGCTTAAGAGAAGGATCTTTTGCGAAGTCTTAAGGGATTGCTGCTCAAATCCTGTAAGAATGCATTTCAATTCGGTCAAAGCGCTCGTGATCTCGTGCTTTTTGATGCGTGTGGCCAAGTGCATCCCTCGATAGGACCAATTCTGAAACGTTCGAGCGACAAGAAGGAATCTTTGGGTGTGGTTCAGCTGACCGAGCTTTTCGTGGGGGAATTCGAATTCCGGCGAGAGAGGAAAGCTTCTCTTTTCCAGAAGGACGCCCAGGAAGCGCTCAAAATCGGAAACTCTCCGTATGTAGGGGGCATACTTCCAGCAGTCGCGCAAGGTTGACTGAATGATATTGAGTCGCTCTTCCTCGTCCGAATAACCGGTCAAGTAGAAGTACTCAGAGAGAAAGTCCAAGTAGCAGATGGCCGCTTGAGTGAAGGCACAGGCATTTTGGGACCCACCTTTTTTCAGCAAGCTTCGAATGCTGCGACGACTGAGGCCATGATGTGGCAGGTCTTTATTGGAGGTGACGCTTTTGATGGAAATCATGTTTCAGGAGGGAGGATGGCTTCGCTGGGATGCCGTTTTATTCTTCTTCGAAACGTCGCGCTACGGCAGTGCGGCAATCTGACATTACTCGAAGCCAGATTTCCCGAATATCGAACAGTCGAATCTTCGCATGTTTCGAAAATGCGTTTAGCGGAGCGATGTTCTTCGTTTCGAATTCATTCAACTGAGAAAGGAGTTTGTTGATCTGGCTCAACCCGCGTTTACAGTAGGCCGTCGCAAGCGCATAGTCGCCGAGATCCAAAGCGGTTACCGCGAGTAAGCCGTATTGCTCTGAACTGGAGATCGTTTTTTGAATCTTCAAAGCGGAGACAGGTGAGATCTGCTCGGAGCAAAGGGAGACATGTTGGGACCATCTTTCGGTTAAACAGTTATGCAGCGCTTTGCTAGCGATGTAAAGGGGATGCTTGTGCAATGTGTACGGCTGATCCGAAAACGCCTCAATCCCATTGTCTGCGACCTCTTGATCTTGAGGGTCGGCGTTCGTATCCCAACCCATAAAAAGGGCCACTTCGTCAATTCGATTCTGGTTTCGGGCTAGCTTGTTGTAGAGTTTCTGGTACCTGCGTACCTGATCTTTCTCATTGGCCAAATAGACTTCCCAGTCATGCTCGTTCCATACGGACTCCCAACTGTCGTCCCACTCGCTGTCAGGGTTGCTTTCGGATTCGAAATGGGACATATTTGATTAACAAGCTTTTTAAAACAGGGTAAAACTAGGATCGAAAATTTTCATTTGCAAACGAAATGTCCAAAAATCTGTGCGAATGCGTGTAGGCACGGTTAGCCAATAATTGTAATTGCGCATACTTAGGATATTTACGATTGGCAAATTACGTTTTTGGTTAAACATTAGTGACTTATGGAATTTTCAGAGAATATTTTCCATCTTTCCGCCCGTTTTTCAGGCCATGTACAGGGTGTGGGTTTTCGTTATGCCACGAAGCAGCTGGCCAAGGGATTCGACGTCACGGGTCACGTCCGTAACCTTACGGACGGACGAGTGGAGCTCGAGGCAGAAGGGACCGAAGGAGAGTGCCAACGATTTTTAGGCGAGATTTTAAGTGAGCTTGATTCCTACATCCGAAGGACCGAGTGCAGAACAGGGAAACGAGTTCGCCTTTACAAGGAGTTCAGTATCAAGTAGCCACCTATGGTTATGACCCCAGCGATTGCGATCAGAGGCCTGACGAAAGACTTTCGCGTTTCAGGCTCTAGCAAGCGGCTAAGAGCCGTTGATGATCTGTCTTTGGAGATTCATCGAAATTCCATTTACGGGCTTTTGGGCCCCAATGGTTCCGGGAAAAGCACAACGATCAAGATCGCTCTTGGTCTGGTGCAGCCAAGCGTTGGGGAATGTGAAGTTCTCGGGATCCCTAGCACTAACCCCGCCGCTCGGACTAATGTTGGCTATCTGCCAGAAGCCCCTTACTTTCAAAGATTCCTAACGGGTAGGGAACTGCTGAAATATTTTGGATGCTTGTCTAATGTACCCAAAGAAAAGATACAGGGGAGAATAGAGTATTTGCTAAATCGGGTGGGTCTTGAAGACGCGGGTGATAGAAGAGTAGGCGGATACTCCAAAGGCATGCTGCAGCGCATCGGTCTGGCTCAAGCCTTGGTTGGCGATCCCGATTTGCTCGTACTTGATGAGCCTACTGCGGGAGTGGATCCGGTAGGTGCAGCCGAAATCGCATCGCTTATCCTTGAGCTTAAGAAGGAAGGAAAGACGGTGTTGCTCTGTTCCCATCTTCTTTCGCAGGTTGAGAGTGTCTGTGATCGAGTGGCGATAATGGGACGGGGAAGGTTGCTTATCGAAGGCAGCGTGGATACGTTAATTCAGGAAGAGGATTGTTCCTCTATGCGTATTGACCAAGTTTCCAGTATATTAAGAGGCTCCATCGAACAATTGGCTAAAGAACATGGGGGGTTGGTCTCATCTCCTTCGAGAAGCTTGGAAGAACTGTTTTTGGAACTTGCGAACAAGAAGGAGGAAAGGTGAGCGAATCCACCAAAAGGTTAAGCTGGTCCACTTCTCGTGTAGTCACGATTGGATTGAACACCTTCCGCGAGGCGGTGCGAACGAAGCTGTTTATCGCCATGACGACTCTCGCCATGTGCACACTCGCGAGTTCCTTTCTTTTTT
Organism: Candidatus Pelagisphaera phototrophica; assembly: GCF_014529625.1. Classification (GTDB taxonomy): domain Bacteria; phylum Verrucomicrobiota; class Verrucomicrobiia; order Opitutales; family Opitutaceae; genus Pelagisphaera; species Pelagisphaera phototrophica. Next base: position 2,183,386 of record NZ_CP076039.1, read on the forward strand.
GCGAGTTCAATTTTGGTTCATCGGAACTGAAGTTCATTGCCGACTTCGGTTTTGGCGGGATGACCGTCTTTGGCTCTGCACTGGCGGTGATTGTAACAGCCCAGCTTTTCAACGGAGAGATTGAACATCGCACCGCACTCACCTTGCTGGCTAAACCGATCCACCGCTCAGAATTTGTCCTGGGGAAATTCCTCGGCTCTTGGGCCACGGTGACGTGCTTTCTTGGAATGCTCAGCGTTTGCCTCGTTTTTGCGCTTTGGTTTCGCGAAACGAGCATCCTGGCGGAGTATCCTGATGATTTCGAGGGTGGAAGGAGGATCGTCCAGTATGGAGAGATTGTCTGGTTCTCGGTCGTTCAGGTTTTTCGCATCGGAATCCTGTGTGCCGTGGTCATCCTGTTCTCCACCTACGCAACGTCATCACTCTTCGCGATGGTTATGGGAGTGCTGGTTTGGATCGCGGGACAGTTACAACACATTGCTACAGAAGCAAGGGGAGTAGTAGACAACTTGATTTTGAAATCTGTTTACGCGCTCGCCAGTTTCGCTTTGCCCAACTTTCATTTGTTTGATATCGGCGAAAAGTTGGCGTTGGGCGAGTCATTGCCAAGCTCGCTATACTTAAAACTGTTCGTCTATGCTTTTCTGTATTCAAGTTTCTATTTAGCGGTCGCTTCCGCCAGCTTCAACCGACGTGAGCTCTAATAGATCCATTATACCCATTTGTGCTGGACTGGCTCTCTTGATCGGTTGGGCTGTTGCTCCCCTTGACCAATCGATCGCGGAAAGACTAGGTCAAAATTCAGAGGTTGAGACGCTGCGAAATCTCGATTCCCAGTTTGGGCAAGGGTTATCGGTCGCTATCCTGGGTGGCTATCGATCGGTAGCGGCCAATTTGGTGTGGCTTGCAATGAACCAGAATTGGGAGCAGCGAGATCTCGTTGGAACGCTTGGAAAGCTAGCCTTTGCCACCAGTATTGATCCTAGACCTGAGCTTTTCTGGCTTAATGGATCGCGAATCATAGCCAATGACATGCCTACATGGGTCATTGGAATCGATAATACAGATTTACAGGTCGAGTCGGCTGAAAGAAGGGCGATTGCGAGCCAATTTGCGAACAGGGCGCTCGGATTCCTGGAGGGGAGCAGAGTTTACCACGAGCAAAACCCGAAGATCTATATCGAAGAAGCAATGATTCTCTGGCGAAAGGCAAATGATCTGGAAGGAGCCGTGGGGCGATTCGAACAGGCGATTCGGGCAGAAAGCCCACCTTTCTACGTCTACAGGGTGTACGGGGAGCTACTCGTGAAACTTGATCGGAAAGAAAAGGCACTAAAACTCCTAGAAACGCACTACGAGACACTTTCCGAAGATTCTATAGAAGCGATGAAGCCTGTCGTCGCCGATCGAATACGAAACTTGCGCAGAGAACTAGGTCACTGATTCCTGACTTTTCTTGCTTAATACCTGTCCTTAATCTCAATTCATTTTCAATGAGCGACAATTTATATCCCATTTCCGATCGGCTCCTGAAGCAGAGTGACCGCGAGTCTCTGGTAGGCCAATCCGCAAAAGTAATTTGGATGTGCGGTTTGTCGGGCTCGGGTAAAAGCACTCTAGCGACCGCATTAGAGAAGAAGCTCTTCTCACAGAAACGTTTAGTCTATGTATTAGATGGAGATAACATCCGTACAGGACTGAACAGCGGCCTCAGCTTCTCAGATGAGGATCGAAGAGAGAACATTCGTCGAATCGCTGAAGTTTCTAAGCTGTTCGTTGATGCGGGGGTCATTTCGATCAATTCCTTTATCACTCCCAACGCTGATCTTCGAAAGATGGCTCGGGAGACTATTGGCAAGGAGAATTTGATTGAAGTGTATGTTAAGGCCTCATTCGAAACCTGTATGAAGCGAGATGTGAAAGGCCTATATGCGAAGGCGGACAAAGGTCTAGTGCCTCTGTTTACGGGAAAGGACTCTGGATTTGAAGAACCCCCAGATTCGGACTTGGTTATTGATACGGAGGCACAGTCTGTAGAGGAGTCGCTTGAGTTGCTGTTTCAATTTGTGTCGCCACTCATTGAAATCTAAAGCGACAAGCAATACGATAGGATGACACTATACCTTCTCAAAATCGGTAAATGGTTGTTGAGCAAGGTAGCGGTTTTATTGATCGCGACTGCGGTAGCGGTCGGAGCATTCGCCCTGTATTTATATGTTGGTGATAGTATTCGAGCAGACCGCGAGCGAATGGCGAAGCTTCAGGAAGCCCAAGAAATGGGACAGGTTGCCTATGAAAAACTGGAGAATGCGCATACGGAAATTCTATTTATCACAAATGAGCTGAACGAAGCTCGCGAAAAGCTTAAACTAGCCAATGAACTTGTTGAGAGACTAGAGGGATTCCTCTCCAAATTGGAATATCTCTTTTTGTCTGAGAGCGAGAAGAAGAAAGTCGACAATGAGCTCGCTCTGGCGAAGAACGAGAGCTCTCAGCTCGGGCCTCTTATCGAGTCGCTGAGAGTTAAGTATGCTAGCCTGAGAGTTGACCGGACCAATCTCTCCGATGAAGTGCGTTCGTTGGAGGAAAAGATCGCCTCTTTGGAGTCGAGCTCCTCGGAGATGGTCCGGTACATCGACAATTCTTGGAATGTAATTAAGGTCTACCTGCCAATCGCGCTGACCGTAGTGATTGCCGGACCGATTGTGCTTAAATTGATAGCCTTTTATATTATCGCTCCGATTTTCCACTGGGTACGGCCTGTAAAATTTTCTGATAAACAATTGCCGGTTCCAATGATTCTCGACAGCGGAGTGTCTGTTTCCCTGAAAGTTAGAGAAGGAGAGCAAGCTTGGATTAAGGAATCCTACTTGCAGGCTTCTGATGAAAGTCTGGCGAGAAGGACACGGTTTGTATTGAATTGGCAGATACCGATTACCTGTTTGGCGGCAGGACTGATTGAGTTGGTAGAGTTCGCCTCAGAAAATGCTTCGATGAATGGAGCAATTACTGCCTCCACTCAAAACAAGCCAGATATGGAGTTAAGCTTGGTGGAGATACCCGAAAATGGATCCTTGATATTGAGACCTAGCCACCTAGTCGGACTCATTGGGTCGGGCACGGCACCCGTTTCCATCCGTCGCAGGTGGAGCTTTGACCGGGCTCAAGCTTGGATGACTTTGCAGTTCCGCTATTTCGAGTTTGTAGGACCTTGTCGAATGGTGGTTTCTGGCATTCGTGGGGTTCGTTCGGAGCGAATTTTGTCCACCGATGGCAAAGGTCGCCGGGCGAACCAGGACTCAACGATCGGCTTTACTCCGGACTTGGAGTTTGGCGCCGCGCGAGCGGAAGCCTTTTGGGCCTACTTTAGGGGATTCAATCCCTTGTTCGACGATATGTTTAGAGGGGAGGGAACCTTTTTTTGCCAGGAAATCTCGAAGGGTGAAGCATCCGGACCCGTACGCTTCTGGGTAGGATTAAGGGATGCGTTTTTGAAAATTGTCGGGATCTAGGTCCTAATGAAAGCGTTGTATGACATGTCGCGATCAGATAATGTAGAAATTGGGTTCATCTTTGATTGGGACGGGGTCGTAGTAGATTCATCTGCCCAGCACGAAGAGAGTTGGGAACGGCTAGCAGCCCAAGAAGGGCTTCCGCTTTTTGAAGGTCATTTCAAGCTCGGTTTTGGAAAACGAAACCAGCTTATTATACCGGATATTCTGAAGTGGTCGAACGACCCCTCCGAAATAGAAAGACTCGGAAAGCAGAAGGAAGTCCACTATCGCGATATTATTCAAGAGACAGGGATTGACCCCCTCCCTGGAGTCCGTAATTTTGTGGAGTCCTTAATTAAGGAAGGGTTTCCTTTTGCCGTGGGCTCATCGACCCCGCGGGAGAACATTGAGGCGGTTATGTCTGGCGCCGGAATAGAGGGCCTTTTCCATGAAATCGTTGCGGCTGCAGATGTTTCAAGAGGCAAGCCCGATCCGGAAGTGTTTTTGAAAGCGGCTGTATTGATCAAGGTTCCTCCAAACCGATGCGTTGTTTTTGAAGATTCAGTGAGCGGCGTAGAAGCGGGACTCGCCGGTGGCATGACGGTGATTGGGCTCACAACGACAAACAACTGCGTCATGATGAAGCAATGTGGCGCTTCTCTGGTTAAAGGCAGCTTCGAGGAAGTTTCTTTAGAGGAAATTCTAGCGACCGTAGAGTCGAAATAGCGAATAGGGGATGTGATTTATCGGATTCGCATCGGCACGATTTTTCCAACAACGATTTTGGAGGGTTGTTAAATGAGAATCAATCCGCTTTAGTGCTATTCTCATAAATCCTAGAACGACCAAGCTTATGGATCTACACAAAATCAAACTAACCCGTTACATCCTCATTGCCATGATTGGAGGAGCGCTCACCGGACTGCTGCTTTCCCAGTTTGTAGAGTTTGCGGTGAATCCAGAAACGGGGAAAGCGATCCTGGACAGCAAGAATCGTCCAGTTCTCGAGCACAGCTTTCTATCGGATTACGTTATCAACGGTTTTTTCCAGTTTCTGAGCGAAGCTTTCATTCGAAGCTTGACGGCTTTGGTCGTTCCCCTGGTGTTCGTCTCGCTCGTTTGTGGCACGGCAGCTATGGACGATGTCAGAAAACTAGGCACGGTCGGATTGAAAACGCTTCTACTGTATCTCGCCACAACGGGAATCGCCATCAGTATCGCGATTGTCGCGGCTCTCCTCATAAAACCTGGATTGGGTGTAGGGGAAATTGAAATGGAGGGTTATGTCCCTGGAGAGACAAAATCGCTTCTAAACGTCTTTATCGACATCTTCCCGCGCAATGTGGGGGCTTCATTCGTAGATGGGAACATGCTGCAGATAATCGCGGCGTCGCTTGTATTTGGGATTGCATTGGTTGTATCGGGCGAACATGGCCAACGGGTTTTGAACTTCTTCAAAGATATGAACGAAGTGATCATGAAACTCGTGATCATCGTGATGTTGATGGCCCCTTTTGGGGTGTTTGCCAAAATTGCTCAAGTTTTTGCTCAAGAAGGCTTCGGCACCATTTTTGCTTTGGCAAAGTATTTTATCCTAGTAGCGATTGTGCTATTGATCCACGCCTTTGTTGTATACCCAACGATGCTTAAGATCTTCACGGGTTTAAATCCGCTTGTCTTTTTCAAGAAGCTGCGGAATGTCCAGCTATTCGCTTTCAGCACAGCCAGCAGCAATGCAACGATTCCCGTAACGCTTCGAGCCGCTGAGGAACGACTGGGGGCCCACAACAAGGTTGCTTCTTTCACGGTACCGCTAGGGGCGACGATAAACATGGATGGCACAGCCATTATGCAAGGAGTCGCAACCGTCTTCATTGCGCAAATATCCGGAATCGATCTGTCGATCACACAATATTTAACGGTGATATTGGCTGCGACTATGGCATCAATCGGTACCGCTGGGGTACCCAGTGCCGGTCTGGTGATGCTGACTATGGTTCTTGGCCTCGTTGGACTTCCCCCTGACAAAATCGGATTGATTATCGGGATCGACCGTTTGCTCGATATGATTCGGACGGCGGTAAACATTACTGGGGATACTGCGATCACCTGTATCGTTGCGAACTCTGAAGGGCAGCTCGACAAGAAAGTATTCAATCGCCCGGTTGAAGACGAGATCGCTAGCTAAGGAAGTGATGGGAATAGGGAAGCTCTTCGATCTCAATTCAGACTATGTACCAACAGGGGACCAGCCCCAGGCGATCGATCAATTAGTTACTTCACTTGAAAAGGGGAACCGGTACCAGACGCTTTTGGGCGTCACCGGTTCGGGGAAAACTTTTAGTATGGCCAATGTCATTGCTCAGACTGAGCGACCGGCACTGATCATATCCCACAACAAGACTCTGGCTGCTCAATTGTATTCAGAATTTAAAAGCTTTTTCCCAAACAATGCAGTCGAGTACTTTGTAAGCTACTACGACTACTATCAGCCCGAGGCCTATGTACCTTCAACTGATACATTCATAGAAAAAGATTCCTCGATTAACGATGAAATCGATCGATTAAGGATATCGGCAACGAGTAGCCTGATTAGTCGCAGGGACGTTATCGTAGTGGCGAGTGTTTCCTGCATATATGGTCTCGGCTCGCCTGAGGATTTTCAGGAATTGATGATCCCCCTGCAAATTGGAGAGGAGCTTGGCAGAGACATCTTTTTGAATCGATTGATTGAAATTCAATACGAGCGAAACGACATTGATTTGAGTCGAGGACGATTTCGCGTTCGAGGAGACGTGGTTGATGTGATGCCTGCGTATTTGGAGAAGGGGTTGCGGGTTGAGTTTTGGGGCGATGAAATCGAAGGGCTTTCGGAGTTTGATCCCACAACTGGCTCGGAGATACGTAAACTTGACCAGTTTAACTTATATCCCGCTAACCAGTTCGTTACGACGAGCGCGAAAATTGAGAACGCGATCGGCGCCATAAAGTCTGAGTTGAAAGATCGCGTGGGCACGTTCGAAAACGAAGGCAAGCTTTTGGAAGCACAGCGAATCAGCATGCGAACCAACTATGATTTAGAAATGCTGAAAGAGGTTGGTTTCTGCAATGGTATTGAGAATTACTCGATGCAGCTGTCTGGGCGTAAAACAGGAGAACGGCCTTCTTGCCTGATCGACTTTTTCGACAAGGACTTCCTGTTGTTCGTAGATGAGAGCCATGTGTCCATCCCGCAAATAGGCGCCATGTACGCGGGAGACCGGTCTCGAAAGACAACCCTTGTCGAGCATGGTTTTCGCCTTCCATCGGCCTTAGACAATCGCCCCATGAACTTTGACGAGTTTATCGAGGTTACGGGCACCACGATTTTTGTTTCCGCAACTCCGGCTAAGTTCGAATTGGAAAAGAGCGCCGTGATTGCGGAGCAAGTGATCCGCCCCACTGGCCTGCTCGACCCTGTAGTTGAGATTCGCAGTACGAAAGGACAGGTCGAAAATCTCATCGGGGAAGTGAATCGAGCCATTGAATCGCACGAGCGTATTTTAGTGACCACTCTAACGAAGCGGCTGTCCGAGGATATCACATCCTACCTACGGGATCGAGACATCCGGGTCGAGTACCTGCATTCAGATATCGACGCTATCGAGCGCGTTGAAATACTTCGTAGATTGCGGGCTGGTGACTTTGACGTTCTCGTTGGCATCAATCTTCTCCGAGAAGGACTTGATTTGCCTGAGGTTGCTCTCGTGGCCATTCTCGATGCAGACAAGGAAGGGTTTCTTCGTAGTGAAACCAGTCTTGTACAGACGGCAGGAAGGGCGGCCCGACACGAAAAAGGACGCGTCATTCTTTACGCCGATGTAATGACGAATTCGATTCGAAGAACGGTTGAGGTTACGGAATCCAGAAGAGCAAAGCAAATTGAGCACAATGAGCGTTACGGTATCACCCCGAAAAGTGTAGTGAGACCCGTGCAGGAGAGTCTGCATGTGAGCGAAGAAGAAGACTCAATTTTATTAGTGGGTGAGGACGATGACGTTGAAGCCGTTATCGACGAACTAACGAAGGAGATGGATGAAGCGGCTGCAAAGTTAGAATTTGAGAGGGCGGCGCTGCTAAGAGACCAGATTGATGCACTTCGTTCAGGCGAGTTCGGAAAAAACGCTAAGCCAAGAGGGCGTGCTCGTTCTTACGGAGGTAGACGCTGAGAACCTCATCTACCAAAATAGACACAAAAAAGCAGGAGCCGAAACTCCTGCTAGAAATTTTTGAGACGCTGAGTTCTTACAAGCCGATGTTGGCGAGGTGAACTTTGCGTACTTGCTCGAGATAGCGGCCAATGAAGTCCCTTGGATCCAGCGTATTAGCACGCTCTAAGTGTGGAATCGCTTTTCCATACTGCTCACGAGCTACGTAAGAACGGGCCCAAGCAATCAATCCTTTTACTTCAACCTCTTCGATCTTAACGACGCGCTCATAAAATAGATCTGCCCGAGCGTATCCTTCGATGGTGTCCTGGGACGTGTAGTGGTCCGCGAGCATCATGAGAGAGTCTCCATCGAGCGGATCGTTTTGGATAAGCTTCTCTAGAATAGGAATGAACACATCGGTCTTTCCATCGTTCATTGCAATGTGCGACTCCATCCTGAGTAACCGTGTGTCTTGATTCTTGTCGACGCGTTCGCTGTAGGCCTCGCGAATATCGGCTATCAGAACTCTCGCTTCTTCGAAGGCTCCACGTCCGACTAGGATGTCGGCAGTGTCAACGTGAGTCTTGACGGAACGTTTTGGATCCTTGGCGATCGCCTTTCGGTAATACTTCAAAGCGAGGTCGGTCAGATTGCGAGACATGTAAATGTTGCCCATGAACTCAAGTGAATCTGCGGTCGATTTACCGAGGCGATCCACGATTTCTTGGATGGCTACTGCGGTTTCCGCATCGTCGATACCGAGATAGGCATTAGCCTGGCTAATCCAGATCAGCTCGTTTTCGGGTTCCTTGAGAAGAATCTCTTCGAGAACAGCGATTGCCTCCTGATATTTCTTTTGATTCAGTAGAGCCTTCGCGAGGCCCAACTGCCAATCCTTAGTTTCAGAGTTGAGGAGGATCGCTTCGCGGTAGGCTGTTTCAGCTGATATAAACTGCGAGCCGTTGACGTAGCATAGGCCAAGCAGTCCAAAAGTTACGCTGTCCCGAGCTCCTAGATCGATTGCCCTTACGAAATGGGGGATGGCTTCAGCAAACTCCGCCTTCTGTACGAGCATTATGGCGAGATTCTTGCGAGCCCGTAAAAACCCTGGATACTTGTCGATCGCCTTTTTGAAATAGACCATGGCATTGTCAATGTCGCCACGTTCCCCATACAGGCTACCAGCAATAAATTCTAAGGCTCCACTGGATTCCGTGGTGATGTTGGACAACATCATTTGAAGCGCGGTATCCTTGTCCGTTTTCATAACCTCGAGAATTTCTCGGAAAACTTCTTGCTCCGCTTCTGTTAGTTTCGGCTCCGTCTTAACGTTGAGCTCGTAATTGCCTATGTATGCTTCCCGAATGTGGGTCTGGCTCCAGAATTTCTCTGCGTCGTAAACGAGTTGGGCAGAAAGGGAAGCGAACCCAGTTGCACAAAGTAGACCGGCAAAAGCCAATTTGAGTGATTTGCTCTTAGTCATTGTATATTTATTCGTAAAGTTGAGATTTAAATTGGTCAGGGAATGAGTGCTATTCCTGTACCACTTTCATTGTGATTCCTTCGGCCCCCGCCAACATGCAGGTGTCATGTACTGTAACGTAGGTGCCTATCCGAGAGTCCTTTTCCACATTGACGAGAATTGGATATACCTCGCGCTGCATCTCCTGTTGAACAAGGGCGCGAACGCCCCCGAGGCCGATATTTTTTTGGACGTTTCCTAATTTTGAAAAGACTTCTCCATTGGACTTGATCAGCAGAGTGAGACGCACCTTTTCCTCATCGGGAGGATCTGTTTGGGGCGATGGATCCGGCGTATTGGTTGCCATTCCTTCCTCTTCAACAAAAACCGTTGTGACGATGAAGAAGATCAAAAGGATGAAAACCATGTCGATCAACGGCGAGATGTTGATGTCAGTCATCTCGTCGTTCTCGTTAAAATGTTTTCTGTTTCTCATAGTTGGGGGATGCTAGCAAATGTCCTCGATTGACTAGTTGTTGAGCTTCTCCATTGAAACGTGAATATTGCCAGCAGGAACCTCAGCCAGTTTGCATTCATCGATCAGGCGAGCGATCGTCCCATTAGTCGCACCAACATCTGCTTGGATAATGACCGGGTAATCTCTGTTCTCTTTGATCATGCGCCGGACTTTGACGCGGATACCGCTTAATCCAACTTCCTCGCCACCGTAAAACACATTGTCCGATTCGGTAACGCCGATTAGGATACAGTTCTTTGGCAAGTCCTTGGCGTTGTAAGCGACAGGCTTGATCACATCCACTCCAGGCTCCTCGACAAAAACCGTCGTGACGATGAAGAAGATCAAGAGAATGAAAACCATATCAATCAGCGGCGAGATATTGATATCTTCAACATCATCACTGGCCGAAAGCGCTTTCTTATTCTTTCCCATGAGACTTCAGTTCCTTCAAACTATATATCTTTGTTCAACTGTGGTGATCCTGGCCGGCCTAGCTTTTCTTGCTTAGGCCGTTCACGAACGCCACAGAGGCTTGCTCCATTTCACCCAGCTTACCCTTGGCCATACGTGTTAGCAGTGCCTGTGCGAGCAGAGAAGGAATAGCGACATACAGTCCGTATTCCGTAGTGATCAGCGCTTCGGAAATACCAGATGACAGCGAGGCGGCGTCACCGGTACCAAATACGGTAATCAATTTAAAGGTTTTGATCATACCGGTGACAGTACCGAGCAGACCCAAGAGTGGGGCGGCACCAGCTGTTAGGGCGATGAATGCAAGGAATCTTTCGAGCTTTGGTTGAGCCGCAAGCAGTCTTTCATAAAGCACTTCCTCTAGAAGTTCCTTTTCTTCGTCGTGGTGTTCGACACCGGCAACGAGGAGATCTCCGAAAGGACCATCAACCGAATTGGCAATTTCGAGTGCTTCCTGTTTTTTGCCCGAATTCAAGTTATCGAGGATCTGTTGCAGCGCTCCAGATTTCGGACGTTTTACCGAAGAAATTTCGAAGAGCTTGAAGATCGCCACCATCAGTGCGCAGAAGGCAAGGAGCAGAATAATGTAAATGGTGGTTCCCCCCTTGAGTGCGTGTTCAATTGGAGTCTCCTCGAGTTCCGCAAGCTTGAAGGCGTCGCCCTCGGTTGCGTCGACGGGTAGCGCTCCTTCTCCCGTGCTTGTGACCTCATTGATAGATGCAATGATCTCTGGAGCGAGACCGTCACTCTTTACGAGTGGGTAGGCCGCATTCGGACGACCTTGGGAAAAGCCAACATTGGTGCCGCCATCGCCGAAATAAGCGTAAGGACCTACAAGGATGAAGTTCCCTTCAACGGCGCGGTCATCTGCACCAAGGGCGGTTCCGGAGAATTTGTGACCTCCAATAATGTTCTCGATTCGCGAGATGGATGCCTGGAGAACCTTGATTTGAGTCTCGAACTTTTCAGCGTCCGTTGCCGTGCTCGATTCGAGAATTTGCTCTGCTTCCGAGATAATGGCCTCTTGAGACTGGAGCTCTGATTCGTCGATACGAGTGCTGAACTGCTTGATGTAACTAGACATCAAGTTCTTTAGATAAATATTCTCGTCTCGACGCGCTTCAACGCGATCTTGCAACGTGCTGAGACCGACTTGGCGGTTTTCCGCTGCGCTGACTACCTGCTCGAACTCGGAACGCGTCTCCTGAACCTGGCTTTCCAGTTCGGTCAAGCGAATGGAGATAGGTACTTTCTGGTCTGCAATGTCACTACGAAGATCGGCGAGCTCCCTCTCCGCTGCTTCGACTTCCGATTTGGCCTGCAAGGCGATGTCGGCGAACTTTGGTTGAGCGAGTAGCGAGAAGCCGCTGGTGAGCGCTAATGCTATTGATATTAATTTAATCGCTTTCATGTGCTTAGAAATATTGATGAGTTTCTTTGGTTCCCGCTCAGTTAGTTGACGTTAATTGGCAAGTTCACGAATTGAGCTGTTTCTTCTCTCTCGTATACTCCGATTGCGGTAGCGATTTGCTCCGCCATTTCATCGCGTCTCTCTTTCTCCCATCCCCCTTTTGCTGGACGTAGGATACCGGCCTGTGTGCGTGTGCCATCAACATAGTAAGCTACGGCCAAGCCGATGTAGAGAGTCTTAACCGCCACATCTGAGTCGCCAATTTGCTGCATGGTTTCTTCAACAGTAATCTGTTTGTTGAATTTTTCGATCTCGCTCAGGATACCAATGACGTACTGAAGGCGTGTTGAAAGGCCGACCGAGTCAGCTGCTTTCGCATTTTTGGGAATTCTCTCAGTCAAAAGCTTTAGTTTATCTTTAAGTGACTCAGGAAAGTAATCCACGAGCCCGATTACTTGAGACTCCAGATCGGTCGCGATTTGCTTGACGACTGCGGAGGCGGCCCTGAGCTCATCATCTTCATTGTTGAGGGACTGACGCTCTAGCTGTGCCGCGTCGGCCTCTTCCTGCATGCTTACGATCTGCTCATCGAGCTTCTCTATTTCCTGCGTTAGAAGATCGATTGACTCGTTTAGCGTCTGCTTCTCAACGGTCCATCGGCTCTTTTCTTCCGAGACAAGTTTCTTCAGTTCAACCCATTCCTTGAGCGTTGCTCGTGTTTGGCCGAGTTCAGGAGCTGAAATTAATGCACTGGAACTTGCGAGAGCAAATCCTGCTGCGATTAATGGTAACACTTTGATCTTAGTCATTGTCTATTCTCTTTTGTCGTAAGTTCTAGATAGCGAAAGGGTGGTGGCGGGGGGCACAGGTCTCGGTGCCGCTTTGGCGCATTTGATTATGAAGGTCTTCTGTGATTAATGGGTTTGTAGGGCCAATTGAGGATTGGAAATAACTTCTGTCTAGCCCCAAAGAATTTGGGAAATTCAGATAGAGCTTACGGGTTCTCTCATCTTCGAACTCTTAGGGTTGTGGGACATGAGCGGCGGTTATCAAAACAGTGCTGTTAAAGGGAAGAAAGGGAAAATCGGAAAATCGGAAAATCGGAAAATCGGAAAATGGGAAAAAATGGTGGATTAGCAGGTGATGCAAGAATTTAAAACAATTTTAGTGGGTTCTCGCGGAAAAATTTAAAAGTAAAGTAGAAAATCACCGAGTTTCACAGTTTTAACTAAAGGATTCTAGGATATGTGATTGAGAGTTAGCACTGACATGTAATAGGAATTCAGCTTATGAATACGATCTGAAAACAGGGAATGGACCTTCGGTAATTTGCAATAATGGCTGATGGGTCACTGTTATTTTTAAGATTACAAATGTAGGAATTTCGTAAAAATCAAACTTAATCTTTCCACAATTCCAATACGAGATTTATCTCTACGCCAGAATTCAGCGGGAGGCTATTAACGGAAACCGCTATCCTTGAATGTCTTCCGGTTTTTCCCGGTAGTTTGCCAAGAGGTCGGATGCGCTGTTGATGCTTTTGGGCTGTCCGAAAGGCCGCCGACTCCATTCACTAACCCCGCGAGATGCACGATGCACTCAAGGCGATCAAACTAATCACTAGTGGCTCGCAGATGTAGCAAGGCATTGATGAGGAAGAGCTTCTCCACCTCGTAGCCCGACCTTACACTTGTTCCGTACCTGCTCTTCCAGCGAATACCACATTCGTTTTCTTGGTCGGGAGTGTGCCGGACAGGCACATCAGATTGCCTACATTCACGCAGGGGGGTAAATTTTTTTGTTGGCGGGGGCGGTAGGACGCTGCAGGCCCAGTCGATCTAGATTTCGGAATAGTTCTTTTTACTTGGAATAATGATTCAGGCCGAAGTTCTGCGAAGCTCGTCTATGCCGGTGAACGCTGAGGACTGCTCGTCTGCATGATAGGACGAGCGGACGAGGGGGCCGGACTCTACGAAGTCAAAACCGATGCGGTGGCCAAACTCTTTCCAATCCTCAAACTCTTCTGGAGTAACCCAACGGTCTACTGGCAGGTGTCTGCTTGAAGGTTGCAAGTACTGACCAAGAGTGACGATTTTGATTCCAGTGGCACGCATGTCTTCAAGGGCCCGAGCGATCTCCGGTTTGGTTTCCCCCAAGCCAAGCATGATGCCCGATTTTGTGACATGACCCTGATCCGCCGCGTGACGAAGCACCTTCAAGGAACGATCGTAGCGCGCTTGAACGCGCACGGGCTTCTGGAGGCGCTCCACGGTTTCGACATTGTGGTTAAAAATATCGGGTTCGGCTGCTAATACGGTGTCGACTTGGTCTAGCTTTCCTTTGAAATCCGGCGTGAGAACTTCGATGGCGGTGCTAGGGTTTCGATTTCTTATCGCTCGTATTGTGGCCGCCCAAACAGAGGCCCCGCCATCCTTGAGTTCATCGCGAGTAACGGAAGTGATGACGCAGTGCCGCAAATTCATTTTTGCCACCGCATCCGCGACACGGGCTGGCTCGCCGAGGTCCAGTTCGGTGGGACGACCGGTTTGGATCGCGCAGAAATTGCAAGATCGGGTGCAAATGTTCCCCAGAATCATTACCGTTGCCGTTCCCCGGGACCAGCATTCACCCATATTTGGGCACTGGGCACTTTGGCAAACGGTGTGCAGCCGATTGTCGTCAACCATCTTTCGAACAGCGCTGTAGCCACTGCCGCTGGGCAACTTTGCTCGAAGCCAGTCTGGCTTGCGGGATTTCATGCCGAGAACCTTTGCAATTGGCCCCAAAACTCAACCTATAAATGCAAATGTTTCACGGTCTTTTATGGAAGGGCGATCTCGATTCACCTACGGAATTAATCTCCATGGACGGTCTTGCGGGAGTTTTCGGGAGAGCCGTTCGTTATTTGTAAACGAAAGGCTTTGATTTTTTTATCTCAAGTGTCCTTATCCATTGGGTTTTCCAAGCATGAGTTCAAATCTTTCAGAAATCTCACACGATCAGTTGGCGGTGCGCCGCAAGAAGTTAGAAGACATGCGTTCTCAAGGCGCGGATCCGTTTCGGTCGTCTTTCCAGCCGACGCACACCGCCGTCTCGGCGGTCGCAGCCTTTGTCGGGGGAGCGGAGGAAGAAAATCAGCCGGCGGTGCGTGTGGCGGGCCGCTTGAAGTTCATTCGCAAAATGGGCAAGGCCCAGTTTGTCAAAATACAGGATCAAACGGGTATCATCCAGTCCTATGTACGTATCGACGCACTGGGAGAAGAGGCGTACGCGAATTTCAAAAAGCTGGATACCGGCGACATCATCGGAGTCGAGGGAACGCTTTTTCAGACAAAAACCGGTGAAGTAACCGTTCGTGCCCTGCAGTACGAAATGGTCTCCAAGGCATTGAGGCCGCTCCCTGAAAAGTTTCATGGTCTCACGGATCAAGAGCAGCGGATTCGCCAGCGCCATTTGGATTTGGTTATGAATTTAGAATCGCGCGAGCGATTCTTTAATAGAAGCCGCATCATAAGCGGCATCCGAAGATTTTTGGAGGAGCGGGACTACCTGGAAGTAGAAACTCCTGTTTTTCAGAATGTGGCCGGTGGAGCCGCGGCAAAGCCGTTTGTCACGCACCACAACGCGCTGGATCGGGACTTTGTGCTTCGAATCTCACTCGAGCTTTACCTCAAGCGACTTTTGGTGGGTGGGTTTGACCGCGTTTTTGAGATTGGCCGTAATTTCCGTAATGAAGGTATTTCGCGTCGTCACAATCCAGAATTTACGATGCTGGAGCTCTATGAGGCGTACTCGGATTATCGTGGAATGATGGAGTTGATTCAGAGCATGCTCCGGTACCTGGTTAAGGACGTTCTCAAAAAAGAGGAAGTTAAAATGCCTGATGGCGAAGTGATTGATTTCATGGGTGCATGGCGTGAGGCCAAGTACAAGGATCTCGTTTGCGAGAAGGTAGGGGATCTTGGCTGGTTTGACCTTTCCAAGGAAACCAAAATTGAGCGCGCCCGCGAGATGAAGCTCGAGGTGGAAGCAGACTGGGAGGACTATGAGGTGTCCAATGAAGTGTTCGGGAAGCTGATTGAGCCCACGCTGATACAGCCGACATTCGTGACCCATTTGCCCAAAGAGCTATGTCCGCTGGCAAAGATCACTAAGGACGATCCTTCGACGATCGACGTTTTCGAGCTGTGCATAGGTGGTATGGAAATCGCTCCAGCCTATTCCGAGCAAAACGATCCGGATGTGCAGCGCGAAATGTTTGAAAAGCAAGCGGGAGAAGAGACTCAGAGTATCGACGACGATTTTCTGGAGACACTCGAATACGGTATGCCACCTGCCGGAGGACTCGGAATGGGCATTGATCGTATTGCTATTCTGCTAACTGAGGCAGAGAACATAAGGGATGTTATCCTGTATCCGCAGTTGCGCTCCTAACCTGAGCCGAATCCGCTTATTGGCTGAAGTTGATGCCCTGGTACCTTTACATCGCCCTGAGGCATCTTTTCCCACAAGGGAAACGCTTTCCTGTTTTTACCCTAATGTCTTTGACTGGCGTTATCTTGGGTGTGGCCACGCTAATTGTCGTTATCAGCGTTTTTAACGGATTCGGTTATGAAATACGTAGTAAAATTGCCGATACATTTGGCGATTTGCGAGTCGTAAACGGCGGTCTTTTGGGGGATCCAGACGGATTGGCTGAGATTCTTGAAGCAAAGGAAAGCGTCGATACTGCCATTCCTTACGCACAGGGGATCGTTATGGTGCTTCACAATAACAAGCCGCTGGCCCCGATTGTGGAAGGGATCGACGTTAGATCGGATCGCGAAGTTCAAAAGTACGGAAATTACCTCTTGGATGGAAGCATGGATGAATTCGACGATGACTCCATATTGGTGTCCTCTGGGTTTGCGGGTCAGTTAGGACTTTCGGTCGGGGATGAAGTGGAAATGTATACGCCTCTGATGATGTTGAAGCTACTCGAGAGCGATGGCAGCGATGTACTTTTGCCTCGCCTCGTTAGAATTGGGGGAATCTTTCAAACCGGTTGGCAAAGAGTGGATGAGAATACGGTAATCAGCACGCTAAGGCTGATGCAGGATCTCTACAATCTTGGCGAAGGAGCACATGGGATTAGAATCGAGCTGAAGCCCGGCTTTGAGACGGAAGAAGAAGGTCGGGAAATCACAGAGTCTCTCGGTCGACCCTACTACGCTCAAACCTGGATGGATGCCAACGGAGACTACCTGTCCATCATAAAACTGGAAAAGCGAATGATGTTCTTCCTGCTGTTCATCATTGTTATCGTCGCTTCGTTTTCCATCATGTCGTCTCTCCTCACTTTTGTGATACGGAAAACTCGGGAGATCGGTCTTTTCGCCGCGATGGGCGCTACCCCGAGACAGCTAGCCGCCTGTTTTTGTTTCCAAGGAATGATTATTGGTGTGGCGGGAACACTGCTTGGCATCGGGTTTGGAAGGACACTGCTCTATTTTAGAAATGATATCACGTCGACCCTTTCATCCCTATTGAGCGTGTCAGATTCGATGAACCAGATTTACGGATTTGCTTACTTGCCCGCCCGGGTTCAGTCAGGAGACCTAATTGTCATCTCCCTGCTATCGATTTTGATAGCAACTCTGGCGGGGCTTGTGCCTGCCTACAAGGCCAGCAAGATGAACCCAGTGGAGGCATTACGAAGTGAGTAGTGAGTTGATGGAGACGAAGAACTTGGTGCGCCGCTTCAAGAGCGGTGACGAGCACATCGAAGTCTTAAGAGGAGTCGATATCTGTATCAACGAGGGAGATACCGTCAGTATTCAAGGTGAATCTGGCTGCGGGAAGTCCACTCTCCTCAACCTCATGGCGGGACTGGATCAGGCGGACGAAGGCGGTATTTTCTGGAATTCAGAGGAAATATCCAGGCACTCAAACCAAGTCCTTGCGATCAAACGCTCGTCGCTAATCGGCATGGTATTCCAGTCTTACTATTTGGTTCCGGAAATCCGCGCCCTCGAGAATGTCATGCTAGGTGGGCGCATCTCTGGAAATACCGACAATCTAGCCGAGCGATCAAAGTCTCTTCTGCAGCGAGTGGGGCTGGGTTCACGCATGTCGAGCCTGCCATCTACCTTGTCGGGGGGCGAAAGGCAGCGAGTGGCAATCGCCAGGGCGATGATTTCCGATCCTAAAGTTCTCCTGGCCGATGAACCTACTGGCAATCTCGACGAAGCCACTGGGGATTCGATCATGGACATGCTGCAAGAGCTTTGCGAAGAAAAACAGGTCAGTCTTGTCCTGGTAACGCATAGTGCGAACTACGCCGCCCGCATGGGTCGATCTTGGGTATTGAGACAGGGGATACTTGAGAAAAAATTCGGCTAAATGATAGATTGAATTACATCAAATGAAAGAGAATTTATTGAAGTGCGGAGTGATCGGTGTGGGCTATTTAGGCCAACATCACGCTCGGATCTACAGCGAGCTTGAAGGCAATGTATTGGCTGGGGTTTTTGAAAGCGATGCTGATCGGGCTAGAGAGATCAGCGAGCGGCATCAATGCCCAGTGTTTTCCACGATTGAAGAGTTAGCGGAAACCTGTGACGCTATTAGTGTCGTTGTGCCAACGGACAAACATTACGAAGTGGCGGTACCCTTGTTAAAGGCGGGATGTCATCTCCTAATTGAAAAGCCAATCTGTGAAACAGTCGAGCAGGCGACTGAGATTCTTGCCGCGGCGAATGGAGCAAATGCTCTTGTTCAAGTAGGGCATATCGAACACTTCAATCCAGTCATGAGCTACCTCGAAGAGGTGGTCACGAACCCCAAATACATTACGGCGGAACGATTAGCTCCCTATCAGCCACGAGGAACCGAAGTGGGCGTTGTCTTGGATCTAATGATACACGATATCGGGGTGGTTCTGCAACTGGTAGGCTCGGAACCTGTGGATGTGAGGAGTGTTGGCGTTAGTGTGCTTTCTAAAACCGAGGACATTGCCAATGCTAGGATAGAGTTCGCAAATGGTTGCGTGGCTAACTTGAATGTAAGTCGCGTAAGCTCCAAAAAAGTTCGAGAGATTCGCGTATTTCAGTCCACCGGCTACCTGTCTCTTGATTTCATGAATCAAGCTGGCCACCACGTGGCGGTAGGGTTAGAGGGTCTAAGCAAGAACGAAGTGCCCATCGAAAAAGGCGAGCCACTTAAGTTGGAACTGGCATCTTTCGTTGAAAGCGTGAAAAACCGAAAGGATCCAAAAGTGGGTGGCGAATTGGGTAAAACCGCGCTTGACCTAGCGATTCAGATCACGAGTCAGATACGCAAGACGATGGATTAGGCCTATATCCCCATGCCCACCGATCCGCTAGTTTTATCTTCATTTCCGTTTCCGGCTCCCACTGGCAGCAATGTGGATGTGCTCATTGTTGCGGGAGAGCATTCTGGCGACGAGCATGCAGCAAGAATGGTAAGCGCCGCACTGAAGAGGAACCCGACATTGAAAGTTGCCGCACTGGGAGGTGTAAACCTGAAAAGCGCTGGAGCAGAGTTGATCTGCGACATGATGCCCTACGCCATTGTGGGAATTTTTGAAGTGCTGAAGCACTACAGCGAGCTGAAAAAGTTGCACGATGAGATTGTGAACTGGATCTTGAAGTATCGCCCGAGAGCGGTATGTTTCGTCGACTATCCCGGGTTGAATCTCAGGTTGGCAAAAAAGTTGGCGGAGCACGGTGTTACGACAAAGTCCGGCGGGGACATTCGACTGCTCTACTACATTAGTCCGCAAGTTTGGGCTTGGAAGGCCAAGCGCAGATTTGAAATGGCAGGGCTAATTGACACGCTGGGAGTCATCTTTCCGTTTGAAGTGGAAACCTTCGAAGACACGGGACTAGAGACAACTTTTGTTGGCCATCCGTTTCTTGCAGAGAACTACCAACTCCCCACGACCTATGATGCCGATGGTGACGTTTTATTACTACCTGGGAGTAGGTCTGGAGCTATTGGGAGAATCGCCCCAGTCATGTTTCAGGCGTTTGGGGAACTGCTTAGGGATCAAAATGATGCTCGTGCGAAATGTATATACGCGAGCGATACCCTTAAAGAATTATTAGAATCCATACTAAGTCAATATGGCGATTTGAAAGAGCGAATCGAGCTCGTGCCAAACAGTACGGTGGTAAAAGCGAGCTCCGTTCTAACAAGTTCAGGAACGATGTCCCTGAACTGCGCCTTATCAGGGATACCGGGAGCAGTTGTATATCGCGTCCACCCGCTTACCTATCTGTTTGGGAAAATGGTGCTTAAGATTCCCTATATCGGAATTGCGAATATACTTTTGCACCAGGCATTTTATCCTGAGTTCATTCAAGGGGCTGCAAAGGCGAGAGTTCTAGCTGACGAACTGCTCAATTGCCTGAACAATGCGAGCCGGATAGAGCAAACCAGTGAATTGAGCGGGAAACTGCGAACAATCCTAGACAAGCCAGCGAGTGGTGGAGCAGGAGCATGGCTCAATAAAAACGTTTCGAGGTAACGAAGTTAGGCCTTCTTTTCCAGTAGCAATTGGACTTGCCCACGAATGACATTGGGGCCGACCACGCCTGTATGGCGCTGATGGACTTTACCTTCTTGATCTAGAATTACAATCGTCGGAATATAGCGTATCGGTCCGAAGGCTTGATCCAGGCTCTCGTTGTTTCTTGCGATATCGTAATTGATCTTGTTGGTTGTAATGAAATGTTCGATACTCTTATATGCTTCGTCTACCGAGACACCTATGATTTCAATTTCGTCCTTCGAAAAATCATTTCTCAGCGCTACTAGGGTAGGAATCTCTTCACGGCAGGGAGCACACCAAGTCGCCCAATAAACGATCAGCGTAACCTTGCCTTTGCAGGAGTCGCTATTGATTTCCAGGCCATCTATGGTCTTGGCCTGCCAGGTCACCTGCTCGAGTTCTCCCATGACCTGGGCACTCTTTCTCGGAGCGGTCGAATCACTGGTTCCCCCCGTGGCAAAATCGGTTACGACGCACAGAGGGCATCTGTCCGTACCCATGCTCAAGCCTAGGTAAGCGGCAATAGCGCCTATCAAAAGGAGAGTTGACCAGTTTCGCTTAAGAAATTCCATAATCTACGGAAAGACCCATCAAGGACTAATCTTAGAACGGCTGTTGCACCAAAGTGATTTCATGGGATGATCGACATCCGATTTGGAGGGAACCTTTCTGAGACTCGAATTTTTGGGAAAACAGTGTCCTAATTGAATATCGACTCCCCTGAGTAGCGACTAAAGAATATCCCCCAGCGTTCCATAGAGTGGGGCAAAGTTCTCTTTTCGCGACCAGCCTTGCTCACCATTGGGAAGCTCGACCTTCATCCAGCCGAGAAACGTTTTCGTGACCAGGCAAACGGAGCCTTCGGGCAAGGGGGATTGAATTTGCTCGACCTCTAAATCTGTAGGCACGCTTTTGAGCTGGCCTACATTGATGACGACCATGGCTTCCGGATTGGCAAGAAGTCCGTACTCAGCTCGTGCCCAGTTTGATCCAAAAACAAGAGCGACCGCAAAGAGGCCTATCGCTGCGAAGGTAAATCGAATCCGTTTCCTTTGGGGGAAATAGGCGAAGGCGACCCAACCGGCAAATGCCAGTGCCGCGACAACCATGGAAAGATAAGTCGCTTTCTCCCATTCCGCTGGGGTTAAGATTGAAATGTAGGCCATGAGTCCATCGCCCTTAACGAGTCGAGCGAGAGTGGGATAGTACCCGCCGCTTTTGCTAAGGCCTACCTTCAGGTTCCATCTAAGTTCGGGCGAATCCGTCTCTAGCAGGAAGGCAGAGGTCCAATAAGCGATCGCTTCGCCCCACCTTTCTTCTTGGGCAGCCGCCAGGCCCAAATTGTGCCGGAGGGTCCAGTCGTTTGGATTAGAATTGAGCTCCGAAAGCCAGGAGGACGAGGCTTTCGAAAAGGCGGCTTCGTTGTAATGGTCCAGTCCTTCGTTGGATAAGCCATCCAAGGTCGGAACCAGCACCGCAATCGCGGCGATTGAGCCGAACCAGGCTCCACTAGAAAAAAGCCGGCGGACTGAGATTCCCGGCTGACGAAGTTGGCTGAGAAGATCTCTAAGCTCTGATTGCCATTCTTTGAAGGAGGGGGCACGCTTTCCAAACAGCATTTTATCGGAATTCTGCCAGAGTGTTTTCCATCGCGTCGCTTGCTCGATGCCAGATTTTTCAGATACGGCTTTTTCAATATCCGTGGAAGAGGGTTCCTCTATTTCGATTTCCCAGAATTCCCGTACCGCGGCCCTCCAAG
This sequence comes from Candidatus Pelagisphaera phototrophica, assembly GCF_014529625.1. Classification (GTDB taxonomy): domain Bacteria; phylum Verrucomicrobiota; class Verrucomicrobiia; order Opitutales; family Opitutaceae; genus Pelagisphaera; species Pelagisphaera phototrophica. The sequence continues at coordinate 2,205,247 of NZ_CP076039.1, forward strand.
CAAGTTGCGCTTCCCGCTTTGCTGGTTCCGCATCGTCAAGTGCCATTGTGGTCTGTTTCAACTGTTTGAAAGCTCTTCGCCTCTGTTTGTTTGGGTCTAAAGAGAGGGAGCGGATCAAGGCGATTAAAGCCCAGAGAAGGGCGGGGGTCGCGAAAGAAAAGGCGAGATAGCCAAGTTTTACGCCACCTTTTGGAATCGAGCCTTGAGCCGACTGTCCGAGGGGGCTGCTCAATAATTCAACTGGCTTGGTCAAGAGATTCACTCCGCTTGGGTCGAGCTCGAACGGAAGCGAATCGCCCGGTTTCGGTCTGCTGGTCGTAGGTTCTGTTGAGGGAGCGCTCAAGTCATTGGGATCGTTTTGGGAAACGAGGGGATTTACCACGACCGTTTTTGCCGGGATGTTTATGCTCTCATAGCGGTCGGTTTTGGGATTGAAGAAACTGAACTCGATGGGTCCAAGCTCGAAATCGCCTTCTTTCGTGGGAATCAGAACGATATCCTCAGAAAGACTTCCTTCGAAAGGCGAGTCTTCCGAAACTTCCTTGTTCACGTTCGGTTGGATGGACCTGAAACTTGCGGATACATTACGGGGCTTTAGCCCGAATCCTTGGGGCCAGTTTCCCGTCCCGCTAAGTTTCAAGGTCCAAGTTACCGGTTCTCCAACCTGCACGATTTCGGGAATCACCTTGGATTCAAACTGGAACTGACCCACCGCACCCGTGAAGGATGTGGGCTCTCCTGTAGGAAGGGGTTTTATGCTAAGTTGAAGCGTTTCCGATTCAATATTGTAGTTATCAACAACTGGATCATCAAAGATAAATCCCCTCCGGCGTCCAACGACCATGGATACCGTCTGGTTTACTTTGGGCAGTTTAATGTCTCCGCTCCGAGTGGCCATGGCGGGAGTTTCGAACAGCACTGCGGAGTAGTCGAAATTTCGGTACTTGAAATTGGTCGAGCGATGACTTTCGAAGCCCTTGGTGACCACGCCGATGGGATTCCATTGGGGTAAAGAAATGTCGTTTAAACGATTCTGGTAGTCCTGCCGGACTCCAAGTACGTAGCGCAGCGTAAAGATTTCCCCTTCGTGGATGGAATCATCGGTAACGCTGAGCTCGCTTTTGAAAATATCGTCAGGCTTCATGCCGGTGTTTCCAAGCGTCGCTTCAATCACCTCGAAACTAGCAGCTTCTACACTGATGTTTCCCTTGTCGGTTCGCACGCTGAAGGAAGGGATCGTGACTGTTCCTTCGCTCGTTGGAGAGACGCGAAATTCGAGAATCAGTTTCTGAACAACCCTCGAATTAAATATGTTCATCGAACTGCTTTGACCGACCTGAGTGAAACTGACGCCGGGCACGTTAGGAAGATCGACATTTCCGTCCGGTGAACAGCCTTCGAAATGGAGTTGAAGGCTATTCGCTTTCCCTTGCTGCAGCGTTCCCGAAGCGGGTGTCCAAGTGACACTTTGCGCGAAAAGAGTGGACGCGGTCGTAAATACTCCGAAGAGCACGATTGCGAAGAGTTTTAAGTATGAGCGGTTCATCACCAATCCTTTTTTAGCTTTTGAGGGGGTGGCGCGTTTTCATCGCGTTCCGCATTCTGCAGCATCATGTGCAGGGCCCCAGGCTTGTCTTGCTGCTTGAGCTGTTCCAGTTGTTGAAGAGTCATTGCCTGTTTGGCTGACCTTGGAGGCAGTTGCTGCTCGGTTCCTCCGACTTGAGTTTGTTCCTCCTTCGGTTGTTGGTCTAGCTGTGGCGTTTCTTCAGATTCATTCATGTCGCCTAAAGATTCACTTTGCTGTTGCTGTTGTTGCTCGCCTTCTTGCTCGCCGGTTTGAGACTGCTCTTCACCGCTTTCGTTCTCTTGTGGCTCCTGATTCTCTTCACTTGGTTGATCTGAATTCTCTTGTTCCTGAGAATCTGAGTCCTCCCCGTTTTGTTCAGAGTCAGAATTTGGTTCCCCCGATTCATTCGGGTCTTCGGAATTCTCTGATTGGTCCTGATCTTGGTTTTCCTGATCCTGCTGTTGCTCTTCGGGCGGCTTTTCCAGTAGTTTTTCTAGTTCTTCTCTTAGCATTACCCAGTCTGTCTGCAGCGGATTAATGGAGTGGCCAGCATCAACTGCATGAATCCCATCCCAGATGGAGGGATCGGGAATTCTCTGACCTTGTTGCATCGCGGATTGTCCAAGTTGCAATGTCATTTGGGCAAACTGCTCGTAGTCGGAAGGCTCGTGGGCTTCCTTTTCGGCGATGGAAGCAATGACGTCGCCCAAAGTTGGACCGCTCTCCTCTGCCTGAGGAGTGGCAGTTGGCGTGTTTTGCAAGGGCGCGGCAACCTGCCCCGAAGCCCCGAAAGCGAAAGACAGCGAAATAAAAATAGAATAGATATTCCTAAAAATTAAAGGGCTAAAAGTCATTGGTTAAGGGGAGTTCTCGTTCGAACGACTCTTGGTTTAGGTGTGAATGGAAATTCTCGATACAGGGATATCAAGATGAGCAGAAGTCCGGGAGCTAAAAATATCTGATACCTCTCTATGTGAACAGACTGAGAAGTGGTTCCGGTTTCTCCGGTTTTCCCGCGTTTAACCGTTTCCTCAATGAGCGAAGCAAGGTCTACCCAGACATTTGCTTCCCGGAAAACTCCTCCTGTTTTATCTGCGAGTGATTGCAGGGTAGCAGACTCGAGCTTGGTGAGCACGACAGCCCCCGCTTGGTCCTTATGGTAGCCCCCCTCTTCCGCGGGGATGAGTCCCCCATCTCGAGTGCCGAACCCGAGACAGACTGCCTGCACATTTTGCTCATTCAGTTCGTCTACATAACTTGTCCAGTCCTGGTTAAGGCTCTCGCCATCGCTGATCACTATGAGAAAGCGGTCGGCCTCGCTGTCCGATTGCCGAAAGGAATCGAGAGTCGTCTCCAGCATAGCCCCATAGTTGGTGCCGCCCTGGGGAATGAAATTGGGGTTCAAATCTCTCAGGAAACCGCGGAGTATTTGGTAGTCGGGACTCATCGGGCTTTGGAGAAAAGCGGTTCCGGCAAAGACGATCAGGCCAACGCTCTCTCCCTGTAAATTGTCGAGCAAGCTTTCCACGACTAGTTTAGCTCTTTCAAGTCGGTTGGGTTTGATGTCTCCAGCTAGCATGCTCTTGGACAAATCCATAGCAATTATCACCTCGCGGGAACGCTTGAAAACCTCCTTGTGTATTTCACCCCATTGGGGCCGAGCGAGTGCGATTATAACGAAAACCAATCCAATGAGAAACAGCCATTTGGATGGTTGGCTCAGACCGGATTTAATCTCGGAAACACCTGCGAAAGTGGCCTTGACTCGTTTAACCTTAGAGCGATTGGAGAGTGAAACAATCCTTTTTCTGAATACGATATTAGCTAGTATTCCTAGGACGGGAATCGCTAGCGCAAAAAGGTAGAGCTCTTGTCCAAAAGTCAACTTAGGACCTCCTTTCGATTCATCGCCCCAATCGCTAGCGCTCCAAAAAGCATGACGCCTGCTGCGATCGAGAAATAGGGAAAAAGCTCAGTGGTCACACTGTACTGATGTGACTCAAACTCAATCTTGCTGTTTTTGTCTATAGAGTCGAAAGCGTCCTTAATTGTATTGGAATTATCGGCACGATGAAATTCTCCGGTAGTAATTCTGGAGATTTCCTTCAAGGTTGGTTCGTCCGTTTGAGAGGGTACGCGTACCGTTCCGATTCGCTCTCCCTTGGCGTTGAGGCGAGGCATGGAGACGATTCCATCCCGTCCGGCCCCTATTGTGTAAACGCGAATGCCGTTTTCTGCAGCTAATTCCGCAGCCGCAATAGGCTCGATAGAACCCGCGGTATTGGCCCCATCGGTAAGGAGAATGATGAAAGCGCCTTCGCGTTCTCCGGAACGTTCTTTGGTTCCCTCTTGCAGCCTAGATAGTGCAACGCCTATGCCGTCTCCAATAGCAGTTCCATCTTCAATCAAACCAATAGCTAGACGACTCGTCTGACTCGAAAGCCAGCGATGGTCAAACGTGAGCGGAGCCACGGTGTACGCCTGTCCTGCAAAAGCGACGAGACCTATGCGATCGTTGTCGCGTTTGTTGATGAATGCGCTTAAAACCGGTTTAACTGCTTGCAGGCGATTGATACTCTTCAAGCCGTCCTTGTAGTCTTCATACAGCATCGAACTTGAAAGGTCCAATACCAGCATGATGTCGTAGCCTTTGCTTTTGGTCTGCCGTTCGAAATCGAGAATCTGGGGTCGGGCCAGCGATATTACAATTAAAGCAGCCCCTGCGAACCCGAAGAATGAGGACAACTTCGAGCCTCCTGCAAAAACAGAACGCTGCCAATTTCCAGCAAAAGGTAGAACCAGAGCAGCCGATGCCCGCCGACTGCACAATATCCAGATAACCGGAAGAGCAATCAGAGCTAAAAGCCACCATGGATCCACTAATGCAAATTCGTCCATAACTTCCAAAGTCAGCCTCGCCCAAAGCGTAGAGCACGTTTCTGAAAGAGCTTCACAACTGTATCAAGAGCGTCCTCACCCGCCTGTAAGGTAAGTCGATCTGAATCGACTGGAAACAGTTTTTTGAAATGGGAATCACGATCACGGTTCCATTTCTCGTGCGCTGCTTTCTGAGCCACTGATTTGCCATTCAGATTAAAAAGTCTGCCGGAAACGGGATCGTATACCGCTTGCTCCCCACGGTTGGGCAACGCTCGCTCCCATGGGTCCTCAATTCGAAATCCAACCGGTTGGTAGCGTTTTTTTATGACGTTCCATCCTTCCGGTTGATCATGATCAGGAAAATCGCTTAGCCAGACAAAAATGCTGTGACGGGGCACCGCTCTCAGGAGATACTTCCAAGGTACTACCGCCCGTTGAGGACCGAGGACATCCGGTGGCGGCTTTCCCAGCAAAGTCGCAGCGGTGTGTAGAACCCGGCCGCGGCCCGCCGAGCTCTTGGTGAATTCATAGCCAGTCGGCGAGGCGTACAAAAGAGAAACCCGGTCACCATTCACGGCGCTCAGAAGCATTAAAAGGCTCGAAAGCTCCAAGAGGGCTTCGCGTTTGGATCGTTCGCCAGAGCCAAACTGGAGCGAAGGAGTATCCTCAAAAAGCAGTACCAGTGTAACTTCACGCTCTTCAACGAACTTCTTCCGGTAGGGTTCGCCCAGTCGAGCGGTCACGTTCCAGTCAATGTCCCTGACATCATCCCCGTACTCGTATTTGACGACCTGATCAAACTCCATTCCTTTGCCTCGGAAAGAAGATTTGTATTCGCCGCTCAATACGCTCGCTACAGCGTGCCGCACCCGCCACTCAAGTTTCCGCAGCATTGCGATCGAAGAGGACAGACTTTCGAAGGTATCCGAAATTTGGCTTTCTGTCTGGCTCATTCTTCGAGAAGCTTACGCGAACGAATTAGTAGGCAGTGGAGTTCTATCTAGGACAATCTTGAGTGCGTCGTCGGGGGTGATTTCCTCTGCCTCGGCTTCGTAGGTCAATCCAACCCGGTGGCGCATGGCGTCGAGGAACACGTCCTTGATAATCGACGGAGACACGTGGTCCTGCCCACGTAGCCAAGCAAGGGCACGACCGGCTTGGTACAGACTCAACGACGCTCTCGGGGACGCGCCATAGGAAAGGTATTTCTGTTCCGGGTTTTCACCCTCTGCCATTCTCCGCGTCGCTCGTACCAGCTTTAGAATATAAGACTGTATCTCCTCCGACACATGGATCTGATCCACTTCTTCGCGAATCTCCAGCAGTTCCTCACCACTCGACACCGCCTTCAGTTCAGGCTGACGAGTCACTTGCCCCCAGCGTTTCATCATTTCAAACTCTTCCGCCTGTTCCGGATAGTCGACGATCAGCTTGAAGAGGAATCGGTCTCGTTGCGCTTCGGGCAGCGGGTAGGTACCCTCTTGCTCAACCGGATTCTGAGTGGCCATGACAAAGAAGGGCTTGGGAAGGGCCTGCGACTCTCCGCCGATGGTCACTTGCTTTTCCTGCATTGCCTCAAGCAGGGCACTCTGCACTTTAGCGGGGGCACGGTTGATCTCGTCCGCTAAAAGCATATTAGCGAAGACAGGGCCACGGTGGGGCACAAACTGTCCGTCCTTTGGCTGGAAGATCATCGTTCCCACCACGTCGCTTGGCAGGAGATCGGGGGTGAACTGTATGCGCTCAAATTGCATGCCGAGGGCGGTCCCAAGGCTTTTGATGAGAAGTGTCTTGGCCAGTCCTGGCATGCCTTCCAACAGGACATGCCCATTTGCAAGCAGAGCGACGAGCATTCGCTCGATCACAATCTCCTGTCCAATCACAGCGGTTCCAACTTCGTTTCTAATTCGTTCAGCCCAGTTGCTCATATGGGTTTTTTGCCTTGAGAATTTTGGAGGGTTATCGGTCGTTTCATTGAGTTGTGTCCAGTGAGTTGCGATTGACCACGAAATCAAGACATTGTTTCGGTTGTCCTTATTTTTTAATGATTGCGCCATAAGTTGTTGGTTATTAGTAAAGATAATTAAGCCGTTGAGGAGTTATTGGCTCTTAATCCTAGTGACTTCAAAGAAGCTAAGAAGGAAAACAAACCAAGATTTAGTCCAAAGTGGGATCGTGATTTCACCCGACGGTTAAAAGACGCATGTTGGGAACATAACCTTCCCTACGTCTACTACTCCTTTTCTGGAAGCTCTAGGTTTAGAGAAAAGTAAGTCTAACAGAAAGAAGATTGGTAGACATTTGGTTCATTGTGTTACCAAAAGAGAATACTTAGACTAAGAGTTAATTGGAGTACTAAGAGTATTAGCTTACCAAGAGTATTAGTTTACTAAGAATCTTATCTTACTAATTAATCTATATGTACTGTCGCCAACAGTTTTTAGGTAGTAGAAAATCCAACGAGATTCCTGGAACAAAAGCATATCTCTAGATGACTAATACGCACGTTATGGGGATAACGGCCAAAGGACACGGTCTTAGATCGATCCTTGGGCAACATAGAAATGAACATATGAGAGCGGCCTGTGGGAGGGTCGCTCTTTCTCTTTGTCACTTTGCTCCAAGGGCCAAAATTAACAGATCTTCTACCAATACTGCACAAAAGGTGTTCAACTAATGGGAGTGCTTGATCTCTCGGGAATGAGATGGAAAAGTCAGCACACACTTAAGTAAGCTCACTCGGCGTTAACCTGTATAGCGATGTCGAAGGGGCGAATCAAAGGAGCAGTTCGGGAGGGCTGCTTCTTTTTTTATTTCTACCGACTGAAACTTGCCATCGCTGGTCTGTAAAAAGCGGGCATGTCCAACGACTCGAGAAACGCTTTTAGTTCTGGCGAGGCTGTGCCAAATATCTCAATTTTTATGATCTCAAAGTGCTCTATAAAATCGCCGAAAAGGGATTCTAGTTTGCCTCCCTCTGAAATATTCTGGCCGTGGATTAAAACGGCATCCGAACTCTGGTAGCGCTCAATGAGAGTAATCTTACCCTCAGATTCATAAAAACCCCATCCAAGTGACTGGGGCTCATTGTTGTCGATGGCATCTGTGTAAACCTTGGAGAAGTTTGAAATATCCTCTGAGTTCTTGCCGCTGACGGGCTTTAGTTCCACAACAAAAATGATTTCATCATCGTTGTAGGTCGGTTGTGACTTTTCTGCACATCCAGAGAAAAGAAATACTAGTAGAACAATAAATCGCATGTTGTTGGATTGCCATACTGTAGAATGAAGGTGAAGCAATTTCCTTAATTTTTTCTCATCGGTAGATGGGTTTCCAAGGGCAATCACCGCATTCATGTGGTATAATATGCAACATGGTTGAAGCCCCAGATTTGAAGGAAAGCATCGCTGATGCGGTGCAGGAGTACGCGAGCAAGAAGCGAGAAGAAGGCGTTAAGAGTTTGAGCAGGATGAATCCTGAGAAGGTTGGTTTGATCCTCTATTTGTTCTCCCTAGGCGTAAGTCAGAGCCAAATGGTAAAGCGACACAAAATCTGCCACAAGACCATCAAGAAAACCTTGATGGAGTACGCTGATCATCTTGGCAAATGGACCGAAGTTGGGGCGAGGCTTTCCAAACAACTTTTCCTCAATCTTCATTCATTGGAGGAAGACATCATTGAGGCTGTCAGGGAGCGTATGGAGAGCGGTAAATTGAAGCCCAACTTCCGCGATGTCTATTACGTCTCCACAGCCAAAGAAAAGAGCTGGCAACAAGCTCACCGCATTGAGGAGCGTAAGAAGGAGACAACGTTCACTAGGAATGTTGTTAGCCAAGAAGACTATGAAAAGGTCCTAGCTAAGGCTAGGGAGAGGATGCGGGGTTCTCTGAGTTAAGAAGTGTAAAGTATTCCGACAAGTGTCGGGATATTTTACAGTTTTCTCAATATTAATATTTAGTGACGATTATTAATGAAATTTTAAAGTACTGGTAGATAGTTACTAACAGAAAGTGCATGAAGGCATTGGTCTGTTTGGCACAAAAGTTGCATAAACGATCACTATGAAATTGCCCGAAAACGTAGAGACCGAAACAAGTGACAAAAGTGGGTTCAATTCACGCGCTTCTAGAATGGCGAGGTATTCAGCCGCCGCTGCAGGAGTGGCTGCGGTAAGCACCTTAGACGTCGATGCAGCATTAGTAAGAATGGATCTTGGGTCACCGGTTGGAGCAGGTACGCCGATTAATCTCCATTCTCCTGATTTTAGTACTAATTTGATCTTTTTTCAAGGAGGCTCGTCGTCATATGTTGGTCCGGATTACATTAGTGCCAGTGCCTATAGTTTTGATTCTACTACATGGGTGGTTGCTGGTACTTGGTTTGGCCCTAACTCACAAATAGGTACGTCGATCCAGGGGTCATATGGAGGTGAAGGAGGGTCATATGGAGGTGAAGGAGGGTCATATGGAGGTGAAGGAGGGTATTCGTCGAACTCCGTTGGTTGGGCTCCTGGAGGGCCCATAGGTCTTAACGGGACCAATGAAACCCTCTACATGGGTTTCTTCCACTTATCCTCATCCTCATCCTCCAACGTCAACTTCGGCTATCTGCAGTTTGATTTTGACTCTGCGCAGACTGCGACTGTGCAGCACTGGGGGTATGAGTCGGTCTTCCTTACAGCGGTAACGACGCCGGCCGGATCATCATCAGTTCCAGACACTGGTCCAGGCTTTGTTGGCATAGCCCTTCTAGGGGCGGGAGCAGCTGGGGTGCGCTTGTTGAGAAAGCTAAGGTCCAAAAGCTAGCCTAGGACCTGAGTCCGATAAGTATTAGATTTTTTTGATTCAGCCCATCACAAGCTTTATTTGAAAACTATGAAACGTTACGCCAATCTGCTCAAAATCATTCTTCTTTTGTCACTTCTCCCTGCTTCGGCATCGGCTATAACCATCACTGTTTCTGCTCCAAGTTCCTCGTCGACGACCTTTACAATCACGGGCTCTGGCACAGCGTATAATACCGCCACGGGTCAATCCCTCTTCCAATTCGCAGGTTTGGCCGCAGGTTCGGGAAATTTCACTAATGCTGATTTCTTACCGCCATGGTTTCAAGCAACTGGTACTTTTGCATTCGATGGAGTGGCACTTACCGATGTCCGTATCGTCGATAATGATTACATCGACCAGTATGATATGCTCGGCTTGCAATTTGCGAGCGGAATATCCGCTGGTACCATAGCGGCATCAGGTAGTTCTACGGTCGATTTTAGTGGGAGCGGTAAGACTTTCGGCGACCTAGTGATTGGGACTTACGATATAAGTGAAATCACTTACTTTAACAATGCTCCTACTCTGATAGTTCAATACAGTTCGGTCCCCGACACAGGGTCCACAGCGGCCCTTCTTGGAGTTGGTGATGTGGCTCTAGCCTTTGCTAAGCGGAGGCTGGGCTAAGGGTTTGACGTGCGAGAACAAAGATATAAAAATTGTTTCCGGCAAACAAGTACTCTATGGGAACAACGCTTCAGGTGCTAGAAACGAGCCCATAGATTGCCGCAACTACGCACAAGTAGCATTTTTATCTTACCCTGTAAACTTGGAGCACAGAGCAAACAAGGGGCTACACGGTCTATTTACAGCAGAGCCAGCGCCCAAGCCACAGCGTAAGAAGAGAAAAAGGGGGTCAATAGGTATCTCATGAAAGTATTAATTATGTTCTCGGGCGGGCTGGATAGCACATATATGTTGTGGCACTACCTAACTAAAACTTATTACGCAGTACACACGCACCATGTCAGCATTCAAAACCGAGAGCTGAATTTTAAAAAAGAATACGAATCTACTGAAAAAATATACGCCTACTGCAAAAATAATTTCCGAGAGTTCAAAACATCAGAGTCAAAATTCATATTCGACTTCCCCTATCCGGGTTGGGACTCGGATATTATTTGTTTAGTAGCGTCCCGGCTATGCCCGAATATAAGAGCTGAAAAAGTTGTTATGGGATGGGTGAAAGATGATCTGAGCCGTCCCGTGGTTATCGACAGAATGAAAAGAAAAGTCACAAGTAACCTGTGGGAATCATTAGCAAATTCTTGTGACTTCCCAATCCCGCCCACTGTGGACTATCCCCTTATAGGCAAAACAAAACAGGAGATTATTAATGAGCTACCGAAAGAGTTGATGGACCTGACATGGTCATGTCGAAAAGGTGGGCTCCGTCCCTGCGGAAAATGCCACTCCTGCAAAACTAGAGAAGGTCTATAATATACTTGAAAGTTACTGTCCATTTGCGCTACAAACTAATGTTGGAATCTATCCGGAATACATAACAGAACTAGAGCAGCGTAAGGTGCTTAACGTTTTGGCAGAGGCAGCAATCCTAAAAGGCCAGTCCTATTCAATAGGCAGCAGGTCTTTGTCAAGAGCCGATTTACGCGAAGTTAAAAAAGCCATAGACGACCTTAATAAACAATTAGCAGCACTCCGAAGTGGCAACCAAATCACTCAACATAGAGTAGTACCTCGAGATATTTAATTAGTGCAAACAAAGTTAAATTGGGTAGATAAAACAGTCCAGTACTTTAACCCCGAGGCGGGTTTAAGGCGAGCTGGATCTCGGCATTAAAATGCAAGCTGCCAACGAAGACGGTTATATGTAGTACCGGGTTCTCGCAAGAAGTCTATGAAGGGGGTTGCAGCTCGTAACAACGGACCCGACATAGATATAATAGTTAAGCTGGATGGCACCCGCGCACTATCCAAAGATCTCTACATGAACTCGCCTTTGGCGGCTTCGATTGTAAAACGGCCCTATCAACAACTCTCCCGAATGATGCGGCTCCTCATTGATACCCTCGAAGACCAAAACGCTCAGTATCCAATCGACGAGGACGGAGACGAAATTCGACCGCGATTGCCGTAAGGCTCTCAAAACAATGGACGTTTCACGCAAAGACCGATCCCGCTTAACGCATGGGCGTCAATCTAATTGAACCTGTCGTAAACCAGGCCGCTCTGCGTTTTTGTTAACCTGGGGAAATGGTGGATATCCTGGATCCTATCCCTTTGGCGATCCTCAGGGTACGACATCGACATCAGCCGTAACAGACACAGGGTCCACAGCAGCTCTTCTTGGAGTGGGTGTATTAGTGCTAGCCTTTGCTAGGCGGAGGCTGGGATAGGAATAGCTTCAAAAGCCCTTTAAGGGAAAATTTTTTCTGGGGGCAGTTGATGAACGTTCATTAGAGAGTTACGCCTCCCCCTCTACACCCTGTCGCTACTGAACCATCGATGCACGTAACGCGTCAGTATCGTCAAAAGCCGTGAATGCGGCGATCTTACCGTCTCGCATTTTGAACATGTGCAAGCTCTCGGTATCCATCCCTTGAGCCATCATTCTCGCGTGCACAAACACCACATCGTCAACCTGGTAGGTCTTAATCGTCTCAATTACCAGATCTGGCCAGTGCTGTGGAAACAAGCCCATCACTTCGTCGATGACCGCTTGCGTCCCGACACGCTGCCCGGAGTGTGGCAGGTCGCCAAGAATCGTCCAGACGAAATCGTCCGTGTGGAGTATCGCCCACCCCTCAGCATTCCCTGCTAAAAAGTTGGCATAAGACTGCTCAACTACCTCTAGATCGCTCTCCGAATAGGCTTGGACGCTGAAAATCAATGAGCAAATTGAAAATTGTAGAAATGCACGCATAGGATTGGCTAAGTTGGCGTCCCATGGGTGTCAATTTTTTCTGGGGGCAGTTGATGCATATAAATTGCGATGCTCGCCGCCCCCGCGACCCCCGCCCCGCTGTTGTCCACTTGCGGTAGGAGAGGCGGCTAAAAAACCCGTGCGAAAAGATGCGGGTGAATAGTTTTTAGGGCAGTGTAAGGGCAGTAGAGATTTAAGAAGAGTGAATATTAGTCCAATAAAATCCCATAAATATTTGGCCTGTAGGTATATATGAATAAAATACCGAATATAAAGACCATGAAATCAAGACATTGTTTCGGAGGAAGTTCAGGCAAAACCTCGTGTAGATAGGCCCAAGGCTTGCCGGAAAAGCGGAAAGGGAACGCTCCATTGAGGAAACCCAGCCAATGAGCCGAGCCTTCAACGGTTACTTAACTGGAAGCGGGAAGTCTATACTAGACGGCAACAGACGGCGTCTCGAGTTTTTTGCGAATGCCGGATATCATATCGTCAAATGAGAGTCCCCCGGTTGCTCTCAAGGTCGCAATATCGGACCCGTGGTCTACGAACTCGTCCGGCCATCCGATTCTATGAACAGGAGTTGACATTTCGCGCTCGGATAATGTTTCCAGAACGGCGCTGCCAAAACCGCCCGACAAGACTCCGTCTTCGAGGGTAACGATAAGACGATTATCTTTTGCGTGGGAAAGGAGCAGCTCATTATCTAGCGGCTTGATGAACCGAGCGTTTACAACTCCTGCGGAGAGTCCGTCCTCCAGCTTGAGACGATCACTGATTTCCAAAGCGTCCCGAACCATGGGACCAAGGGCCCAGAGAACCAGATCGTCTCCTTCCCGCAAGACTTGTGCTTGTCCCACACCCAAAGCCTTTGGTTTAGACTTAATTTTCACTCCGGTTCCAGCGCCGCGAGGATACCGAACAAAAACAGGTCGCTTCAGCTGGATGGCCGTGTGCATCATATCTACCAGCTCATCCTCGTCTTTTGGCTGCATAGCGACGGCATTGGGAACACAGCGCACATACGCTACATCGAAAAGACCGTGGTGGGTTGGGCCGTCGTTGGGGGAAAGTCCCGCACGGTCCATGCAAAAGACTACCGGTAGATTTTGCAGGCAAACATCGTGAATGACCTGGTCGAACGCGCGCTGGAGGAACGTCGAGTAGATCGCGACCACCGGCTTGATGCCCTTCGTAGCGAGCCCCGCTGCAAAAAGTACCGCGTGCTCCTCCGCAATCCCTACATCGTAAAACTGGTCGGGAAGCTCATTGGAAAGATGGATCAAACCGGTACCGGAAGGCATGGCACCGGTGATCCCGACAATGGATTTGTCCTTTTTGGCGAAGCGCACGATCGAATGGCCAAAGACGTCCTGGTAGTTTGGAGGGACGACTGATTGAGATGACTTTGATTTGCCTGAATCAATCTCAAAGGGGCTTGTCCCGTGGAAGCTCTCGGGTTTTTCGATCGCAGGGCGATAGCCTTTTCCCTTTTTGGTGACTACATGAAGAATCACGGGCTCATTTGCCTCTCTGGCAAATTCAAGATTGCGAGTCAGCAGGGGAAGGTCATGCCCGTCGATGGGTCCGAAGTAGCGGACACCGTAAGTCTCAAAAATGGAAGAGGGCATCATGATGCTCTTCCAGCCTTTCTCTGCATTTTTCCCTATCTTGAGCAACTGCTCTCCACCGGGCACCTTTTGTAAAAAAGTGCCGAAATCGTGATGAAGGCGGTTGTAGATTGGATTAGTGATCAGTTCGTTGAGGTATTTCGATATAGCTCCAACGTTTTTGGCAATCGACCATTCGTTGTCGTTGAGAATGATGATAAGACGTTTGGTCGCTGAAGCTACATTGTTGAGGGCCTCCATCGTTATGCCGCAAGTGAAGGCGGCATCGCCGCATAACGCTACGACATGCTCATCGGAGCCCAGCTGGTCACGGGCGGCAGCCATGCCCAGCGCGGCAGAAAGGGCTGTTCCGGCATGTCCGGCTCCGAATGAGTCGTGTGGACTTTCAGACCTAGCGAGGAATCCGCTTATGCCACTGTTCTTGCGAATCTTGTCGAATTCTTTGCCGTTTCTTCCTGTTAGGAGCTTGTGGACATATCCTTGGTGTGAGGTGTCGAACACGAATTGATCCTTGGGGGTGTTAAAGACGAGGTGCATGGCGATAGTCAGCTCGACCACCCCCAAGTTCGGTCCCAAGTGACCGCCATTGATCGAAGTGACATCAATCAGCTTAGCTCGGATTTCAGCGGCAAGATCCGTTAGCTCATCCGAGCTTAATGATCGGATGTCGGCAGGCTTCTCGATGGCGTTGAGCAAGGGAAATGGGTCGTTCCCGTTCGCTTCGGACTGTTGGCTTGTGTTCAAAAGATTGGAAAATAAAATCGGGAAGAGAAGGGAATCATTGGTTCTTGTCCACCCTATAGGTCTAAATTTTGTCTACTCGTCTGGATCGAAATTTTCGAATTCCGGATTCTCGGCGTCTTGGTTGCGCAGGATCTCGATTTTCGCCTCAGCCTCGCTTATCTTTTTGTCGCAATGGACGAGCAGCTTCGAACCCGCTTCATACCGCTTAACGAGGTTGTCCAAGTTCAATTCGCCGCTTTCCATTTCTTCAACGATTGCCTCGAGCTTTTCCAGTCCCTCTTCAAATGAGAGCTCCTTGTCTTTAGTCTTTTTGGTCACAGTGTAAAAGTATGGAAGGAGGGGATCTTATGACAAGATCATGTTTTGCTCGCTTCAAGAAAGGTCGCTTAAAGCGGGCGTCCGCTTGAAACGATGGAAAGCTTGATCAAAGCTGGACAGACTCCGCTGCTTCGCATCAGATTCTCGGCAATGACGACACTGGAAATCGTTTTCGCTACCGCCCTTATTCTCAAAATGGGGGCCGAACTAGTTTTGGAGGCCGTCAATCGGAGTCATGTATTGAAATTCTCCGATCAAGCGCCTGAGGGACTGGGCGACGTGATGAATGGGGAGACTTACGCCAAGTCAAATGAATATACTTTGGCCAAGAGCCGATTTGGCTCGATCGTTTTGGTATTTGACGCGGCGGTTTTGGCACTCGTTGTTTTAAGTGGCGTGTTGCCCGTCCTCTTCGGCTGGTGGAGTGGGCAGTTTGGAGACTCCAACATGTACTCCGCATTGTTCCTCATCGTGCTGACAACAATGATAAGTATTCCTGGAATTCCTTTCGAATACTGGAGCCAATTTAAGATTGAAGAGAAATTTGGCTTCAATCGAAGCTCCGTAAAGCTCTGGGTAACGGACAAAATCAAGGGAGCAGTAATCGGGTTTTTGATTGGGTTTCCGTTGTTGTGGCTTCTGATTAGCCTAGTTGGTTGGCTGGGTAGCTCGTGGTGGATTTACGCCTTTGTCATTATGATGGCATTTCAGTTGCTGATGATGGTCCTTTACCCCATGCTGATAATGCCTTTGTTCAACAAACTCTCGCCGCTGGAGGAGGGACCATTGAAAGACCGGCTCATGGAGCTTTCGGACCGGGCTGGATTTAAGGCCAAGACCATACAGGTCATCGATGGCAGCAAGCGCTCGGGACACTCCAATGCTTACTTTACCGGCTTCGGGAAATTTCGCCGTATTGTGCTCTACGATACCTTGATTGAGCAACTGAGCGAGGAGGAGCTGGAGGCGGTGCTAGCTCACGAAATTGGACACTACAAGAAAGGACACATCCCGAAGATGATCGGTCTTTCCGCGTTGATGATGCTAGCTGCCTTCTGGATCATTAATTTTCTTTTGCACAGTTCGGCCTTCTTTGAAGGGTTTGGATTTGCTCCTCTGGAAATGGGTGCGATTGGCAATTTAGGCATCGCCATGCTCCTTTTTAGCTTTCTGGGCGGACTGGTAACCTTTTGGATTAGCCCGTTGTTTCATGGTATGTCGCGCAAACACGAATACGAAGCCGATGCATTCGCTCGTGAGGCAGTCGGTGGCTGGAAACCGCTCAGTGGGGCATTGAGAAGGTTGAGTGAGAAGAACCTTTCCAACTTGAATCCTCACCCGCTTTACAGCGGGTTCCACTATTCCCATCCGACCTTACTTGAGCGAGAACGAGCCATGAAGAAAGCTTAGTATGTCAGCGGAAGGGAGGACTGATTTGTCAAAGCGGACCAGAAGAACATCGAGCAAAGGCCGGCTTATTTTAGGCATAGGCGGGGCACTTGGAGTCGCTGTCGTATTTCTAGTCGTTTGGGTGGCGCGAGATACTGACTCCCTTGACGAAGGAGTCATTGACTACGGATTTTCCGGTGAAGTTTACCGTTTTGGCCCAGTGAGCCATGAAATCGTGTTCGGGGAAGGGGTTAGCTCGCTACTGGTTGAATCAGTGGGAGACTACCTAGAAAGAGTAGGATATTTCAGTCCGGCCTACGGAGGGGTGATCCAAATTCGGTCCGATGGTAATGGATTCGATCTCTACCTTACGTACCCTCGTCAGTATTGGAATCGTACCGATTTTCGGGATGAGGTCGCTTCCATCCGGGATGACCTGGAAGCAAATGTTCTGATGGAAGCGACTCAAGTTATTTTGGTCGATGAGGATGAAAGTGGTATCCATTCAATGAATCTAAACCGTCGACCTGATACGCTTTAGATAGTTAGCGGTGAGTTCTTGCTACCTAAAAATAGATTGTTCGTGAAGGAATTGCATCGATATATCCTATCGGTTGTCGTTGTCTTTTTTGGCGTTTTTGCCCAAGGCGAAGGCACGACGATTCGGGTTGCCTCGTACAATGTTCGCAACTACCTTTCGATGGATCGAATCGTGGAAGGGAAGTGGCGGCCCGATTACCCGAAGCCTGAAAAAGAAAAGGATGTTGTCCGAGGGACGATTCTTAGCGTTGGTCCTGACATCCTCGCTTTGCAAGAGATCGGCTCCCGGATGCATTTGGAGGAGCTCAGAAGAGATTTGTCCAACGAAGGCCTCGATTACAAGGGATCAGCTTGGCTGGAAGCCCATGATTCGGAGCGTCACGTGGCCGCGCTTTGGAAATCGGATTTGGAGGTGCAAGTCGTAAATCACGCAAATCTTCCTATAAAATACATGGGTAAGGTCGACTTTGTGAAGCGGGGAATGCTGGAGCTAAAGATATCGGGAGAGGAGGGCACGTGGAGCCTGTTTAATTTGCACTTGAAAAGCAAATACACGAATTTCAAGTCGGATCCCTTGTCGACTCTGCGTCGCACGCTCGAAGGAAGGTCGGCAAGGGACAAGATAATCAAACTATTCCCAGAACTGGAGCGAGAGCGTTTCTTGATAGTAGGGGACCTGAATGATTCGCCGGTTTCAGGCGCTCTCAGAGCGCTAGCAAAAAAGGGGGATCGCGTTCTTAGTATTCCCATCGAGTGTGTTGATTCTAATGGGAGTCGTTGGACCCACTACTACAAAAAGGAGGATTCCTACACTCGAATTGACTATTTCTTAAGGTCTCCGGGCTGGACAGAGCTACGTAATGTCTCTGGGCAGATATTTAGCAGGCCAGACTACTACGAAGGGTCGGACCATCGCATGATCTGGGTTGATATGACAATTCCTTGAGTTCCGGAAGCTACTCGTTAAAGAGTATGCAGATTGGACCTGGGACATTCACAACCGAATTCAGTTGGTAGGTGATTTCTCCCGTTGACTGATCGATAGCGAAAACGGCCACGGTGTTCGAGTGCTGCCCTGCCGCCAGGAGCCACTTTCCGCTCGGCTCCAGATTGATGTTTCGCGGAAAAGCGCCGCGCACTGGTTCGACCTCGGTAACCGTCAGCTTTCCCGTGCTGCGATTCGCTTGGTACGCTGTCACAGTGTCATCGCCACGGTTGGCTGAATACACGAATTTCCCATTTGGATGTACCAGGATTTCAGAACTCGAATTGAACCCCTCCTCAGACTTGGCACTCTCACTCAGAGCCGGCGTTGTCGTTAGGCGTTTGGTGGTTCCCTTTTTCGCATCGTATTGGAAAGTGGTGACTGAGAGGGAAAGCTCGTTAAGGAGATAGATAAATTTCCCGTCGACCGAGAATCGCATGTGACGCGGACCTCCTCCAGGTACGCTTTCCGCAGACCCGTGGGCCGTGATGGATGGCCGGTCCACGTTCACTTTATAGATCACGATCTTATCTAGACCCAGGTCGGGGACGAAAGCGAATTTCCCGTCAGGCGAGTAGCCAGTCCAGTGTGGGTGAGGCGCATTCTGGCGTGACGCAACGATCCCGGAACCTCCCTCGTGCTCAATTAGTTGACCTCGGGGCTGGACCTTGCCGTCCTTGGCTACGGGAAAGAGTGCAACCGACCCTCCACCATACTGAGCGGTGAGGAGAAAATTCCCGGAAGGATGAACGGATATGTGAGCACCTCCTCCGTCACCGATGACTTCCGTATTCAGAAGTGTCAGGCTACCATTTTTCTCAATCTTGTAGGCCGCTACGCAGGGACCTTGGTCGCTGGTGGCCACTGCGTAAAGGTGGGACCTCTTTGGGTGAAGGGCGAGGAAGCCAGGTGACCCGATCCTCGCCGCCAGTTCTGGCGGTGACAGCTTACCACTGTCTTTGTCGAAACTCGAGTGATAGATTCCTTTAGTGGCTTTGCCAGACGTTCCAAAGTAAACATCAACATTAGCGGCAAAGAGGCTTGGGATCAATGAAAGTAGGGCAATTAGAGCAAGCGACTTCATAATATGGTGCATATTACAGAACGCGGTTATGAGTGCACGCTCTATGTTGAGAAAATGCGATGTGGAGAAGGTTGGGCATTTTTTATGCTGAATTATCATCGGAAGGTGCGTACTTTTTACACAATGAACAGCTTCTTCCCCAAGGCTCGACTCGCTTTCTTTTAAATTCTGTGGATTCTCCCGTTGCCACTTTGCGGCAACGACCAGCTTTTCTACGTGAGGTTTGTGCCGAATCTAAAAGAGGACGATGATGATTTGACCGCAGGTACCGAATACCAGGATATTTCCTCCGACAACTGTTTTTGACGTATAAGTTGAGACCAGAGTAATTTAAAGTAACTGAAAATTAGATATGATTAGTACCACAAATGACCCTTCAACTATTAGCATTCTATTGCTAGCGATTCTTACTGTATCCACAGTGGCCATCGGGCGGAGTTGGATGCCTACATGAAAGACAGGACTTGGTAGCGCTTTTGGCGATCCTTTCGGAAGTAAAGTTTATTGTGGCTAGGCTAAACCGATAGCCACTTTTTCAGTAACTCGTTCAGGAACCTTACCTTCAGCGGCTTCTGAAGATGGTCATTTATCCCCACACAATCGCATCGCTCTTCATCTTGCCGGGTGATGTGGGCGGAAAGCGCGATGATGGGGGTGGGGGAGTCATTCCTCTCGCGGTTTCTTATGGCTTCTGCTGTGCTGAATCCGTCAAGCCGAGGCATCCGGATATCCATGAGGATCAGGCTAAAATCTTGTTTGCCGGACAAGTCGAGGGCTTCAAAGCCATCCTTGGCACAGACAACGTTGTATCCAAGACTTCGGATCATCGAAGCTCCTAACTCTCGGTTTACCCGTTCGTCATCCACCAGTAAGACGGACTGTCCTTCATGAGGCGACATTCTGTGATCGAGTGAATTGACAGCGGGCTCCTAGGTCCTGTTCCTGATCGGGTCGCCCGGGTTCTCGACGAGTGCCACTTCGGGGCAGTCATTGCAGATTTCCGCAGTTGATTCGTAGGGAGCGAAGCAACAAGGACAATACTTGTTTCCTGAAAGGTTGTGCGGCACAAGCCAGTCATCCGTGTCGGTGCCGGCATGGTAGGTTACTGATTTCAAGTGCTCGAGAGAGTAATGGGGATTTGCTACATAATAAGCTTCTCTCCAAAGCTTCATGAGAAATGCCAGGCATCGAGGGCTGTCCTTGAGAGATGCGAGCAATGTTGGGTGGTCCCAGGATTTCGTTACTCCCGATAGGATATCATCCACGCACCTCATAGAATGCCATGGCAGGAGGGCTGTGTAAATAGTATTTATAATTCTATTACCCCTATTCTGAAGGAGCCATCGCTTATGAATTCGAAAGTATAGGAATGCTGACGTCCCCATCAAGAGATAGCCAATCGCGATTGAAAAAAGAAACTCAGGTTCTCCTCTTTGTAATCGGTACAAGAAGGGAATGCCGATAAAAAAGTATGCGAAAATCAGAATAGAAATGTGGCGCAGGGTTTGGGTTGATTTCTCGAGGAGGAAAAGAAGTTTGCGGGTTCGATTAGTTGAATACGGTGTCTTTTGGATTGGTTGATAGGGACTGGAATGGAGTATCAATACTTTGCCTGGCCAGGGAAGTAATGGGTAAAGAAAGAGCCACTTCTTGATGCCTAGTAGGCGGGAAAACTCGCCTTTAGGTCTCCATCCTTTTTTGGCTCCCCAGGCATTCTCAATCGCCCGCGAGTTTGGGGGGCAGAATTTGACACATTCCATAAGGTAGAAGATCGCCAGAATCAAATAGAATGACTTTGCGTCCGTCATCTGAAGTCTAAAACTTTAAGCCTAATTTGAGATTCTGGGGGGCCTAGGAGTCTGGTGTAGACTCAATTTTCTGCCGTCCCGCCAATCCTGCGAAAAACTTTTTTAGGGCAACTCCAATTGCTACTAGGCCGATGATAATGAACTTAAACCCCTTCTTCAGGAAGAGGACGAGGTTTCCTAAGATACCGAGTTTCGCAGCTCCATAAAGAGCCCCACCTGCGATTAGAGCGGTGAGTCCATAGGTCGCTACTTTGTCACCGTCACGATACTCAGCGTATGATTTCCCCGGTTTGTAATTGTGACCGGCTAGGATATCTTGATAGGTTGGTAGGATGGAGTCCAGCGCGGTCGGATCGCACACGAGGGTTACATTCATGATCCCGTCACGCCCCAGAAGCTTGGTTTTGTAATTAACGCTTCTTCCGCCTGACTCCGACCGGAGAATGATGCCCCATTCCAGATTGTTAGTGAAATCATTGTATCTTGGTTCGATAGCCCAACCCTCTGTATACAAAGGCTCGATACCTTGTTGCCTTCGGTATTGGTTGCTTTGCTCATCGCCGGATTGGAGAGCTGCTAGCAGCTTTTCAGCGTCGAGTTCATCTTTTTCATCATCTCTAACGTAGCCGCTGTCTTCGAATTGAAACAAGACAAACCAGTCTACATCTGAAACGGAGATCATCCCTTGGTAGGTGTCTGGAAGATTTCCGAAAGCCTGGAGAAGTGTGTCTGTATCCACTCCATTGAGAAAACGAAAGCCGGCAGGGATGTCGATCGTAGCCCAATCTTCTAGTTCTCCTTGACCCGAATCTTGCCAGTCAAGGCTCGCAAGGAAGTTCTCGAATTCAATTTGTTGAGCGGCGGCGTTCTCCGCCGCTTGATCTACCTGGGCAATGGAGTAAAATGGAAAAAGGAAAATGCTGGATGCCAGCAGGGCGAGGGTCTTATTTTTCATGTACGGCAGAGAGAGATTTCAGAGTGAACGGATCTGGGCTGACGACAACGACCCGGAGAGCTCTGCAGTTGCAAGAACCTGAGAGAATTAGAGTTAGAATGCATTGCTCAACCCGTTTGAGGATCGTGCGAAAACCGATATTGGAGTCAAGAGGGGATTAGCTGCATGGAAATTCTAGGAACAACCTGAATACTACTCACGATAGGAAGGTGTTACGAACTCTGAATAGACCGAAAGCGAAAGCTCATCCAGACCTGCCCAGGGTGCTCAAACAACTATGTTTTGACCGATCTACTAAAATACACTGCCATTGTAATCGGTTGCTCGGGACTTGAGACTTCCCCAAAACCACATGAGCAGGAATCCGATTATAGCGCCACCAATATGGGCAAAGTGGGCAATGCCCCCTCCTTCGGCTACGAAGATTGAGTATCCTGTAATTCCTGAGAACAAATCAAACAAGAGCAGACCGGATATGAAATATTTCGCGGCGACAGGGATAGGTAGAAAAATCAGCATGAGTTTGGCGTTTGGATACAGAATTCCAAATGCCACTAGTATTCCATATATGGCTCCCGACGCTCCGACGACGGGAGCATTGTAGATATTCCGAAGTTCCAAGAGTTCTTCCGCCGGCATAGCAGCTAGCATCTTAAAAGACGGTCTTGAGTAATTGAAGTACGCCTTGATATCAGTTGCGGGGACGCTGGCGTCGACGAGCTGATTGTAGGGTCCAATAAACTGCGTGTAGTTGACTGCAGTATAGATGGCACCTGCTCCGATACCCACAACCAAGTAAAAGGTCAGAAATTTTTTCAGCCCCCATCTCACCTCGAGTATGGATCCGAAAGAGAAAAGGGCAAACATGTTGAAAAAAAGGTGGGCGGGACCTCCATGCATGAACATGCTGCTAATGAACTGCCAGATTTGGAAGAAGTCGTTCTTGGGAAAAAACAGTGCGAACCAGGCAAGCATCTTCATATCAAGGCCCTGAATGAATTGGGGTATGAAGAAGATGATCACGTTGATCGCGATGATTATTATGGTCCCAGAGGGGCGACGTTTCATGATGAGTATCTTTCAACGATTATACTGATGTTCAACCAATTAACCAGAATTTCTGATTGTCCTCATCGGCCCTCGACGATTGCCTCTCGTTTCAAATGATTCACCCTGTCTAAGGCATCCCATGAGTGACCACCCCAATATCATTCTAATCAACTGCGACGACCTCGGCTATGGAGATCTCGGATGTTATGGTTCAGCGAGGAACCACACGCCTCACATCGATCGACTAGCGGCGGAAGGAAAGCGATTTACCGATTTCTACATGGCCTCGCCGGTTTGTTCGCCATCGCGGGCTGCCATGATGACCGGATGCTACCCGCCCCGGATAGGGTTTGGGAGTTTTCATGGTGAGGTCGTCCTCTTTCCCGGGGATAATATTGGATTGAGCGACCGGGAAGCTACGGTTGCTTCCCAACTGAAAAAGGCGGGATACGTGACAAAGATCATTGGCAAGTGGCATTGCGGAGACCAGCCTGAGTTTCTGCCAACGCGACATGGTTTTGACGCGTATTTCGGAATCCCCTATAGCAACGACATGGGGCGACAGTCGGATCGGCCAAACCGTCCTCCACTACCGTTACTCCGTAACGAAACGGTGATTCAAGCGCAGCCAGACCAGAGAGGTATCACGGAACGATACACGGACGAAGCGCTTCAATTTCTCGAAAAGAACCAAAGCCGGCCCTTCTTCCTTTACCTGGCCCACATGTACGTGCACGTGCCGCTCTTCGTGCCCAAGCAATTTTTAGAGTCGTCACGCAACGGAGCCTATGGTGGGGCCGTCGAATGTATCGACTGGAGCCTAGGGGTCCTCATGGATCGACTTAAAGCACTGGGGATCGACGAAAACACTCTAGTTATCTTCACCAGCGACAATGGCTCGAGAGCGCAGGGGGAAGGGGGCAGCAATGACCCTTGCCGTGGAACAAAGCAGGAAACATGGGAAGGCGGCCAAAGAGTACCCTGTATTATGCGGTGGCCGGAAAAAATCAGCCCTGGCACTCAATCCGACGCCGTTGTCTCTGCCATGGATTTTTTCCCAACGCTATCGAGAATAACGAACGTGTCTCTTCCGGCGGATCGAATTATCGATGGATTCGATATCGGAGAATTGATGACGGGCGAAAACGCAGAGGCTCCCAACGACACCTTTTTTTACTACAAGCAGAACGCGCTGGAAGCAGTTCGAGTGGGGGACTGGAAACTCCATTTCCAGAAAGCTGGAGTAGGGATGAAAGCGCTCTACAATCTTCGCGAAGACATAGGTGAATCGCATAACCGGTACGAGGAACATCCGGAAATCGTTTCAATGCTGGAAGCGAAAGCCGAGCGGATGCGCGAGGATATCGGTGATGAGGCCACGGGGACAACGGGCCGCAACAACCGATCCATTGGGCGTGTCAAAAACGCGAAGCCGCTCACAGAGTATCGGGAAGGTCATCCCTACATGATCGCGATGTACGACCTCCCGGATATGCCGACGATGAGTGGTTAATCCGCTTTCGAGCTTATGCTTTCATTCATGAGAAACGTCCTATCCCCTTTCGGTAGATCGCCCTGAAGTTACAAAGCTGCATTCCGAAGTGTTGTTAAAAGACTATATTGTAACTTTAATGTGTATACATTAGATCCTATTGTTTTTATTTCCTCCGATTACCCAACGTCCTTTCCGCAAGCCCACGCTAAAAACGCATTCGCTCTATGAATTCCCAATCATCTAAACAGGCCCGCTTCTCCTTGATGATGCTGATGCAATACTTCACCCGGGGAGCCTGGTTTGTCACCCTAGGAACTTACTTAGGCAAGACGCTGGAGCAGTCGGGCACGTTCATCGGATTTTCGTTCAGCCTCTTTGGAATCGGGGCGATTATTTCGCCCTTTTTCGTTGGGATGATTGCTGATCGTTTTTTTCCGACTCAGAAAGTGCTGGGCGTATTGAACATTGGAGCAGGTGCCTTAATGCTTCTCCTGTCACAGGTGACTGATCCGACAACCTTCATCTGGACGCTTTTCGTCTACTGTATCGTCTACACCCCTACGGAGGCCCTGAGCAATTCAGTCGTATTTCACCACCTGCCACGCAGGTTCTTCGCTTATGTGCGCCTATTCGGGACCATCGGATGGGTATTCGCTGGCCTCGCGGTTAATATGATACTGGGCCGCTTTGTGGATAACGTCGAAGCGACTGCCGTACCTTTAGTCATGTCAGCAGTCGCATCGGTCGTCTTAGGACTCTATAACTTTACCCTCCCGTCGACACCTGTTAAAAACGAGGGAGAGAAAATCGGAATTAAAGAGGTGCTCGGGCTTGAAGCATTGAGTTTGCTTAAAGAGCGAAGCTTCACTGTTTTTCTGGGAGCGAGTTTGCTAATTGGGATCCCCATTCAGATGTACTTCGCGTTTTTCAATATGTTTCTGAACGACATTGGCGTCGAGAATGTGGCCAGCAAGATGTCTTTAGGACAGGTATCCGAAGCGGCCTTCATGGTATTTGTTCCGCTGTTGATCGGAAAACTCGGTTTGAAATGGATGATGACTCTCGGACTAGCTTTTTGGTCGGTGAGGTATTTTATGTTCGCTGGAATTAGCGTAAATGCGGAATTTCTTATTATATTCTCTATTCTGATACATGGGGCGTGCTATGATTTCTTCAATGTAACGGGATCCATCTATGTCGATTTAAAAGCAGGAGAGCGATACAGATCTGCGGCTCAGGGATTGTTCATGCTAGTATTCTTGGGGCTAGGAAAGTTCTTTGGCTCTAATTTGGCAGGACTCATTTCGGAGTGGCACCCGAGTGTATCTGGAGAGCAATTATACGATTGGAGTGGTATTTTCAATACGACGGGTATAATCACCGCCGTCGTTACGGTTATGTTTGTCTTGAGTTTTCATGACAGGCAGAAATACGATTTGGACAAGGTTAATGGGTAACCCATCCAATGAACTAATATGAGTCACAGAGAATCTAAAAACGTAGGCATTATTGGATGTGGCGATCGTGGACTACATCATATCGGATTCAACATGGTCGATAGCTCGAATGAAACAGGATTTCGAATCGTATCGGTTGCTAACCGTTCGTTTGAAAGTTCTGATCACGCCGCAGGTGAACTTGAAAAGCGCTATGCTGATCTGGGAATCGATCAAGCGATTCAGCGGTGTGAATCATATCAGGACATAGTCAATGATCCTAAAATCGATCTGATCATAATTACCTCCCATACGGACGCGCATGCGGAGCACGCGGTGGCCGCTTTAGAATCTGGAAAGAAAGTGTACCTAGACAAGCCTATTGCGGTAACCCTTGAAGACGGGCACATTATAGCGGGAGCGGAAAAGCGAACGGGTAATCGCTTGCTTATGGGATTCACCCGACGCTACGAGGATTCTTGGTTGAAAATGAAGGAGTTACTGAACGGCGGAGCAGTAGGTTCGCTACAAATGGTTCTGCTACGTTCGATTATTCCCTACAGTCGCTATTTACAAGGCTGGCACCGGAAGCGCGTGTGGTCAGGCGGACCCTTGAACGATAAATGCAGCCATCACTTCGACGTATTCCGCTGGATGGCCAATTCGGACTGTTTAGCCATGAGCGCCTTCGGCGGGCGTTCGGGTGTGTTCAAGCCAGATCCCACGGCTCCCGCTCGCTGCTCGGAATGCGATAGGGATTGCGCGTATCGGCGAACGGAAGCGCTGGAAGAATCCAAAGAAACGGTTAGTAACAAGTTTACCAGTACGGATTCCAATGACGAACGAGCCGTCCAGGATGCCTGTGTTTTCAGTCTAGATAGCGATGTCGAAGATTTCGGGAGCGTAAACCTACAGATGAGCGGAGGCGTGGTCGGAAACTTGTTTTTCACGATATTCGGGCCACTCGCTCCTGATGGCGAAACACTTGAGCTCGTCGGGGATTCGGGCCGTTTGGTGCTATCGCGATCGGATGGAATGATTCGTACCTACACGGATCACGGCAGGGAAACAGATACCTTTTTCGCGGGTGGAAAGAATTTCGATTCGTCGCATTACGGATCGGATAAGAATCTTGTTCAGCATATGAAGGAATTCTGCGATGAATCTGAGCCGGTGTGCGACGCAAGCGATGGATTGCGATCTTTGGAAATGGTCTGTGGCGCTAGGGATTCGTTCGATTTCAAAGGAGAATTGAGAGTTTTATGAAAGCCGCAGAATGGCCTATAACGGGTCGATCTGAAGGCCTGCGGGATAGATGGGACAGTTGATGGTCTTATACGACCTTTTAGAGCAGGCACTGCGTGATCTGGCGATTGATCCTAATAAGATAGTACCAAATATACAAATACTATAAAATGGTCGCATTCCTTCATCTGACATCGGTCGATCTAGGGATTTGCAGGATCCCCCTGAGATTGGAAAATAATGGGCTGAAAATGCCCTGAATAACTCTCGCTCAACCGAAATATTTGACTACCTGATTTGAGGAGATAGCTTATGAAAGTGAAATCCCTCCTAACACTTGTGGTCGCTACAATTCTCTGGATTCCAACAGAAACTCAAGGCGAACCACGATTTGTGGCCCAAACGATCCATTCTGATATGCAGATTGGATCTACTGCTCAATCTCTTGAGGGAGCACGGTTCTTTGCGATTGGGGCATCGTCAATTCGTGGTCGGTGATCGTCGGACGCGATTCTCCCGCTATTTCCATGGCATCTAGTATCTTTTCCTTCAGACGTGCTGCGACCTTGCGGTGGGAACCGTAGCCGATGAGATTTTGCAACTCGTAAGGGTCGGAGTGTAAATCATACAGGTAGTTCTCAACATAGAGATCTGCACAAGATTCCGTTTCCCCGTCATTTTGGTTAGATACGACGCCATATTTCCATCGGCCCGTACGGATGGCCCGACCAACCTGGCTTTCGCTAATCTGAATGAATGCCTCTTGTTTCCAGTCGTTTGCCTCGCCTCGCAGTATCGGCATCAGTGATCTACCCGGCATTTCCTCTGGAGGTTCAATTCCACTGGATTCTAGAAGGGTTGGGACTAGATCTACCAGACTCATGACTTCCGTTCGCCTTCCGCCTCCCTTGAATCCGGGTCCTGAAAATGCGGTGGGAACTCTTACGGACGCCTCGTGGCCCGATCGCTTGTATTCAGAGTTTCGAGTCTTGAAGTGGCATCCATGGTCCGCAGTGTAGAGAATGATGGTCTCATCATCAATATTGAGACTTTTGAGCGAATCCAAGATCCGGCCAAGAGCTTCGTCCAGACGCTTTATCATACCAAGGTAGCCGCCTAGATGTTGGCCTGAACTGCCTCCTAGCTGTTGCAAATCTGGCGGTATCCATTTGCCCGTGTATCTCTCCCGATACCCGTCAGGAGGTGGATAGTCATCAACGTGGTTCTGGTGGTGTGGCTCTAAATAGGAAGTGAAGAGAAAGAACGGTTTATCCTCTTTGTTTGCATTGTCGACGTAACGAATTACGGCATCTGTCATAGCGTCCACTCGGTATCCAGGCAAATGGACCTTCTCGTTGTCATTGTTCCAGAGATTGCAGTCGTAGGCATCCGAGCAAAATTCCAGCAAGTTAGCCGCCAGCCAATAGTCATATCCACCACGTTCCTCGACTGGAACGATGTCATCGCGGGTGCCCAAGTGCCACTTTCCGATGTATCCCGTATTGTATCCAGCTTTCTTGTAGAGCTGCGCGATTGTTGTGAGATTTTTGTCGAGGGGTATTCCGTTGCGCCAAGATCCTGTTTGGGTGGCATAAAGACCTGTTTGCAAGCAAGACCGAGCGGGTCCGCACACCGGTTGGCAAGTTATTGACGCATCGATATGGGTACCTTGATTGGCAAGTCGATCAAAATTTGGCGTTAAATCCAATGGATTACCATGAGTCCCGCAGGTGTCCCAGCGTTGTTGATCTGTAAAGAATACGATGACGTTTGGTTGTTTACTGGTGCTCATTAAGCAAGTGGCGGGGGTGTGGACAGTCATCTTCTCAAGATTATTGAATTGAGTGAGTCAATAGCGGATAAGCCCGGCTAATTTGATCAAGATAGACGAAGCGGGGTACTAACTACTTGTGGGCAATGCTTCTCTGTACTAGTTCAATGGGATGAAAGAAAGGATGTTAGAGGGACGGGTTGCTCTCATTACAGGTGGAGGACGCGGCCTAGGTCGATCAATCGCAGCTGCTTACGCGAAGGAAGGCGCCCGAATTGTCGTTAGCTCAAGAACTAAATCGGAATTGAGCCAAACCGTTGAAGCGATAAAGGAAGCAGGAGGCACTGTACTAGGCGTCACCGCGGATCTAACAGTGGAATCAGAGGTTCGGAAACTTATTGAACGAGTCGAAAAGACGTTTGGACAACTGGACTTGGTCTTTCTCAATGCCGGAGGAAATGCGGGGGCTCGGGAACCGATTGAAGTCGTCGATTCCCAAGCATGGATTAAAACTGTCGAGATTAACCTCTTCACCGCCTTTCACGTAGCTAAGGCCTCTATACCGCTTTTGAAAAAGAGCGAGAATGGTCAAATTCTGACGATGGGATCTGGAATGGGTAGGCGGCCCGACAAATCGAGTGCGGCTTATAGTGCTGCGAAGGCGGCCCTTTGGATGCTGACGCAGTCGCTTTCAATCGAATTGGCCGATTATGGAATTACCGTAAATGAGATGATTCCCGGTCCCGTTAAAACGAAAATCCCAGAAGGGGAGACTTTTGAGCCCTTCCTCCATGCAGATGGGGACTGGGAAAACGAATGGGTGAAACGTGCCGAAGACATTGTGCCAATGGCATTGTTTCTGGCATCCCAGCACAAATATGGACCGTCTGGCCAGAGCTTTGCCTTGAACCGGCGCCTGTTGTAGGACTTATTCGTTGAGGTTTAAGAAGCGACTTCCTGGACTTTTGCGACTGCTTCAGCGGACTTTTGCTTGCCACGCAATCCTCTCCACCACCAGGCGAATAGCGATTTGAAGTCCTCCAAAATCAGATAGGTACAGGGCACAAGCAAGAGCGTGATAAATGTGGCGAATAATACGCCAAAGGCGAGGGACGTTGCCATGGGAATTAAGAACTGAGCCTGAAGACTCTTTTCCATAAGTATTGGGACTAGACCTACAAAGGTGGTGATTGATGTTAGAATGATCGCCCTAAATCGCTGGCTTCCTCCCACATGGACCGCATCAAAAACGGACATGCCTTGAATTCGAAGTCGGTTAACCCGATCCACTAGAACGAGTGAATCGTTTACGACGACACCCGACATCGCTATTATTCCAAGAAGCGAAAGAAGACTCATGTCCTGCGGTGTTCCGAGGTTTTGAAAATTGATTAAGTGACCGTAGATGGCTCCTCCAATCCCGAAAGGAATTACCGAGATTACGATCAATGGCTGAAGGTAGCTTTTAAAAGGGATTGCGAGCAAAGCATAGATCATGACTAAAACGAGGAGCATCCCTCCGATAATCGCGGGAGTCGACTCTTCCATATCTTTTGCTTCCCCTCCTTTAACGGAAGTTACTCCAGGATACTTTTGCAGAACGCGACCCAGAATTGAATCTGGATCTCCTGGAAACTTTCCATAGATTGAGGAACTAATATCGTCAGAATTCGCGACTGCTTTGTTGGCGTCCGCCTGAACATTGATAATTCGCTTTCGATTCAGGCGGGAAATCGATGGGTAGCCAGTGCCGTATTCAATATCTGCAATCTCTGATATCGGGATTCTTGATCCATTGGGAGCAACGATCCGCATCGATTCCAAATTCCCAAGCGATTCGCGCTCGTCTTTGGGATAGCGTACCATGACTCGGACGTCCTCCTTGTCCCGCTGGACCCGTTGGGCTTCGGCTCCATAGAATGCATAGCGGATCTGTCGCCCCAAATCGCCGGCGGTAAGCCCCAAAGGTCGAGCATCGTCTTTCAATTTGACCTTGAGCTCTCGTTTCCCTTCTGAATAGGTGTCACGTATATCCAGCAAACCTTCGAACTGTTTAAGCTCCTCCTGTATCTCCATTGAGGCAGCCTTCAAATCGCCGAAGTTTCTTCCAGTTAAGCGAATGTCAACCGGTAGGCCAACGGGCCCGGAAGCGCTTGAAAGGAAATTCAGTTTTCTGGCACCGGGAATCTCTCCGACTTTTTCGCGCCAAATTTGAGCGATCTCGTCCGCATTGGAATCTCGAAGCTCCGCTTTAGAAAGCTCAAGGATAATCGACCCCACGTTAGCGCCAGAGCTCATCGATGCGGGCCCTGGTCCTCCAGAAACCACGCTGTATCCAATGAATACTGATTTGTTTCTAACCGGATCAATGGACCCTTGATCTATTTGTTCCGTCGATATCTCGTCGATGGCCCTGTCAATTCGTTCCATTGCCTTTTGCGTTTCGGGTAACGGAGTTCCCTCGGCCATCTTGAGTTCAAGGAAAATGTAGTCGGAAGGAACATTCGGAAAGAAGACGAATCGAATCGCTCCGAATGCCACAAGGGCGATGGAGGTGGCTAAGGCGAACAGGAAAAGGGAAAGTGTTAGCCAGCGAAACGAAAGGGCCTTGTCGAGAATAGGCATATAGACGTTTTGGATGAAACGTTCCATTCCATCCGAGAAACGCCGCTGCAATTTTGAAATAGGGTTGAGCTTTTCCCTGCCTCCTCTGTCGCCTACATGACAAAGGGTCAGATGATAAGGAAGAACGAGTTTGCTCTGTACCAATGAGAAAAGCAGGGTGGGGATCACTACAATGGGGATCACGTACATGAACTTACCAATCATACCCGGCAAAAAGAATACTGGTATGAAGGCAACGGCTGTAGTGATGATAGCGAACGTCACTGGCATTGAAACCCGCTCAGCACCTTTTACCGCGCTTTCAACTCCGTGACCGTTTGTTTGGAATTCCGTGAATACGCTTTCTCCAACGACAATCGCATCATCAACGACGATCCCTAAGACTAAAATGAACGCGAAGAGAGAAAGAAGATTAATCGTTATCCCTAGTGCAGGCGCGATGGCGATTGTCGCTAGAAAACTTACTGGTATACCGATGGCTACGAACAGGGCGAGGGAAGGTCGCAGGAAAATGGCCAGTGTGACTAGGACTAGCAAAAAGCCGATAAAGCCGTTTTCCAGCAGCATATCGATACGGCCTTGAAGGTAAAATGATGAGTCGCTCCAAGCCTCTAGTTCAACCCCGTTCGGCATCCAGGTCTCGGAGGCCTTTTCCACGTAGTCATAAACGAGTTCCGATATTTTCAATGGATTTTCGCTTCCTACCTCCTTGACGAGAATGATGGCTGCGAGCTTGCCGTTGAACTTGGTGATTATGTCCTGCTCAGCAAACCCGTCCCGAACTGTGGCGATGTCTCCAAGCCTTATTTTCCCGCCATCGGGATTGGTTAACAAGATGATTTCACTAAAATCGGTACCAATGTAGGCTTGTTCAGTAGTGCGAAGCGAAATTTCTCCGCCTTCCGCCTTTATGAGTCCACCCGGCAAATCGACGGAACTCCCTCTGACTGCCTGAACGACTTGATCGAAAGTAAGGTTGTAATTTCGCAGTGTATTTTCGGATACTTCGATTGAAATTTCGTAGTCTCTAACCCCTTGAACCTCTGCTTGGCTGATCCCATCGAACTCTACCAACTCGTTTCTAATCCGATCGGCGATCTTCTTGATCTCCTTTTCACCCGCGTCTCCGAACACGGAAATACGGATGACTTCCTTGGGAATAAGGGGTTCGTCAACGATAGGGCGCTCGGTGTCGACTGGAAACGTCGTGATCGCATCAACACGTGTTTTGATCTCGTCTTTGACCTTCGCTAACTCGTATCCTTTTTCCACCGTCGCGGTTACTGAACCATAGCCCTCCTGGGCGACCGAGCGAAGTTCTTTGATTCCATCAATCGACTGAATCGCTTCTTCAATGCGTATGATTACAGATTCTTCGACCTCTTCAGGCGATGCCCCGAGATACGGAACCCGTATTGTGACTATATCCAGAGAGAATTGTGGAAATAGCTCCTTCTTTACGGTGAGATAGGAAGCGATCCCGCCGATGACGAGGATCAACATCACCAAATTCGCTGCGACTCCGTTTCTTGTAAACCAGGCTATCATCCTTAAAGCTTTTAGTTGATTTCAGTTTTCAGGATTTTAATAGACTCCTTCGATTCCCGCTCTACCCGCATTCCCATTACGGCGTACTCCAATGGAGTAATGCAAATGCGGTCTCCGTCTTCGAGTCCCGCTGTAATAATCGCCCATTCCGTATCCGTTTGGTAGACTTCCACGTCTTTGAAAACGATTCGACTCTCCCGATCGACAGTGTATACCGTATTATTCTCCCGCAGAGCTTTTCTGGGGATTTGAAATGCATTATCGATGCGTTTTCCTTGAATCGACGCTTCGACGAAAAGTCCGACTTTGAGTGGGGGGCGATCGCTGCTTTCGTTTTTTTTATACGGCTCCTCTATTTTGGCTACGACATAAGAGAGGCGGGTTTTGGGATCAATGGCTCCCTCTGTCCGATCTATCACGCCTTCCCACTCATATTGTTCCCCTCCATAGGATCCTCTCACGATGACCCTTGGTTTTGTGTCGTTGGCTGAGCGATTGCTGTAGGATTCAGGAAGTTCGAGGTATTCGATATCCTTTAGGGAGATGGGTAGTCGAATTTCCGCAGTATCCGTAGAGTAAATACGCGCCAACTGGCTTTGCCTTGCCGAGACCATTTGGCCGATGTCCGCGAATTTTTCATGAATACGACCATCGTAGGGCGCTTTCACCGTCGTTCGTTCAAGATCACGCTTCGCCATTTCCACACCTGCTAAAGCTGACTCGTAGACCGCCTTCGCGCGCTCTAGCTGCGGTTTGCGAAGGGTTAGATCAGAGCCTTCCCCACGTCCGAAACTTTCCCAGTCCTCTCGCGCTTGATCGGCGAGTGCCTTTTCCTGCTCATAGGCCAATCTCGCCTCAGCCAACCGGCTTTTGGATAAGGCCAAATTGGCTCGATAATCTACGGGGTCAATTTCAATAAGGGGATCACCTTTCTTGAAATATCCTCCAGCGAAAAAGGAATTGGAAATTGACTGAATGCGCCCTGTGACTTCTGCAACGAGTAAGGTTTCCGTCCGAGATTCCACGATACCCTGGCTTCGGGCCTCAAGTGTTATCGGTTTGGATCTTGCCTCAATTATTTCTACCACAGGAAGCACTTGAATGGTCTCCTTCTTCTCGGGTACCGGTTTAAAGACAAATGCGGTTACAATTATCCCAAACGAGGCAAAAATGAAGAAGATCGGCAGCACGTATTTTACCAATCTTAAAAGTAGCGATTCTTTTTTATCCGACATGACTGAAATCTGTTAAGTTAGCGGTGGGGATTAACGTTTGAATCCGATTATTCAAAATCGCCTCCCAATGCGAGATGCAGATTGATGCGATTTTGAAGGCGTTGATTTTGTATGGAAATGAGTTGGCTGGTGCTTTCGTCCGCCCTCCGTTGGGCATCCAAAAGGGTGGTGATGTCTACGAGGCCTTTGTCATACTGCTCCCAAGCAAGATCCTCGGCTTTTTGATTTTCATCAGCGGCTATGGCGGATTCCTCTCTCAATAGCGAAAGGTCAATTTCGCTAGAAAGCGCATTCTCGACCTCCTG
The DNA here is from genome assembly GCF_014529625.1 of Candidatus Pelagisphaera phototrophica. GTDB lineage: Bacteria > Verrucomicrobiota > Verrucomicrobiia > Opitutales > Opitutaceae > Pelagisphaera > Pelagisphaera phototrophica. Next base: position 2,239,568 of record NZ_CP076039.1, read on the forward strand.
AAAGGCTGTCAAGACAGTGGAGCGGTATTGGGCTAGCTGAGACTCCGCTTGCGCTTGAGATTGGACACGTTCGGACTTTAGACGACCTGCAGCGAACAGGTTGGCCGCAAGATCCCCAGCGATCGACCAAACCGAGAAATCAGAATCTAGCAAATTAGTTAATTCACTGCTTGTGGTACCAGAGCTCCCAGTTAGCGCGAGCCTAGGTAGCCAATTTTTGGCTACGTTATTCTGCTGAGCGAGTATTGCCGCCAGACGTCGTTCCGCCGCGTACAGGTCAGGACGCCTTGCTACTAATTCTGCCTGCAGGCCTCCAGGGACATCGCTGTTTAGTGAAGGTAGCGAGTGGCTGCTGTCCTGGGTTGCAGAGGGATATCGGCCGAGAAGCACTTCCAGGGATCGCTTGGCGTTATTCAGTTGTGTTTTTCGTTGCTGTATCAGCGCACGACTGGAGGCGGCTTGGGCCCGCGTCAGCCTGAGATCTAAACTCGTCACTAAACCGCGATCGTATCTTCGATCAAGCGACGCTAGCTTTTGTTCAAGCGATTCTGAGGAGTCAATCGCGAGCTGCCATTGGCGCTGGGCTTCGAGCATATTGAACCAAGAGCGAGCCACCTGGCCGGCAATTGATAGCTTGAGAGCCCTTACATCTGCTTCCGCTGCTTCAAAATTAGCCAATCCCGAAGCGTGGGTATCTTTTAGGCGACCCCAGACATCGACCTCCCATTGGCTTCTCAGGTTAAGGGCGTGTGATTCCGTTTCAATTCTTTGAAAATTGAGGAACGAAAATCGACTTTTCTGGTTGGAGGAATTGAGTCCCAATGAAAGACTTGGGATTCTGAGTGAGCCAGCAATTCTTGCTGCAGCCTCCGCGGCTCTCGCTTGGGCTTCTGCGGCATCAAGACCAAAATTGACGTCCAGCGCTTCAGCTATGAGTTGATTCAAGGTTTCGTCTCCGAATCGACCGGCCCATTTTATCGACTCTCTGGACTCAAGAGGCTTTGACGCGAGAAACTCATCATAATCTTTAGGGCTGGCTACCGATTGTGGTTCCATAGGTGCCGTCGCACATCCGGAAATGAAAAGCGTAAAGAAGGCGAAATGTAGCCAATTTGTATTTCTGGTCATTGTATCAAGTCTTTGGACTCAGCTTTGAAACCGCCTCGAGCCCCGAGCTAATAAAAGCTACGAGATGGTCAGCTAAGCCATCCGTGTCGTGCAGATCGATTTTGCCACAGGAAATAAATTGGAGTCGCGAATGCTGCATCATGACCCCTAGCATACAGCAGGAAAGAAAGTGCATGCCATAGGAAATCTTCTCAAAGCCTGGGTGGCCGAGGGAATCGGAAATTGCTTTCGAAAATTTCGCAACGATTTCCTTTAATATATCCTGATGCAGTTCTTTCATGAAAGGGCGTTCTTCCGACATCGCTTTTCCCATAGCTCGCATGAAGCGGAAATCAGTCCCGGGCTCGCCTATAAACTGGGAAAGTAGTGGACGAACCATAAAGTCGACCACTTTCTGGATCGGAAGCGGTTTTGAATCATTCTCAATAGTTGCCTTTTCGAGCATATCGATTCGCAGATGATTTATCGGCTCGATACGATGACGTACCATTTCTTTGAAAAGGACCTCTTTGGTACCAAAATGGTAGTTGATCGCGGCGATATTGACACCGGCACGTTTGGTAATCTCTCGAATCGAAGCCCCTCCGTACCCCCGCTCAGCAAATTCAATTTCGGCCGCTTCGATGATTTTTACCTGCGTATCGTTCATTGGGAAAACTTTCAAACAATCGTTTTAAACGGTGGTTTGAATTAGGGCAAGGAAATTTTTTAACTTCTTGAACTCGGATAAGAACTTAGGGACATAGGGATAATTCTCATTGGGCGGTTGCAAAATATTCCGATCGAGCCCTTAAACCAAAATAGGCATGGGAGGAATGCATTTTCCGCGACTCAGGAAAAGGGCTTTTAATTTTTGTCAAACCGGGTACTGAACTACGAATTCTGGTCTAGAAGTACGGGTTTAAGACTATCGAGCAAGTGCTTGGCTATCCATCTATGGCCCTCTGGATTTGGATGTATCCCGTCTCTTTGATTTAGTCGGGGATCCCCACCGACTCCTTCTAATAAAAACGGTATTAGGGTTGCCCCCAAAGTTTCCGCAACGGAAGGGTACAGCTTTTCAAACTCATCGGTATAGCTCACCCCTAAGTTCGGAGGCATTTTCATGCCGGCGATCACAATGTGGACGTCAGGATACCTTTCCCTCACGCGGCTGGCGATAGCGATCAAATTGGCCCTTGTGGTGGAAAGATCGATTCCTCTGAGTCCGTCATTTGCTCCCAGTGCCAAGACAAATACGTCTATCGGATTTCTCAATATCCAGTCAATTCGTCTAAGGCCACCCGCGGTCGTCTCTCCACTTACACCGGAAGGTATGACTTCCCATTTCAAATTCTGCTCACTTAGCAAAGACTGGAGAACCTTTGGATAGGATTGATCATAGTCTACGCCATAACCGGCCGTAAGGCTGTCCCCGAAGAATAGAATCGCTCGTTCGTTGCTTTCGTCCGAGCCCCGTAATTGGCTTTCTGTAGAGCAAAACAGGCTGAACGCCAAAACCAATAGGGCGATATTTCTAAGCAACATATTTGTAGATACATGTGATTGAGCATAATGTTTCAAGTGTTGATCGGAAATAGATTTGTGCTCTTGTGTTCTCAAATCCAGACAACAAGAGTTTAGTATTTATACGCATCGCTTGGAACTGGCTGTTCGTAATCAGGCCGTAGAATTGTTTTCGTTGAGTGGATTTTGGAAAAAGGTTATGTCTGGAGCGGTCATTTTGAGTTTAGATAAAGTGAGCAAGTCTTTCGCTAGTGGCGATCGGCTACTCGAAGTTCTTAAAGAATCTAGCCTGGAGGCTCGCCTGGGAGAGTCCATCGCTATCGTTGGTCCATCGGGAAGTGGTAAAACAACCCTGCTCGGGATCTGCGCGGGACTGGATTCGCCCACCAAAGGCGAGGTCAGCCTAAACGGGGAATCTTTGAGCACACTGACTGAAGACCAGCGGTCAGATATCAGAAATCATTACGTGGGATTTGTTTTCCAGAATTTCCAGTTGCTGCCAACTTTGACGGCACTGGAAAACGTGATGGTGCCGCTCGAGCTCCGAGGCGAAACAGGAGTCGAGTCCGCGGCCATTGAGATGCTGGAGAAAGTGGGTCTTGGCGAAAGGGTTCATCACTATCCAGTCCAGCTTTCAGGGGGGGAGCAGCAGCGCGTGGCATTGGCACGAGCCTTTATCAATCGCCCCAAAATACTGTTCGCAGATGAGCCAACGGGTAATTTGGATGCGGATACCAGTCATTCGATAGTCGATTTGCTATTTCAACTGAATCGGGATGCCGGTACGACGCTGATTTTGGTTACCCATGATCGGGAGCTAGCGGAGAAGACCGATCGAACCCTTCGTATCGAGCTGGGAAGGGTTACGGTAGAGCGATGAGCGATTTGAGGAGGAGTTCGAAAAAGCTCAAACCACAACTTAATTGGGTGCTCAAAATGGCATGGCGCGATACGCGTCGCTCCAGAGGGAAGTTAGCTCTGTTTGCCTTTTCCGTTATATTTGGGGTTGCGGCACTGGTGGCGGTGAACTCGCTACGTAGCAATTTAGAAGCTGAAGTCGATCGGCAATCTAAGGCCCTTCTCGGTTCTGACTTGGAATTCAGAAGCTCAGAGCCCTTTGACGATAAGGCAGAAGAACTCTTTAGTTCCCTAAACGCTTCGGGCGAAGCCATCGATACGCGCCTTTCGACGATGGCGTTGTTTATCGAGTTAGACCAGACCCGTCTGGTTTCATTGCGAGCTATGTCAGGGGGATTTCCTTGGTATGGTACACTTGATACGCGGCCTGAGGGATTGAATTTCTCCGAGATGGAAGGCAAAGTTGCCTTGGTAGAAGAATCATTAAAAATTCAATACGGACTGGAGATCGGAGATACTATACGCATCGGGGATGCGGAATTTGAGGTAATTGGCGAAGTGCTGAGAATTCCAGGGGAATCCTCCTTTGGCAGTTCGTTTTCACCTCGCATCCTGATCCCGCAGATTCATCTGGAATCAACGAATTTGCTAGGTTTCGGAAGCCGAAAGACCTTTCGGAAGCATTTCGTGTTTGAGAACGGTCTGAGTGAAGATTTAATAAAGACTCTGCGATCCAAGGAGCCCGAGATTCGTTCCAGTGGCCTGCGTTTTGATACGGCCGAAGAGCAGAAAGGAAGCATCGGTAACATGCTGGATGAAATGACCAGCTACTTGAGCTTGGTCGGGTTTGTCGCTCTTCTTCTTGGTGGCGTTGGAATTGCAGGAGCAGTTCAAGTGTATCTGAAGGAAAAATCCGAGTCAATGGCTGTGCTAAGGTGCCTTGGCTGTAGCGGGCAGACCAGTATGATGGTTTTTTGCATACAAATTTTTCTAATGGGTTTTGTCGGTTGTCTTTTGGGAGCGATTTTGGGGGTCGGCGTTCAGGCGGCGTTGCCAAGGATCGTTCAGTCTTTCGTTCCATTCGATTTGGAGTTCGAGATTGTATGGCCAAGCTTAGCAGAGGCATTCGCCTTTGCTTGGGCTTTAACATTGCTGTTCGCCTTCCTTCCTCTACTTCCAATGCGAAAGCTTTCCCCGATGCGGGCGATTCGATCGTCTTTGGGAGTACAAAAGGGCCGGAGTGACTGGCTGGTATGGCTAGCTTCGGGACTGATTGGTATCCTTACTCTGACATTTTCGATTTTGCAAACTGACGAAGTCACTGAAGCACTGGGTGTTTTCGGAGGAATCGTTGTCGCAATACTAGTGCTCACGGCCACGGGCATCGGTCTTAGAGGGCTGTTGAGAAGGTTGTCTTCTAGAACGTTACCCTTTGTATGGCGACAAGGTTTGAGCAACCTCTACCGCCCTAACAATCGTACCGTTTCGTTAATAGTGATGATCGGTATGGGTGCCTTCCTCATCTACACGCTGTACCTCTGTGAGGTGAGTATTTTGAAGAGGGGTGAAATCAATGACCAGGACGATAAGCCTAATACGGTCTTCTTTGACGTTCAGAGCGACCAAGTCGATCGGGTAAAGCAAATTATCCAGGAAAACGGGAGCGAGTTGAAGTTTCATGATCCCATGGTGACGATGCGGCTGACCCATATTAGTTCAACGTCTGTCTCTCAACTCCGTCGAAACCCCGGTTATGAAAGGTGGGCTTTGTCCCGCGAGTACCGATCCACTTTTAGAGCAGAACTTCGAGAGCACGAACCGCTTGTTGAGGGGGAATTCGTGTCAGCTTCGAGTCTGGATAGCGATGATCCCATTCCTATTTCAATAGAAGAGAGACTGGTTGAGGCACTGAGTCTGAAGATCGGTGACACGCTTTCCTGGGATGTGCAAGGGCTGCCCTTGGACACGATCGTTACCAGTATTAGAAAAGTCGACTGGAGGCAAATGCAGCCTAATTTCTTCGTTGTCTTTCCGAGTGGTGTCCTTGAGGGAGCCCCCGCAAATCACATCATCGCAGTCAAGGCGAACGGTGTGGAACGAATTGCCGCCCTGCAAGGGGACGTGGTCAAGCGATATCCCAATGTATCCGCAATTAACTTATCAATGGTGCTGGAAACGCTTAAAGACGTATTTGACAAAGTAGGGTTCGTCGTTCGCTTCATGGCATCATTTACGATTCTAACGGGGCTGATCGCACTCATTGCAACGGTCCTTACGAGTCGGTATCAGCGAGTAAAGGAAAGCGTTCTCCTCCGTTCGCTTGGCGCGAGTATTGGACAAGTTCGTAGAATTATGGCGATTGAATATTTTCTACTGGGCGGATTGGGAAGTGCCACCGGCATTACCTTGTCACTCGCCGGCGCCTGGGCCATGACACAATTTGTTTTCAAGATCGATCTCTACATTCCTTGGGGAATGACGATCGGGTCGATCATAGGGATCGGCGTCATTACCTTGCTAACTGGCATGCTAAACAGTCTGGGAATCGCCAATCGATCGCCCATTGAAGCACTGCGATACGATTAAAGGCGAATAGGACCCATTTATAAGGTTCCTCCCATGTAACCTCAAATTTTTCGAAACAGGATCTGTTTCATGAAAGTCCAAGCATGCCTTAGGTTGGTACTGCTTCCTGGTACTTCTGTCCAATCGATAGGGATGGAAGCGACTTCCAAACCGTGTCTTTTTGCAGTGAGCAGTATTTCCAGATCAAAGGCGTAACCGTCTTGTACCATATTGCCTTTCGTTGATTGGAAGAACTCTTTGGGGATAGCCTTTAAGCCGCATTGCGTATCAGATAAGTGGATGTCGTACCGTATTCGAATCAGTTGATTGAAGATCTTTGCCACGATCTTGCGTGAGCATTTTCGCTGTAGATCGCGTCCCGCTCCTGAATCTCGGGATGCGATTAAGACTCGATTCTGCGTTGCCGACTGCTCAATGATGCCCAAGAACCGAATGGTCTCCTCCGCGGAAGCGGCTCCGTCTGCGTCGACAAAGGCGAGGATATTAGCATCGCCCCCTTTTCTCCAACCAGCGCGTACGGCACCTCCTTTCCCCAGATTTTTCTCCAGAAGAAGTGGCTCCCTTAAGAATGAGTATTGGGGGTTTAATTTCTGACTGAGATTAGAAAGGGCTTTTTGTTCATCCTGCGAGGACCCATCGTCAACCAGTTGAATTGCGATAGAGAGATTGGAGAGCTCAACCAATTCGCAGAGTTTTAGAAGAAACCGCGGCAGGCGCTTACTTTCGTAGTAGCAGGGAATAACTAGGAGCGCATTCATGACTCAGACAAGCATTCAAAATGGAGACCACAATGGAATTCGCTGTCGTTGGAAAATATGGCGAAAGACAAGTCAGGATCCTGTTGAGAAATTATTTCAAGGGATTTTGGATCGAGAAGAAGGGCTGCGGTACTAGCGGCGTCCGCTAATGCCGCCCTAGGAGCGATGGCGTAGCTTCGGTTCCAATTGTAAGCGGGGGACCGGGTGCCGGGATCTATCACGTGGCTCCCTTGGAAGGCGACTCCTGAGCTGGCGAGCATCTGGTTGGCAGTTAAGGAAATGGTGCCTACCCAATTCTCGTATCCAATCGTCAACTCCCATGAGCTTGCATCGCAAGGCGGTCGCATCGCTAGGAACGTGCTTCCTCCGCATTCAATCAGCCCTTGCTCGATTTCCCATTCTTGGAAGAGGGATTGAAGCTGATCCAGGGCGAATCCTTTGCCGATTCCGCCCAGGTCGAGTAGGGGACCGGCTCTCAATTTGACCACTGTGTTGCTTTCCTGATCGAGTGAAATGACCGGTTCCGAACTATCGGCCTCTTTTACTAGTAACTCGGCTAAATGGGGAAGCTCGTTTTGCTGTCCCTTGTGCAGGGCGTTTGCCTGACCCAGGAAGGGGTGGAACTTCCCGCCTAAGCGGGCACTCGCCTCGAATGACTGCAACAGGCAGTCTACCGCATCCTGCGAGATCCGAATGCCTTCTCCAAGCGGCGCCCGGTTGATGCGGGTGATGTCGCTGTATTCGATATAGAAGCTGAGTTGTTCCTCAAGGCGAGACAGTCGCTCCTCAGCTTCCATCACAGCTGAATCCATCAGGCCCGAATTATCGCCAATTAAATGAAAGTTAAAGGTACAGGCCATGGCTTGACAGGAGTAAGACCGCAACGATGCAACGTCTTCAAGCCGGATTGAAATGAGAGAGGGATCTTCGTTCATTTTCAACGTGTTTCCATAAAAGCGTCCCAAAGGCGCTTCTCAATCCAGCATTCCAAAACTACATTCTCTCGAAGGCCGTGATATTCCGCGATATGGGTTTCGTTCAGCGATTGCGGCAGCTTCCCAATGGGACCGATCACAATATCCAAGGCGGGGATATCAGATGGGTTCTGCCAGTAGCCTATCGTGTCATTATTACGCAAGTACCATGGTAGTGGCCAGGCATTGTCACTTCCTCCGACTGCTATGGCGAGATCACTCGAAGGATCAAGAGCCTCAAGATCGTCAATTCGCTTAATTAGCTTTTCGAACTGGGGGGAGGTGTGTTGGTAGATGTAAGGATTGCGCGAGTCGGCGGCATACCTCTCGACAAGCCGAGTGGATTGGTATTGATCCAAAAGAACGAGTAGGGTCACACCGACTACGGCGATACGCACCAATATTTGCGGCCAACGAGTGAAAAGGGTGACTAGCGTAAAGCCGGCGGCAATGCAAAATGACACATAGGTAGTAAGCATCAACCACGGTGTTTTGTAAGGAATGATAGAATACAATACAAAGCAGGTGAATCCGTAGAACACGCTTAGTCTCACGTGTTGCGACGCTTCTCTCGAGTCTCTGATAAGCAGGAAAAAGCCGATTGCCGCAAGAATGAGAAAAGGAGCTTCTCCCCAGCGAATTCCTTCCGCTCTTTGGGGCCAGAAAATCGATAGATAGTAGTATAGGGGTTTCTCATGCCCCAAACCCTGCGAGCGCTCTGCGTAGAACACGAAAGTTTTAAAACTATCGACAATTCCACTGAAATCCGTGAATGTGGCAGAAAAGAAGAACCCCCAGATAAAGGCGGTGCTCCCAAAGGCAAAAAGGATCTGCTTGAGGCGGATGCGTTCCGACCATACCTTGAATTCGAGAGCATTACTCTGTATCGAGACAACTGCCAATCCGATAGCAGCCAGATGGATTATCGCGGTTTCTTTGGTCGCGAAAAATAGGCCGATCCAAAGTCCACAACGTGCTGCATTCATCGAGCTTGGGAGCTTCCAGTACTCGTTTGCAGAGTAGAGGAGCAGAAAACCGATTAGCGTAAATAGAATTTCCTGCACGTAGTAGGCGCTGTAAATAACTGGAAAGGGTGACAGCGCAAAAAGAGCCGCGGCGATGAGAGAGGTTCCATTAACTTTTCGTTCACTTACGAGAACGAGAAGTAATAGTCCGATACTCGCGAGTATCGGCAGGAGCCTCACCTGTGTGTGGGTCAGTTCGGATGCGTCGATCCCAAGGATCTTGTTCAAGACGGATGCCAAATAGTAGAGAATGGGACCGTGCTTGTCCTCGGGATCGTATTCATAGTATCCCGTTTCCATCAATTCCCACAACTGATAAGCCTGCACAGCCTCATCGGAATGAAAAATTCTAGCATCGGAGTTTTGAATACGCAAATACAATCCTGCAGTGACAACAAGAAGACTCGCAGCGAGGTAGAGGACTAGTTTGACGTTTTGAAGGATGATTATAAGTAGAGTTAAACCTTAAAAGAAGAACGATTTTGAACCAAAGGCCACAAAGAAAGTGTACCCTTTCGAAAACGTGGCGCCGGTCTGTTATTGTCCACAATCCATAACCGAATGGGTCCTCGGAGATCTCCCGCTAACCAATACTACAAAAAACGCGCCCAGAGGTTTTCCTGGACGCGTCAAAAATTGCTAGATTGCCGAACTATTCTAGTTTGCCATTCCGAAGACTTCCACCTCCACGAAATGGTTCATTTCGTTGCTGGTATTTCCCGCTCCGTAAATGCGAACGTACTTGCCTTTCGCTTGCTTCGCATCGATGAGCTTGCCTTCGTTGGTTTCCAGATAGGCATTGTCCGATCCTTTGCCGAAACCCGATGAATTGTCATGGTCATTGTTGAAGACCGTAGTCACACCGCTCTCGAACGACTCGTCATCGGAAATTTGAACGATCACATCATGGTAGGCTCGTTTCTGCGTGTGGAAGTGCCAAATGGCGACACCGTAAATCGTTGAAGCGGATTCGAGGTCGATCTGTATCCACTGAGTCCCAGGAGCGAGCTCAACGAAGTAGCCCTCTTCCGATTCCTTGTCTCCGTCGGTAACGTAATCGAGCCCACCGATAATGGGAAAGTCATCGCTAGATGTGACCTCTTTACCGTCTGCTAAATTGCCCACGCCTTCTGGAACCATGATATTGGGTCTCGGTGTTCCCGGGGCCTCCAAGTGAGGCAGGATCACTTGGACGGGAGTACCGATAAGAAAGGGTGGAGGGAATTCGATCTCCAAAGCCTTCTTGCCTCCGTGGTGGTTGGCGATCGCTACCGCGGAGAGTGCGATAACGGCGATAGTTGAAACTAGCTTCATTTTCATATCTTCAGTGTAATTTGATTTTGCATGGAAGGCTTAAGTCGATTAAACTTCGAAGTCTTCCTTGGTGAATTCTAAGGTTTTACGAGCAGCCACTGCCTCGTTGACACGGAAGATGGCCATTTCACTTTTGAAGGTGTGCTCACCGTCAGAGTTGAGTTTTGCCTTGCCGTTAATTGCGGCGAAGAAATTCTCTAAGTGTGGCGTGTGTGGTTTCTTGTCGAGTACGACTGGGATTTCGTAAGCATCTGGTGGAGCCGATTCTCGAACGTCCACCTTCGTTTGCACTTTCGCAGCTGCGGCTTCTTCCTTGCGAATAAATCCCTTGCTCGCCCAATCGTCCCAAGAAGGTGCGCCGTACTCCCGATACATCTTAGTGAAGGCTGGGTTTTCCGACATGCGCATAGCTCCCTCGTCACCCATGAAGTACTCGTAGTAACCGCCCCCCGCGCCAGTGGTAGCCAGCGTTTGGTAAAAGGCGCGAGCAGGTCCATTGGGGGTGTCGTACTCGTATACGGCCATTACGTTGTCGTACCATTGGCGATCCGAATAATAGTCGTTACCACCGCTGGCCATAACACTCTTAGGCAGAGCATCGAAAAACCAGTTAAAGATGTCTATTTGGTGGGACCCCAGATCGGAAATCGGGCCACCGCTGAGGTCGCGGAACCACCGCCAGTTCAGAAACTGCTCCATATTTTCAAAACCGTTCTTTTCCAGCACGTCCTGATCGACGGCAATCCGCGGGTTGACTTCGCGGAATGGCTTAGCCGAGCGATTCCATTGCCCGTTTGCAGTAGTGAAGCGGCCCATCAGCTTGGCTCGCTGGGTCAAATTGTGATAAGCGTGCATGTAGCGGGGGTTACTGCGCCGCTGGTGACCGATTTGCAGAAGCATTCCGGTGTCGCGTGCCGTGCGGACCATGGAACGCGCCTCGTCCGGTGTTCTCGACATCATTTTTTCGCAATACACGTGCAGTCCGGCCTCCAAGCAGGCGTTTGTGTGGCGAGCATGCCAAAAGTCTGGTGTGGCGATGATTACAGCGTCCAAGTCCAGTTCGTCTTTCGCCGCGATCAATTCTTCATAGTCGAAATACCACTTCAGATCGGGGCTGGCAGTGCGCAGGGCGCTGCGGCACTTGCCGATACTGTTTTTCCAGATGTCGCAGACTGCCACGACATGAAAAGGAGGGTTGGGAATTTCCAGCATGGAAGTGGTGAGCACTTCGCCTTGCTTGCCATATCCTAAGATGGCGATGTTGATCTTCCCGTTGGGGGAGGACTGGGCCTTCATTATGGAAGGAGCTAATAGAATACCACCAGAGGCGAGGGCACCAGTTTTCAGAAACTGGCGACGATCTACAGGTGTCGTTGAAGTTGAGGGAGTAATCATAAAGTAAGGTTGTTTGAGAGATTAATATTTTTCGACCACCGAGAATCGATTATGTTTCACCAGTAATAAGGCACCTACGGTTAAAGCGACATGCATTCCCAGCCAGGCGATACCGGCGTCTTGTTTAAGCAGTATCAGTCCCACCGTAAGGCTGGCCCAAACGAGACCAGAAACGAGTAGGGCGACGCGAGAGCAAATTCCCGCAAGGATCATGATACCTACTGCGATCAGCACGTAGCCGAGGACACCTGAGTAAATTGAAAGGGCGAATCCCGGCATGAGCGGCTCTTCCGCAAGTTTCTCGTAAAGAGGCTCAGGGACGCCATTGTAGTGGGAGAAACCGTATTCCTTGACTTTCATTTCAGTGACGAGCCCAGGGATGGCAAAGGCACCTTCTTCTGCTTCCATGGCCACTTCCTTAGTCACTGTCGCCGAAAATTTCTCGATTCCGGTGACTAAAGCTCTCAGACCGAGCCAGAAGCGGAGAATTAGGTATGCGTAGAAGGATGCGGCATCAGGTCCGCAGCACGAGTTTACTTTGGAGGGCTCGCTAGGGTGATTCGTTTCAGTCATTGTAATCTTACCGAATAGGTTCTGCGTTAGCACTTGTCCAGTTTAGAAGTGGCAGCCTTATTACATAATTGGCAAGTGTACGCACAGGAAATTATGGACCTCTGCAATACTTGGACGATTTTCGCGCAGAAGTTTTCATTCTTCGTCAAAGATATATCCCGCAGGAGCACTTTCAAACACTTCCTTTTTCGTTTTTTCCTGATTATGGATTTTCGGTCTTTTCATTATCTGCGATTCTCGCATAGCAAAGGAACATGATATCCCTCCGTTACGGTGCCAATCCTCATCAAACCGAAGCCTCTATCGAGCTCCCCGACCCGTCACCACTCAAAATACTGAACGGCGCGCCAGGCTTCATCAACATGCTCGATGCCCTGACTTCCTGGCAGCTTGTGCGGGAATTGAAGGAGGCTACAGGCAAAGTCTCAGCCGCCTCTTACAAGCACGTCAGCCCGGCGGGGGCCGCTATCGCCAAGCCCATCGACGAGGCTTTCAAGGAGTCGCAATTTCTCAAAACAACTGATTTTTCCGAAGTTGCCAGTGCCTACGTGCGGGCCCGCGGCGGGGATCGTCTTTGCTCTTTTGGTGATACTCTCGCGGTCAGTGATGTAGTTGATGTCAGTCTAGCTCAGTTCCTCAAAACGGAAGTCTCCGACCTTATTATCGCGCCCGGATACAAGCCAGAGGCTTTGGAAATCCTGAAAGGAAAGAAGAAGGGTGGTTTCGTCTTACTTGAGATTGACTACGACTTCATGCCGGAAGGGATTGAATCGCGTGAACTATTTGGAATCGGCCTCAATCAGACCCGAAACAGCCGCCTCATCAGCAAGGCCGATCTGCAAAATGTCGTTTCGGAGAACAAGACAATCTGCGAGGAGACCATAGAAACGCTGCTCGTAGCCGCCATATCCCTCAAATACACCCAGTCCAATTCCATCAGTGTGGCCTACGATGGTCAGATCGTTGGCATTGGTGCGGGTCAACAATCCCGAATTCACTGTACAAGACTCGCGTGCGACAAGGCCGACAAGTGGTTTCTGCAGCGCCATCCCAAAGTGCGCGGGCTCGATTTCAAAGATGGAATCAAGAAGGTGGATAAGACCAATCTCATCGACCAGTACCTTCTGTGGGACTCACTCAGCTCTCGCGAAGAGGAGATGATGCTCCAGAATTTCAATACAAAGCCGGAACCCATTTCCCGCGAAGAACGGATTGAGTGGAATCGTCAATACAGGGACATTTGCCTAGGCAGTGACGCGTTTATCCCGTTCCGCGACAATATTGACCGAGCGAGCCGCTCCAATATCCAGCACACCGTGGAAACGGGGGGCTCATTGCGGACCCCGTATATCGTTGAAGCCTGCAACGAATACGACATGACCCTCACGCACACCGGGATCCGTAGCTTCCTGCATTAAGAGAACCGAGCTAAGACGTTTTCGGATATGCAAACCGAAGTCAGGTAGGTTCGCCAATCGAAGGAGCGGCTTTACGCCGCGATTGCGAGACCGAGCCATTGAGCGAAAGAAATATAGATCGCGATATATAACCAATCCTACAAACAAAAGCCGCGTGTTACTAATCCAATCGGTATTCATCCTCATCAAACCCTGTCTCTTGATTCTTATTTTGCAGCAGGGTAGTTGTTTGTAAAAACACAGATTTTATCCCATCCCTGAGTGAATATATTTATTAGACATAATGCTTATTGTGCGAAATAAATAAAATCTATTAAAACGGAGCTGCTGGAAATAAGTCGTTGAGGATTAGATGGTTTAAATTGTGCCAGAGGCTGTGGAAACGATTCTCTATCGAGGCTACCGAATTGCAACGTACTATTAAGGGGACATCGAGCCCGATTACAAGGATGGCTGGGAGGCTGGCATACGTTCCTTTTACGAGAAAAGACGAAGACGGCCATTCGCTAGCGCTAGAAGACTGGAGCGCAATATCCGCTTGGGCATGGGGCTTGAGTCGGGTTATGGACTATTTTGAAACCGACGACGATGTCGACTCAAGGCGCGTTCCCCTTCTCGGCCATTCACGACTGGGGAAGACATCCCTCTGGGCGGGGGCTAAGGACCAAAGATTTGCCCTAACGATCTCCAATAACTCACGATGCGGCGGAGCGGCCCTAAGCCGCAGAGCCTTTGGAGAAACAGTCGAACGGATCAACACGAATGTCCCGCACAGGTTCAACAAAGTCCTTCAAACAGTACAACGGGAACGAGAACGCACTGGCCGTTGACCAGCATCAGTTGATCGCCCCTCATGGCTCCGCGGACAGTGTACGCGGCCAGTGCAGAAGAAGATGTCTGGGCCGATCCCAGAGGAGAGTTTCGTTCAGCCAGGGACGCGGGTCCCGTCTACGAACTATTTGGTCTCACGGGCGTAGGTGTTGAATCTCAACCGCCGGTCAATACCGCCGTGGGCGACTACGTTGGGTACCATGTTCGCACAGGCGGACACAATGTAATGGACTATGATTGGGAACAGTATTTGAATTTCGAGGACAAGCATCTAAGGTAGGAGAATTAAAGAGTAAGTTTGAGTATGAAGGCTCACGCCGAAGCGAATTAGGTGATTCGAGAATTAGCCTTCTCACTGATTCGCCGAGACCGGTCGCTTCGTAAAGCGGTGAGGCAGGTTTAGGTATCGGGCGATCTCCGAGCGCCCATTGGGCAAACCATCCTGTGTGTGCTCGGAGTTCACCCGCTACCTAAATCACTCGTACCTCTTTAGTCCCATAGAAACACCCATTTGCTCCTACGAATCAATCAGCGAATAAAGATCCCGGAGCCATTGACCAATCGGGGTCTAAGACAAGCCCCCTACCAGAGTCGAAGCCGACTGCCAGTCGGGGGTCTGCGACAAACTTCGGGGTATCAAACCCAAAGCGAACAAAAAGCACCCCGACTTCTCGAGGTGCTTACGTTTTCGAATTATTTGGTTCCTAGTTCGCCGCGATACCACGTACTTCGTTCTGCCACGACTTTGGCTTTACTGTCATGTCGCTATCATCCTCGTACTTCTTCTCCAGTTGATTTAGCTGATTTTTCATGCGCTTCACCAAGGACTGGTATTCGGGATTGTTGTACAAATTATTGTACTCGTCTGGATCCGATTTCAGATCGTAAAACTCCCACTCGTCAAATTGGTAGAAGTGCATGAGCTTATAGCGGTTGGTGCGAATTCCGTTGTGGCGGGGTACCATGTGTACGCTGGGGTACTCGTAGTAATGGTAGTAGATTGACTTCCGCCAGTCTTTGGGGTTCTCGCCCTTCAACAGGGGGACGAGGGACAAACCCTGCATATCATCCGGGATCGTTGCCCCCGCAATATCGAGAAAGGTTTCCGCGTAGTCTAGATTCTGCACCATCTTTGTTGTCTTCGAACCGGGTTTCGTAACGCCAGGCCATTTGAGGATAAAGGGCATCTTGAGAGACTCTTCGTACATCCAACGCTTGTCGTACCAGCCATGATCGCCGATGTAGAATCCCTGGTCAGACGAATAGATGACGATGGTATTGTCGTCTAGATCAAGCTCAACCAATGTGTCTTGGATCGTTTCCACGCTTTCATCCACTCCTTTTACGCTGCGAAGATAGTTTTTGGCATACCGCTGATATTTCCAGCGTACCAGTTCCTTACCAGAAAGATTTGCGTCATGGAAAGCCTTGTCCTTGGGACCGTATGCCGCCCGCCACGCCTTCAACTGTTCGGGTGTCATTCTTTGCATATTCCTCCAAGCCGACTTGTCGGTCCGAATGGGTAGCTCTTCGAAGTCAGGTGTCAGATCGAGGAACAGGTCGTAGTTGATGTGCATGTGGCGATCAATCTCGAGCTCCTGGTGACCGGCTGCGGGCGCATTGTCCTTGTAGTCGTCGAACAAGGTGGCTGGCTCAGGAATCTCGATGTCATCATAAAGGTTCAAATGGCGCAATGCAGGCATCCAATTACGGTGCGGCGCTTTGTGCTGCACCATGAGCATGAAGGGCTTTTTCTCGTCGCGCTTATCCTTGAGAAATTCGACCGCCATATCGGTCACGATGTCTGTGCAATACCCTTCGATGGTAACCTGGCCGCTCTCAGTAATCATGTCCGGGTTGTAATAGAGGCCTTGCCCTGGAAGAACTGCCCAACTGTCGTATCCCTGAGGATGCCCTTTCAAGTGGGACTTGCCGTAAATCGCGGTTTGGTAGCCAGCCTTCTGCAGAAGCTTGGGAAAGGTCTGCTGATTCCAGTCAAACGTGTTTCCATTGTTCATGAATCCGTTCTTGTGGCTGTGCTTTCCCGTTTGGATGACCGCACGGCTGGGGCCACAAATGGAGTTGGTACAGAAACTGTTCACAAAGAGCATTCCCTCGGCAGCCAGTTTGTCGATGTTCGGCGTGGGATTGACGGATTTGAGCCAGCCGTCGTAGGCGCCAATCGCGTGTGGGGCATGGTCATCCGTGAAAATGAACACGATATTAGGACGATCGTCCGCCGAAAGAATTGAGACAAAAGCGATCGAGATAGCTAAGTAGTAGGTGGTTAGTAGGGATCTCATCTCTAAACCCTTTCTAATCGAAAACGGTATTGCAACCCCACAAACGCAATACGCAATCTAATGGGCTTGTTTTAAAAAGGTCGTCACCGAGAACGCTGAGCCCTAGCTCGGGATATCCGAATACCTTCCCTACCAATTGGATCGCAAAGAAAGTCCCATTAATTACCCCATGAATCAGACCCTTCAACTTTTCCTACACCTCCTAACACTCTGTTTTGCCACCACATCCCTTTCAAAGGGGTATTCCAGCATAATAGATGAGCTCGAAACCAATCTGGAGAATCTACTAAGAGATGGCTCTATCCTCGGAGCTCAGGCCCTCGTCGGAGAAGGAGATCAATTCCTTTACGAGAAAATCATTTGGCGTTCGCTCCGTAAAGGACCCCGAACCGATCAACTCAGACACGCAATTTTGCATTGGCTCCTTCTCCAAGCCTTTCGCATCCGCTACAATCTTTGTTTTGGCACAAAACAATCGGTTGAGCCTGAACACTCGGATAAACAGGTGGCTTCCCGAATTCGCTAAACCCAGTATCGTCGGGTCGGAAACCCCCACCCGTTCTCCTAACCTGCTTGAACTGCTAGCCCATCGAGGTGGCATCTATTCCCAAAAACGAGGAATGAATCGGAGACAGGCTCGTTGGATAAGGGATTTTCGACTAACATTGGAAGAGGCAGTCAATGGCATCGCTGGAGAAGAGCTTATATACAAACCCGGTACCGAGTACGCCTACAGCGGGGCTGGATATTGCGTTTTAGGTCGCGTAGCTGAAGTCGTATTGGGCCAGTCATTTGAGACCTTGTTGCAACAACGTCTCGCTCAGCCACTACAACTCGAACGCACCACCTATTTCCCCGATCCCGAAGATCCCAATATCGCCACGGGATCGATTAAAGGTAACCCAAACCCCGCAACCCCCATCTTTCGGCTCACTTTCACCTACCGCTCATCGGAGGCAGTCTCTATTCCACGGCAAGGGACACCTCTCGTTTTGCCCGAATGATTTTGGAACGGGGACGATTCGGAGATCGAACCCTTCTTGAGCCCGAAATCTACAAGAACTATCTGTCCCTTCCCTTTGCGGGTAAAGCCTATGGTATGGGCTGGACCATTAGGAAAGAAAACAATCGGCCTGTGGAAATCTCTCACACAGGATCGCTGGCGTCCAGCCGCGCGTCCCTACGAATCAATCTCGATACCGGACGATATGCGATCGTCTTCTATACTTTGACCGACACCATTATATCCTTAAAAACCGGACAGTCTATTAATCGCGCCATTGGCACAGCTTTTAAAGAATAATGCTTCTAGGCAATAAAAGGTAGCGGACGATCTCCGATCGCCCACCCGATAGGAAAGTTAATGGGCGATCATAGATCGTCCGCTACCAAAATCAACACGAACAGAGCTGACCCTAAGAGTACGACCAAGCGGTGTCGCCAACTTCAGATCGAGGAATACACCCCTTGTACATTCCTGGTATAGGATCGTACTTCAGCACATTCATCCCCACTTCCTTTGAGGTAAAATAGCCCACCAAAGTCAGCTCTCTTACCTTTTCGTAGAACTCCCTATTTTTAGAATCCGCTGCTAGGTCTCGGACCAGATCATCTTGCTGAGCCGCATTCAATTCCGCGAAATGCTTCTTGTGCGCCTTGCGTGCTCTTTGGTTCATGGCGTTTAGGCCATTGGCGAAAATGGACTTTTCCTCTTTGGTCATGTAGCTGCCATACAAAATATCCATGAATTCCGGCACGCCGACATCGATAGCGCCCGGCGTATCGGTCTTGGGCAATATCCGCTCTGCAATCGCTCCAGCGACTTCGGCCTGGCGACGCTTGAGATTGACCGGCTTCCAGCTAGCCCCGGATCGGCTGGATTGAGCAAAGGCCACTCCTGAGAGAGTAGAGGCCGAAATAGCCGCACCTAGCGCAAATCCCGCACGTTTAATCGCATCGCGACGATTCATACTTAAAGAATTTTCTGTTTCCGTATTCATCTTTCGTCTCCTTTCTTATGAGAGGTTGCCTTTCTTCAATTCCTCGACCGCATGATTTGCGGCTCGAGCGGTTAGGGCCATGTAGGTGAGCGACGGATTCACGCACGCCGCCGATGTCATACAGGCTCCGTCCGTCACAAAGACATTCGGAGAAGCGTGAACTTGATTCCACTTATTGAGTACCGAAGACTTAGGATCGCGTCCCATCCGTGCAGTTCCCATTTCATGAATGCAGTTCCCGGGAGCACTTTTCTCTGGTGTATCGAAAGGAGTGATATCTTTCGCTCCCGAAGCTTCGAGTATATCAACTGCGGACTGTTTCATGTCCTTTCGCATGCTGTACTCGTTCTCTTTCCAACCGCAATCGAATGTCACCGTGGGCTGACCCCACTTGTCACGCACCTTGTCGTCCAGATACATCTTATTGTCGTGATATGGGAGGCATTCACCCCATGAACCAATTCCGAATCGCCAAGGTCCTGGCTCGATCAAGTCCGCCTTCAGGTCCTTTCCGAAGCGAGCGAGCTCAGCAACTCCGCGTGACCACTCTTCCCGGCTCGCCCGCCCTTGGTAACCGAAACCGCGAACGTAGTCTTTCTGTGTCGAAGCCTTGTCTATATTTCGAAAGCGAGGAACATAAATCCCGTTGGGACGACGACCTTTGTAATACTTGTCGTCGTAACCGTCGATGCGACCTGACGCTCCCACTTTGAAGTGGTGATCCATCAGATTGTGACCAAGTTCACCGCTATCGTTGCCGAACCCATTCGGGAATCGGTCCGATTTCGAATTCATCAAGATGAATGTAGACGCGATTGCCGAGGCACAGGAGAAGATGACTTTCGAGTAGTACTCGATCACTTCGTTGGTCTCCGCATCGATGATACGGACCCCTACCGCCTTGTCCTTGTTTTTGTCGTAAATGATCTGGTTTACGATCGAGAAAGGTCTCAATGTTAGATTGCCCGATGCATAGCCGGCAGGTAGTGTTGCCGCGTTGCTGCTGAAATAGGCGCCGTAGGGACATCCGCGGATACAGCGGTTCCGGTACTGGCAATTTCCTCGACCGTTGTGTGGCTGGGTCAGATTGGCGGCCCGACCGATTGTCATGATTCGGTCCGAAAAGTTTTCGGTGATCCGTTTGCGGACGTGCTCCTCTACACAGTTCATTGCCATGGGCGGGAGGAAACTGCCGTCAGGCAATTGCGGGAGACCTTCTTTCTGGCCACTGATTCCGGCGAACTTTTCCGCGTAATCATACCAGGGAGCGATGTCCTTGTAGCGAATGGGCCAGTCAACGGACATGCCGTCCTTCACGTTGGCTTCGAAATCCAGATCGCTGAAGCGATAGGATTGGCGCCCCCAGAGCAGTGAACGCCCACCGACGTGGTAACCACGCATCCAGTCGAAAGGCTGTTCTTCCGAGTAAGGATTGTCTACGTCGTCAACGAACCAATGAGCCGATGCGGGACTCGTGGTATAGCCGGTTCGGTTTTGCTTTTGCTGTCGCTCTAGCTTTTCCTGTGAAATTTTGTTCCGACCTGCGAACTCCCAAGACTCCATGTGAGCCGTCGGATACTCCCCGTGCTTCACGTCGCGCCCGCGTTCGAGAACGAGCGTTTTCAGACCTTTCTCGCTCAGTTCCTTGGCTGCCCACCCACCACTAATTCCTGAGCCTATTACGATCGCATCATACGTATTCTGCTTCGTTCCTTTTCCTTGAATATTCATAGGGTTCTAATCTTTGGTTCCACCTCACGCCTAAGCGCCCGAAGGGTAACCGCTATCACAACGATCTAGTCAACTAACCCGAAAGCAATCAATCGCTAAATACAGAAAAAGCCGGTTTAAACCCTTCAAATTCTGTTGAGCAATTGTTGGACAATGGGCAATGTTGAATCGGGTGTGCGACGCCCTCCCAATAGGTTTGTAATTCGTGGTTCAGTGCTTAGGCCAATATCGGCTTAATCACTTTGGCCGGTTCCACGCCAGTGAGCTTCATATCCAGGCCTTGGAAAGGAAAGCTGAAGCCGTTTCCGTCGAGCCCAAGCTGATGCATTATAGTGGCGTGTAGGTCGCGCACATGGACCACATTGTTGACCGCGTTGTAGCCGAGCTCATCCGTCGAACCATAGCTCGTGCCGCCTTTGATGCCGCCGCCCGCTAGCCACATGGAGAATCCTTTAATATGATGATCACGGCCGGCTTCCCCATTTCCTTGGAACATCGGCGTGCGGCCAAACTCGCCACCCCAGATCACGAGCGTGTCGTCCAGCATGCCACGGCGTTTGAGATCGGTCAGGAGAGCCCAAGTCGGGCGATCCGTGAGGCCGCAGCAAATATCCATGTATTTCTTCAGATCCCCGTGGTGGTCCCATCCGCGATGGTAGAGGTGTATGAATCGAACGCCGCGCTCGGCCAAGCGGCGGGCAAGGAGACAATTCGAAGCGTAAGAGCCATCTC
The DNA here is from genome assembly GCF_014529625.1 of Candidatus Pelagisphaera phototrophica. Taxonomy (GTDB): domain Bacteria; phylum Verrucomicrobiota; class Verrucomicrobiia; order Opitutales; family Opitutaceae; genus Pelagisphaera; species Pelagisphaera phototrophica. Next base: position 2,260,700 of record NZ_CP076039.1, read on the forward strand.
CGGGAGTTGCCCCGTAAAGATCAAGAACGCTCCGGGGCTCGTCAGATACATCCATCAATCCTGGAACCGAAGTCTGCATCCGAAACGCCATCTCGTATGCCGTCTTCTGCTTGAAAAAAAAGGGGTTGTGGACCGTTTGGTTGCGATTCCGGTCGAGCTGGCCGATGGCCTTGACCAAGGCTGCCTGCTGGCCGGGCAAAACCCCTTTCGGATTGCTAACGTAGTGGACCGGATCTCCTGAACCATTAAACTCGACGCCTTGATAGCGGCTGGGAAGAAACCCCGAGGACCATTGGCGCGAGGCGATGGGCTGCGGATTGCGACCGCCTACACTGGTAAGCACGACGAATCCAGGCAAGTCTTCCGAATCGGACCCGAGGCCGTAATTGACCCAGGAACCCATAGATGGCCGCCCACTGATAGCCGTGCCCGTATTCATAAAAGTATGGGCCGGATCATGATTAATCTGCTCGGTAACCATGGAGCGGACAATCGCGATATCGTCGGCCATCTTGGCCGTCCAGGGAAGGTAGTCGCTGATTAGCTGGCCACTTCGTCCATAGCGTCTAAACGCGGTCTGGTGGCCAAGCACTTTAAGTTCTTCCCCTTGGAGCTGAGCAATGGGCTGCCCGCGGGTAAAAGACTCCGGCATTGGCTTCCCGTCTAGTTTGTTTAGATCTGGTTTGAAATCGAAGGTTTCGAGATGGGAAGGGCCTCCAGCCATGCAGAGAAATATTACTCGTTTGGCTTTGGCTGCGAACTGCGGTAGTTGCGGATTGGATGCGCTCGCAAACGCAGTCGTGGGGCCCATCAGGGAAGCCAGTGCGGCCGAACCGAGACCGAGTCCGGTTTGACTGAGGAAGGCGCGTCGTGTTGTCGGGTTCATGCTACGAATATCAGTTGCGGGTAATGGCCTCGCTCAAATTCATGAGCCCTCTGGCAACCGATGTCCATGAGGCAAGCTCGATGGGGTGGATGCCTTCGGGATGTCTGGCAACACCGGTCTCTACCAAGGCGATCGCGGACTGTGGATCCTCGCGGTAAGCTGCTTCGGTTGACTGGAGGAGCGAATGGAAAATCGCTCGCTCGTCTTCGGTGGGGGATCGAGTCAGCACCACTTCGCAGGCGAAATCCAGCCGATCGTCTAAAGTGTTACCTCCTTCTCGGAGGATCCGTTCCGCCAAAGCTAAGGCGGCCTCCACAAAGCTCGGATCATTCAACAGCGCAAGGGCGGCATTGGGCGTGTTCGATTGCGGACGCTCCGCCACGCATTCCTCCCGACTTGGGGCATCGAGCGTTTTCATCACTGGATGGAGGAACATCCGCTGCCAATGGACATAAACCCCGCGGCGCCACCGCCGGGCGTCTTCGTGCGAGGCATAGGTTCGTTCAGGGAAGTTGAGATGCCGGTAGTAACCCGATGGCTGATAGGGCTTCACGCTGTCGCCACCGATATCGGTCACCAGCAATTGGCTAACCGCGAGAGCATTGTCTCGGATGATTTCAGCCGGTAGGCGGTACCGTGATTGCCGGGCCACGAGTTGATTGTATGGATCACGCTCGAGGAGCTCTGGTGGCACGACCGAGGATTGTCGGTAGGCCCGGCTCGTAACCAGAAGGCGAAGAAAACGTTTCATATCCCAGCCATTTTCGTAGAACGATACCGCGAGATAGTCCAGTAGCTCCGGATTAATCGGCGGCTGCCCCTGACCCCCAAAATCCGTTAGCGATGAGGAAATCCCCCTCCCAAAGAATAGATACCAAAAGCGATTGGCCATAACGCGGGCAGTCAATCCCCCCACTCCCTTTTCGGGATCGACCAGCCAATTGGCCAGATCCAGTCGCGTGGCTCGCTGGCCTTCCGGCACATCGATCTTACCTAAAAAGGCGGGGATCGCAGCAGTAACGATTTCACCACTGTCATCCTGCCAATTTCCGCGGGGAAGAATCCGCATCGTTCGCGGTTCTTCGGCTTGGGTGACCATGGTCGGTCGGCCACTTTTCAATAGCGTTTTCTCTTGTTCTATGAGCTCCAGCCATTGTGGACGCCTTTCCTCTAGCACGCTGACGGCGATCTGGTCTCCCAAAGCCTTAATCGCTTTCTCGACAGACTTTTTCGATTCTTTCCCAGTGAGCAGTGCCGCTTCACGTTCCGCCTTCTCTGATCTCAACCGTTCGACGCGCTCCCAAATCATTTCTCCCGCCAGCGCCTTCATCCGATTTTGGATTTTCTCGTGATCGGATTCCTGTGTATCCGACAGGAATATCATTTCCGGCGGACGATTGGTCGGCAGCGTGTTCCCGTTGTATCCGGCATCGTGAATATCTGCGAAGAACGCGGCCATCGAATAATGGTCTTTGGTCGTGTAGGGATCAAACTTGTGGTCGTGGCATTGGGCACAGCCCAAGGTTGCCCCCATCCAGACCTCCGATAGATTACGAACGCGGTCGGCCGCGTAAATCGCATTATACTCCTTTTCTTGGATACCGCCTTCATGGGAAGTCTGAAGCAAACGATTATAGCCTGAGGCCACCTTCTGCCATTTGGTCGCCGATTCGAGAAGATCCCCAGCCAGCTGCTCGCGAGTGAACTGATCGAAGGGCAGATTCGCGTTCAGCGAATTTATGATGTAATCCCGATACGGCGAGATATTGTGGTCCTGATCCCCATGATAGCCTACCGTATCCGCGTAGCGTACCAAATCCAGCCAGTACATCGCCATGCGCTCGCCGAAATGAGGGGAGCTTAGCAATTCGTCAACCACTTGCTCTAGCGATTTCCGACCGTCTATGAATTCAGCCGCTTCCTCAGGCTTGGGCGGCAGCCCGATCAAGTCGAAATACAAGCGACGAATCAGGGTCACCTTGTCAGCGTCGAGAGAAGGATTCAGCCCTTCCTCTTCCAACCTGGCGAGTAGGAATCGATCGATAGCGTTCAAAGGCCAGTCCTCGTTCGCTACGGGCGGTGGTTCATGCTTAACGGGAGGCTCGTAGGTCCAGGGGGCTGAATACTCGGCCCCTTCTGTGATCCACCGGGCGAGCAATTCCGCTTCCGATTGATCCAGGATTTTGTGGGAATCTGCGGGCGGCATTGGATCCTCGCGGTCGTTGATCCGTTTGACCAACTCGCTTTCCTCTGGCTTGCCAGGCACGATGGCCGCGTATCCACCAAGGTCAGCATACGCGCCCGCCTCGATGTGGAGCATCAAATCCGCCTCTCGCTCGCTCGAATCCGGCCCGTGGCAAAAAAAGCACTTATCCGAAAGGATCGGGCGAATGTCTCGATTGAACTCGATCCTATCCCCTCCATATAAACCGAAAAAGGGTGCAATCAAAGATAGAACGATAACGGAGATGTACTTCAATTTCATAACAATCGCCGCCGCGAAAGCCCCTGTCAACTCCTCGATAGAACGAGCCATCTTGGAGGACTCAACCCTTTAATTTTAAGCCCGGAAGCCATGTTTTAAGGTGTCATTCTATTAGGGCTGAAATCCATCCTTCACGAGGCTCTTTAATCGATGCCCTAAAAAATCCTGCATAGGGCCTCCATAGAAGAACCGTATTTGGTCTTATGCGACGCTCCACTTCAGCGAGTCGTCCGATGGGTAATTGCTTTCGAAAAGACCCAGTTAATTCGCCCGAAATCAATCGATCGCTAAATACAGAAAAAGCCGTCCCAGGAAATTCAAGGTGCTTTGGGTAATTATTGAACAAACTTAAGCTTGGGACCGATCACTGGGTAACCTTTTTTTTCGACGAGCCGTCGAAAGGAACATGAGCCTACCGCTTCGTATCTCAGCATTATTGCTGGTAACGGTAACTGCCCCGGTTCCAATTCACATTAAGTAAGTGACGAAGCTACCTGATTCCGAATAGTTCGGCCTGACGCTTGCCGAGGCTGAACGTAAGGCACCACGAGAGGGTCTAAAGTTCCGGGTCGTGAGGGCCAAAAGAAAGTGTCTCCTCTAAACAAATACTTCCTCCCCCAAAAACCTCAAATTTCGGGCAAAAACTCGTAGAGTGGAGCAAGATTCACTTACCTCCTTCCTGCACGTCTGCTTCCGCAAGAGCCTAATTCCGCCCCGTCGCATTGCCTCGGATATAAACCCTGCTGGCTCAGCTCGCTTTTTGGCGACTCCAACGTTTACTTCCGCAATCGAATCGCTCCGAGAAAAAAAGGCACTGGCTTTCCTTGGACGTTCCTGCAAAATCGACTTACATAGGTGAATTTCCCGCCTAGTTTCTATCAGCAAGCTGCCACAACCTTTCGACACAAGTTATTTGCCATGAACGCCAAAGCCACCCTCATCACAATAATAAGCTTAGTCGGGACGATCTACGGAGCTCAGACCTTGGACTGGGAAAACTATGATCCCCCTTCGACCCTAGTTGTCCCTGAGAACCCAATTGATCGCGCGAAATTTCCGTTTATCGATGTCCATAGTCACCAGTATCGTATGGGACCTTCCGACCTGGCAGACCGTATCGTGGAAATGGATGCCATGAATATGGAAATCATGGTTAACCTCAGCGGACGCGGCGGATCGCAGTTGAAAGCGATGGCTAGCAATGTGGAAAAGGCATTCCCGAAGCGATTTGCCATTTTTACCAACCTGAACTTCAACGGTGTTGACCGTTCGAATTGGGCTAGGAATGCAGTTGCCCAACTCGAGGAAGATGTGAAAAATGGGGCCAAGGGGCTAAAGGTTTACAAGGGTCTTGGTCTTTCCAATAAGGATATTGATGGTAAACGAGTCGCTGTCGATGATCCACGCCTGGATCCTGTTTGGCAAAAGTGTGGCGAGTTGGGAATCCCCGTGATTATCCACTCGGCGGATCCGCAGCCGTTCTGGGAGCCGCATGACAATCAAAATGAACGTTGGCTAGAGCTAAAAATCCATTCTCGCCGCAAGCGTTCGGACACGAATCCCGCTCCTTGGGAGCAGATCATCGCAGAGCAGCACAACATGTTCCGGAAACACCCCGACACCAATTTCATAGCCGCCCATATGAGTTGGTTGGCCAACGATCTGGGTCGCCTGAGCGAGATACTTGACGAGATCCCAAATATGCATGTTGGCATTGGAGCCATTATTGCCGAGCTCGGCCGACAACCCCGAATGGCGAATCGGTTTTTCGAAAAACACCAGGACCGCGTTCTGTTCGGAAAGGACTCCTACAGACCCGAGGAGTTCCCCACCTATTTCCGCGTCCTAGAGAGCAACGACGAATACTTTCCTTACTATAAACGCTACCACGCATTTTGGCGCATGTACGGACTCAACCTTCCCGATGATATCCTGAAAAAACTCTATTACAAAAACGCGTTGCGCATCATTCCCGGCCTTGACGCTTCGCTTTTTCCCAATTAATTCCCTTTACTCATCTAGGGACGCTTTATCTAACTAATTTCTCTCTGCCCAAGCATGTATCTAATCACCAATAGTACTTTGTCCTCTTAAACGTAGTCTCCAACCCGTTACGGTATGAAAATAATATTCAACACTTCCGAGGTATAATTGGACAGCGTACCTTCAAAGGCTAAACTAATGACAAGACCAGCCGCACCGTGAATCGGTACAGAGGAGGTCGTTTGGATGCCTACTTTGCTGAGAGCCACGAAAGCCACTAGTGCTGCGTGAATCAGCGATCCGTCGGATTCGACGAGCGAAGGCTCAACTTTACGCATCTCCAATCCTCGCCGCACCGCGTTGGAGATCGTCTTGGCAATCCAGTTTCCAAAAATCAGAATTGTAATCGCGAAGAGGATCTTAGGGCCGAAAAGTACAGCCTGTTCCGTTAATGTCTGCCAAAACGCTTCAAAATTAATCATGAGTTTGGTGCCGAGATTTTCATCTTCGACATCTAAACCAGTTTAATATTTTTCGTAAAAGATCGCTCCTTTCGGATCGTAAACAGTGGGTTTTAGTCACAAATATTTGAAAGAATATTCCATATTTTTATCCGAGCTCAGATCTCAATAATTGGCTTAGCGCCCTAGCCTACTGCGCCCAATCTGGAAATGCCCCAATCGGATCTCCTGTGACCAAAGGGAAAAACACATACACGGCAATTATCGTGAAAGCGATGGCCACAAAATTGAGAAGCAATCCCGTGCGAGCCATTTCGGAAATACGGATCCGCTGACTCCCAAACACTACAGCATTGGGCGGCGTTGCCACCGGCATCATGAATGCCATCGATGCCGAGATCGTCGCAGGAATCATGAACAAGAGAGGATGCATTTGCAGACTGACCGCCCAGGAAGCCAGTATGGGGAGCAGCATCGAAAGCGTCGCCACATTCGAAGTGAGCTCTGTCAAGAAAGTCACGCCGAGACAGATCACGAGGATCAAAAGCAACGAAGGAAATTCGCCCAAAGAGCGGAAACCTTCCCCGATGTATTCCGATAACCCGCTCGCTCCAAATCCAGCTGCCAGAGCAAAGCCTCCTCCGAAAAGCAATATGATACCCCAAGGCAGCTTGCCAAAAACATCCGCTTCCAAAATCCGCACTGGATTTTCTCCTTCCCGAGCAGGAAGAAAAAACAGCAGCATACTCATAGCGATGGCGATCGTGCCATCATCAATTCCCGCAAATCCGCTCCACAAATCAGACCACCCGGGCAAAGACACAAATCCAAGCTCAAGCTTCCGACGGAACGTCCAGAGGAACACCGTCGTCATAAATACGCTGAGGACCATCTTTTCTCCCTTCCCCAACGGACCCAGCGATTTCAGCTCCTCGCGAACATGGGACTTGTCCAATGACAAGGACTTGTCGAACTTGCATAGGACTTTGGTTAACAAAAACCAAGTCACCAATATAAGAGTAATCGAGTACGGGATACCAATGATGACCCACTGCCCGAATGCAATTGGCGAAGCCTCTGGAAAGGCCTCGCTAAAGATACGCACGAAGGCCAAATTAGTTGGCGTTCCCACGAGTGTAGCGACGCCCCCGATCGAGCATCCGTAGGCGATTCCCAGCATCAAAACAAGCGAGATCGAATGAGCCTTTTCTTTGCCAAACTCTTCTTCCATTTTCAAGATGATCGCTAAGCCAATCGGAAGCATCATTACGGCTGTAGCTGTATTTGAAATCCACATAGACAGAAACGCGGATGCAATCATGAACCCAAGCACCAGCATATCCGCTTTCTTCCCCACTGCGTTGATGATGTTAAGGGCAATGCGGCGATGCAAATTCCAACGCTCCATCGATAGGGCAATCAGGAATCCTCCAATGAAGAGAAACGTGATAGAGTTCACATAGCTCGTCGAAGTGGAACCCGCATCAATGATCCCAGTCAGTGGAAAGGCTACAAGGGGTATTAGTGCTGTCGCGGCCAAGGGAATCGCTTCCGTAATCCATAAGATAGCCATGAACGCGGCGATCGCAGCCATCTTGCCAACCGCAGGCTGTTCTGGCACGGGATTATAGAACAGTAGCATAGCTACGAATACAGCAATCCCCATTGAGAAGCCTATTTTTTTCCACGGTTGCAAGGTCATATGGTTCAACAACCTCGCTCCGAGGCCCGATTTAAATCTGCTATCATAGGTGGCTATTCAACTTTTCCCAGTATTGCAACACCCCTTCAGCCTGAGCTTTCAGGGCGGCCTTTATATAGGTTTCAGCAGGAACGCCGCTAACCTCTTCGATCGCCTGCTCAACCAAAGCTCGACCAGACTCCTTTTTCTTTAGGGCGACCAATTTACTTCTCAGGTTTTCACCGAACGCATATCCATACCTCAGGTACATATCCAACATAGCGAATCTCGCACCTTCCGAATTGTTGAAACTGAAACGGACTCGGACAGGCCCTTTTTTTAATGACTGGGAGCGATCCTCTCCCTCAAGCCAATTGAGAGGATCCATGTCTACCGTAACCATATCATTGAGAAAGTTGCATATTGCCGCATCGAACCATTCGCGGTCGATAACGCGATAGCTCCTGTTTTTCATGTGGTTAACCAAAGAGGAAGAAAACTTCGTCCGAAATCGCGTATTGCGACGTGCAGCCCAAGAGAAAGGATCGTAAAGATAGCTGAGGTTTCTGACGATTTGCCGCTGAATTCGGGTGATTTGCTCTTCGGAGTCTTCAGTACGCGAAACGATAATGGGATAGGAAACCTTTACCTCTCGAAAGGCATTTACATACACGCTATTAGGCAATGTGTCGCTGATGTGGAACCCCTTGTTTGTATCGAGATTCAACCCTTGCCACTTGTTGACGATTTTAACGTTCCTTTTATTCCGGATTGCCACCTCCCATTCCGTGAGGACTCTTCTTTCCCACGTGAGCGAATCCGGATTAAAACGCAAGTTCTGAGCGCGCCTATTTCCCCTTAGAGCTCTCTCCGAGAGCCCCTCTTTTTCCCAAACGATGATCTCCTTAATCTGGAAAAACGGTTTCGCGCGTAGTCGGGCAAGGATGGTCCTTTCCTTTCGCAGCCAACTTTCGTCATCTAGTTCAAACCCCTTGATTCCGAATGTATCCGCCAATACGGTCAACTTCCTTCCGTGAGCAACCCCTTGTGTCATCTGGAAGGCCATGTGCTTCGCCTCGAGCTCTAGAAGCCGGTTATGAAGTCCACCCATGATTTTTGGGAAACTCGTATGTATTGCCTTAACCACCGCGTTGTCACTGTGATAGTTTTTTCCAGTGAACCCGTCGATCACAGCGATGTTGCCGCCGTATTTTACATAAGCGTCGAGCTCGACCAGAAATTGGCCATCATCGCCAACGCCCGCCTCAGAAAGGGCAGACTGTGACCAGCCGGCGTCCATCAGGAAGAACAGCGAAAGCGTGGCCGAGGCCACTTGAACCGTCCTGCCAAAAAAATGCGTCATCGGCTAGAAATTCATTTTTTCGCGAAATTGCTCCAGTCCAGCTTTCTGGGCCTTGATGGCTGCCGGGATATACTTTTCCGCCGGAACATTGCTTACTTCGGCGATGACCTTTTGTATTAATTCCTTGCCGTCTTCCCTCTTTTTCAAGCTCGTTAACTTTTCTCGAAGCGCATCAATAAATTTGTCTCCGTATCTCAAATACGCGTCTAACATGACAAATCGGGCTCCGCCAGGCCTATCGAAATTCAGCCAGATTCTGCGATCTCGGTTAACACTTTCGCCCTTCCGGTTTTCGCCTTCGTGCCAATTGAGAAGATCTAGATCTTTGCCTAATACGTTTTTGGAGTTAGCGAATTGCTGGGTCAGGTAAAGATCGTAGACTTCTTTGAAACCGTATCGCTTCACCGTGACTACGTCATTGAGGAAGTGGCAAATAACCGGATCGAACCAATCGCGATCTTTAACCCGATACTTCCTCTCCTTGAAATAATTGATCAGTTCCGATGAGAAGGCGGTCCGGAATCGAGTCGATCTCCGAGCCACCCACGTAAATGGATCATACAAGTGGCTGAGGTTCTCGACGATTTGCTTCTGCAATCGTTCGATTTGCTCCTCAGCGTTTTCTTTTCTGGATACGATCATCGGGTAAGAAACAGTCACTTCACTGAAGTCTCCTGGCTGAACGTACTGACCAAGCCCTCTGCCCCCGACCATAATGTGGAACCCCTTGTTCGTCTCCAAGTTTAAGCCCTGAAGCTTTTCGACCATTTGGACATTAGTGTTCAACTGACCGTTATTCCATCTTGTAACCTGGACGGTGTTTACATTCCATTCGGTCAAAACTCGCCGCTCCCAAGACTGAGTGTCCGGATTGAATTGAATGTTCTTGGCCCACTTGTTGTCCGGCAGTTCCTCGTCGAGGTATTCCTTTTCCCAGACGACCAATTCCGTAATCTGAAAGAAGGGCTCTTTATCCAGCCTCTGCAGAATCGCTTTTTCTCTCACCATCCATCGTGATCGGTCCATTGAGAATCGTGTAATCCCAAAGGATTCTGCCAAGGCGGCAAGCTCTCGATCGTGCTGAACGCCTTGAGAAAGGTAGAAATTCATGTAACGGGCCTCCAGTTCAAGAAGCTTTACATGGAGCCCACCCATGATTTGGGGAAAGCTGGAATGGATCGCCTTAACAACCGCATTGTCTGAATGGTAGGCTTGGCCTGTCAGACCATCGATCACATCGATATCGCCGCCGTATTTCACGTAGGTATCCAAGGTAATAAAAAACTCGGGATCTTCGGAAATTCTGGACCCAGATAAGGCGGATTGGGCTTCGATGACAGGCGGACTAATTGAAAGTAGAACTGCGGTCGCGCTAGCGAACCCAATTGCAACACTAAATCGGCTATTTTTCATAGAACTCAGATGGTAAATTTAGAGGTTAAATGAGTTGGAAACCTAGATAGAAAAAAGGCGAACGCATTGATCCCTACCGAGCAAGCCAAATTTGGAGTGTCATAAAATTGCCTTGTCCGAACAGGTGCTAATTCCGCCATAAAACAGCCCGTTTACGTAATCTCGAAAGGGCCAGAGCAGCTTAGATTTCAATATTGTTAAAAACTGTAAAAGGTTCAAGATTCGTTAGTCAGTCTCTCTTTCGTTTCAAAACCGTATCCCAAGGTGCCATTCCAAAGGCTTCACCATAGGGGCCCAGAACGCCCTATTTCTTCTGCCAAGGGATCTCTCCAGCTTCCTGAATATGAAGCATCAGTGCTGCTCCTAGTTCGGCAGTGATTTTTCGATCATCCACGGGCGTGGTTTCCAACGGGTCGTCATCCAAGTTGTACAGCTCCATGGGAGCGAAGGACGTGCTCTGCTCGAGTTTCCACGGACCACGACGCACCGCATAATAGGCACGGCCTTGATAGCCAGTGGCCCCTCCTTCCCTTCTTACCCAGAACAAGGTGCGATCGTTCAAACCCGAATCATCTCCTTGCATCAGGAACGGTAAGAGTGACACCCCGTCGGTTTCATGTTTCACGGGGATCCCTGCGAGATCGCAAAGCGTAGGATAGAAATCCATGGTTATGCCAATTGTATCCACTCTTCCGGCACGTATATGCCCAGGCCAGTTAACACAGGTAGGTACGCGAATGCCTCCTTCCCAGTGGTCTTGTTTGGCACCACGCAGTTTTCCGTTTGACTGGAAATAATTGGCAGCACCTCCATTGTCTGAGCTGAAGACGATCAGAGTATTGTCCCTCAGCCCGCTGGCCTCGAGCCCATCCAGCACGCGACCAATGTGGTAATCAGTATGCTCGATGAAGGCCACGTTTTTGGCACGGCCTTCGGACAGTTCAGGCTTCTCCTTTTTCGTCCGCTCCAGCCAGTCATCGGGAGGCTGAATAGGGAAATGCGGCGCGTTATAGGGCAGATAGAGAAAGAAGGGGTCCTTTTTCCCTTTTCGGGATTCGAAGTATTCGATCGCCCAATCAGAGAACAATTCCGTCGCATGGCCCACAGGGTCGATTTCCTTGCGGTTGTAGCGCATCCAGTTCACGCCCCCTCGACGGTGATTGTAGTAGTCGTCCATCATATCGCCTAGGAATCCGTGAAAGAAATCAAAGCCTCGATCATTGGGGATGTTGGGAGACTCATAACCTAAGTGCCACTTCCCCACCATTGCGGTATGATAGCCCGCCTTCTTCAACATCTGCGGAAGGGTAATCGCGTTCGGATCCAAATACCCCCAGCTATTAGCGGCGTTTTGGCGAATGACTCCTGGAACGCCGACCTTATCGGGATAGCACCCTGTCATCAACGAAGCCCGAGTAGGCGAACACACCGTGCAATTGGAGTAAAACTGATCGAACCGGAGGCTCTCTGCCATCAGGGCATCGATGCGGGGGGAGTCCAGATCCGTGGCGCCGTACGATGAAAGGTCTCCGTAGCCCAAATCGTCGAGGAGGATAAACAGCATATTGGGCTTATTAGCGGTTTGACCCATTGCGATTGAAGCCAAGATGAGACCAAGGAAGAGGGAACCAATACTACGGGATATGCGCATGATCGTTAACCCTTTCCGACGCGCAACAGATGGCAAGACCATAAGAAGTGCGGAAAGTGTCCGAAATACTCGAGTATCTTGCAATATACAGTTAAAGGACTCAACTTGTCACGATTGAGGATTAGAACCCAAATTACACCACTTCGAGACTGATGAACATCGCATTCTCAAAACACATTTCCCGCCGCTCTTTCCTGAAAGGCGCAGGCGTCTGCCTCGCCCTTCCTTACCTGGAGGCAATGACACCCGCTTTCGCCATCGCCAAGAGCCCGCCGAATCCCAAGAGGTTTGTCGCCGTCGGAAACTCGTTCGGGATGTACCAGCCCGCCTTTTTTCCCGAGACATTAGGGTCCAACTTCGATTTCCCCCAGCTTCTCAACCCGCTCAAGCCCCTCAAGCAGGACTTCACGATATTCTCCGGACTCGATCACGGTCTGACAGGGGGACATTTCGGCGTGCATTCTTTCCTCTCAGGTGTTCTCAGCGTAGATGCGAAAAACATGCCTGATGGCAACATCAGCCTTGATCAGCGCATCGCAGAATCGCTGGGCCACGAGACGCGTTTTCCCTCGCTTACGGTGGGCTCGGAAAGCGGGCTTCACAATGGTTGCCAAATGTCGTGGACCCGATCAGGTGTTCGGGTTCCGCCGATCAGTGACCCAAGCAAACTTTTTGATACTCTATTTGTGGAGGATTCCTCCGAAGGGAAACGTTCCGCTGCCAAACGGTCAGCCCTAAAGAAATCGATACTCGACTCCGTTCAAGATGACGCCAAGAGCCTCGCTCAACGGGTTGGCAATCGCGATCGCGAAAAACTGGACGAATACTTCACCGCGGTTCGTGACGCGGAACGAGCTGTCGTGCAAAACAGTCGCTGGATCGACGTGCCCAAACCCACCGCGCCAATCGACCGACCGGATAACAATGGCATTGTGCAGGATCTGCCGACGCTCTACGATTTGATACTGCTAGCCCTAGAAACTGACTCCACCCGCATCGCAACACTTGAGATCTCAAGTGAAGGATTCGACACTTCTGCATTGGGAGTTTCGGGCGGCTACCATTCTATTTCCCACCACGGAAAGCAGCCCGGCAAGATTCGAGACTTGATCACCCTTGAGCAGCATCAGACCGAACAGTTCGCCCGATTCCTGCAACAACTGGGATCTAAGCAGGAATCCGATCATACCGAGTCATTGCTCAGCGACACCGTGGTCCTCTTTGGCTCCGGTATGGGCAACGCCAATTCCCATACGAACACCAATCTACCTATCATGGTAGCTGGGGGCGGATTCCGACATGGGCAGCATCTTTCGTTTCTGGATAAAGGGCGCCGAGGAGCTCCCTTATCAAACCTCTACCTTTCCATCTTGAACAGGCTGGGCATTGAGTCTGACTACTTTGCGACAAGCACCGGCACGCTTCGAGATTTTCAAAGTGTTTAGAAATCCATTCCCAGATTTTGCGATGGCTGCGGTTAGACTTACAGTCGTGGGCATTTTCCTTTGCACCGCTCTCCTTCCCCGTCTTCGGTGTGAGTCCCAGCAGGTAGCGCTCGATCTGGAATCGGAGCTCCAGCCTTATCTTGAGAGCTACTGCATTAGCTGCCACGGCGAGAAGAAACAGAAAGGAGACCGGCGTTGGGACACCTTAAAACTTCCCATCACCGACACCCTCACGCTCCTCCATGTTCAGGAAATCCTCGACATTCTCAATCTCGGAGAAATGCCACCCATCGAGGAGGAGGAACAACCGAGCGCCAGTGAAACTAAACGTATCGTCGAATTGCTTACGTCCACGTTGGATGAGCACTATGCAACACTTAAGAGCACTGGCCAGCAAACGGTGTTCAGGCGTCTTAATCATAGAGAATATCGTAATACGATTCGAGATTTGCTGCATATTGATACCACAAGTTTCGATCCAACCCAGTCGTTTCCTCGAGACCAAACGGACCACCACCTTGACACCATCGGAGACCAGCTAGTCACCTCAGCCTATTTATTGGACCAATACCTCGAGGCAGCCGATCAGATCATTGAAAAGGTCTTTGCCGATTCAGAACGGCCTCCCCAGAAAACCTATCGCTTCACGGAGAATTTTCGCCAACAGCCTGAGCTCGATGGGGCCCTGAGGGACTGGGCCAACTTTGAATTCATCGCGCTTTACGAAACGCCCCTTTCACAACGGCACGAAGGCGCTTATGCGAAGATTCACGGCTTCGAGCAAGGAGTGCCTCACGATGGATTCTACAAAATTAGAGCCAAAACGATCGCCAAAAATCGGATACACGATCACCCGGAAAGAAGAGTCTCGACCAACCAAAAGGAGCCGATTCAACTGGCGATCGTTCCTGGAGACCATCGTTATGGCGACCTAAGCCGTCCCCAGCCGATTGAACCCCAGCTCGCCCACTTCGAACTGAAAGACGACATCCTGGAATGGAAAGAGGCCACGGTCTGGCTAGACGCCGGCATCACTCCTCGATTCACTTACCCCAATGGAATGGTAGGACTGAGGGGGAATTTCGGGCCCATCGCTAATGCGATCAGCACCCAGGCAAATCGGGAAATCAAAAACGTAGACTTTTCCGATCGCCGACTGATCGCAATGAAATACGGAGAACTCCCCCACATTCAAATACACGAGGTCGAGATTACAGGTCCTATCTACGACAGTTGGCCTTCTCCTTCCCAGAAGGCATTGCTGGGCGACATCCCCTTTTCCCAGGACCGAATACGGGAGCTGATTACAGATTTCTCGGCCAACGCCTATCGGCGACCAGTTGCGGATCGTGAGGTGGATGTAATAATGGAGTTCGTCGAAAACCGAGTTGATGATGGAGCTAAGCCTTTTCAGGCCTACAAAGACGCTCTTAAGCGCATTCTCTGCTCCCCTTCATTTCTCTACCTCCACGAACCCAGCGAATCCGGACAGGAAATGGACTCCTACGCACTGGCTTCGAGGCTGTCCTACTTCGTATGGTCGTCTATTCCCGACGAACCCCTGCTGCGTCACGCCGAAAATAATAGTCTCAAAAAACCCGATACACTTCGTAGCGAGATAGGTCGAATGTTGAGTGACCCGAAGTCTCAAGCATTCCTCGATAGCTTTGTCGACAGTCTCCTGACGCTAAAAGACCTTGGCACCCAGCCCCCTGACCGAAAGGCATTCCCTATCTACTACGCCCGAAATCTGAAAGAGCACATGCGTACCGAGACCCTCCTCTTTTCAAAACATATGCTCGAAGAGAATCGGCCGCTCTCCGAGTTTATTGACGCAGACTTCACGTTCATTAATGGATCGCTGGCGGAACTTTACGACTACCCGGATATTCAAGGGTCCGAATTCAAGATGACCGCAATCCCTGATAACCGTCGCTCTGGCATACTGGGCCAGGCTTCGATTCTGACTGTGACCGCAAACGGGATCGACACGTCACCGGTTGTCCGAGGCGTATGGATGCTCGAGAATCTCCTTGGCACCCCACCTTCACCACCCCCTCCCGATGTTGAGCCCTTTGATCCCGACACACGGGGAACCACATCCATTCGTCAACAGTTGGAAAAACACCGGGAAAATCCCACTTGCTATGATTGCCATCGAAAAATTGACCCGATGGGTTTCGCCTTTGAGTCTTTCGACGCGATCGGACAATGGAGAGACTCATATGCTAAGAACATTCCGGTCGATGCTTCCGGAAAGATGCCAAATGGGAGTGAGTATAATGGAATTGTCGAATTCAAGGACGTTCTCCTCGAACGAAAGACACAAATTGCCCGAGCGTTCACCTCTAAACTCATATCCTACGCCACAGGGCGTCGCATGGAGCCCGCAGACCGACCCGCGATCGACGCGATTGTGGAAGAGCTCGACCGGCGTGGCAACGGATTCTACGACCTTGTCGAGCTTGTCGTACTAAGCCGGACCTTCCAAAGCATCTGAGAAACCACGGAACGAATTCTGGGTAGCGGGCGATCTCGGGTTAACGCAACTTCCAGCCACCGCGAATGGGGCGGCTAAGCATCTTGTTGGCAGCGTCGTCGTTTATCACGCGTTCCCGTTTTGGATCCCACTCAAGCGAGTCCCGACCGAGACGGATCGCAATATTTGCCAGGTGACAAATAGAGATGGAGCGATGGCTGGCTTCGATCGGTGCCGCGGTGCGTTTTCCCGTTTCGATTCCATCGAGGAAATCTGCGATGTGATTGGTACTCTTATACACTCGGATCTCACTGTCTTGAATCCTCTCCCGGCGCAACTCGTAAGGGTTCATCTTTATCTCTCCTCGCTTAACAAAGATACTTTTGTCTCCCTCACCCTCGAACAAAATGCCCTGGGGGTTTTCGGATGTGTCGGTCACGACCATTTTCACACCGCTAGCATAAGTACATTCGAAATGAAACTTTGGCGCCGTATTGTAAATCGCGCTACTTGCTGGAAGCTCAGCCTTAATATTATCGATCCTAATGGGGCCACTTTCATCCATACCCATGGCCCATTGGGCGATATCCATGTGGTGTGCACCCCAGTCGGTGATCATGCCACCTGAATAGTCGAAATTGTGGCGCCAATTGAGCGGCAATAATGCGGGACGATAATCACGATGCGGAGCGGGTCCTTCCCATAGATCGTAGTTCAATCCGTCTGGGACGGGTTCCGCCGCTTGGCGGTCGCTCATCTGATTCCAATCGGAGTGCCCACCGGGCAATCCGATTTGGATCGTTTTCAATTTTCCGATGCGCTCGTTTTGTACGAACTCAACGGCTTCGCGAAAATAGGATTCGGAACGCTGCTGGCTACCGGTTTGCCAAGTGATCTTGTTGCGATTCACCGCTTTGACCATCTTTCGTCCTTCATCAACGGTCACCGCCAATGGTTTCTGCCCATAAACGTGCTTTTTGAGATTCGCGCAGTAGACCGCCATCACCGCATGCCAATGATCCGGTGTCGAAATATTGACTGCGTCCACATCCTCGTTGTCCAGCAAGTCGCGAAAGTCCTCATAGGCCCGACAGCCACGATAATGGGTTCTGCCTTCTGCCTCCGCATAAAACTCATTGACGATTTGCATCCCAACAAGACGCCCGCCTTCCTTTTCTCCAGCATAGCCATAACTCCCCGACTTCCGATTAGGATCGGCCATCGCCACGATTTGAGCCCGATCATCCCTCAGAAATCCTGTTACCGTACTGTGCGCGATCGTCCCAAATCCAATGCAAGCGACGTTGATCCGATTCGAAGGAGCGGGACGTTTGCCCAATCCTAAAACGCTTGAAGGGATGATCGTGGGAACGAAAATGCCGGCTGCAGAAGCCGCGATAAAATTGCGGCGAGACAAGGGGTACTTTGGCTTCATAAGGTTTGATTAAATTCTTTAGAGATACGTTTCACATGCAAGAGATAACGAGATGAGACCCTAGAACTCCCACACTTTATCGGTAAATGCAGATTGGTTCTGATAAACGTGTCAAGAGGCTAAGCTTCCCTGCGGAAATCAATAAGGACGATCCCCCGCGATGGTGGATCGCAGCATTTCCCTTCGGTATCCGTTGTAGTCATTCAAGGCAAAGTGCATCAAACTTCGATTGTCCCAAAAGGCAACCGAACCCCGCTGCCAATGAAAACGACAGGTGAAGGCTTCTAGACTCGCATGGCGAAAGAGAAACTTCAAGAGCGGTTCGCTCTCGGCACCGCTCCACCCCTTGAAGCGTAGGGTAAACGTTCCATTCACAAAAAGTCCTTTACGTCCCGTTTCGGGATGTGTCCGAACGACTGGGTGTTCCACCTCGATCAACGCCTTTTCGCTCGTTTCCACCTGCATGTTCTTCCAATTGGTTTTCGACCGTCCGTGAGGCCCGAAGGGGCCCTCCGCCGAATGAATCGCCGTGAGCCCGTCGAGCATTTCTTTCATTCCAGGCGAAAGTGTTTCGTAGGCCAGGTACTGGTTAGCAAACAACGTGTCGCCGCCGAAGGGAGGTACATCCAGGGCATAAAGCACAGAACCTAGTGCCGGGCACTCCATGTGTGTAACATCCGAATGCCACACCCCGCCAAAATTCATTCCTTCTTCATCGGCTTCTCGCACCAGACGAATCAACTCGGGATAGCCTTCCATCCCTTTCACAAAATCATGTTCATCCAGTTCACCGAACCGTCGAGAAAAGGCGATTTGCTGAGCGGGTCCCAAATTCTGGTCTCGAAAGAAGATCACCAAATGGTCCAGCAAGGCTTGTCTCAGGTCGGCGACCACCTCTTCGCTTAGCCGCTTCGAAATATCGATCCCGCTAATTTCGGCTCCCAGTGCACCCGAAACCAATTGGGCTTCAAAGCTCGAATACTGTGTTCTTCGATTGAAAGACCAGCATGATAGACTTTTATCCGGCGATTTTATTGAATTTTGTACCATGATTGTTAGGGGTCTCGTTTAAATTAAACGGTTTGGGGTTTACTCAAATAGGGTCCAAAAATGATTAAAGGCAACCTTTCTAAATTTGTCTACGAACAGTGACGATATCAAGTCGTTTAGGCTTTCCGGGAAAATCCAGATGGTCGCGTTGTACCCTTCCCCAATCGGATTGCAAAGGCGTCTTCTCCCACGCATCCTGTTGGGCCAGTTGCCAATCACCTAGTATTTCGGCCTCAAGCGTCGATGCGTCACGTATCGAATTGAGATCGAAGAGAGGAGTCGCTTTCGATCCGAAAAGCGAAAACGAAAGGAGAGGAACTAAAAGAAAAAAGGTGTGTTTCACGGAAAGGTTGATTCAAGGTAGGGCTGACGCCCCGGCGTGCCGTGCAAGTAGCTCAACCAATGCGACACGCCGGGCCGTCGTGCCCTAGCGAACAAAGCCAAAACCACCGACAGATTAGGTAATAGGACATGCTTCGCGGCTTTGAATCCATGGGGAATCAAGAACTTCATTTGATCGCTACTTTATCCTAGCTGCTAACTGATCGGGTAACGAATCCTCTGTATCCAATTCATGGGCTTTAATCGTCCTCAAAAGCCTTGCCACAATTTCGGGATGCGTTTTGGCCACATCGTAAGCCTCGGAAATGTCAGCTTCCAAGTGATAGAGCTCAGGTCCTTCCATGGGAGCCAACCTTCCGTAATTAATCGGTTCGCGCTGCAGCACATGCAGTTTCCACGGACCGGATCGGACCGCATGTAATCGGGCTCGGGCCCAATAGTAAAATGTGTCTCGCGGGCTTTTCCCTTCACCCGACAAAACCGGCGACAGGTCATAGCCGTCCATCTTTCGGTCTGCAGGAGTTTTGGTGCCCGCTAAGGCGGCAAAGGTTGGCAGCAAGTCCAGAGTAGAACCCATCTCGCTGACCGTTCCCGGTTTAACTCTGCCAGGTCCCCAGAAAATGGTTGGCACCCGCTGGCCGCCTTCAAAGGTCGTCCCCTTCCCTGCCCGCAGGGGTCCCGCGGATCCTCCGTGCGTTTTGAATGCCAGCCAAGGACCGTTGTCCGTTGTGAATACCACAATCGTATCCTTTTCGATCCCTTCGTCCTTGATCGCCTTGAGAATCTCTCCTACCCCCCAATCGATCTCTTCCAGCACGTCTCCGTACAGTCCGCGCGCACTCTTCCCCCGAAATTCCTCCGAAACAAAGAGCGGAATGTGCGGCATGGAATGAGCCAGATAGAGAAAGAAGGGCTTATCCTTATTTTCCTCTATAAAGTCGACTGCTTTCAGAGTGCACCGTTGTGTCATCGTATTCTGTTCAGCAGGACGTTCGATCACGTCCAAATTCTCCAGCAACGGAACATTATAGTTTTTGATATCCGGATAAAAGTTAGGGTTACCTACCCCCTTTCTGTAATTGGGCACCCCTTTAACAAAGTCCATATCATTTGAATACGGTATTCCGTAATAGGAATCGAAACCATGTTCCATGGGCAAATACTGCGGCAAATGCCCGAGATGCCATTTCCCGATTGCCGCGGTGGCGTAATCTTTCTCCTTTAACACTTCCGCGATCGTGATTTCGCTGGCGGGTAGGCCGCCCGCAGAATCGGGAAAAAGAACGACCCTCTCGCCTGAAGTCATTCCATTTCGGATCGGATATCGACCCGTAAGCAAAGCCGCACGGCTCGGAGTACAAACGGGATCCGCTACATAGAATTGAGTCCACTTTTGACCTTGGGAGGCCATTCGATCCAAGTTGGGGGTCTTTATGGTAGGATTGCCAAAACAACCGAGATCACCGTATCCAAAATCGTCACAAAAAATGACGACGAAATTGGGAGACCGGCCATCTAGACTCAATAGATTAAGAACGGACAGCAGAATTAGGAGTTTTTTCATGAGGAACCGGGTAAAATTATTGCGAGGTATTAAAAAAGGAGTCCTACAAACGGTAGTTACCTCGTGGCCTAAGTCTATTGGACATAGTGAATTCGGATATCAAAACTAGCCTAATTACCCAGTTTCCCTGCAGGACGACGGTTTGCTCCTTCTCGTTCCCCATCGCCCAGATCCTGGCGGGCTTTCTCCCCTAGCGCTTCCAGCTCACGGGCCACTTCTGGGTAGTGAGCTAGGAGATTTCTCGTTTCGCCCACATCCGTTTCCAAGTGGAAAAGAGACTTTTCGATCGTACGCCTACCATACTGGCCATGGATACCGTCTGCTCCAGGAGGTCCGGGTACGGAGTAGGTATGCGGATAGACGAGTTTCCATGGGCCCTTACGGACAGCTCGCAAGTTTTTCCCCCCATAATAATAAAGGGTTTCGCGGAGAGCCGATTTCGGCTCTTCCCCAAAAATAAGCGGCCGTATGTCTTTTCCATCGATAATTCGTTTGGCGGGCAACTCAACCCTTGCAAGGGCCGCTACCGTGGGAAGGAGATCCATGGTCGCGGTCAAGGCATTACAGTCGCGTCCCGCTGGAATCGTCCCCGGCCAGCGCATGATGCATGGCACGCGGAAGCCGCCTTCGAACTGCGTCCCCTTGCCTTCGCGCAACGGGCCCACCGACCCCCCATGATTTCCATAGAGCAGCCACGGTCCATTGTCTGAGGTGAACACTACCAGCGTCTTCTCATCGATTCCCGTTCGCTGCAAGGCGTCCAGAATTTGGCCAACGCTCCAATCGATTTCCGAAATGATATCGCCATATACGGTCGGCGTCTTTCCCGCGTATTTATCCGACGCATACAGGGGTACATGCGGCATCGCATGCGGCAGGTAGATGAAGAATGCGTGGTCCTTGTTTTTTTCGATAAAGGAAACCGTCCGCTCGGTATACCAAGTCGTGAGGTGAACCTGATCTTTAGGAAGGATGGCTGGGTTCAGGATCGTCTCGCCCTCCATTAAGGGCAGATCGGGAAAATTGTAGCGCGGATCGGGATGATACGGCCACATGTCATTTGAGTAAGGCAGGCCAAACCATTCATCGAAGCCCTGGCTTGTGGGGAGGAACTCCGGCTTATGTCCAAGGTGCCACTTTCCATACATCGCCGTCGCATATCCAGACTGCTTCACGATTTCCGCGATCGTCACCTCATCGGGATTCAATCCCGTCGCGGAACGTGGGCTAAAGTTTCCCGGCACTCCGACTCGCAATGGATAGCATCCTGTCATCAATGCCGAGCGAGAGGGACTGCACACCGATACCCCCACATGAAAATCGGTAAAACGCATCCCCTCTTCCGCCATGCGATCAAGGTTCGGGGTCTCGTACCCCTCCGCTCCAAACGGACCAATGTCGGCGTAACCCATGTCGTCGCAGAAAATGATAATTACATTTGGCTTCTCTTGAGCTGAGAGAAGCGTCGAAGACAGAAACGTTAGCAGGCAGATGAGAGGCGTTTTCATTCCGCTGACTCCATTTTCTCGACCTGCACGGGACTCGCAAGATAGGCCACCAGAGCCGCCACATCATCTTCCGGAATTGCGTCGAAGAGACCCGCTGGCATCATGGATTGCTCAAGAACCGTTCGCTCCTTGATTTCGCTCACCTGAATTCGGGATGTGGCCCCGCCAGCCATGGCGATTTCAATAATTTGATCATCCTTGCTGGAAACCATTCCGCTAATCGAACGCCCATCTATCGTAGTGATCACATTCAACTGATAGGCATCCCCGACAATCGAATTGGGTGCCAGCACGTTTTCGAGAATGTAGTCTAGATTGGCTCGATTGGAACCCGTTAAATCAGGTCCGAGAGCAACCCCCTCGTCGAATAGCGTGTGACAAGCCCCACAAGTACTGGCAAACACATGACGTCCATAGGACAAATCGACCCGACTCAGCCACTCAGGAGTCAATGCGTACTTCCAGCGACGGATCTGCCGGGGAATATCGGAAGGGGTGGGCTTAATTTCTCCCCAAATTGAATTCATGCGTTCATCGATTCGAGCGTCTCGGTGAGATCTCATCTGTCTCATGAGCACGGGCGAAACAAGCGAAGACGCCACTTTCCCAAACTGAATTGAATCGAGCAGCAAGATCGTTGTATCCGCTCTGGAACCCAGCAGATTGATTCCTTCGTTTCTCAGGTCTAAGGGGAAATTAGGCAGGGCCATAACCAAGTTCCCCGCCGTTTCCAGATCCAGATACATTTTCAAGGCCTTGAGCGCCGGGCCGCGAAATTCGGGATCAGACAATAACGAAGCCGCGACATCGCCCACGTCCGAATCGCCCCCGAGCTGAAGCAATTCCAATGCTTCCGTCCTTAAACGCGGCAATCGACTTCCATCCGCTAGAACACCTCTCCAATAGGGAAACGCATCTTCATCACCCAGTCGGGCTCGAATGTGCAGGATCATTATATCCACTTGGTCATTATCCAGATTACGGCCACTGGCGATAAAGGTCGCTAATGATTCAGGTTGCTCCAAGTTCGTTTGCTCACCTAAAGCAGTGAGAAACTGACGGCACCGATCGATAAACTGGGCAGGAGATACTGAGCTTGAGACATGGGCCAAAAGCTCGTTCCGTCCGCGCTCGAAAGCTGCTGCCCTTCGTTGCGTAAACGCACCCAACTCGCTCCAAGCCGATTGGTCCGTAATTTCGATCGCTTTGGCGGGCGACTCAGTAATCAATGGTTCTGTCCCATACCAGACGAGCAAGGGAATATTCTGGTCGTTCACATCTACCAGTCGCGATGAAAGCGCCTCCACTAGTCCCCATCTCTGCTTCTGGGGAATTCGTTGCAAGGCTGCTGCCAAGTACCGGCGAACTACCGGCGATTTCTCGTTCCTCGCCATCTCCACAAATTGGCCCAGGATTCTATTTTCCAGCCTCGAACTCGATTCCGTTATAAACTGGACGGCCCAGCTGCGGACAAACTCATCGCTGTCTCGAAGCAGCGAATACATTTCATTTGGACTAATCAATTCGCAAACTTGCATCGTCCACAGCGACCGAAGACGAACGCTTCTGGATGGATGATTATTTAAGAGGTCCTTGAGCACCTTTGCGACGTATGTTTCATCCAGATTTTCCGAGTGGGCTCGTTCTTGCAATAATCGCTGAGCCTGCCGTGCCATAAAGGCATTATCATTAGACAAATGCTTGACTAGCTGCTGATCGGATGCGCTGGGCAATTCTATCTTCGTCGTCGCCTTTTCCCCGTAACGAATACGAAAAATCCGCCCATCCGTCCGGTCCCATATGTGGGGATCGCGGTGATGACAGGTTTGCGGATCATGCCAGTCAGACGCATACACGGCCCCATCGGGTCCTTGCATGAGAGCGACCCCGATGAAGGCATGATCATTGGCCAAAGCAAAATCTAGGGAGTGGCGAATAATGTGTCCCGAACCGTCTTTCTCGGGCGTTTCCCGCACGATTCGATGCCCATGCAAATTATGGAATAAAGAATCACCCCGGTACTCCTCGGGAAACGTCTCCGCTTGATAGATGACCAGTCCACAATGAGCGTGTCCGCCCCCTAGCGCTGAGGTATCCGCCGCTTTTTCGCGCTGCAAAGCCCGATCCACCCTACCGTCGCCCTTCATCGAAGCGAAGGTGCCATCGCCGTAATGCAGATGATCTGAGATGGTCTCAATATCGTCGTAAACATAGGGGTTAAAATGCTGTCCGGCCTGACGAAAATAGCGCCCGCCTTGAGTAATCTGATAGTAGTGAGGTATAACACACGCGGTTGCGAACCAGTCTCCGTTTTCATCAAAATCTAACCCCCACGGATTGCTGGTTCCCCAGGCAAAGACCTCGAACTCGTGGCGCGTCGGGTGGTAGCGCCAAATACCGGCGTTGATGGGATCCCGCTCTGCTTCGGGCGTTCCGGGTTTGCCCACTTTCGAGTGCGTGAACACGCCGTGGCAGCCATAAAGCCAACCGTCCGGCCCCCAGGTAAAACTGTTTAGTGTCTCGTGCGTGTCCTCATAGCCCCAGCCGTCCAGCAGGATCTCAGGAACGCCATCAGGCACATCGTCGCCGTTAGCATCCGGGATAAAGAGCAAATAGGGAGCTGCCCCTATCCACACACCACCAAATCCAACTTCAATTCCACTCACCAAATTGAGGTTTTCCATGAAGGTTTTTTTCGTTTCAAAATCGCCATCGCCATCCTGGTCCTCGAAGATTAGGATTCGGTCGTCTCCCTTTTCGCCTAGGGATCGCTGCGGATACGTTTTTCCTTCCACTGCCCAAATACGTCCACGAGCGTCGAAACACATGGCGATGGGCTGGAATATATCTGGTTCCGAGGCGATCAAATCAACGTGGAACCCTTCCGGCACCTCCATCTTGCGGGCCGCTTCTTCAGGGCCCAGACTGTCCGCCCATTCCGTATCGGGGCGTCCCCCGGGCACTTTCCAAAGGATAGGAGCCTTCGTCATCATGTCCGCTTTTTGAAAATGAATACTGACCCCTTTCTTGCTCGCGCTCACAACATCGAGGAGCTGGTCCCCATTCAAATCTTCTACAAGCACGTCCACGCCGACCCCGCTCCCATTGTCGATTCGATAAGGTACGAACTCCACGCTATCGCTAGAGCGGACGCATTGGAACCAGTAAAGCACGGGTTCCTGGTTGTTGCCCGGATCTTTGCCGTAGTGAGCGTGCCACCGTTTGCCGGTTACAATGTCCTTCAAACCGTCTCCATCGATGTCCTTGAGCTCGACCGCGTGCAACTGGCTAAAAGCGACCCCGTAAGGATTCTGGGCTGAGCTTTCCCCTATAATATCGTGGCGCTCAAACGCAGTCGAACCACCGCTGCCTCGAGTCTGCCGAAACCAAGCCAGTCCGTATCCATGGCCATTCAGCGAGGTAACGATGTCGTTAAGACCGTCCCCATCGACATCGTGAACATGGATCTGGGCCCCACCGCGCTCGTATGGCTCCGATACCCAGGGCCGTTTTTTCCAGCTTCCGCTCGACCGACTCGTACCCGGGTTTTCCCACCACGAGTATCGATCGATGACATCCAGATCCCCGTCTCCATCAATATCGCCTGTTCCTAACCCGTGACCGAACCTGGGCACCGTCTCGCCCGCCTCAGAAACCGGATTCCATTTCCAGGGTTCAGTCGGGTCCGTACCCGCTTCATAATAGCCAAAAGCACGGTCGTTGGAACAGACGATTTCCGGAAGTCCGCCTGGAACGATATCAACAAAATCAGGAGATTCGTGGCTAATCTGATCCGCAATGACCACCATTTCCCAATCGCTCGTGCTGGCCGGATCACCAGAATTCAAATACAAACGAGCCTCTTTCCCGGGAAACCCGTACACCAGAACATCATTGTCGCCATCGCCGTCAATGTCGTGTACGTAACAAAAGAAATTATCAGAGTATTTTCGAACATCGAAGGGTTCCGCTTTGTAAACGGTGTATCGCTCTACGAAGCTGGGTCCTTTCCACCAATAAGGACCACTCACGAGATCCCCTCTCCCATCGCCGTCAATATCGCCAAAACCTGCTCCTTCGGCAAAGAAATCGTCGTGCAGGGTCAGCTTTTTCCAACCGGGGTTTTCAGAGGCCTGAACCGTTTTCAAAAAGCCCGAAAGGCAAAGTGTTAAAGTGAGAGCCGCTTTGAGTACGAGCGAGGGGCGGGGGTAATCTAACATAAGAAGGAAAGTATTGAATACTTGAATCAATGAATATTCCGATTGGCCATCATTAATTGGACTCTAGCGAGCCCTACTCTTTTGAACGCGAAATGGCAGGGCAATGAATTACGGGCGTGCCGGGAAATGGGTTTGTTGCCCAGCATAATAAAAACATCTAGAACGCCTAAGGACGCTCCTGCCAGAATGTGCCTTCCGACGAAAGATGGCTTTCGAAATGATCAATTTCACCCATCAGAGTCTTGATCATATCCGGTCGCTCACTGGCTCGATCAAACCGCTCGGAAGGATCGTGCTCCAGCTGGAAAAGGAGTGGTTTTTCCCTGTTGGCCTGAAAACCATAGTCACTCTTCGTCTGCGAGTAGAGTCTCACATGGGCCTTCCAAGGACCTCGCCGCACGCCGTAGACCTCGTTTCTCGAGGCTCCGG
The DNA here is from genome assembly GCF_014529625.1 of Candidatus Pelagisphaera phototrophica. Lineage (GTDB taxonomy): Bacteria > Verrucomicrobiota > Verrucomicrobiia > Opitutales > Opitutaceae > Pelagisphaera > Pelagisphaera phototrophica. The sequence goes on from NZ_CP076039.1 coordinate 2,287,095, forward strand.
TGTAGATAAACCGAAAGTCGTCAACCTTCTCAGAGTAAAGGGCCCGGTTAAAATAGTGACGAATATCGCGTCCGTCCAAAGATCGACCAGTTGGGACCGGCACTGCCGCATACGCAAACACCGTTGGCAGGACGTCAAAGGTGCAAGCGGGCTCCCTTACTACCGTTGCCGGTTCAATGACACCCGGCCACCAGAAGACCCCCGGAACACGAACGCCTCCCTCCCAAGTCGATCCCTTGCCGTCCCGAAAGGGCAAAGCCGAGCCAATATTCAATCGGGCCTCCCCATACATTTCGTGCTCGGCCGTTTCCTGGAATCGAATCCAGGGACCGTTGTCGGACGTGAAAACGATTAGCGTGTTCTCCGCCAATTCGAGTTCGTCGAGCAATGAGCGAAGCCGCCCAACATTGGCGTCGATTTCCTCGATCACATCCCCATACAGCCCGCGTTTCGACTTCCCTATCGCCTCCTTGGATGCGTGTACTGGGAGATGAGGCATGCCGTAGGCCAAGTAGGCGAAAAAAGGATTTTCCCGATTGTTCCGTATGAAAGATATCGCTTCGTCCGTATACCGGGCAGTCAGCGATCCCTGCAGTTCCTGATTCCTCGCATAGTTTTTCTCGATGATTTCATATCCAGGAGCCGGTGAGGTTCCTCCCGCTTTGCTCCGGATCAAGTTCGCGCCCGGATCGTAGTCATTGGACACGTTCGAACCAATCCAGTAGTCAAATCCATGGGCGAGCGGCAGAGCATTAGAGGTAAACCCATTTGCCTCGTTGGGGTTCCCCAAATGCCACTTGCCGAACATGGCGGTTGAATATCCGGCAGATTTCAACCCCTCCGCCAGTGTGATCTCCTTCGTATGGATATGCTTTTCCGCCTCGGGCCCCAACACCCAATTAAATCCAGACCGAGCCGGATTGCGACCGGTCAAGAGCGCGTAGCGCGAGGCGGAACAAGCCGGAGAGGCCGTGTAAAATTGAGGGAAATTGAGACCTTCAGAGACGAGTTGCGAGATGTTCGGCGTGTGGATACTCGGATTCCCCGTATGAGAAAAGTCCCCGTATCCACAATCGTCCAAAAACAAGATCACTACGTTCGGTCGCTCTAAAGCCGGACGAGGGCTGGAGAAGAGCGAAACCGCCTCAATAAGAGCGAATGTAATCAGTAGGCAGACACGCATAGCAGCTATATAAATTTTGATTTCCCCTACTACGATCAACTAAATTCAATTTGAGCAGTCCTCTCAGGACCGGCCAATACAAAACTACTTATTCTAAAATCGCTTCACGTCCGCAAACAAGTTCTGACAATAATTCATTCGCCAGCAGGGGACCGTCCTCGAATCAATGTGATCCATCCGATTCAGCTAAACGTTTGAGGGTGCACAGCATCCTTTACTCCGTCACGAAATCGATGGCACCTCCAAACTGCGAGGCTAATGGTTTCACCCAGAGCATTTCCTCTGAAAATTCGATACAACTGCACAATATTAGCCTGCTTCTTAAAGGTTTCTTCGGCTCAATTTACATCTACCGCGATCGGCCCGACTCCCCTCCAGATTAAGCATCCCGAGTTTCTGGGCTCTCACCAGCCAGATGTCTTATCTTGGCCTCAGAAAGCAAATCTAGATGCTGGGTAAATTCGGATAAAAAATAATCTCTTCGCCCGTCGATAATGACCGCCATTCATGGTCTTAATATTTTTCAGTCAATTTATTATCAGGTGTCCTGACTAACCTGACGGCATGCTGAAATGTAACACTATCTTATCTATCACCACAGCTCTTGTTAACGTAGCGTTAATCGCTGGCCTTGATTCCTGATCATTGAAATGCAGCAGACTTCAGGCATCGCTCGGTCTGAGATCAGGGAGGACCGCAGTAACGCTATGACTGAGGAATTCAGCCAGATATAATCGGAAGATTCAGTGCTTTCTGTTCATATGGCTTCAACGGTAGGTGACTTTGAACCAATCACTTGCCTAGAAAAAGGGACCCGCAAAACAACGGCCTAGGAGGTCTTCGAGCTCATAATCAGCTATTAACGGCAGGGTGTGTAGCCCAGTTTTCAACTGGAGAGACTACCCAGTCTCGATCCGTTTTAAAACTTTGAGTAGATTGGGAGTCTTAGCGATCGGGATAGAGAGCCGGCAATCGTTCACCGCGATAAATTGCCCAACCTAATCCGGTATCTTGCAGACGCATATCCCAAACAACTTCAGAGGGAGTCTCATGAGTAACTTCTAACAAACGAGCCCAGCGTTGTGTATCTGGTGCACGTCCAGCGTTATTACCTTCTGGGTCTGACTCCTGCCCGCCAATGGTGATTAGGATATTATCAGTCTTCGGTTGCCAGTCTACGTCGCCCAAATAACGAGCATAAAAATGTTCATCCTTGGGACCATAGCTCCAGACTTGCGAGACTTCCATAGTCTCTTCGTTAACAGAGTATTCAACGGCTCGAGAATAGCTGTCTACGAGCGCCATCTTCTCATTAAAGGGCGAACTCCGTGCGACACCGTTATCAAAAAGCAGATAGGTTCCGTTTTCGGTATGAGAAATAGCGTGATGTTTGTACGACCACTCGAGATCACCGACAGGCGTTAGCAGCTTATCACTCCAAGGCTCTTTCCAGTTGTCATGATTTCCGAGGATCCAGACGAGCTCGCCAGTATCCATACTAACCTTTATAACCGCGTCCTGATAGGGCACAGACACGAGAAACGAGTTGTCGTCTTCTTCATAAATGATCGCATTTCCATGAGTCCAGTCACGGGCAGGACCACCGAGTTTTTCCTCGTAGTGTGCCCTCCAAAAGCCAGTGCCAAGCGAGCTGTAGCCGATACGGTAAGGATCGAGAATATCATGCAGTTTCCACTCTCTAAGCACATCACCAACGAGGTTCATTTCGATAATGACATCACCCAAGACATTGGCGGTCGCTCTCGCCGCATCTGCATCCGTTTCGCTCGTATACCAGTTTTCCATGACCCGGTTCTCATTACTGAGTAGCAGGATGTTTCCATTCGGAAGGCTGGTGAAGTCGTGATGGAATGACCCGGTTTCCACAGGGATGCTGCCTTCGGCTATATTCGTGGCGGTTCCAGTGAAATGCCAGCGCCGTAAAATATTACCCAGAACGTCGATCTCAACCATGCCACCAGTCCCCGGCCATATTTCGTAAATAAAGTTGCCGTCTGGCATTTGACGAACGTCATGGATTTTATGGTCTTCGGGCAAATAGTACCAAATAACTTCACCTAGATTATTAACGATAACGGCGGGTGCAAAGACGGCAGGTTCTGCGTCTCCTTCAGCATTCCAACGCCCATTGACATTAAACAAGGTCACTCCGGGCTCCATCTCATCAGGCTTATTCACAACCACTTTGGGTATTGGAAAAATATCCGGGAGCGGAGGTGTTTCAAAGGTTATCGCAGCAGAGGTGGCAGAGCTTCCTCCCGCGTTCGTTACTTTGGCGGTTATTATATGACTTCGTGCGGTGCGCAGCCCAATCACAGGAACCTCAAATGTAGTAGAGCGATCCGAGCTCGGCTCAATCGTCCATTGCCGGTCACCATCGTCTATGTTTATGGTCAAAGTCACCGGTTGGTTAGCCGACAAACTGAGCACGGCTGCGAGTGGCACAGTAGGATTAGGATTTTGCACCAGGCTAATATCAACGATGGAAGGCCCTGGCTGGCTGCAGGCCGTAAGCAAAAGTGGCAGTAAAGCCAAGAAAATCATTTTATGCGTTGATTTGAGATGTGTCATTTTTTAAAAATTTGATGGAGGCTGGTTATAGCCGAAGCAACTAGTACACCCCAAAAAATATAGGGATAATGGCAAAGTCGAGAGCATAAACGTTTGACGACTCGCTCGCTGTCGTCCTCCCCTGTCGTTACCTAAACGCCACTTACGATCCAGAAATTTCAAAAACATACCCTGGTTCACTAAGGGGAATACCCACGACCGTCTACGAGGCGTTCCGCCATTGCGTTCCCCAAAATACACTTTTTAAAAAAGGGAGGCTAAATTCTCGGGCTTTGACAGGAATGTATGGCCTACGTCACGGTCAGAACAGGCTGCTTGAGGAGATTGCCAAAAAAAGGAGTTAAAAACCTCCCAGAGGAGATAGATTGAGAGGAAAAGATAGTTTATGGGGACGATGCGGAGACGAGAAAAACTTTGATACGTGTATTCTTCGGCTGGATCGTAATGATAGCGTGGAAAGGACCATAATTGGTTATATTTTTGGCAAGCACTAAAAACTGTTTGCAACAGTCCATATCGATTAATCAGAACCGGAGGCTTTTTGTTAATCTAAAGAACACCAAAGCCCAAGATTTCTGGGGATTTTTTTTGTAGCCCACATTGTAGTACGGGAATTTAAAAATACTTTTTCCCGGACAAATTACCTGTCTTTCAGGAGCTCAGATTTTTACCCATCAAACGATTGCAGCGATTCCGTTCTTAGCCCAATTGTGAATTATGATTATCGTCCTCTTTCAAATACTCCCCGCCTATTTTGCGGAGCACAAAACTAAACCATGTATTTGGCTGTTTCTAGTTATGTGTGTGCCTACTTTGCTCTCTACCGAATCCAATGCAGCTAACCGCCCCAATGTCGTTTTTATTCTCGCAGACGATTTGGGATACGGGGACCTAAGTTGTTATGGTGCTACCAAAGTAAACACACACCATATTGATAGCCTGGCAGAAGATGGGCTTCGTTTTACGGATGCCCATTCAGCCGCTTCGGTCTGTACACCCACCCGCTATAATATTCTTACAGGGCGTCACTGCTGGCGAACCTGGGCCAAGTCGGCTACTGTATGGGCTAATGATCCTTTGTTAATAGAAACCGATCGTTACACTTTGGCCGATTTGTTTAAGGATCAGGGCTACACGACCGCTATCCTGGGAAAATGGCACTTGGGATTTGGGACGCCGGATATGCAAGGCTGGGATGGTTACCTTGGGCCTGACTACAACCAAGAATTGAAGCCCGGCCCTCTGGAGCTCGGATTCGATTATTACTGGGGGTTCCCGCATGTCGGTCAGCGACCTCACTTCATTATTGAAAACCACAGGGTCCTGAACCTCAGTCCGGGGGACCCCATTACGATAATCCCAGATACTCGCCTCCCTTTTTACACTAACTATTTAAAACGTCCGCGCACAGTATCCAAAAATCCTCGACTCGATTCCAAAGGCGGCATCTCAGCACTGTATAAGCACGAAGACCTATCAAATAGCCTAACCGATCGGACTGTCCAATATTTAGAAGAGGTCGAGGCTGACAACCCCTTTTTTCTTTATGTATGCCATCGTAATATTCACGGACCGCTGATTCCAGACCCAAAATTCAATAACACTAGCGAAATTGGAAAACGTGGAGACTTTATCAACGAGTTTGATGCTTCGGTGGGGCGAATCTTAGAGGCACTGGATGACAAAGGCCTTAGAGATAATACCTTGGTTTTGTTCAGTAGCGACAATGGAGGCGTGATTCGTTATGAACCAATCGATTACGCCCAAGACCAAGGACACTTTATAAATGGTCCCCTGCGCGGCCAGAAGGGGACCGCTTACGAAGGTGGCAACCGCGTCCCCTTCCTAGCACGCTGGCCGGGCAAGATCGAAGCAGGCACTGAAAGTAGCACGGTCATCGCCCTCCAGGATCTGATCGCAACCTTTGCAGACCTGTTTGAAGAAAAGTTACCCATCGATTCTGCGGAAGACAGCTTCAGCTTTCTCCCGGCTCTGCTAGATTTGGAACCTCGACAAGCCCAACGCAAGATCTTGCTGAATGACAGCTCCAGTGGCATCATCGCCATCAGAAAAGGTCCATGGAAATTAATCCCATCCTACCATGGAGGTCGAGCGAGAGGACCATACGATGGGTCCCAACCCATCGGCCAGCTTTTCCATATTAAAAATGACGTAAGAGAATCATCCAACCTATATGCAGAACGTCCAGAAATTGTTGCCGAACTTACTCGCCTGCTCAATCGCGTAAAAAACGGAAATCGTACGGCCCCCGTAGAGCGCTCTCTGGCTAGTTGGCAATAATGCCAACCCCCAAAAGGAATGAGCAAAAGCTAGACTAACGAGACCGCTTACTCATCAGGGTTCGGTCCTCCTAAATTCTAGGAAGGACAACCGAGCCGGTCGTCTCTGCCAAGAAGCCCGAGCCAGAATCCCTTATTGCCCTGCCACCGCGTCCCGGATGGCGCCGTAAATATCCGTGGACTCCTTCACACTTTCAGCTCCCACTGGTGACACAAATACTGGCCATTCGCTCATATCCTCGGGAATGCGCCCGTGAGACCCTTTGACGAGCCAGGCATCCAGAGGAATTACATTCAGCAACCCTCGAATACCAAGTTTCTTTTTAAAGAGAAATGCGGCAATCTTTAGTTTCGGCATTTTTAACTTGGGATCGATAAAAAGCTCGACTGGGTCGTACCCAATTTTCCGATGAATATCGACGCAGCGAGCAAAGTCAGGAGCAACCGCGTCGTCTAACCAATAATAGTAAGTGAACCAACTCCTCGAATCCGAAACCGCTACGAAATCCCCGGCTCGCTCGTGGTCGTTTCCCGCTTCCCGTTTCCCGTCTTCATCGAGTACCGAATCAACTCCTTCAATGGATTCCAAAACCGCCCTTACTTCATCTTGGATAGCCTTGTCATTAACGTACACGTGGGCTACTTGATGATCCGCAACCGCAAAAGCCTGGCTGGCCCCGCAATCGAGTTGCTCGAGTCCCAGTTCGTCTTTAATTGTAATCCAGCCTTTTTCCCTAAATACCCGATTCAGGTGGATCGGACGGTCCACGTCGCTAATCCCATATTCTGAAAGCAAAACTACTTGAATAGAGCGTTCCTCGAAGAAGGTTATCAGGTCTCCGGCTACTTCATCGATGAGCTTTAAGTCGTCCCTAATAGCGGGATTCGAGGGACCCAGACGCTGCAAATTGTAGTCGAGATGGGGAAGATAGACTAGGTTGAGCGTGGGCTCATGTTTTCGCTCTACCCACTTGGCCGACTCCGCAATCCAGCGCGAACTCTCAATTCCCGCTCGTGGGCCCCAAAACGTGTGAAAAGGAAATGCTCCAAGGTCCTGCTTTATTTCGGTTCGCATACCCATCGGATGCGTGTAAACATCGAAAAACTTGCGACCATCGGCCGGGTACATGGGCCGAGGTGTTATCGAGTAGTCAACGGTCGAATACATATTGTACCACCAAAACATTTTCGCGCAGGTGAAATTCGGATCGATTCCCTTGAGCTCATCCCAAATTTTCAATCCTTTCACGATAGGATTCGACTGTTTCCAGAAGTTGACCTCGCTGTACTCCCGATTGTACCAGCCATTGGCGACCGCTCCATGTGATGCGGGTGTTTTGCCGGTGACGAAATTCGATTGCGCGGTACAGGTGACTGCTGGAAAGGCTGGCTTAACTTTCGATATCGAGCACCTATCCACGTAGGCTTTGGTGTTTGGCGTACGGTCGTCAATCAGAGAGGCCGTCAGACCGACAATATTTAGGACCGCGGTTCGACGCATATCACTAACCTAGTTTCTTAAGCTGTTCCAGTGAGCGGAGAACAACATCCGTATCCATTTCATGCACCTCAAACCGGGAACCCACGCGCTTTAAAAGTGTGATCGTGAGCAAGCCACCCAAATGCTCGCGAAACTCCTCCAGCCCCTCAAGCACATAAGGGAAACGACTACCATTTTTCCGCTCCAAGTGCTCCGAGTAGATCTCAAAGTTTAGATTTGTTAAGAGGGCTAGAATGCGTTCGGCGCTGCTGGCACTCAAGTAGCCCATCTCTTCGGAATACAGCGTGTCAATTGCGATCCCGATTGCCACTGCCTCGCCGTGACTCAACGCGAAACCGGAAAGCTGTTCGAGCTTGTGCGCTGCCCAGTGGCCGAAGTCCAGAGGCCTTACCGAACCCATCTCGAATGGGTCCCCCGAAGTAGCAATATGGGCCACATGGTGCTCGGCGCACCTTTGGATCAACTCTTCCATCGCGCTCCGATCAAAGGCATTCAGCGCGTCCGTATTTTCCTCGATCCAGTCGAAAAACGCAGCGTCACGAATAAGGGCCACCTTGATCGCCTCAATGTAGCCATTGCGAAGGTGCACATCGGGGAGCGTATCCAAAAACGAGAAATCGTTCACCACCGCAAACGGTGGCGCAAACGCCCCCACGAAATTCTTTTTCCGGTTAAAATTGATACCGTTCTTAACCCCGACTCCCGCATCGGCCTGGCCTAAGGTCGTTGTCGGAAACCGAAAATGGCGGATTCCCCGATGGGCCGTCGCCGCCGCAAATCCGACAGTATCCAGCAAGGCCCCTCCCCCGATCGCGACGATGTAGCTGTGGCGACAGATCTTGCTCCGTTCGATATCCGCGTAGATTCGATCGAGGCACTTGTCATCGTTCTTCAGAGATTCTCCTCCAGGGAGAACGTTTACCCCCATCAGCCTTAGCTCCTCGCTGTAGTGGTCGAAATAGCTCGCGATCTCGTCGGCCAGTCCCGGATTTGATTGGCTCACCGCTTCGTCGACATAAAACAGGGCCTTGCGACGGTTTCCGCTTTCTTTCGAACAGGCGAGATCACGAAAAAGCGGATTCTCCACATCGAACGCTCTTTGGGTGAAGTACACCCGGAGATTGTAGGGGATGTGAATGGGATACTCTATGTGAGGAAATTCGGGCATTTTAACAAAAGTCAGGTCGCAGGAATGCGGCGTTGAGCGATAACGGCGAACAGGAAAAAAGCCACCAGAAATCCCCCTGTCGTTAAAGAAAATTGACGCATACTGCTGAGAATCGCCCAGTCTACGAGGCAAATGCCAGCCAAGAGGGGCCCGATCGTCTTCCCTGCGATTAAGCGACCGTTCACTTTTGCCTTTGAAAACGCAAAGTAGATCCATCCGGCAAGAGTGCCAGAACTCAAGAGCACTCCGATCCAAAGCGAATTCATGGCCCCTGCAAGAAGGACTCCAACTAGTGGCACTAGAATCGCAATAAGCCCGGTCTTTGAAAGTGCCCCGCCCGTTGACTCCGTCCGAGCGAGACAGGTGATTCCAAGCACGTACAGAAACATCAGAATACCAGCCCACACGACCTCGGAATTCAATCCGCCAAGCGATGCCGCCCCTACCATCAGGTACACCCCAGTTCGGCATCCTGCCATAAGCGCAACTCCGAAACCCGTCTTTTTGTGCACAATATTGTACGCCACAATGAGAGATAGGAGCAGGGCGCCCAATAAAGCCACTTGAAGATTTACCCAGGCAACAAGAGCATATCCAGATCCGAGTAGTCCAAGTGTCAGGAGGAGGACGGCTCGCTGCGAAACGTGTCCCGAGGGAATCGGCCTTTCTGGTCTAAACTCCTTGTCGAATTTCACATCGCAATAGTCGTTCAAGTACATCCCGCCAACATACATGAGACTCGAGCCTAAAAGGAGGGCAGTGAAAACGCTTCCTTGCCCCGTTCCACCGAGGACCCAGGCGCACAAGCAGTTAGACCAAACCGTCGAGAGGTTTGACACACGTCCCAAGACCAGTAACGCGCGTGTATTTACCATTAGGCCAGAGCAAAGGCATTTTCACTGCCGGGCGAGCACAATTTCAAGAAATGTGAATCTCTTAGCTCCTAAATAGCAGGTATTTACGCCTGAAGACCCGAAATGAGGCAAATACCGTGGCGAGAAGCCAATAGGATGTCGCGCCCATGCCTAGCCTGTCGGAATTAAACGACAGTGTCGCAAATTTTCTTGCGTGGCGTAAATCCACAACGAGTTTCGCAAACGTTAGCGACCAGCGAAAATCTAACATCCGTGCCCGATCTGCACAATCTCCAGCGGATTCCCACTACCTTATGCAAAGAATGCACATTTGCTACCCTACTCGACTAGAGAAAGGTCTCAAAAAAGCCCGATAAAGGACCGTCCCTAACAAAAGCGTCAGACATACAGAGAATCTTCACTGCCCCAGTCGCTCTTTACCTTCCAATTCCTCGCGAGGCGAACTCCCCTAGCGTCCAAATATACTCGCGCACTAGCTGGTCGACGACGTCACTCGTTCCTAATCCCCCCGGGAGCACTTCCCAAGTATATGTCTCCATTTCGAAATGGTGGCATATTTCGGGCTTATTCTTCAGAATGTCTAGGACGCTTGAGATGTGGTCGCTCGTTGACTCCAGAGGGTACCCCGGAGAGTGATGAAGGGGTATGTGGAAATGGATGCGCCACTCGTCCGCAGTATCCTCTCCTTTTCGCCTGGCCTGGAGCGCCACATCGAGGTCCTCGTACCGCACCAATGCCTCGGAGCCCTTGCGAGCGACGACTTGATGCAGATATACGGGTTCACAAAACCCCTCGAGCATCTTTAGTGTCGGCTCTGAAAAATCTGCAACTTTCAATGCGGAGCTCAAGTGAATCTTGCTGATCCGGATCCCGCGATCAATCAGGTGCCCTAGCGACTCTTCTGCGGACTCGTACTCGACCGCTAGATGGCACGCATCGTAGTTCACGCCCAGCCTTCTCAGTAGCAAATCACGATCGGCCAATTCAGCCGTCAGCAAATTATCCATGAAATCGGCCGTTTCGCTACTGGTCTCAAACAAGCACAACGGCTCAGGCTCCAGTCCGAGATGCAGATCCCTTCCCGTCCTCTCGCTCAATTGCTCGATGTACTCCGCGCACTTTGAAAGATTTTCGAGCATGGCCACCAACTGGTCCTGCGATGTGATGAATCGCTTGAACGATCCCGGCACGGTACTTATGCTCGCCTCCATGCCCTCGGGCGCAATGTCGCAAATCAGGTTGAAAAGCAGCTTTGTGTACTCTAGCCTTTCCAGCGTCGTCCAGTCGGGCCGGTAAACGTCCTCCTTTACTCGAGTCCCGTGAAAATCGCCGTAAGGAAACCCATTGATCGTGAACACGTAGCATTCGCGCTCATCGAGCCACTTTTTAAAGGCCAGTAGATTGGAAGGGGCAGACAGTTCGCGTGCTGCCGGAGCGCTCAGGCGCAGGCCAATCGCATACGGATCCTTTGGACAGACCCTTTCACGCACTCGCAGGGTATACTGGTCAAGCGACTGAAGCGTTTCCGCCCAGGAGCTTCCGCGATGGATGTTAGTACAATAAGCGAGGTGACTGTTGTTGGCTAGCTTCATTCGGTTGCAGAAAACTCGCCCACGAAAAACCCCGACCCCGAGGTAGTAAAGCGGAATGTTCTCCCATCTAAGCATTCACCAGGCCGCTTTTGGCCCCTACCGAGAAAGACTCTTGCTGAGAGGGGCAATTTTTCAAAGACTGCCTATCCCCTATGAAGCGCAGAAAATTTCTTCAATCATCCATCGCCGTAACCGCGGCTGCCGCGTTGCCCCTTTCAGTTCAAGGAGACCATCTCGGAAAGGCAAAGCAGACCCGAACCAATCCGATAGCGCTCTCGACCTATTCCCTTTGGCGTTTTCGCAACGACGCGTTCCGTGATCTACACAAGTGCATCGATCTTGCGAGTGAATTTGGCTTCGATGGCGTTGAACTTTTACTCTACCAGTTTGAGCAAAACGATCTGCTTTCCAATAGCTACGTTCAGTCCCTGAAGCGCCACGCGACGCGCTTAGGTCTTCCGCTCTGCGGCTTGTCCACCCATCAAGGATTTGTTACCCCAGATCGGGAAAAACGTCAGCACAACATCGATTTGACGATCAGCCAACTGGAACTCTGTGCCCGCCTCGGCATTCCAGCTATGCGGGTCAATACGGGCCGTTGGGGCACCTCCGGCAGTTTTGACGAACTAATGGCTAATAAAGGCAAAGAACCTCCCCTAGATGGCTACACTGATGATGACGGCTTTCCGTGGGTTATAGAAGCCATTGAAAAGTGTATTCCGACTGCGGAGAAACTGGGCGTAGTCATGGGGCTGGAAAATCACTGGGGACTGGGTCTCACCGCCGAGGGCGTCATGCGGATCGTGGATACCGTCGACTCGCCTTGGCTTCAAGTGACGCTCGATACGGGAAATTTTCTGGAGAACCGGGACGCGCAACTGGAAGCCCTCGCCCCACATGCCTACTTTGTTCAGGCCAAGACCTATTACGGTGGAGGCCAATGGTACGAGCTCGATATCGACTACCCAAAAATCGCCCAGATGCTGCACAAGCATGACTACCGCGGATGGGTCTCCTTGGAGTTTGAGGGAATGGAAGGCTACCGAACGGCTATCCCCAAAAGCTTAGAGCTCCTACGAAACGCTTTCAGCTACAGCCTCTAAATCCATCAGGGTCCAATGGGATTCAAGCAAACCCTTCAGCACTTGAACATCGCCCCTAATATCTTCTGAGAAATATTTCCGCTTACCGCCGGCGATCTCGGAGCACCCATTGGCTCATCTATATCGGATGGGTGCTCGGAGATCGTCCACTACCAAAGACCGCAATAGCGGGGGTCTGCGACAATAGTCTTCGCCTTTCAGGCTACGCCTGTTATGAGGTTCGAGGCCGTTACCTGAAGGGAATAAAGTAAGGTCAGGCTTTCAGTAATTCCTCGATTCCATCAAGAGGACCTTTCCCCATCTTCTTGCCAAACTTCTCCAAAACAAGCGCCAGAAGTTTCGCCCAAAAGGGTAAGGCCGTATGCTTCAAATTTACCACGTGCTCTATATTGGACCGATCCGGCCCAAACTTCGAAATATCGTACGTCTCCTCAACGCTTCCCGTTTTAGAGTCGTCTACGTATCGGTATCGATAACGGATCCTCTTGTCGAAGACGTAATCTATCACCTCCCCTTGGGCGTTGCCTCGCTTTCCTGACATTTCGAAAACAGCGTTGAAGCGACTCCCTTCCCCTATTCCGGTGCTTGCACATTCCACGCATTTCTCATTCCTGGCAGGCATGTTGCCCGGATCATGAATGATTTACCAAAGGTTTTCTGGCGAAACTCGGAACGTTTGTCCGGATATGATCCTCAATGCTTTTGCAGATTGGAATACTGGTTTTCCAGGACTTAATTCGGTCCTAACCGTAGAAGAAATTCCCGAAGCCTAACTTCCTTCGCTGATAGAAGGTGGGTGGAGCTCACAAAACAGGCGCTCGGATTCTGTATCGCTGATCAGAATGAGTTCATCGTCTGGCTTAATCGGAATGCTCGGGCGTGGAGGCGCTTGCAAACCATCCTCACCTCGAATCGCAATGACATTGCAACCCGTACTCACTCTCAAATTCATTTCACCCAGCGTCTTCCCGTGCAAGGACTCTGGCGCTTTTACTCGGAAAATGTCCAAGCCTTCAGCCACCATTAGGATATCACTGTGCTTGAGAAAATTGAATAGGATATTCGCTCCCATCGATGCATAGGAAAGCACGATATCTGCCCCAGCCCGGTGTAATTCAGATATCGTTCGTACCTCGGTAGCCCGACAAATTATCTGTATATCCGGTCGGAGCTTGCGGCAGAAAATGGTCAGATAAACCTCGAGATCATCATCATGTGAAGTGATTATGACCGTGCGGGCCTCAATGATTCCCGCCATGTTCAAGGTCTCGAAGGTCGATGCATCCCCAATCACTCCCTTGTCCCCGAACGGCTTGAGCGCATGAGGAGAACGGTCCACGATTTTGTAATTGGTGTTATTCGAAGCTAGCGTTTCACAAACCGCCGTGCCCACTCGTCCCGCTCCGATGACCACTGTGTGGCCTTCCCGGTTATCGGCATTTCGGTACTTCGAATCAAACCGAGCCAGCGTCTCCTTGGATCCGGCTAGCAGCAGCACTGAATTGGGGTTGATCACCGCATCTGGGGCACTGATTGTGAATTCACCTCGTTCCCAAAATCCAATTATATTTACGCCCGCGCTTTTGCGGAGATTCGCCTCGGCAAGTGTCTTCCCAACCAGCTCAGGCGAGTCCGCGATGGCCTCGACTATCAGGAGTTCATCGAAACTAGCGACAACGTGACTGAGCGAGTCTCCACCGTAGGCCCTGCGCGCTAAAGCCTCACCCACGATATTCCCTAGCTGAAATGCTTTGTTGGCCCCGGAAAGGCGAATCACCTCACTAGACGATTTCGAATCGGCTGCCGAAATGATGGGAATCTGGGGATTGAGCGCCTTAATCGTAAAAGCCAGGCGAGCATTTTCGAAATCGGATCCCGTTAGGGCAACGATCGCCGCGTGCTCGAGACGCAATCGCTTGTAGGTCGACTCAATGCTTGGGTCGCCGACGAATGCATTGATCCCTTGGTCGATCAATCGAACGCATTCCTCAGTATCACTCGTGAGCAAGGCGTATTGATCCCCAAATCGATCGAGCTTCTCGATCAGAGTACTCGAGATCGAGTCATAGCTGAGCAGAATGGCATGACCTGATACCGTATCTGGAAGGCTGTGCTGGATGATCCGTCTTGAACGGCTTTCCACCCACGGTGCGTAGAAAAACTCAATCAACGTAAACGGGAGCAAAATCAGCAAAAATATGACACCCGAGAGCAGAACGAAAATGGAGAAAATACGCCCAATATCCGATTGAAAGGTAATGTCGCCAAAACCAAGCGTAGACATTACCGTGAAAGACCAATAAAATCCAGTTAGCCAAGAATGTTCTTGTCCTTCCCAGGCCATCAGTGTGTGGAACACGATGGTGAACACGATCACCATCCCTGCTAGGGTTAGCAGGAAGCGACTGAGCAGTCGTATATTGCGCCGACCGGATTCACCCGCTTTCATAGCAGCTACACTGGAGGTGAGGAATTTCAAAGTTTTTGCGGCAGACTCAATGGTTCAATTCTAAATAACAAAATCTGTTATTTCGATCTAAGAGATCGAGACAAGACTGGAATGATCCGCTACCTTATAGCGAAATTCGGGCACTGTCTCAGGAATTTAACAGGATTACGATAAAAGACCTGATCGATGGCGTCGTCATCGTAGCCACGGCGGCGCATCTCATGGGCCGCATAAGGGACCGCCAATGGAACACTCACACCCCAATCGCAGGCGGAATTCAGCCAGAGTCTTTCTGAGCCGAAATTCTCCAGGATATCGATCGCTCTCGCAGAAGTGCATTTGGATTCAGGATACAATGTCAGTCCACCCCAAAACCCTGCATCCATAACGTATTTCGCTGTATGCTCCTCTACGTGATCAATGAGCACTTTGCCTGGATCGATACGGGAATCGCTCTTGATCAGGTCAATAATCAGCTGCGTACCTTTTCGCTTATCCTCCAAATGAGGGGTATGAACGAGGATCAACTGGTCATTCTCGGCCGCCACATTCACATGCTTTTCCAAAACGGTCATTTCGTTTCGGCTATTCTTGTTCAACCCGATCTCGCCTATCCCCAGAACATTCTCACGCTTGAGGAACTCAGGAATCAGGGCGATCACCTCGTCTGCCAGCTTTACGTCTTCTGACTCCTTTGGGTTGATGCAAAGCCAGGAAAAGTGCGGCAGTCCAAATTTGGCCGCCCGCTTGGGTTCATAATCCGTCAACTGACAGAAGTAGTCGTAGAACCCATGCGCCGAACTTCGATCGAAGCCGGCCCAAAAAGCAGGTTCACAAACGGCTTTGCATCCAGCAGTCACCATTGCCATGTAGTCGTCAGTCGTGCGACTTACCATGTGTGCGTGTGGTTCGATGTATCTCATTGCGGCTTATCAGGCCAGGCGCCACAAGCGGCTTTGGTGGTGGCAAATGGAATCAGTTCCTCGGTCGGGTCGCTTAAGGAAAGCAGCACTCTTTGAGCCCTGTTTTCCGAATCCAATTCGCCTAGAGCATCCTTAAAGGCCTTGTATCTAAAATCGTCCGTAAACCCGTCTCGTTCGATACGGTCCATGAAGGCCGCGATGTCGATCAGTTTGGCACGAGCCTCAATGTAGTAGAGCTCAACGGTATTCTGCTTTTCTTTTGGCTTCATAGGAGAATTAACAATATCAGACAAACTTTGTTTTAGGGGCGTTAGTTTGCGAAGTAATTCACTAGACCAAACCAACTAAGGCCCTTCATCAATACAAAATCTCGCGATAGAAATTACCCTCTTTACAGAGCTTTTCGACAGTGGCTCTCTGATCAAGTCCATCAAGACCCATGGCAACGTCTCAAATTCTAATTTGCTTAATTCACGTACCCTTTAGAAGGCCCCGCTTCCACTGGGTATTGATTCTTGCTTTGCTATAGGAGTCTTCTGCCTCCTAATTTCTTCTTTATGAACGTGAACGGCAAGCCCTACCGAACTATCTGGCTCAAAGAAGGAGAGCCTCGCACCATTCAGATCATCGATCAGCGGAATCTGCCCCACGAATTTAAAATCGAAAACATATCCAGTGTCACTGAAATGGCGAGAGCGATTAAGGAAATGCATGTCCGCGGGGCGGGGCTAATCGGCGCCGCCGCAGGATTTGGCATGTATCTGGCAACCCTCGAAGCAGAAAAGTCCGAAGACTTTGAGCGATCTCTTCAATCCTCCTACGAAACCCTCAAATCGACTCGTCCCACCGCCGTGAACCTCGTTTGGGCGCTTGATCGCCAAATAGACGTCATCGCAGCGGCAGATCGGATATCGGAAAAAATCCGCATCGCATTGGAATCCGCCCAGCAGATCGCTGACGAGGATGCCGCCTTCTGCCGAAGAATTGGGGAACACGGGGTCGAGCTCATCAGAGCAATCAGCCAACCCAAAGACGGAGAACCGGTCAATATTCTGACCCACTGCAATGCGGGTTGGCTCGCTTTCGTGGATTATGGCTCCGCAACCGCGCCCATCTACGCCGCTCACGACGCGGGTATCGCCGTCCATGTTTACGTCGACGAAACGCGTCCTCGCAATCAAGGAGCTCGTCTAACGGCATGGGAGCTGGGTCAACATGGCGTGCCCCATACCATCATCGCTGATAACGTCGGTGGACACCTCATGCAGCACGGAATGGTTGATCTAGTACTTACGGGAACCGATAGAACCGCTGTTTCGGGTGCTGTGGCCAATAAGATTGGCACCTACTTAAAAGCGCTCGCCGCCCAGGACAACGACGTCCCCTTTTACGTAGCACTCCCCTCGTCGACGTTTGACTGGGACATACGCGATGGTGTCAATGAAATCCCGATCGAGCAAAGAGACGATGAGGAAGTCAGATTCGCAGAAGGTCTTTGCGAGGGACAAATAAAAAGCGTGCTCCTCTCTCCCGGCACGTCCCCAGCTGCCAACTACGCATTCGACGTCACCCCCGCCCGCCTGGTCACAGGATTAATCACCGAAAGGGGCATCTGCGACGCCAACGAAGCCTCGATCCGAAAACTGTTTCCGGAAAAGTGAATAGGAATCATCGCACTATAAACCCAATACATTAACCCATTAGTAGCTCGTAGTAGCGGTATTACGCCGCGATACCAATAGGTCACCCCATCCTTATTCTTACCAGATCTCATCGCGGGACGAGGCATTCGCCATGTTAACAAAACCTCGTCCCAAAAATGACCGTCCATGATCGCGGTGTGAAACCGCTCCTGCGAGCTACTAGCATTTCAGGAGAAAGCGATTTCGAGTACGTCAAAACGGCGGAGTGGGACGGTCTCGCCCTAACCGCATTCCCTGAATTTTCTCGGCATTCACAAAAACATTGTCGCCCATCTCATTATCCCTGAACCTCCAACCATAAACCTCTCAATCTCCTTCAGTCCTGCTTAGTTCGCACAGCGGTGCACCGATCAATCCCTTACTTTCGCATACCACTTTATGGGCACTTTTCTATCCTTCCTCTTTTTTACCGGTCTGGTCGGCCTGATCACCTACCTCAAGACTCGACGGGACAACCTGCTCTCCTCAAAAGGCTACTTCCTGGCGGGAAACAGTCTCAATGGATGGGTAATCGCCGGATCCCTCATGCTCACCAACCTGAGCGCCGCGAATTTCACCGGCATGACCGCCAACGTCTACAAGGGAAACCTATCCCCCATAGCTTGGACGGTAACCGTCATACCTGTGCTCATCTACTTTTGCTCATTCCTGCTGCCCACGTTTCTCAAGGGAGGTTTTACCACGATTCCAGAGTTTCTGGAAAGCCGATTTAGCAAGTCCACCCAGCGGATTGTGGCGGTCATGTTTCTGTTTTCCTACATCGTCAGCGCCATGCCGGTTGCTCTCTATGGAGGATCGATCGCCATCAACCATTTGTTTAACGTTCCTCAGGCGTTCGGTCTTAGCGATGAAATGGCGATATGGATCGTGGTATGGGTGCTTGGCAGCATTGGCAGTGTGTATGCACTTTTTGGAGGTCTGAAAGGCGTGGCTATTTCAGACACTTTAAACGGAGTCGGTCTTCTTATTGGCGGGGCTCTTGTGTTCATTATCGGCGTCTATCAAGTGGGCGACCACAATTTTTTCGAAGGAGCCAAAACGATTCTCACCAAGAACACCGAGATACTCGATGCAGTGGGTGACGTCTCCGATGGGATCCCGTTTTCAGTACTCTTCACAGGGATGCTCATTCACAACTTCTTCTTCTGGACAACTAACCAGTTTATAATCCAGCGGACACTCGGGGCCAAGAGCCTTAAAGAGGGTCAAAAGGGCATCATGTTGGCTTCGTTCTTCAAAGTTCTGAACGTCCTCTACATCGCATTCCCGGGAATCATCGCCTTTCACCTCTATGGTGCCAATAATTTCGAGAATCCCGATTTCGTATACCCCACATTGATACGTGATATCATGCCCAACTTTTTCGTCGGCTTCTTCGCTGCCGTCATTTTCGGAACGGTCTTGAGTACTTTCAATTCCGTCCTGAATAGTTCCGTCACCATTTTCGCATTGGACGTATACAAACCTCTTTTTGGAAAGAATCGAACTGACGACGAGGTCATTCAAAGAAGCAGGCGCATCGGTCTTGTCATGGCGATTGCCACCATGACCATTGCCCCGTTTATCATGTACTTCCCAGAAGGGATTTTTACATTCATGGTAAAGGTGGACAGCCTTTTCGGAGCCCCCATATTGATGGCCCTTCTGCTTGGCTATTTTTCACGAAGGACGCCCGCCAAGATCGTCAATATTTGCCTCTGCACCTTCGTCACCGTATACGGCATTCTGATGTTTATTATCCAGCCGGAAATGCATTACCTTCACTACATGGCGATGCTTTTCGTTTTCTTTATATCGCTTGCGCTCCTCCTCTCACGCTCTAGCCCGGCAACCAAACCCGAGTTCCGTACGATGACCGTCGAAGGCCTAGACCTGCGACCTTGGAAGCACTTCAAACTGGTTAGCGTCATTGCGATGCTGGTGATGATTGGTGCCTACATTTCCTTTTCCTCATGGGGGCTAGTGGAATCGGACAAGCCTAAAACCATAGAATATGGATACATCGCTATGGGACTCTTAATCGCAGTTTGCGTGTTCGGCATTCCGCTGTTTCGGAAAAGGGTTTCCAGTGCGGGATAGCGTCTACTTTTAAGCCTAATTTCTTGGTTTTCACAAATCTCGAGTTTTCCTTAGTATTATCTTGATAGATAATCACCGCTTCCACGTCCCCTTTGAACATGGAAAAGGAAACAAATTACCCAAGCTAAAGCGATGCCACGGAAGTATCCCCTGAAAACTCCAATCCCGATTCACAGGAAGTAGTCGCTACGACACCACCCAGGACAAAGGAAGCGACCCATACGGCGAGCGACGAGGCTAAGGTCAAATCCAAGATGAAGCTCCGCCTCGTCGCGATTGGGGGCGCGACCTTCGGGATGATTTTCGGCACAGTGATTGAGATGCTTGTGCAAGGGGCGATGGAATCGACCGGTTCCTTCGGCTCCACCCTGGATTCTGTGCTCGAGTAAAAGGAAACTAATTTTACCTCGATCGCGGCAAAACTTTCTGAGCTAGCTGCCACCAAAGATGAGAAAGAGCGTTCCCGAATCCAGAAGGAATTGGATAGACTCATGAAATCGCAGGAGAAAATCTCGAAATCGATCAACGAGGAACTGGTTAGTAGCTAAGAGCGAATCGAATCGCTAAGACTAGATTCTCTCGAATTGGCAGGTATGGCAGGCAGTGCCGACGTATGGCTTTAGTCGGGGAAGAGCATAACGGTTGGCAATCGACAAAACGTATTTTACGTATTTTAGTTCAATGGGCTGGATTCCTACTACCGGGCAACAGTGAACATTTCAGGAAAACAACACAATCTTACCTTGAGCGACCTTGTAGAAGCCCCAACTCCCGACGGGAACTGGAAAGCTTTCTATAAACAGAAATACAAAGGCGAAGATAGTAACCACTCAGGCTTTGATTTTGTACGACCGAAGTGAGCGAAAAACTTGGACACTTTGCTAATCTTCGTGGTCACTAGTGGTATTACTTGTTTAATTCAAATTTTAATATGGAAGCAAACTACCCAATCGATCGACGCGAACTTTTGAAGCGAAGCGCCAAAGGCATTATAGGAGGTTCAATCGCTTCTGTCGGGCTCGCCTCCCAAGCGCAGGCAAATACCACGAGCACCTCATTCGTGACCAACGGACGCATCCGGCAATCCATCATGGGCTGGTGCTTTCGCGATCACATGGATGCGGTGACTCTGGCCAAGCACTGCAAGGAAATCGGCCTGGTCGCCATGGAAGGTATTTCCGCTGAGCACTATCCCGCTATTATGGAGATGGGCTTGGCAGTGTCACTGGTTTCGGGGAATCACGGATTCGCCAAAGGGCCCTGCAACCCCGAATACCACGATCTGGTTGTCAAAGGGCTCACCGAAGGAATCGATTTGGCCAAAAAAGTCGGCTGCCAGAATGTGATTACTTTTACGGGAATGCGGTTTGACGGAATGGACGATGAAAAAGCGGCCCAAGGCTGCATCGACACCTGGAAAGAAGTACTTCCGCACGCGGAAAAGAACGGAATCACGATTGTCCTCGAGCACCTCAATTCCCGGGACGACACGCATCCGATGAAAGGACACCCGGGATACTTCGGGGATGACGTGGACTTTTGTGTCGACTTGATAAAGCGTGTTGGCTCGGAAAACTTTAAACTGCTTTTCGACATCTACCATGTATCGGTAATGAACGGCGACGTCATCCGCCGTATACGGCAATATCACGAATACATCGCTCACTACCACACCGCAGGAAATCCAGGACGAGGGGAACTCGACGACACGCAGGAAATCAATTATCCTCCCATTTTAAAAGAAATCCTGAAAACGGGATACACTGGATACGTCGCTCAGGAGTTCATTCCCACCTGGGACGACCCCATCGCCGCCCTCCGTCACGCCGCAAAACTCTGCGACGTATGAATTTCCATATCTCGTAGGAGCCCCCGACTTTCGGGGGCGTCTACAGATTCAGTCTTCAAACTCAATCATCACCATTACAAACTCACTTCAATTACCTGAACGCTGCGGGGCGATTCTTCTTCCCAGTGCGACTCTTTTTCCGCAAGGCGTCCAGCCGTTACACATTTTCGAACCACGGTATCGGGAAATGCTGGACGATGCGCTTCAATCCCACTGCATGATTTGCATGGGAACGCTCACTTCGGAAGAGACCGACAATCCACAAGAGTGCACCGCGCCCGTTGGGACCGTCGGTCTGATTAGAGCCTCTCGAGAACAAACGGATGGACGCTCGAATCTCATCCTTCACGGAGTGCTGCGTGTCGAATTTACGGATTGGCTATTCGAAAAAGACTATCCATTTGCTGCAATTCAACCGGCTCCCTCGGTTTCGGTTCCCGAATCCGAAACTCAGGCGGTCGTCGATGACCTGCGCAGTGCCGTCTACCTGGCTTTACAAAACTTTCCGGATGCGATCGCTGAACAGGTTAAAAATGCCGTCGAGCAAGTAGCCCAAAGCCCAGCTGCATTCGCCGATGTAATCGCTCAGCAGTTCATTCTCGATCCCGCAATGCGCAGGGAGCTTTTGGAGGAACCCAGCGTTAAAAAGCGCTTTGACAAGCTCGTGCACGAATTGCGAAACGCTGAACGGGACGACCGCAATTAGTTTGAGTCTGGGCAGGTGGTTCTAGCTCCAACAAACCGGCGTGCCGGGCCGTCACGCCCTACCCTTCATCCGATCTACAAAATTTGAGACAATAATTGCGAAGTTTATTCCAATTTGCTAGGTGTATAGTTACCGAATCAGCTATTGCCCGTGAAATATCGCTTCAATCTCTTTAAAACCAAAGGTTTCTTATGATCATCGACCCTATATCGAGACGCAAATTCATCAAAACGACTGGTGCTGCCAGCGTTGCTTCCCTCCTCGTCGGAGCCCAGAACCTCCACGCTGCTGGAGCGAACGATAAAATTAGAATTGGCCTCATCGGACTGGGTGGTCGCGGCTGCAGAGCCGGCATCATCGACTGTGCGGAAGCGGATTCCAATATCGAGCTAGTCGCCATGGGGGACCTGTTTCCCGATCATCTCGAGGATGCCAAAGAGCGAATTCGCCAGAGCATGGCGAAGCGCAACCTTCCCTTCAAAGACATCTACAAGGTAACGACAGACACGATGTTCTCAGGCTTCGACGCTTACAAGAAGGTCATCGCCTGCGACGTCGATCTTATCATCCTCACCACTCCGCCCGTTTTCCGACCCCTCCACTTCAAGGCAGCGGTCGAGGCAGGCAAGCACGTCTTCATCGAAAAGCCGGTCGCTGTCGATCCAGTTGGAGTGCGAGACATCATCAATACATCCAAGCTCGCCGAAGCCAAAGGACTGACCGTAGTCGCGGGTACGCAAATGCGCAGAGCGCGGCACATCATGGCTGGGATTGAGCAGATTCGCGAAGGTGCCATGGGCGATATTCTGTCTGGACAATCAACTCGTATAGGCGGGGCCTTGTCTAACTGGCGCCAGAGCGAAGCGATCCGTTCTAAGAGTTGGTCCGATATGGAATGGCAGCTGCGCCGCTGGCTATTCACTACGTGGGGATCCGGAGACTTTATCGTGGAGCAGCACGTGCACAACCTTGACCTCGTTGACTGGGTCATGGGCTCGCATCCCGTCAAAGCGATCGGCACGGGTGGACGGCAAAACCGCACCGACTCTATATACCCCAATGTATGGGATCACGTGTCCGTTGAATACGAATACGCCAACGGAGCACGGGTCACACACATCGGATCTCAGATCGATGGGGTTAGCTCGAGAAACGATATGCGGATCGATGGCACTGAAGGACGCCTCTTTCTCAGCTTTGCCAAGGTCACCATTGAGGGTAAAAAGCCATTCAAATACGATGGTCCTAGACCCAACCCCGCCGTACAGGAATATAAAGATACGCTAGACGCGATTCGCTCCGGAAACACTATCAACGAAGGCAAACGAATCGCTCAAAGTACCATGACCGCCATTCTTGGCCGTATGGCCGCCTACACCGGTCGCAACCTTAGCTGGGACTGGGCCATGAACGCATCTAAACTGGACCTGACTCCTAAGGAATGGAAATTCGGAGACCATGCGATCGCGCCGGTGGCGGTACCCGGTGTAACAAAGTTGGTTTAGGGATAACAGTTTCGGCTAGCGCTGGGAAAAACATCGAGTACGGTAAAATTATGCCGTGTAGCAGATCGTGCCGTCAAGTTCCTAGAACATCGAGGGATTCTAAGGTAGCGGGCGAAGCGATCGGCTCCCCGGAGTCACAACACGCTTCAAGTTACTTACTCATAAAGAAAAAGTCGGATCGGCGGGCTTCACAAAGTTCCTCTCCGATAAAGGCTTGAGTCCAGGTCGGGATTGGCGACCTTGTTTTGGTTCCGCAACGCCTCTTTCCCTATGTTGTCCCTCCTCGATTCGATTATCGTCATCGCCTACTTTGTTATAGTAGTGTTAGTGGGTATCCGTTTCGGGCAAGAACGCGAATCGATGGAGTCGTATGTGGTCGGAAGCCGGCAGGTCCCTTGGCTCGCCGTGCTGGGATCGCTCATTGCCACCGAAATCAGTGCGGCCACTTTCCTAGGTACACCGGGAGTGGGCTACGCAGACAACCTCGGGTATCTGCAAATGGGGGTCGGATCGATTCTCGCTCGATTCGCGATCGCCTTTCTTTTTCTAGGAGCCTTCTACAAGCTCCGCTGCCTTTCTATATACGAGTACTTGGCGGACCGATTTGGGGGATCGAGCCACTACACCGCGGCCTGTTTCTTTTTGCTTTCACGAGTCATGGCCTCCTCTGTGCGACTCATGATTGCCTCGACCGGGCTTCACGTGATTCTAGGCCTTCCTTTCGGGTGGACCATGATTGGTTTCGCCACTCTGTGCCTCATTTACGCCGGCATCGGAGGCATCAAGGCAGTCATTTGGACCGACTGCATACAGGCTATCATCTTTCTTTCGGCAGGAGCCACCATGCTCTGGGTGCTTCACGATACCGTTGGCTGGTCTCAAATCCTTGAGGTAGGCGGAGAAACGGGACGGCTGGAAATTTTCCAATGGATTCCGGACGGTAGTTTCTGGACCGATAGCAATTGGTTTCTTCTAGCAGCTGTATTTGGATTTATCAATACGCTGGCCATGCAGGGTACGGACCATGACTTTACCCAGAGGATGCTGACTTGCAAAAACCTCGGGCAAGCTCGCAAGGGAATTATTCTAAGTGGATTCATTTCGCTTCCTGTCGCCGCCCTTTTTCTTCTCATCGGTGTGGGACTCTTCGCATACTACGCGCAGTTCCCCGATGCTTCCCTACCCCTCAAGATAGCGGGTGAAATCTCATCCGTCGATTCAGACAAGGTATTTCCACACTTTATCGGTACGGCCTTACCCAATGGGCTAAAAGGACTCCTCCTTTGCGGGGTCCTCGCTGCCGCCATGTCGAGCTTGGACAGCGCCCTCGCCGCTCTCAGTTCATCTATTGTAGTGGACCTGTATCGTCCCCTGCTTGGAAATACCGAGAACTCGCAGCGACATGTTTGGATCGCCCGCGGATTCATGGTGCTAATCGCAATCGTGCTCGTATCCATTGCTTGGAGCCTGCAAAATGGAGGCCAGTTCATTTGGCTGGCCTTCAAAATCGCGGGAGTCACCTACAGCGGCCTGCTCGGAGTGTTTCTCGTTGGACTTCTGACCAATAGAGGTAGCGACCGATGGAATCTGGTCGCCATGCTGGGCGGAAGCGTTTGCACAGCGACTCTCCTATTCCTCTCAGAATCCAAAGTCGTAGATCTGGCCTGGCAATGGCCCATGCTCTTCGGTGTTTCACTCACCTTCCTCGTTGGATCGCTACCCGGACGTCCGTTGCTGAAAAACAACGCCTCAAGTTCATAAGCCTTTTGTCCGGATTCTTGTTTGGGGCACCGCTTCGCTTGTCGGGCCTGCAGGGCAAATAGGTGCCCCTGCGAGCGAGAAGGTTTTTTAAGACTGACACCCTTCCATTTATTTCGAACCTTATTTCTGCTAATCGGAAACATGCAGGCGACAGCTTGCCCCGATAAGTCGGCGGACGACTGAGCAAAGCGAAGGAACTCGGCCGCATGGCGAAGATCAAATAACACATTTACTGATTCCCATTAACGCTTCGCTTATTGCATGTCCCCCGCAAATAAGCAACTCTAGAAATCAGGTTAATTCCATGACAGAAAAAAGTCAGCGATTGGAATTTAGCTAACAGCCCACCAACTTACACCTTCATCCTTAGAACATGCAACTCATCGCCTGCCAATACAACATCCAATGGGAAAACCGCGAAGCAAATTTCGACGCGATTCGAACACTTCTTTCGGAATACGAAATCAAACCGGGAGCGCTCATCGTTTTGCCGGAGATGTTCTCGAGTGGCTTTAGTATGAACGTCGCTCGCGTCGCGGAAGCCACCCCTTCCCTAACCGAAAGCTTTCTCGCCGAAATCGCTCAAGAATATGAGTCATGGACACTGGGTGGATTGGTTTACCAATTGGCGGACGGTAAAGGCAGCAATGAATTATCCGTATTCGATCCTTCCGGACATAGAATTGGGCACTATCAGAAAAACCACTGCTTCAGCTATACAGGCGAATCAGACCACTATGAGTCCGGTAAAGACATTCTCCTCTTCGACTGGCAGGGATTTAAAGTGTGCCCGGTTATTTGCTACGACCTCCGCTTCCCGGAACTATTTCGCAGGAGCGTCAAAGCCGGAGCGGATCTCTTCCCAGTGATCGCCAATTGGCCGGACTCGCGCGTTGATCACTGGGTCACCCTGTTGAAAGCTCGGGCGATTGAGAACCAAGCCTTTACCATCGGGGTCAATCGCGTCGGCAAAGATCCCAAATTCAACTATCCTGGACACTCAGTCATTTTCGATCCCCATGGAACGCAGCTAGCACTCGCTGGCATTGGCTCATGTTGTATCTCTGCAGACATCCATCCGCAAACTGCAACCGAATGGCGGGAAGAGTTTCGAGCCCTCGGAGACATGAAGATTTAGGAACCAAAGTCGCAAAAGTGACTGGGCAAGAAATAAGCGAACCTGTATCAAAATGGGCCCACTTAAATTAATATAAACTTGCTTTACGGGATATCCACTTCTATAATCTCGTCCAAACGGAGGAGTTTGAGATCGACCTAAGCCCATTCTCCGCCGAGTTTTCGCGTATTCCCCCACCCCATTTGGTAAAGTCTACTTTCGCTCACTACAAACTCGTGAAGACTATTCCTAGAAGCTACCAGCGACTGACTTTTCTTCTCGTTACACTATCAGCGATAGCTCTCTTTCCCTTCAAAATTTTTGCTCAGAGCGAGACACGTACCGTTGCCGTGACTCAGGTAACGGACAGGCTCACAGTCGACGGCGTTCTTGATGAAGCGATCTGGAAGGAAGTGCCTAAAATCGGGGAACTCGTTCAGCGCCAACCCGACACGGGCCAGGCTCCTACCGAGCGCACCGAAGCGACCCTTCTCTACGATGCCAACAATCTCTATATTGGAGTAGTCGCCTACGATTCAGAGCCCGACAAAGTCATCGGTACAGTCATGGAGTGAGACGGGTCCCTCAACTCTGACGACACACTGGAGATTGTTCTCGATACCTTTCGAGACCAGCGAAACGCATTCTACTTCGCTACCAACCCTGCGGGAGCCTTCGTTGACGGGCTAGCCTACGACAATGAAGACCTCAACACGGACTGGAACGCCATCTGGGAAGTCCGCACCAAACGCACCGACTTCGGCTGGGTAGCGGAAATCGCCATTCCCTTTAAAAGTCTCAATTTCCCGGCAGAATCAAGTGAATGGGGATTCAATCTGGAAAGAAACGTCATCCGCAAACAGGAGCAGTCACGCTGGAGCAGCGCTCGTTTGGAAACGGATTTTCTCCAGATTGCGGAAGCGGGGAAGATCACCAATCTTGAGGGTCTCAACCAAGGCATTGGACTTGACGTTCGTCCCTTCGTAGCTGCCAGCTGGCTTGATTCGGACACCTCGAGCGATGACGGTTTTGACGCTGAGCCGGGCGTGGACATCTCCTACAACATCACCCCTAGTCTTAAGCTCACCGGCACGATCAATACGGACTTTGGGGAAACTGAAGTTGACGAGAGACAGATCAATCTTGGGCGCTTTTCCATTCGCTTCCCTGAAAAACGATCCTTCTTTCTAGAGGATGCGGGTGTATTCGCATTTGCCAGTACAGGTCCCCAGTCCCCCGGAGGCACTCCTTCAGCGAGTGCGGACGTCTTCCCCTTTTTCAGCCGTAGAATTGGATTGGTGGGCGGTCAGGAGGTTCCGCTGGATGCCGGGGTCAAACTCACTGGAAAAGTCGGTCGCACAGAACTCGGTGTGCTCAATGTCCTAACCGGATCGACCTCGTTGGTTGACAGCGAGAACTTGATGGTGGGTAGGTTTAAGCAGAACATCTTCGAGCAGTCCTACATCGGAGGCATCTTTACCAACGGCAATTCTTCCTCCGGAGCGTCGGCAAGCACTTATGGAGTGGATGCCCGATTTGCCACCTCAGATTTCCTGGGCAACTCGCAGAACTTTGCCGTAAATGCCTATGCCGCTAAGAGCGACAACGGCGAGGACTCCGACCAAAATAAATCCTATGGTTTAACGGCCCATTTCCCCAATGACAAGTATGTGGGGGAAGCTGTGTATCGCGTTATCGAAGACGATTTCAACCCTGCCCTTGGCTTTGTCCAGAGGAACAATGTCCGGCTATACCGCGTTGGATTGAGCTACAATCCTCGACCGAAGAACTTCCTGGACATCCAGCAGATGTTTCACGACATTTTCTACACCGAATTTGAAAATCTCGACAATGGCATGGTGGAGAGTCGAGAGTTGCACATCACCCCCCTGGACTGGCATTTCAGATCGGGAGACTCGGTTCACGCCTTTGGCGACTATGACCGCACCTATGAACGGCTCTTTACGCCCTTCCAGATCTCCCCTGGCGTCATTCTCCAGCCGGGCGAGTACACTAATAATCGATATAAATTCACGTTCGCTTCCGCCCGAAAACGCCAGGTCACCGCTTTCGTCAGCGGTAGTGTCGGTGACTTCTGGTCTGGTACGGCCGAACAGGTTTCCGCCCTACTGACATACAAGCTACCCCCGAAATTCAACATCTCCCTCGCTGCTAACCAGACATTTGCTCATTTGCCAGAAGGCAACTTCATCACGCGAGTCATCACATCCAACATCGACTATGCCGTGTCCCCGTTTCTCTCCTTTACGAATCTGATTCAGTACGACAATCGCTCGCGCAACCTAGGTTGGCAGAGCCGCATGCGCTGGACTATTCAGCCCGGACGCGACCTTTTCCTCGTCTTCAATCAAGGCTGGATCCAGGACCCAATGGGTGGGTTCAGCTTCCAAGTGCAAGATACTAAAGTGTCTACAAAATTCCAGTACACATTTAGATTTTAGAAGGCACGCTTCATAGGCTATCGCCATGCGTGCGATCTAGCGACGCTTTAGTCCAGCCCAGCAGGAGATCAAATCCCTAAAGGAGACTCTCGTTTTGCTTGCCGCTCGGTGGATGGAGGATTTTCGTCCAAAGATGGATTTAAGATATGGCTGATTGGTGTATTCTTGGAACTCCCAACAGATTCAAACTTCGAAATATGAAATTTTACTTTGCAAGGCCCTCGCCATCATAAGTTTGGGCATTGACCGATTAGTAGCTTGTACATCGTGCTCGAGACGTTTGTAGTATTAAGATGCCTATGATGACTACTACTCGTTCTCGAATCTCATCCCTTATGCTTTCTGCATCGGCGTTGCTGATTGCACTCGCCTCGCCGCTCCAGGCCCAAAAGTCTTCCAAGCCGCTCAAGGTACTTCTGATTACCGGCGGTTGTTGCCATTCTTATGCGACGCAGAAGAATGTTATCAAGAAAGGTCTAGAAACTCGGGCAAATGTTGTGGTTGACCAAGTACACACGGACGACTCCAGCAACAACCCTCCACTCTCTATCTACCGCAACCCTAACTACGCCAAGGGCTACGACGTTGTCGTTCACGACGAATGCGCCGCTGGGATGGCCGATTTATCCGTTCTCAATGGTGTACTCGCTCCGCACAGAAATGGTATTCCGGGCGTGAACCTACACTGTGCTATGCACAGTTACCGGGTAGGCAATCACAGAATGCCCGCAGAACCTGGCACCGACGACAATCTCTGGTTCGACTACCTTGGGATTCAGTCCAGCGGTCACGGCCCCAAGGAACCGATCGCGATTAGCTTTACCAACACGGAGCATCCAATCACCAAGACGCTTGAGGATTGGGCAACCATCGAGGAAGAGCTCTACAATAATGTTCAGGTCTTCCCTACTGCGAAAGCGCTCGCGAAAGGATTTCAATTCCAACCTAAGCGCTCGGCTAAGAACGGGAACGTGATCGCGGCAAAGAACGACGAAGCAGTGGTGGTCTGGACCAACGAGTACCACGGCACACGGGTTTTCAGTACTACCATCGGACACTTTGACGAAACGGTTGCGGATGAACGCTACTTAGATCTCGTAACCCGAGGGCTGCTCTGGTCCTGCAATAAGCTCAACGACAACTACCTAAAGTAGAGGTCGGTTGCCCGTGTGCAATAATCGAAATTCTTCAAAGGGTACGCTTCGCGAGATCATAGTGATGCCAATTTATACGCATTTCGTTAAAACGACTGGTCAATATAGCTTACTAAACCCTTCCACTCCCTGCACTACACCATTAATTTTCCGCAAATCGAATTAACATTGATACAGTCTCATCCCTCTACGCCCAATGGCTTCAAGCAATTCGAGCCATAATTTTGCTAGAGCGTTTGCACTGACAATGAGGATGCCACCATCAACCTAGCCAGCTCACTAATTTAAAACGGCACCTTAGCACTCATAACCGGATTGTATTAGAGGCATAGCAATCGTTCCGCATTTCCGACGCTACAGCCGCTGCTAACCAGATGATCAAGAGCGGAGTGAAAACCTCGTAAGTCCTCCTCTTGACTCGATTCAATCTGCTGTCATGCCAGAGTATCAAAAAGAGGGCGGCAGCGTCTTTATCTGAATAAAATAAATCCTAATATGAAAATTTTTAATTCCATAATTATTACAATCTGCCTCCTACTCCTGTCTGCCTGTTCTACAAGCAACGAATCAGAGGGCTGGAACGATCTTTCAGGGAGTTTCGACGCTTGGAATCAGATGGGAGACGGTAATTGGCGCATCGAGGACGGCCTATTTGTTGTCGATTCGGGAACCGGCCAACTCGTCACGAAGCAGAGCTTCGCCAATTTTCAAATTCAGCTCGAATTCTGGACCGATGAAGGAGCTAATAGCGGCATCTTTATTCGTGCATCCGACCCGAAGAACATCACCGACACGAACGCCTACGAAGTGAATATTTTTGATACGCGACCCGATCAGACCTATCGCACTGGAGGCGTCGTGAATCATGCCGCTCCGTCAGAAATTATCAATACGCCCAATCAGTGGAATACCTATGACATTACGGCGGACGGAGATAAGTTCACCGTAATCTTGAATGGAGTGACCACAGCGGAATTCATAGACGACACCCATAGCAGTGGACCGTTCACTCTTCAATGCGCAGGGGGCACCCTCAAATTCCGCAATGTGCGTGTGCGGGAGCTTTGATGGTAAATTGATGGTTTTTAAATGGGATACGCTTTGCTAAATGCTGGTTCGATATCGAGCCAGCATCATGAGTCGTGAAGCGACTTAGTATCAGGTAACCACTGAAGGAGCGGTTGTACACCGCGATAACTTCCCTTTCAATCGTGGTGCAAAACACCTCCTACGTGTCGCTAGTGATAGTTCTATCCTGGATACTCAGAAATGTAGATGGCCTTGGTTTGAAGGTAGTCTCGCAAGGTGTCTGCGCAGCTGACACCACCCCCAGGGCCACCCGAAATTCCTTGTCCTGCATACGGAATTCCGTCCGCTACGGTGTTGTGGCAATTGACCTGACCCGTACCATCCCTGAACTGCTTGGCGATTCGCTGTCCCAATTCGAGATCCTTTGTCCAGACACTTGAACCTAACCCATACAACGTGTTGTTAGCAAACTGCAATGCTTGTTCTACTGAATCGACCGGCTGTACATTGACGAAGGCATGAAAGACCTCAGAGGGATTGCAATTTGAGCCAGCAGGCGACCGGAGCAAAGTCGGCTTCAGGTAATATCCATCGTGTCCAGGAACCAAAGTATGCCCCCCCTCGAGAATTGCGTCGGCTCCTTTGGCTTTGGCAAAGGCGATTCCTTCCATTATCCGCTGTGGCTGACGCGAATTTATGACGGGCCCCAACTGGGTTCCCCTCTCCGCCTGATTACCGATGACCAGCTCCTTGAAGAAAACTTCTGAGGCTTGTAGAAAATCGTCGAATACCGAGCGTTCCGCGAAGACACGATGAATCGTCGAGCATGTCTGCCCATAGTGCTGATTGACGTTTCGCCCAATCATGCGAGCGACCAGCTCCGGATCGGCATCTGCGCAAACAATAGCCGATCCATTTCCGCCCATTTCCCGCTTTACCCGCGTGCCATGCTTATCCGCGGCTTGGAGGATGGCCTGTCCCACACCCGGCGACCCGGTAAACGAGATATAGCGTATCCCTGGGTGCTCTGAAATGAATTTTCCGGTCAATTCACCTCGCCCGGGAAGTACGTTGATAACTCCGGCTGGAAATCCCGCTTCCTCCGCCAACTTTGCCAAATAGAGGGCGCTGAGAGGGGTTTCTTCGCTCGGCTTTATAATGATGCAATTTCCTGCCATCAGGGCGGGCATCATAAACCAAGCCGTAAGCACTACCGGGTAATTCCAGGGAATTATTCCCGCGACGACACCCCATGGTTCTACGTGTGTATAGGCATTCATACTCTTGCCGACAAGTGTAACTTCGCTGTCGCCGAATAACGCCTTCCGAGCAATGCCTACGAAATACTCGGCTGATCCACGTACTACACCCATGTCGCCCTCGGCTAGTTCGGACACCTTGCCTCCGTTTAAGATCTCACAAGCTAGGAACACATCCTTATCACGCTCGAAAAGCTCGACCAACTTGAGAATGAGAGCGGCTCTCTCTTCTACTGAAGTGTTTTTCCAGCCTCTATGGTAGGCCTGGTATCCACACTCAACTGCCAAGTTCACTTCGTCATACCCCATCTCCGCGACGCGGGCTAGCACCTCTTTTGTCCCGGGATTAATAACGTCGATCGCGGCATTCATAGAGCCGGGTACTCGCTTTCCGCCAATAATGCTGTCAAGGGGTTGCCCTCCGTTTGAGCAAAAGTTGACGAATGCGTCGGGCGGGGAAAAGTCTTCCGCCGTAAAGGCCTGAATATCGGTGGGGTTAAGTGCAGCTGTGGACATAGATTTTGCCTCCTAATGATTAAACTATGATTTGATTGGTCTCTCGTCTAAGTTATCGTAGAAGATGATTTTTCCGCAAACCTAAAACCGCTATTATCGACCACCGCAGCAATGATTTCCGAAATCACTGGTGCTATCGAGCAATCGCCGTCTGGATACTGGCGTCCCGCTAGTCTGGACAACACCGAGTATGCCAGGGTTTGTTTACCTCACATTGCTTTCCAACAGCGCTCAAGTGGTAATGGTTCCGCTTTTGGCGGGAGGATAGTGGTGGATAAAGGCCCGCGGGAAATACATAGGAGAGCAATACAAGAATCGCTGGTGGGATAACCTTCTGATGCAGGTTCTTTTTATCCTCGCCCTCTGGGGCGGCGATGGAGCGGTGAAGTCCGTATACCAGATGTTGGTATCGTAGGTGGTCGAGCAAGAGGAGTCACAAGGGATTCGTTTTAACGGGATCCGCTGCACTGCAGGATGACTCGTGTTCGGGCCAGCAGGACGAGATGTGGAATTATTCAGCCCCTGTCACTCATCTGCAGAATACCACTCAATTTGCGGCATCCCACTAGTGGGGGGAGGTGGCCAGTGGGCACCTCGCATGCTGGTCAAACTTCGGTTAGGCCCTGGCTTAAAAGGCTGATCTTTAACTCCCACTAATACTCCGTCTTCTATCCACGATTCGTCTTCTCCGTACAATTGGCTGATGAGCCGCTCAATTAGCTTTTCCAGTATATCCACATGCTCGATCGACTCCGAGAGGTCTACCAATTCATTGGGGTCCTCTTTCAGATCAAACAAGAGCCGTCGGTTTCCCGTACCGTAGTAAATCAATTTGTAGCGACCATCATGTATCATCCGAGTGGCACGAGGCCCTTCATCCACTTCCCCGTAAAACCACTCTCGCTTTTCTTCGCCCACCATCGAGATTCCATCTACGGTTTCTGGGATTTCAATATCGGCCAAATCGAGCAATGTCGGCATCACATCCTGCCAACCAACGAGACGGTCATCGATACGGTGATGCCCCACTCTTTTGTCCCCTTTGACACCCATGAGAAGCATCGGAATATTGGCTGAGTTCTCGTAAAATAAGCGCTTTGCCCACATGTTGTGATTCCCTAGCATGTCTCCATGGTCCGATGTAAAACAGATGACCGTGTTATCTAGCAGTCCTTCCTCTCGAAGCGTGCCAATTATGACCCTAAGCTGATGGTCGATTTGCGTACATAGCGCATAGAACGCCAGTCTCGCACCTCGAATTTGCTCCGTGGAGAACTTGCTCCCTCGGTCAAAATCCACTTGGAGGCTGAAGCATGGGTTCTCCTCCTGAGTCCAGGCTCCCGTGTAAGGCATGTCGATTTCAATTCCCATATCCCGGTAAAGGTCGATATAGCTCTGCAAAGGGAGTAGCGGCGGATGTGGATGCCGAAAGGACAAGTACCAAAACGCCGGCTTTTCCGGGTCCCTCCGCTTGATGACGCGGCACATTTGGTTCGCCGCCCAATTGGTAGCGTGCGTTTCTTCGGGCAGGAACCATGGGCGGTAGCTGTATTCATTATTACTCATCCCATGCTCAAAAAACCGCCCTGCATATCCCTGGTCGCCGAGGAACAACTCATAGTCGTCTACCACACCGTAGACTTGCCGCCCCTCCTCATCCAGGATGACATCGTCAAAGCCGATACGATTACGCTGAGGGTAAACATGCAGCTTTCCCACGGCGTAAGTTTGGTAGCCGGCCCCCTTAAAGGTCTCTGCCATAGTCGGTAGGTCGGGCATCGGGAGCGTTTCCTGAAAGACGCGATCTCCATGCGTTCGCGGCGTTGTTCCCGTCATAAGTGTGCGGCGTGCCGGTATGCAAACCGGACACTCTGCATATGTATTGGTAAAACGAGTACCATTTGCCGCCAATTGATCAAGGGTGGGCGTCTGAATCGAAGGATGACCGGCACATCCTAGCAAAGATGCTGGCCAGTGGTCAGTAGAGATAAGAAGAACGTTAGGTTTTTCAGGCATGGGACAGGCGTCTGGAAAGGGAAGACTGAGGCAACCCCATCCACACTGTCAAACCACTGAGTGATCAGTCTGAAGGAAAAGGTAGCTTCCCGCGATTTGGATGAGTAGGAGAGGTTTCACACCGCGGTTGAATTACGTTTTACCGCGGGCACGAAAACCACTCCTCTCCGCGGCCCATGCCGATCGAACTGAGGCGCCCGGCCCGACTTACACCGGCGAAGCACGGCAGTGACGGGAGGTCCTAGCCTCGCCAAATTTACCCACTAGCCAAAAATATCCACTGACTCTACTCGTGTCTCAGGGCATCTATCGGATCGAGCCTTGAAGCCATGAAAGCGGGATACAGACCGAAGACGATTCCTATCAATGCCGACACACCTAGCGATACGGCGATGATCCAGGACTTTACGATCGTCGTCATACCGAACTTTGCCTGCACAATGTCGCATACACCATAGGCCAATGCGATACCGATGGCTCCTCCCGCCACACTAAGCACGACCGCCTCGATAAGAAACTGAATCAGCACATCTGTACTGCGGGCACCGACGGCAACACGAATACCGATTTCCCGAGTACGCTCAGTCAACGAAGCCAACATGATATTCAAGATGCCGACTCCACCCACCAATAGCGAAACCGCGGCCACTACTGTTAGGAAAGTGGTCATGGTTTCCGTGGTTGAGGTAAAGGCCTCAGTCAGTTCCGATTGACTGCGAACACTGAAGTCGTCTTCTTGCCCATTCATGAGCTTGTGGGCTTGTCGCAAGGTTTGCTCGAGTTCCTCCTTGGCGGAATCCATAGCGTCTACGCTTATCGCGCTAGCATAAATCTGACTAACGTACTGAGAATCTCCACGCAGCCTAAAAGCGGCAGATGTCAGAGGCACTAGTACTGTATCATCCTGGTCCTGTCCTCCAGAACTTTGACCCTTAGCTTTCAACACTCCTATGATTTTGAAAGGAGTTTGCTGAATGCGGACGGTCTGCCCAATGGGATTGCCCCCTCCGTACATATTCTCAATCACCGAAGCGCCTAGTACCGCGACTTTGTTCTTGGCCCGCATATCACGCTCGGTGAGCATCACTCCGTCCTCGATTTCCCAACCCATTTCTACGCAATTGAATCAAATTGCTTGGCAATATCCTCAGACGCCCCTTTGAGTCTGTTGCTCCAGCAGGGCGCCTCCCAAGATCAAGCCCCAGCCCGAGACCTTTTTCATTCGACACTCCATTCACAAAAAATGAAAATACTCTCCTTTACATCGAAACAGATGCGTTATCGCTCCCTCATTTCCCCCAAGTCGGATTTCTTTCTGCCTGAGTTCAAAGTCGCTCTCATCTTCGGAGCTTCGTCTTTGAACCTTTTCGCATTGGATGCGACACCGGAACAGGTAGAGTTTTTCGAAAACAAGATTCGCCCAGTACTGGCGGAAAGTTGCTACGAGTGCCACAATAGCGTCAACAAGGCCAAGGCCGGGCTGGCTTTAGACTATCGAGGTGCCCTCCTTGCAGGCAGCGAAAACGGTAGCATCATCGAGCTAGGGAAACCCGAAGACAGTGTCTTGATCTGGGCCATTCGCCACGAAGATGACTTGGAAATGCCTGAAAACGCTCCTAAACTCGACGACCGTGTCATCGCCGACTTTGAGGAATGGATACGCATGGGAGCCCCGGATCCCCGTGATAAAAAGCCAACCCAACTTGACCTAGACAATGCCGTCGCTTGGGATACGCTGCTTGAAAAACGCAGTAACTGGTGGTCTTTTCAGCCGCTCAAAAAGACAACTCCTCCTAGGGTTTCAATTCCGGATTGGAATCAAAGCCCCATTGACCAGTTCCTATTCGCATCGCTTTCGGGGAAAGGGCTGAGGCCCCAAGAGCAGGCTAGTCCAGAAACGCTGGTTCGCCGCCTGCATCTGGTACTCACTGGGCTTCCTCCAAAGATCGAAGTAGTAAAACAGTTTACGGCAGACCCCAGTGAAAAGGCCTATCGGGATCTCGTGGATACGCTTCTCGCGTCCGAGGAATTCGGCGAGCGCTGGGCTCGCCATTGGATGGACTGGTATCGTTATGCGGAATCACATGGGAGTGAGGGAGACCCCAATCTTCCCTACGCATCCGCTTATCGTGACTACCTCATTCGAGCACTCAATGCCGATGTTCCCTACGACCAACTACTAACGGAGCACGTAGCGGGCGACCTCTTGAAAAAGCCTCGCATCAACCAGGAACTCGGTATCAATGAATCGGCTATCGGGCCCGCTCACTTTCGCATGGTGCCTTACGGATTCGGTGTGGTCGATGCCTATCAGGAACAGATCACCAATACCGAAAATCAGATCGACGTTCTATCGAAGGCCATGCTCGGCATTACCGTCTCCTGTGCCCGTTGTCACAACCACAAGTTCGACCCGATTAGCCAGAATGACTTTTACCGGCTTTACGGCATTATGGTGAGCAACCGTCCTGGCTCGCTCAATATCGATACGCGGGAAAAACAAGAGATAAACAAAAAGGAACTGGAGAAACTGAAACCCGGTATCCGAAGATCCATGGCGAATTTCTGGCTGGAGAATGTAGATGTCGCCGTCGACAAACTAGCCACTTTCAATTTCGCCGAGACGGAGGAAGAAAAGGGAATCCATGCCGACCTGAAGCTTCCTGCAAGGAGACGGAAATTGGCGCTGCCTACCGATCCGGAACGCCTAAACCAGTTATTGCTGAAACGAGAGATCGACCAAGTGGGAGAATATCACCCATTGGCTCCGATGAAACTGTGGAAAGAGCTGCCCAGCAAAGATTTCAACGAGAAATGGAATCACCAAGCGATGGAGCACCAGGCGGCGCTCGATACATACGAGGCCGCAAAAAAGAACGCCACCTTCTACGCCGATCTTCGGGACCAGAAAACCCTGGATCGCTGGTATCGCAGCGGAAACGGACTCGGTCCCAAGGTCAGTCCCGCGGGATCATTCTCCGTCGCGGGTGAGGGAGTCTATGCGATATCCGGGATTTATCCGCGGGGCGTCTACAGTCATTTGACCTCCGACAAGCATAATGGTACTCTGGCCTCTCCCAACCATATTGCAAAGGGTGAAAAGAGCTACCTGCGAGCTACGGGTCTCAACGGAGCGATCCGCATGTCTGCACGGAACTATCCCCTAGAGCAGGGACTGCATCCCTACAAGAGGGCAGAAACAGGAATCTCGCAATGGTACCCGCTGAGAAAATACAAGTTCTGGAATGGAGAACAAATCCACTACCAGATTTCGACCATTGGCGACAAACCGGTCAATGCATCAGAGGGCCGTTCCTGGTTTGGAGTGACTGAAGTGATAGGCGGAGACTTCAAGGTCAAGGAACTAGGAGTTCCTCTATATACAGTGCTCCCAAATGGTTCCGGTCTTAGAGAGCCGAATTCTCTTCTAGCAATTTACAAAAGGACCCTCCGGGCATCCATCATAGCTTGGAAACGCAGACAAATCACCAATGCCCAGGCCGAATTTTTGAGTGCCTTCGTACGGTTCGACCTCCTGCCCAATCGACTTGAATCCTTGCCTGCTCAACAACGTGGACTAGTCTCTCAATACCGCAATCTGGAAGGCGAAATCCCCTTCCCGACTCGAGCACCCGCTCTCCTGAAGGGCGATGTCATAGATCAGCCACTACTCATTCGCGGTGACTACAAAAAGCCCGGTGATGCGGTGCCGAGGCAATTTCTGGAAGCATTCGACAACAGGCCCTATAGTAACGAAGACTCGGGACGGCTTGAGCTCGCACAAGACATAGCCGGCAAGGCGAACACCCTTAAATCGCGCGTTCTGCTCAACCGACTTTGGCACTATGTCTTTGGACAAGGCATTGTTTCCACAACCGACAATTTTGGCCGACTGGGCAAAAAGCCCGCCCATCCGGAACTGCTTGACTACCTTGCTTTGGATTTCGAAAAAAACGGTTGGTCGATCAAAACAGCACTTCGAAACATGGTTGCCAGCCGTGCCTTTCGATCGGGAAGTCTCGCTCCTGATGAAGCGAACAAAAAAGATCCTAACAACCAATTCTTGTCTTATTACGCACCTCGTCGGCTGGATGCGGAAGCGATTATGGACTCGATCAACAGCCTTGCCCAAAAAGATTACGAGCGGGGCGTCTACAAGATGTCTAAACGAAACCAGTTGGACCCCTTTCTCTCGACATTCAATTTCCCAATTCCAACGACGACCGTGAGCCGTCGAGACAGCACAAGTGTCCCTGCCCAAGCGTTGAGCATGATGAACGGGCCGTTTATTCAGGAATCCGCCAAGAGTTGGGCCGAAAGAGTCGATTCACAGTTAAGCGAATCTAGCTTCGATCAAAAACTGGAAACTCTTTTTCTAGGAGCCTACGCCCGGACTCCGAGCAAATCTGAACATGAAACCCTGGAAGCCTACCGTAAGAGCATCAATGATCCCAATACCGCCCTTGAGCGCATCGCCTTCACCCTTTTGAATACGAAGGAGTTTATCTATGTCTATTAATCTCCAGAATCGTCGTGAATTCCTGAACCTGACTTCAAAGGGAGTGGCCGCCCTAACTTTGTCGAGTCTCATCAACTCAGCGTCCGGGAAAAGCCCCTACATTCCCACGCGTCACCATGCTGCCAAAGCTAAGTCTGTGATTTTTCTCTACATGTCGGGGGGCGTATCCCACGTGGATTCCTTTGACCCGAAACCCCTTCTGCGGGAAATGCACGGTCAACCGATGCCGGTAGATGTAGAGCGAACTCAATTTGACCAGGTTGGCAACATCATGGGATCTTTTTGGGATCACAAGAAATATGGCCAGTCCGGCATCGAGATGACTAACCTCTTCCCTAACATCGCCGAACATGCCGACGAAATGGCGGTGATCCGGTCTTTGACTGCCAATTTCAGCGAACACGCCCAAGGCAACTTCTTCATCCATTCAGGCTTTCCTTTCCTCGGCCATCCAAGTGCCGGAGCTTGGGTCAATTATGGTTTGGGTACAGAAAACAAAAACTTGCCTGGATACGTCGTACTACAATCCGAACACTCCGGCACCCCTCATGGAGGCGTGAGCATTTTTGGAAACGCTTTTTTGCCCGCCACAAATGGCGGTTCTATTTTCAACGTTTCCGGCAGTCGAGCGGTTCCTAACATTCAGCCTGCCATGCTTGACCATGAGCAACGTAAAGCCCTCGAAATCATTAAAACGCTAGATGCGGGATTTGCTCAGCGCACCGCGGCGAAGGATGCGGTTATGGCCTCTATCGAGAACGCAGAGACTGCCTACCTAATGCAGCAAGCCGTTCCAGAGCTCACAGACATTTCCGAAGAGCCTCAGTCATTGCTGGATGAATACGGAGTACATGATCCTGTCTGGTACAAATCGGAATACGCCCGGCAATGCCTCATGGCGCGACGCCTAGTCGAGAGAGGTGTTCGGTTTGTTGAGCTCTCCTGCTGCCCCTTCGAGAAAGGTGTGCAAAAAGCCAATCCATGGGATCAGCACAACAAAATCGAAATCGGACACGGGGCGATGGCTTCCCAGGTCGACAAGCCAATCGCAGCCCTCCTCACCGACCTAAAAAATCGTGGGCTAATTGATGAAACCCTTGTCGTTTTCACTGGAGAATTTGGCCGTAATCCCTTCGCCCAAGGAATCGGTCGTGACCACAACCCCCAAGGATTCAGCGCTTGGATGGCAGGCGGAGGCACAAGTGGTGGCACC
Source organism: Candidatus Pelagisphaera phototrophica (assembly GCF_014529625.1). GTDB lineage: Bacteria > Verrucomicrobiota > Verrucomicrobiia > Opitutales > Opitutaceae > Pelagisphaera > Pelagisphaera phototrophica. The sequence goes on from NZ_CP076039.1 coordinate 2,327,669, forward strand.
GTTTATGGGGCGACAGACGAGCTTGGCTACTACGCCACCGAGAACGTATCCAATATTTACGAACTATGGGCCACTGTGCTCCACTTGCTCGGCGTCAATCACGAAAAACTCACTTTCCAGCATGGTGGCAGAAATCTCCGACTGACCGATGTACACGGAAAGGTCTGGTCCGATATTATCGCTTGATGAATCAGTCTTATCGAAGGAAGCCAGGCTGCAACCGATTTCATCTCACACCTGCTAGGTCCAGTCCCGCCTATCGCGGTCAACTTAACTCTATTTTTAGGAATTATCGCAAGCTTCACGAGGAAGTGTCGTCGTAGCTACATCGCAAAGCCGCGTCGTTTTTTCTCCGCCAGTCAGTAATGACACCGACTTGTTGGAGACTCCGCTCCAGCCCGCCATACGATCTTGAGTTGGGTTGACGCGTATCTTCACCTCTCGACCCGGGACACGGACTTAATGAATGCGATCTCCCAAAAGTTAAACTGAAAGCAACTATTTTTGGGGATATCAATTGAGATCCCTTTTAGAACGAAAACTGCATACCTAGACTAGCGTGCGAAAAATCGACCAGTTGTCTATCACCTGGGAGCGAAGCGTCTCGGTCGAGGGCCCAACTGTGGGCGAGGTGTAAGTAAGTAGCTACTGATTCGGAAATGGCGTACTCAGTGCCCATTCTGAATGCGAGGTGATTGGCCCCGTCATGTCCATCGGATACGTATCCTTGGTTCACTCCTAAAATTCCGGAGGTGTGAAAGATCAGCTTATCCGATACGAAAAATGCTCTGTTCAAAGCGAATTCCCAAAACGATCCTTCCGCATCGAATTAATAGTAAGCATCCCCCGTGAATTCAATTCTGTTCGGCAAACCAGCCCAACTAAAACCTGCCCCGACTTCCTTGTCATCGAGTCCATTGAAAGGGGTTCGCAAATGGGTGAATGCAGCGTAGAATTCTACGTCGCCAATGCTTTGCGACGCTGCGAAACTTAATTGAAGCTCATCGTAGTCCTGATCGGGTGATCGTCCATACCAGACTCCGCTCGTTAAATTTTTCCAGGCAAGCTCTAGGCTGCTCACCCAAAGCGAATCCCCATCCAACGCATCGCGACCCTCCAAGAAGTATCGGCTCGCCCATCCCCCGTGAAAGTGACCGCTGATCCCTCCTTCTGACTCTGATTGAGCGACCGGGGCACTCGCTTCGGGCTCGTGAGCAAATACCGTCTGAATGACGCAAATAGTAGTGAGCAAAATGAACCGCCTGCTGCTCATTGTTTCGGGAAAATTTTGTCGAAATTGTGCACCATTAAACATCAACCGTGCCGCAAAAGTCTGAATCGCACAGGAAAACTCAAACCCATAATCTTGCATTCCTTCGAAAACTCTCTGGATCGTCTTCCTTTAGCTATTCTAATTCGCTCCCTACAGATTTGTGGCATACGCGAGGAAATTAAACCCAAATGGAGTAAAGACGGGTCCTACGCCCTACCTGTCTAAACGTTTTACCTCGACGTAGTAGGCTCCTCGTACGTTCTTCGTTTGCTCGTCCGTCAACCAAGTTTGAAGAATCGTTGGCCCCTCCTTTAAATCCAATTTAAACTTTGTGTAAGTCTCCTCCGGCTCTATATTGATAGATTCTGATGTATCTCCAACTTTAATACGAGCTTCGATAGCACCCATTGGTTTTTCCATATCTCTGGGGTAGCGGGAAATTCGAAATTCGTATCGGCCTTCTGCGTGAGTATCCAAGGCCCAGAAACCGTTCACGAAAAGAGAGTCGTCTTCGACGAGCGACATTTTCCAGATGACACCTCCGTCGGTGTGATGCCAATCGCGGGTGGTAAACCTGGTCGGATTTTCCTCTGGTGCCCCAATAATGAAAGGCGTAAATCTCCCCCCATGATCCGCAACATCTTCGAAGTGTTTCTTGTAGGCAGCCGAAAGCGACTCTATCACTTTAGGGTTTTGTCGGGCTAGGTCGGCCTTCTGGCTAGGGTCGTCAAGAATGTCATAGAGCTCTCCGTTTACTAGGCGCCAACGCTCCGTCAGGACCACCCTACCAGGATATTTCTGTTCCGGTTCGACGCTGGGATTCCACATTTCGAGCTGATCCGCTTGCCGATCGACAAACAATTTCCGCTCTCTCCAATTACTTGATTTCCCGTGTAAAAGCGACTCAATGCTTCGCCCATCGAAAGCAACATCGCTAGGTTTTTCCAAGCCACACAGATCTATTAAAGTGGGGAGCCAATCGAGGTGGGCAGTCAATTCCTCTACGGTCCCTCCAGAATCAAGCGTGCCCGGCCATCGGGCGAAACAAGCCACGCGGTGCCCTCCTTCATAGGTAGATCCTTTTTTGCCTCTCATGCCCGCATTGTATCCCTCCATCGTTCGAGAGTCGACTCCCCCTCCTGTGCCATTGTCCCCCATAAAGATTACCACCGTGTTTTCATCGATACCCCACTGGTTCAGGGATTGTAGCAAACGTCCCAGGTTTTCGTCGAAATTCTGAACCATTCCAAAGAATTTCGAACGTGGATCAGATAAACCTTTCGCAAGGAACGGATCGGAGTAACTTGGATCGACAGTGAGTGGTCCATGCATTGCGTTTAGCGGCAAATAGACGAAAAAGGGTTGTTCGAAACCAGTCGCCTCACCTTTACGAATAAAGCGCAGTGTTTCGTCGAAGAACACATCCGTGCAATAACCGCGAAACTTCTCAGGTACGCCGTTACGATAGTAGGTGTCGCTAAAGTAGTCATTCCCCACTGGGTTTCCAATTTCATCGACTCCTCCGGCAAGGTGGTGCACCGTGTCATGGAAACCTCGGTACCGAGGCGCATACGGATAAGGATCGCCGAGATGCCATTTCCCAAACATTCCCGTTCGGTAGCCAGATGCCGCAAATACGTCCGCCATCGTCGCCTCCTTCGCATTGAGTAACTGCCTGCCTTCGGTTACTGCCCAAGCACCTACGCGAACGCTGTATTTACCCGTCATCAGGGCAGCTCGGGTCGGCGTGCAATAAGGATCGACATGGTAGTCGTCCAAACTAATTCCCTCATCATGAAGCCTATCGATATTTGGCGTATTCAAATAGGGGTTTCCGTGACAAGACATGTCACCGTACCCCTGGTCATCGGTCACGATGAGAATGACATTGGGTTGAGACGCGAAGGAGCCAGTGAAACCTAAAACAACGGCAAGAAGGATTTTAAGAAAGGAAAACATAATCTGCGTTAATGGTGATTAACAGTGACCTCGTGAACGAACTCAAGTCCCGTGATGTGCATGGCGCTGACTTAACTTTAACTTGGGAGCTAAATGCCTATTCCACGACGAGTAATCGTCGTAGCTACGACGTAAGGCGGAGTATTGCTTCCTTAACCAGTAATATCACCCCCACTGATCAGGGTTTCAACAGATTCTTAAGAAAAGCTCAACTAGGCAATCAACTCCCTTATGAGCTGACCTCCGAATTGCGACATCTGCTTATAGCGGCCTCCGTGCAGATAAGTCAACTTGTTGTCATCGAGTCCGAGTAAGTGCAAGAGTGTTACGTGAAGGTCACGTATTGGATGAACCACATCCACCGCGCTCTTACCCAATTCGTCGGTTGCCCCAACGATTGTCCCCTTCTTCACCCCGCCTCCAGCGAGCATCATGGTCATCGCCTCCGCATTGTGGTCGCGCCCCAGTGAATAGACTCCTCCTCGCTTATTGTTGTCGGGGGTTCTTCCGAACTCACCCGTCCAAATGACGAGCGTTTCATCAAGCATACCGCGTTGCTTCAAATCCTTAATCAACGCCGCCATCCCACGATCCACACTTCGGATACGAGAGGAATGACCCTCTTCTAGGTAATCGTGACTATCCCATCCACCAGTAAAGATTTGCACAAAACGCGTACCCTCTTCAACCAATCGACGCGCCATCAAACATTGGCGACCGAATACAGCTGTTTCCTTGTCATTCATGCCGTACATCTCTCGAATGTACTCGGGCTCGCTTTTCAAATCGATCACGTCAGGCACTTCGGTCTGCATACGATAAGCCAACTCGTAGCTTTCCATGCGGGCTGCAAGATCCTTGTGCTCAGGATGCCTATCGGCATGACGTTGATTCAGAAAGGCTAATTCGTCCAAGGCTCTGCGCTGGTGATCCCGCGTCTTGTTTGGCTGAGACTTCAGGTCCAAGATGGGAGATCCTTCGGGCCGTAGTCGTGTACCTTGATAATGTGCCGGAAGAAATCCATTGGACCAATTGCCTGCACCACCCTGAGGCATTGCCAACTCTGTCATGACAACGTAACCTGGCAAATTCTGATTCATGGAACCGAGTCCGTAGGTCGTCCACGCGCCCAGAGCGGGATCGCTTCCTAAGCGACTCCCTGTATTCATGTGGTAGAGCGCTTCCGGATGATTCACTGACTCCGCTTGACATCCGCGATAGTTGCAAAACTCATCGGCCACTTCAGGGTCCGCTATGTATTGCCATTGGTCACACATATCGAGACCAGACTGACCCACTTTTCGAGATCCAAATGGGCTGCCCACGAAAAATTTGAACGGGTCACCCTCTTTCGCCAAAGTAGATTCCTGCTTGTGCAGCCTCTGGAGTTCCGGCTTTGGATCAAACGTATCCATGTGTCCCGGAGCTCCTTCCATGAATAACATAATCACCGACTTCGCCTTAGCGGGGAGCATGGGCTCTTTCGGCCAGAGGGGACCTTGCTCTGTGGCTGATGCCTTCAACAAGGAAGAAGGATAATCCTTGGCCAACATGCTTGTCATGGCAAGCGATCCGAGCGATGCAGTGAGACCGCAAAGAAAGTCACGACGGGTGGTCGGCGTAGACAAAGGACGAGAACAGATGGGTGATTTCATGATATTAAATTTCTCTGAGATATCTTTTCCCTAGAATTTGTAAGAACGCACACGAACCTATTGGAGAGCTGATTTTGATGGGAATGATGTTATTTGTAAGGACCGTCTTAGTACACGTGGACAAACTCGTTGGTGTTAAAGAGGACAAGGCAAAGGTCGGCTATAGCACGGGTACCCGCATCTACATCGGTTGCTTTTTTATCGGGTACATAGTTTTCGAAAGCGGGGAGTATTTCTTCATATTCGAAAGGCTTTCCGGAAAACTCCTCTACCAGTGAACGGGTGATCTTGGTCGGATAGGTTACCGGAACGGGCTCATGTTCCTTGTGGTAGTCTCTCATATTCTCCACGTAGTCCAGCATGCGCATTTGCTCCTGCTTTGTTGGGCTTCTAGAGAGTGCTAACTCAAAGGCCCTTCTCACTCGCTTGGAAAAACTTTTCTCTTCCCGAATCAGTCGATCCGCGAAAGCGATTGACCGATCTGTAACCACGTCGCTGTTTAATAGGGTGAAGGCTTGCGGCGATACCGAGGCATCATCACGAATTTCACACGAATCATTTGGATTGGGCTGATTAAATATTTCCAGGAAGGGATCGGCCTGCCCCCGTACTCGATAAGCGTAAACGCTCCGACGATTTCTTTGCTCCGGTTCAGGGAACGGCTGATGAGCCGGAGCGATGGAAAATTGGATCATTCGCGGTTGCAGCGCGACCTCCATATTGATTTCAGGCATTACCGGAAGACCTCCCACCTCGGTATTCAACTCCCCCGTAATTTTCAGCATCCCATCCCGAATCTCTTCCGCAGTTAGGCGGCGGGGAGGATAGGATGCTAGCAGGTCGTTGCTAGGGTCGTCCGTTTCTAGCTCTCCCCGTGCTGGGTGGATAGTTGATTGTTTGTATGTGTCCGACAGCATGATGAGCTTATGCATCCGCTTGATTTTCCAGCCCCCATCAACGAATTCAGCGGCCAGCCAATCAATGAGATCAGGATGCGTTGGTTTTTCGCCCTTCGTTCCAAAGTTGTTTGGGTTTGCTGCTAATGGCTTCCCGAAGTGATGCTGCCAAATGCGATTCACGAAGGAACGGCTAGTTAGTGGGTTGCGTGCATCGGCAATCCATCGAGCAACTGCTAGACGCCTGCCATCAAGATCCTCCGGAATGACATAGGGATCATCGCTTGCGGGGTCCACAGGAACACCGAGAGCACTCAGAACTCCGGGTGAGACTCTTTCTCCGGGAGCTTTCAAGGACCCCCCTATCAAAATAAAGCTCTCGGTCGTTTCCTTCTCGTCGATCTTGTCGGTGACGCGGAGCTTGCGCGCATTAACTGACTTAGGTAAGTGACTATTAAATACGCTTTGAACCATGGGCTGATAACGCTCTTTGCGTCGCTCCCAAATCCAGTCGTCTTGTTCACGAACCTTCAGCCGACCTTCATCGATGTAGTCTAATCCGATATCGCGGGGAGGTTTAACATCGTCATCAAGTCCTTTCCTTGAAGCATGATCGACATACTCCAGACCTCTTTCCGTAAACCAGGCCTTGGCGGCCGCTTCACGTTTTTCATGCAGAGCCTCTTTTTTCTCAGCCGCAAACGCGTGCAACTTCTCAACCATTGCCTTTCCCTCTTCGAAGCCGTTGAGGTTTTCTTTTGGATGGAAAGCAGCGGGTCTTTCTGCAAGTTGGGTAGCTGAAAAGGCTGAATACAATCTATAGTAGTCCTTGGTGGGCAGAGGGTCAAACTTGTGGTCATGGCACTTAAGGCAACGCATGGTGGTTGAAAGAAAAGTCTGGCCCACCGAGTTAACGATATCGTCAATGTAGATTTGACGGGCCTCAGGCTTCGCGACCATAGCCGAATCCCAAGGTCCCATTCGCAGGAAGCTTGAGGCCACCATCCATTCGGTTTCCTGAGGGGTGTAAGCCCCGGTCCCATGAATTTTACTTATGGCTTCTTCGTCGCCATCTAGGCGGTCCTCGACCGAATTCGCGACCAATTCGTCCCCCGCCACTTGCTCGATGACGAATTCATTGTATGGCTTGTCTTCGTTAAATGAACGGATCACGTAGTCACGATACCGCCACGCATTAGAGCGCTCATAGTCGTTGGACATTCCTCCCGTATCGGAATAACGAGCCACATCAAGCCAATGCTGGCCCCAACGCTCCCCATAGTGATCGCTCTCCAATAAACGGTCTACGAGCTCGGTCCATGCATGGTCCGGGTTTTGCTTGAATGCTCTCTTAAAATCTACGACTTCTTCCGGACTTGGCGGAAGGCCGGTTACATCAAAAGACGCTCGACGTATCAAAGTTATGGGGTCCGCCTGAGGCGCGGGTTCATATCCTGCTTCTTGCAGCTTCGCTACGACAAACGAATCGATCGGGTTTCCCGTTCTCGTCGGTACTTCAGGTACCGCGGGTTTACGAATCGGCATAAAAGCCCACATGTCCTCAGGCCTGTACCGGCGGTATGTCCACTCGTCCGCCAAACCGCCAGAATGTTCAATCAGAATCCCTTCCTCATTTTCTTTGACGTTACGTTCCGCTAATCGAATTTCGTTTTGCCGCTCCTCATCCGGCCAGGGCGCGCCCGCATTGATCCATTTTTCTAGATCCGCTATTTGTACTTCAGAAAGCCGATCATTCTCCTTTGGCGGCATTTCGAAATCCGGATCCTTCCAACGGACCGCTTCCATTACGAAGCTATATTCCGCATCACCGGGAATTAGCACGTCGTCGAAAAACTCTCCACCTTTGAGAAAATCCTCCAACGTCGTCAGCTTGAATCCTCCCTTCACTTCCTTGCCCAGTCCACCGTGGCAACTGAAACACTTTTCGGAGAGCATGGGTTTCACCTTCAAGGTAAACAGACGCTCCATTTCCAATTCGTCATCGACTGCAGACACTGTGGATAAACTGGCCGTAGCAGACGCTACCAAAAGTACCAGTGAAGCTTTGAAATATTGGTATAGGGCCTTCCCTTCCGAAATGCCGAAGCAATCAAATCTAATATTACGACGCGCCATAGCACCAGCCCTACTTTGGACATTTCCAATTTCCTTTTTGGAATACATTTCTAATTAAGGTCTTCCTTTTTCGTAAAGTTCTGCGATTTCGCTGGTGGACAATGAGCCGCTAAAAATAGCAAATTCATCGATCGCTCCGTTCAAATTACGGAGAGCGAAATTAGGATCACCCCTCGTGGGCTCGTTCCAATTTCCAATAGATGCCGCTCCAATTCGAACCGTATCCACGATGTACTCGTCTGAAATTCGATCCTGACTGATCGCTTCTCCATTGACGAAGTGAGTCGTGGTCTGCTCATCTACGTTGTAAACAGTCGCAATTTGTAACCACTTTCCACTTTGAGAAGGATCCCACATCGGAGGGGAATAAGCGATGTGCTTGTCTTTTCCAGATCTTGGTACAGCATCTCTCCGTTTTACGGAAAAGAAGAGCCTTCCATCGCTCATGATCTGCCAATGCGGTTCGTTCAGCTCATGGCCATCCGTCAGAAAAAGGGAATTGTACATTCGATCCAAACTGTCGATACGAGCCCAGCAATAAAAGGTTACCGATCGATGCTCTCCAGGAATCGACACACGAACACGACTCCCTGCGGGACTGAAGTTTAAAGCACTCCCCGACTGGCCCCAACGATCCGCATCGTGGCGAGCGCTCACCACCGTGCCATTCAAACCAGATTGGGACGAGTCCAACAACTGACGTCCCCACTCATTCGACTGGTTCATGGGGTAGTAGGCGATCATTCGTGGGTCATTGCCCAACACCGCCGCGCTGTCTGACCATGCCTGGCGGCGCTGCAGTCTTTGACTGACAAATCTCCGCTCGAAGTCGGCTAGCCCAGGAAACTGGCTAGGTTCGAATGCCACTGACTCTGGATTCCCGGTTGTAGTCCAACGGAGAGACTGTCCATCGGACAGGTGCTGCTTCTGCTTGGCATTGGGATGCCACTCGATTTCCCCATCGAGGACATGCATATCCGCATGCTCAGGGGTGACGTTCAAAGCAAATTCCGTTCCCAGATCAACAACATCGCCAGAGTTGGTCAACACTCGGAATCCATGAGCAGCGGTAGGAACCAGCGCCCGTATTTTTCCGTGCAATACAGACATCTCCATGGGGGAGTTTATTTCAAACTCCGCTTTTCCCTCTATAATAATCGTGACGCCACTGAAAAGTTCGAGTCGGGCAAGACCGGATTCCATTTGCAAGGGGCCTTGCGGGACCAAGTCTCCTCTATCTAGGTTCGGCTGGTTTACCCAAACGGCTTCCGAGTGTTCCGCTAAAACAGCGTAGCCCGTTGCGATGGGCTCTGCTGCAACTTTGTCTTTTGTTCTGTCTTCGAGGCTATTTTTTAATCCATAGGCACCTAGAAATACAACTACGAGAACTGCAGCGATAGCCGCCAAAATGCTGAACTTTCCCGACCAAATGGATACGGTTTTATCACTTTCTTCCTCAGGTAAAAGACTAGATTCCAATCTGAGCGAGTCGGTCAATTTCAGTCTGGAGTAGTAAGCTTGGCGAGCTTCCGAGCTCACCCGCAACTCCGCTTCCAATTTGAAAAAATCCGCTTCTGAGATGGATCCCTCGATGAGATCGTCGATTAGTGGATCGCGTTCGTTCAAGGTCATGCTTGAGCCTCCTTTGCCAAAGCGATGCGTTTCTCGACGCACAAAAGTAAGCGATTGCGAATACGATGTAGCGTTACCTTCAACCCGCCAATACTGCGGCCCATTCTAGCCGCGTATTGCTTCAGCGGCGTCTTCTTGAAGTACCGATGATGGATCAGGTCGCGATCAGCTGGCTTGAGCTTTTGGAGACAAGCCTGCAAGGCAATATGATGCTCGGACAAATCGTCAAGGTGGTCGGTCATTTCCTCCGCTATGATTTCCTCTAGCTCTCCGCAGAAAACCAGGCGAGCGTTCTTGGCTTGCTTGAACCGGTATTTGCGAACCTGGAAGCGAGCAATGCTGAAAGCCCACGCCTTGAAGTTGGTTCCGATCTCAAAATCGCTCCGTTTCTCCCAGATAATCGTGTTCGTTTCCTGAGCGACATCATCGCAATGCGGATCCCCCGGCATCAAAGATTCCACATACAATCGCAGTGCTGACTGGTTTTGAGTTAGCAGGGAAACGATTGCGGCATTCTGTTTTTGAGCGTCCATCGGGCTATCTGGAGGCTAATCCATCTTTTCCCCAAAAGGTTAACACAAATCGGGGAAATTGCTAAAGATTTATCAAGTTTATTGATGCCCGAAACTCCAAATGTTCATTGAACTGGCCAATTCTTTCCCACTTTCTTACGCAAACTTTCAATGACTTCTGAGTGGTCCTTCGAGAGGGCTAAGGTGCTTAATACCTTGGGATCTAAGCGTTGGTCGTAGAGTTCGATGCCTATATCACCCTGCTCGCCCCATTCCACGTAGCACCAGCGATCCGTACGGATGCTGTATCCGGGGACGTCCACGAAAAAGGTCTAGATGTACGCAGGTCTATTTTTTAGATTTCGCCCATTACCCTACCATTCGTCCTTTTGACGGAGTAGAGTTAAAAATCCGTAGTCGACCCATCTCGAACGAATCTACTTCGTTATCACATCCCAGTATCGGGTGCGCTTGGAGCTACCTTTGGGACCGGTCACTTTTAGCGTGATCATTTTACGCACCCCAGGTCCAAACTCATGAATTGGGTTTCGTTCATTTGAAGTAGTGCCATCACCAAAGTCCCACTTCCAGGAGGTGATCTTTCCGATCGATTCGTCGTGGAACGAAACCATTCCCGCATCAACATCGAGAATCTTGAATGTCCATTCCGCTTTCAAGTCTGGCTGCAAAGTCGCTTCAATGGGAGCGAGCCGAAACGGGATTAGGTAAGTCGCATCCTTAACCATTTGCACGTTGTGGGCCAGATTGTAGTGCCCATCACGCTTGTCTCCGTCGAAATCGAGAATCGACCAAGAGAGTCCGATTTCCACGCCCTCTTCCAATTCGGTTTCCACTGCGTCCTCCGGCCGGTCAAAGGGCGCGTAGTCGAAGGGTGTGATCCAGCATTCTAAGATCAGCTTCCCGCTCTCTCCATGCTTAAGGTCATGGGAAAAAGCATGATTCGAATACGGAAACTCACCTATCCAAGGTTGAGCGCCCCAGACCAGGACCCAGGCGTTGTTCACCGGGGGGGTGTAAATATGATAGTTCTGGGCGTGCACCCCAGCGAAGCGTATGTGATTCTCCAGGAATTCCGGGCTCATTTGATCTTTGTTGTCCGGCGGCAAGATTTTCGGATTGAGAATGAAGGGACCTCCAGAACGATCCCCGTCGACCGCGATCTCAAAAATGTCATTCAGGTACCCTCTCGGATTAGTCCGCTCGAAATCCCAAAAATCGTCGTGAGCTTCGTATAAAAAGTAGAGGCGATTCATTCCTTTGACCCAACCAACGGTTACTTTTACATCTAAGTCTTTGCGGTCTATTTCAACGCCATGCCCATCTTCTGTATCGTTAAGAAATTCTGTACCGTAGGTGTAGTCATCCGGCACGATTTCCCAATCGCTCGTGTCACCATCGAGGCGCGGCATCGCATCTCGCGGAAACTGGAAAATCTTAAAATCGACGTTTGGGTGCGGATTTTGGAAATCGGCTAGCGCTCCTCGAGCGAATACCCCCATTGTAACAAAGGTCAGTACCAAGACTTCAGGAAAAGGCTTCAATTGTATCATTACAGTACTTTGTTGGGTTCGGGTGTTCCTGACAACCGGGAATTCTGAAAGGTAAAGCTGGTGATCCCTAGTAGGCCTTCATCTCTTCAATCGATAACTCCGAGTCATGCTGTTTCGAAATAAAAACCCTAGCATAATTTCTAGAATTTCCGTTGAATCCCAGTCCCCAGCTTTTAACTTTCTTCTTATGCTTCGAAATACAATTACCTCGTTCGCTGTCTCGGTCCTCGCATTAGGTCTCTTTTCTCAGTCGGGCTGCTCCCAGCCGCTCGTTTCACCTGATAATGGAGGACTCCAGTTGCCCGAGGGTTTCCAGGCTTTAGTCGTGGCCGACAATGTAGGACGGACGCGGAGACTGGCGGTACGGGACAACGGCGATATTTACGCAGCACTGATGGACCCCATTGATCTCGGCTATGTCGTGGCGATGCGAGATACGAGCGGTGATGGGGTCATGGACGTCGTCAAGTACTTCGGGGAACTGGATAGCCAATGCAAGTCATTGGAAATATATAAGGGCTATCTATATGTTGGGTCCACTACTCAAATAGTGAGGTTCCCGCTCGATTCCAAGCAACTCCTACCAACCGGGCCATACGAGACCGTCGTATCCGGTTTTCCCACACCCAAGAATCATCGCAGCAAAAATATTACGTTCGACGACTCGGGTAACCTCTATGTGTCAGCCGGGTCTCCCGGCAACTCCTGCCAGGAGGTTGACCGGACCTTGCACTCCCCCGGAAAATTTCCGTGCGACGAACTCGAACGATATGCGGGAGTATGGATGTTCGATGCGGAAACACTGGGGCAGACCCAACTCGAGGACGGATTCAAGTTCGCAACTGGCATTCGCAACAATGTCGCCTTTCAATGGGATCCCCTGAAAAAGGAGCTCTACGGCGTCAATAACGGTCGCGACAACCTGTTGCAAAATTGGCCCGAGCTGTACAACGAGCAAGAAAGTGCGGAGCTTCCTTCTGAAGAATTTCATCACATCCAGGAAGGTTCCAATTTCGGCTGGCCCTACACCTACTACGACCACGAACAGAATACGCGCATCATTAACCCAGAGTATGGTGGCGATAAGCTAAAGCGTCCCGAAGAAGGTCTTTATGATGATCCCGTCCTGACTTTTCCTGGCCATTGGGCACCGGTAGGGCTTCAGTTCTACAATGCCACCCAGTTTCCACAAAAGTACCAGGGCGGTGCTTTTGTATCCTTCCACGGTTCCTGGAATAGGGCCCCCCTTCCACAGCAAGGTTACAATATTGCCTTCGTCCCATTTGATGGAGTTTTGCCCGAGGGAGGCTACGAGATATTTGCGGACGGCTTCAAGGGTACCGATGTACTGCATGTTCCGAATCAAGCCACGTACCGGCCTACTGGCCTGACAGTGGGCCCGGACGGTTCCCTTTACGTATCGGAAGACAAAGTGGGCCGTATTTGGAAAATTATGTACACGGCCGAAAAAGGCGTTTTCTCAAAGGCGGATACAGCCAAGGAAATTCAGATCGTGCAAGAAGTTACCCGCACGAGTAATCCCATTCGAAGAGCTGATCCAAAGGGTGAAGCGCTCTACAACCAGTATTGCCTGGCTTGCCATCAGGCAGACGGAAGCGGAGTGCCCAATATGCAGCCTTCGCTAATCGGTTCCGAAAGGCTTTCTAGTTCGGATGATGCCTTTCTGATTAAGTTGATGCTCGAGGGTAGCGAATGGATACAGGATAGGGAATATAGCAACCTCATGGCCAGTTTCTCTTTTTTAACGGACGAAGAAATTGCGCTGACCCTAAATTTTGCTCGGGCCCGATTCGCCAACGCCAGCTCGAATATCCAGGCTAGCGATATCGCCGAGATGCGATAGTCAATCCCCAAGTCTGGCGCTTGAGCTCGTCCTTCTGGGTTCAATTCGATTCTCTCCCAGCAATTTACATTAAATGTAAAATTAATGCATATAAAAGCTCGACATACACTGTTCGTATGTTTGCTTCCCATACATCCATTAACCGTCTTTCTTCTCCCACACTCCCCCGTCACTAAATTGTTCACTCGATTCAGTGTACGACAATATGACTAAGCAGAAAGACATAGATTAACTTAAAAGAGAGGTTATTCCTTAAAATGAGCGAAATACATCGATCAAGACTACTATGGGCCGGCTTTATGGCGATTCTCGCTGCTGGAGTTGGCTTTGCCATCCGTGGCGGAATATTTGACAATTGGGCTGGTGAATACGGTTTCACGGGCGTGCAGCTAGGCGCGATCGGTGGAGCGGGCTTTTCTGGCTTCTGCTTCGGCATCATCATCGGAGGCGTAATTGTTGATAAGATTGGCTATGGCAAACTGGTCCTCTTGGCCCTCGCCTGCCACGTGCTTTCCGCGTTTGTGACCTTTGCAGCCGGTGGGGATTCTGCCTATGCCTTCCTATTTTGGGGCATGTTCATCTTCGCCTATGCGAACGGTACGCTCGAGGCGGTTGCGAATCCTCTTATCTCAACGCTGTACCCTGAAAGCAGGACACATTACCTCAATATCTTACACGCTTCCTGGCCTGCGGGCATGATTATCGGAGCTGTAATCGGATGGGTGCTCGACGATAAATTCGGAGTGCCTTGGAAGTACCAACTCGCTATCTACCTGGTTCCCACCGTCATTTACGGAATTATGTTCCTCGGCCAGAAATATCCGAAATCGGAAGCATCCGAAAAAGGACTGGGGCTGGGCGACATGATGAAGGACGTCGGAATCTTGGGCGGGCTCGTGATTTGCTATTTGCTTTCTCTTTTCCTCTCCACCTTGGGAGTATCGTTTCTATCGCCTACGGTTAGCTACATTGTCGCTTTTATCCTTTTGGTTGCTATCGGCTACATTACCAAGTTTTCAATGGGATCGATTCTCCTTTTCATTCTATTCGTCGCCCACGCTCTCGTAGGTGCAGTAGAGCTAGGAACGGACGGATGGGTGCAAAACATAACCGGAAACATACTTACTTCTGAACAAGGCAAAATTCTCTTCGTTTGGACCTCAACGATCATGTTTGCCCTTCGCTTCAGTGCAGAGTTCATCGAAACACGTCTGAAACTTTCGCCTATCGGGATTCTGCTCGTATGCTCGGTTCTCGCTTTCATAGGACTGAACATGGCAGCTGGAATGACCAGCTTCCTTGGTGCGATGCTTGCATTAGGCATCTACGCAGTTGGAAAAACCTTCTTCTGGCCCACCATGCTTGCCGTTGCGGGTGACCGCTATCCGCATACCGGAGCAGTCGCTATGAGCATCATGGGTGGAATCGGAATGCTCTCGGCAGGTCTACTCGGATCTCCAGGTCTTGGTTTCGCCAAGGATCACTACTCTGGCAGAGCCTTGGAAGAAGCTAATCCAGCAATCTACCAAGTCGTGAAGGCGGACGCTCCCAGCTCTTTCCTATGGTTGGGCACCACTGGACTAGACGGAACGAAATTGAGTGAAGCTCAAGGTCGCGTGACAGAAGGAAAAGCACTCGAGGGTGACAATGATATCGTTGCAGCGAGTATTGAGGGCGATCGCAAGACACTGAGAGCCGATGCTTACATACCACTTACAATGGCAGTAATCTATTTAGGGATTATGCTCTACTTCAAATCGATCGGCGGCTATCGACGGGTCGCTATCGAAGAAACGTCGTAGATAAGGTCTTAACTACAATTTTGAAGGGTGCTGTCATGAGACAGCGCCCTTTTTTTGTGGGTTGCGAAGGGCAATTAATGCCAGAGCCTGAGGTCTAGGTGGAACACCACCAAAAACAACAATAACCAATGGGGACTGAGCAGTTTCACAACTATAACTAAAGCCAGCAAGCCTGGTCTTCCAACGATCTCCCTGTCCGACCTTTCAATCCAACTAGCGCACGTAGCTCGCTCTTTTTTCTATTGCCGCCTTATACTCACATCAAACTCCTTGGGCACTGCATTCCCATTCAGCTCTTCCACCCAGACATCGAGTATTTCCTCCCCTGCATCCAAGGTCACCTCCACTCCATCTTGAGACGAGGCCAATCGCTCTCGGATGACCTCCCCTTTCCACTGGATTGCCATCACTCCTCCCAATAATCCTCGATCAGCCTTTGAAATCAAAAAGCGGCCTCCTTCTTCGATTCTGGCCGGCCGGCCAACCGCTTCCTGATCCGCTCCGTAGAGACGGTGGCCATCCTGGTAGCGGCACAGAGTGGGTTCACATAAAACCGTTCCATCTACAGAGATTCTTTCGTAAATGAATCCAGATTAGGGGTGTCTATCTGATCTTTACCATGCACTCCCAAATCTCCGAATCCTTGATCATCGGTCATGACAATGATGACGTTGAGGCGGTCTTCTGCTGACGCTATGGCCAAGCTGAAACTAAACGCCGTCGCCACAAAATAAAACAAAAAGATCAAGCTCCGCATGGGTTTCAGTCTTGGTTATTTACTCTCTGACGCAACGCATTTCCCTCAAGCGAGGGCTCACTATCCTTAGTCGGTCTAATTTACCTGTAGCACTTTGCACCTGTAAGGATAAGTCGCCCTACCTTTAATAACATGCAGTGCCAAAGAAATGAGCACAACCTGCGGGGATCCCTGAAAGCCATGTTAACTCGATGTCAATGAGCCCGAAACAGCCCAATCCGGATAATCGCTAGACTGACCTTACCAGATGCCTTTGACTCAGCGAGGTCCACGGAAAACTCGACCAGCCAGTCATTCAGTTCCTCTGAATCCACGAGAGTTTGATCGACAGTCCAGACCGTATGGTCTTCGCCTTTTGAAATGTGAGTGTGCTCGAGCGATCGTGCGGCTGGATCCAAGCGTATCCATCCTCTACTTTCATAGAATGGATTCATTAGTTTCTCCAGTTCTATATCTTCCCACTTGGCACCGCTGCCCAATTCGGAAAGAGCTGACTTTAGATCGAAGCGTTTCGCTATCTCTAAATACTGCCGGTTCGCCAGTAGACGGATAAACGAAAAAACCTCGTTCCGGATCAATCTGGTAAAGGAATCTTTCTCCCTCGTGATATCGATTGATTCTGCTCGAATTGGAAGCTCCTCACTGGTCTCTTTTACGTATTCGGGATTTCGAATGCGCTCCCATTCGTCGAGCAAACTTGAATCCACATTTTTTAGTAAATACTCTAGATAGACTGTGATTTCATTAACGTTTTCAGTCTTGAAGACAGTTGGCACAGTATTCTCCAGAATACGGTAGACGTTGGTCAAATGCCGTAGGAGGAGCCCTTCAGAGCGGGCGAGTCCGTAGAGCTTCACATAGTCGCTGAAACTTGAGTAGCGCTCGAACATTTCTCGGGCGATGGATTTCGGTTTAATATTCTCCTGGCCCACCCAAGGATGCAGTCGCACGAACTCGTTGAAGGTAGCATAAATGAACTCACTTTCCGGTTTCGGATACTCCATTAAATCCAGCTTCTCAATACGCTGTTCGTACTCGATTCCTGCCGCTTTCATTTCAGCTATTTTATCGGATTTCAAAACATCAAGCTGCCGCCTCAAAATAACGTCTGGATCTTCCAGTATCGATTCGAGAACACTCAGCAGTTTGAACGGGTACTGCGGGTCTTGTGTATTCAATAATCCCAAGGCGTCAATACAGTAGAGTGAAAGTGTCTGATTGAGTGAAAAGTCGTCCTGAAGCTCCACATTTAATTGGAGCTTCTGGACTGATTGGCTAGGATCGTTGATCTCGATAATATTTCGCTCCACCAAAGCCCGAAAGAGCTGAAAACCCCTTCTTCGGAGACTCTTTTTGGAATACTCCGTATTGTGGCAATCCGCTATGATCGTTCGCATCGCCTTGCAGCCGTCACCCTTACGACTAAGAATGTTTAAAAGCATTCCATGAGAGACGGTAAATCGGGATTCTAAAGGTTCCGCAGAAGCAGATTGAAGCCGCTCGAAGGTATGCTCGTCCCAATGGACAAATCCCCTTTCCGGCGGTCTTCGCTTAACCAGCTTTCGCTTCTTTTTCGGATCGTCGGCGGACTTCGCCTCTTGACGCTTGTTTTCGATTACATGCTCAGGAGCCAATGCCACCACATAGCCACGATCATCAAATCCTTTCCGCCCCGCTCGTCCACTGATCTGATGAAAATCGCGTGCACTAAGAATAGACGTTTTCCTTCCGCCATACTTGCAAAGCTGCGTGAAAAGTACCGTTCTTATGGGAACGTTTACTCCCACCCCCAATGTATCCGTTCCACAAATAAATTGTAGTAAACCCCTCTGAGCGAACGATTCAACCAATACACGGTACTTCGGCAGTAGACCCGCATGGTGCAGGCCAATACCATTGGCGAGGTACTTTTTGATTTCCTTGCCAAACGGACTCGTGAAGGCAGCACCCTGGAGGGCCACACGCAATTCCTGCTTTTCCTCTTTCGTGCACGCGTTCACGCTCATCAAGTTCTGAGCAGTGTCCGAGGCCGACTTCTGCGTGAAATGAACGATATAGACGGGTCGCTTATTTTCCTCTTTCAGTTTTTCCAATGCCTCGACTAATGGCACCTCCAGGTAACTAAACTCCAGCGGAACAGGTCTCTCATTACTGGATACAGTTGCACATTCGATGCCGGTTAGTCTTTCCAGATCGCGACTAAAGAATTGCGTATCTCCCAATGTTGCCGAGATCAGCATGAATCGACAATGAGGCAGGGTTAGCAAGGGAGCTTGCCAGGCAACCCCTCTCTCGTGGTCCGAGTAATAGTGAAATTCGTCCATGATAACGTCATCCACTCGGGCCTTTTCTCCGTCTCTCAGCGCGATGTTCGCAAGAATTTCAGCGGTACAGCAGAGGATTGGAGCTCCTTGGTTGACGCTTGCATCGCCGGTCATCATACCAACGTTTTCCGGTCCAAAGTCCCGACATAAAGCCAGGAATTTCTCGTTCACGAGGGCCTTGATGGGGCAGGTATAAACGGACCGCCTGCCCCTCGACGCTGAAAAGAAATGCATCGCTGCCGCTACCAGAGACTTCCCAGAGCCTGTCGGCGTATTCAAGATGACGTTCTTTCCACTGAAGACTTCCAGTATCGCCTCTTCTTGTGCGGGATAGGGCTCGATGCTTTTTTTCGACAGGTAGTCGAGGAAGCGCTCGAGAAGCTCGTCCGAATCCAGTTTGCCATTCTGCGGCTGCAGGGGAAAGTCCATTTACGCCCGTGAGCTTCCTGCACTTGCCCGAAGGAGCAACCAAATTTCCCACTTTTAAAAACCCGCCCTAGCTATGGCTCGCGGTTTCCAATATTCCTTCGTATTTAGGATACCAAGACGGTTTTCAAATGATTCAAAACCCTTTCCGGCACACATTGGCTATTGCAGAAACAATCCCTTCTTCCCTCAATATAGCCAACCAACTTATGATTGTAATCGTTTTCATCGCCATTCAAGTCGGTATCAACACATACTTGTACCGCACAGTTACCAACGGTCTAGGAAGAGACTCTTGGCTAGTGTTGACGATTATTGTATTCTGCCTCCTTTCCTTGATAGCAGCCCTCCTCATGGAGCGAACAAACTGGTTGAAAAGTTCTCTAATCGTTTCTAAGATCGGATACAACTGGATGGGCGTTGGATTTATCTTCGCCTCTGTGGCATTCGTTTTCGATTCTTTACAGAGGTTTGTACCCCCTATCGACGATGGCACTTCACTGAAGGGCGTAGTGGTGATTGGGGGAACCCTTTCCATTTGGGGGTTGTTGGCAGCTAATCGGATAAACATCCGCCACATCTCCCTCCATTCATCCAAGATCCGGACTCGGGTCACCCTCACTCAAATCTCAGACCTGCATCTGGGCGATGCTAGCACTCAATCCCGCCTGCGAAAGGTGGTGAAAACAGTCAATCAGCTTGGCCCTGATCTCATTGTCTCAACGGGCGATCTATTCGATGGCTATCTTCCTCTGATGCGGCCGTATGTCGAATTGCTCAAAGAGGTGGCAGCTCCCCTTGGGAAATACGCAGTGAGCGGAAATCACGAAGTTTATGCTGGACTCGAGGAAGCGCTCGAACTGACCAGAGAATCAGGTTTTACCGTACTTAGAAACGAATCCGTAACCGTGGGAGGCGGTATTGCCCTAGCCGGCATCGAGGACCCGACTGCACGGAGAAACGAGGATCGTTTAGCGACTGCGGCGCAATGCTTCAAAAACCTCTCACCCGACCGGTACACAATTTTCCTTAATCACCGACCCAGCATCCGTCCCGAGCGATTTGAGCGATTTGATCTTCAATTGTCGGGCCATACCCATGGCGGACAGATTTTCCCGTTTCATATTCTGTCGAAACTCGCCTACAAGGCCAAACCAGGGCTCACCGAACTAGCTCCGCAGACTTTTCTTTACCTAAGCAGAGGCACCGGTTCCTGGGGTCCTCAATTGCGTGTCTTCGCCCCGCCTGAAATTACGCATTTCACCATCAATCCTGCCCCGCTCTGATCTAGTATTAGATCCAGTTGCCAAAGGGATGTATGAAGATCTGCTTAGGACGCTAACTGTACGTTGACAACTGGATTCTCCCCTGGATCCGGCCAACTAATGGTTACCTGTATCGGACGGCAACAAACCTCACAATCCGTTACCATTTCGATTTCTTGGGAACTATGCCCAGGCAAATCAATTTCAAAAGTCTGCCAGCAAGTGGGACAGGTAATGCTCAAGAATTCCACGAAGTGATTCTTATTCAAAGTAGTAAACTGGCAATTTTTATTTTGAGCTCAAATGCAAGGATAGGTTTGCAAGTGTCTACCTCGGGGCTGTCGCTCACACTACGCTATGTTCGAGGGGCAAATCCACAGTGCTGGGGGCATGGATGACCTATTTCCTGATTAAGAGATGGAACTCCGGTCTTCTCTTGTGCAAAACCCTATTATAGCGTTTTTAATGACCTGCATCAACAAGAGCTTTAGCCATCGTGTCCTATACCTTTTGCCGTTCGGATTAATTTGGCTTCTTTTTGGCTGCCGCTCCAAACAAGGCCTCTCTCCTGAGGAACTAGTCGAGGCAAAAGCAGCCTTTGAATCCTGTCTGGTATGCCATAGCACCCAGGAGATGCAAAGAGGTCCGATTATCAACGGTTTACCCGCCTGGTATAACCGACAACAGTTACGCAAATTCTTGGAGGGCACTCGCGGTCAAAGTCCGAAAAACAAGTCCGAACTCCTCATGGGATCGGCTCGTGATCGCATATCAGATGAGAGAACGATCAACCTGCTTTCTCAGTACATTGCATCACTACCTCCAAAGCCCTACCAACCAGTCGTTAAAGGAAATGCGTTGAATGGCTCAGTCCTTTACCAGAGTTGTATTCCCTGCCACGGAGCAAAGGGTGAAGGAAACGAGATCCTCAAGTCCCCTCCGCTCAATATTCAGGAAGACTGGTATCTTCTCGATCAACTGCGAAAGTTCGCTTCAGGAAAGCGGGGACACCACCCTAAAGATATTGAAGGTATTCAAATGGCGTATACTTTGGTGAATCTTGACGGAGAATCTCTCAAGGATTTGACCGCCCACATACAGGATTTCAGCAAGTCCACTCAATAAGGACCGGCTGAAATCATGACGTTACAAACTCCTGCAACGCTGACTTTAATTGAGGGTACGCCATAGCAAAAACCGTAATCAGAGGTATCATTCCGATCGTGGAGCCTGCCATGAGAACTGCCTGGGGCGAATTCAAACTGCTTCCGTAAAGCGCCGCTAAACTAATCGGCAAGGTCCTCGCTTCCTCGCTATGCAAAATAAGCATTGGAATGACATGGGCATGCCAGGCGAGAACAAAATGGGCGAAGCCAAATGCGATGAGGAAGGGTTTAACAAGCGGAAGCACGGAAAGGAAGGTCCTCCACTCGGACGCTCCCTCCATGCGAGCGACTTCAATTAATTCCTTTGGCACGAGCCGGAATACTCGAGTGAAAAACAGGAGCCCAAGACCACTTACCATACCTGGTAATGCCACACCTAAGGGATTGTCAAACAGGCCCAGTGTGTTGACCCAAACAAAGAGCGGCAACGCCACCATCTGCGCGGGAATCAGAACCACCATAAATCCCAAAGTGACAAGAGTCATTCTTCCGCGAAATTGGTACGTTCCGATGATGTAGCCAGCCATTGCGGCCAAGATGGTTGCTCCGACACCTTGGGAAATTGAAATGGCAATCGAATTAAAAAGCGTACGTTCGAAATTGAAATACTCTTCCGAAAACAGGATTCCAAAATATTGCCCAGTCCATTCCATCGGCCAATAGACTCGTGTATTGAAAATTTCACTATTCGATTTAAAGCTACCTAGAACCATCCAGAATAGCGGATAGAGGAAAATAAAAGCGGCGAGTAACATGGCTAGACTCACGACAAAAGTTGCGATTCGAGAAGTTCTCACATTCTAGCTCCTTTCCACAGGTAACGGGGGGCGAGAGCTACCAGGATCAGCATCCCTGCCAGCCACGGTAAAATGGAAAGGCTTACCGCCGCCCCACTACCAAATCCTCCACCGATAAAGGCCTTCTGGTAGGCATAAGTGACAAGCAGGAGTCCCGCATCGTTAGCGCCGCCCGAACCACCGAAAAGCACGTAAGAGCCGGCAAATTGGGCAAAGCAATCCACCAGCAGGTAGACCAGGCAAAACGTAATTGTCGGGGAAATGAGAGGAAGAGTGATTTTGTAAAATCTCTGCCAGATATTGACTCCATCTATCGCTGCCGCATCGAGCACGTCCCGCGGGCGAGCACTCAAAGCACACAGTAGAAAAAAGGTCATGAAGCCCGTCCATCGCCAGACTGCTTGGATGACAATTGCTGGCATTATGAAGTCAGGATCCGACAACCAATTGACAGTCTCAAAACCCAAAGGCTCGATTAGCCATCGATTCAATAGCCCTTCTTTCCCGTGAAACACGAGGAGGAACAGTAGTGCGAGTACGGTGGGGGGACAAAGACCGGGAACCACCAACGCAAATGTCAGTGGCCCCTGCAATCCCTTCCGGCACAGTCTGATTCCATGGGCGAATAGCAGAGCCAGCCCGATAGAAAAAGTGATCGTTGATAGGGCAAAGACAGAGGTGTTAGCGAGCGAGTGCCAATATCGTGAATCCTGAAGCAATTCACTGTAGTGCTTAAAGCCGACAAAAGACGACTCGCCCCACAGCGTGTCTGACTCAAGGCTTAGTAATAATCCTTTACCCAGAGGCGTAGCCCAAAAAACGAGAAGGAACAAAAAGAACGGAGCGGCCAATAATAGCCGCCCCCGGCTGATTTTTAAAAACCCAGAATAACGTAGCATTGCGTCAGCAGAGACTAATTCTACTCCGGCGGCCCGCCACCCCCTTCGAGCTGCTCCTTAAATCGTTCGAGGGCTACCCGAGCATCACCTTCCCCGTACATGATGCTGCTGAGCATTCCTTCCCGGATCATGAAAACTGCCATCGGCCGTCTCGGATTCATCATAACTCGGGGAACCTCCGGAGCAAGATCCACTAAGATTTGGCCCATCGAGTCGTATCCGAAAAACGGTTGCGGCTGGAGAAGTCGAATGTCCTCAAATGCAGGTTTGTAAGCGGGGAAGCTGTTCCCTTGTAGGAAGCGCTGCGCATTTGCCTCCTTGTTAGTCATAACGAATTTCATGAACTCCCAGGATGCGTCAATGGATTGGCTTCCCTTGTAAATCACGAGTCCCTGTCCGGCAAATGTCGAAGTGCGAACTGAATTCGGGTGGCCTTGGTCATCGGTCCAGACCGGAAGAGGCATCATTCCCCAATCCCCTTCCAAGTCGGAAGAGAATTGCTGAATCATGTCCAGGCCATACCAATCCGCACCCATGATTGCCACAATTTCGTTGTTGGCCACATCACCCCCAAAAAAGACAGGATCGAAAATCGAGCTACGATCCGGCATTAGGCCAATCCGCTTTTGAGCGAGTTCTCCCAAAAATTCCAGCGTGTCGACTGCCAGGTCGAAGTCGGGCAGGAGATCGCCCGTTTCTGAAAACAAATCCGATCCTCGCTGGCGCAAGAGGATCTCAAAATAGCTCGGATCCATGGCGAGAAAGGACTGATTTTTGGCTACCAGTTCTTCGCCAATCTCCACAAGGTCATCCCAAGTCTTAAACTCGCTCGGCGATAGACCGTATTGCTCAAACAGGTCTCGGCGGTAGTATATCAGCATCGCGCTCATGGACTGCGGCAATCCAAGCACGCGTCCTTTCTGGCTGAAGAGCTCTAGGCGTTGAGGCATGATGTCCTCTTTCAACCCCGCTTCAATTACGCGCTCAGTCAAATCCACAAAAGGCGTCTCATCCTGAAGATACATTCCAAAGAAGACTTCATCGAGTTGGATGATGTCCGGTGTGTTCGTTTGGGTTTTTAAAGCGATTGCCAACTTATCGGGCATCTCCCGGAAGCCGAAAGCCTGAACCTCCGCTTCGAAATCCGAATCGACTTCCTGCTGGTAAAGCCGAACCATATTGTCGTAGTAGATCTTGTCCTGCTGGGAACTGATCCAGATTTTAACGGATTCCGCGGAAACCGCCGCGGTGGCAATTCCTGACAGAAGAACGAGGAACAAGGTCTTTGATCTCAACGGGAAACGAATTATGGTCGAACGCATAGCAATTTAATATTAAACTGAATAGAGTGTTATCTATATGACGTCGAGGGTGAAGATTTAGGACAAGCGAGAATGATCGTTCGTTCCCTTTTCAATCGACCGAGCTCAGAGACCCAGGAATTGCCGATTGAGTGTAAACACCTCCTTTGGCGTGCCCAAGGCAGCCTTGAGGTGCACATCCCGATCCCATGAGTTCCGAGTTAGCCACAGGGACCAAAGTTGACTGAACTTCAGATTGAGGGGAAACTGAAGCGGCGACGCCATAGGCGTATTCGTTAGTGGATAGTCTGTTCCGTACATCATCCGGCCCTTCAGTCTCGGATCGTTCAGTACCTTGTTTAGATAACGCTTTCGATTGAACTGAGTGAGGGTTGAAATATCGGTATATAGCTCGAACCAGACATTTCGTTGGAAAATCTTCGAATCCCTTCTTTTTCCTCCCATTCCCAAAGGAGTCCGCTACGGTTAGTTTCATCCATGGCCCAAGTCGGAAAACAGAACCGTCTCAATCTGCTGAGAGAATCGCCCCAGGGAGTCTACCTAGATGCGGAAAATCTCGGAGAGATTTTGCTGCCTAAGCACCTCGTTCCTGATTGGGCGAAAATTGGCGATGTCGTCGACACTTTCCTCTATCGAGACTCGGAGGATCGATTGATCGCCACTACAAAATCACCCAAAGTTCAGGTTGGACAGTTTGCCTGCCTAGAAGTTTTGGAGGTTAATGATCGAATTGGGGCCTTTCTGGATTGGGGTCTGGAAAAGGACCTCCTACTCCCTTTTAGGGAGCAAAAGGCGAATGTACGACCTGGCCAGAAGGTCATCGTATTTGCCATGATTGACGATCACAATGATCGTCTCGTTGCCAGCGCTCGGCTGAATCGCCATTGGAATCAATCTGAACCAGATTACCAGGCCGGTGATCCCGTCCATCTACTGGTTGCGGAAGAGACTCCCATGGGATACAGGGCTATTATCGAAAATAGGCACACTGGTCTAATCTACAAAAGCGAGTTGTCAGAACCCCTTGAATACGGACAGTCCTTTCAGGGGTACATCAAGGAAGTTCGCCCGGACGGTAAAATCGATTTGAGACGCGACGCCGCCGGTTATCGACGCGTTCTCCCACTGGCAGAGAATATCTTCGACAAACTGACCGATGATGGCGGATTCCTCCCATTCAACGACAAGACAGATCCCGAAGTTATTCGGAAAACTTTCGGCGTCAGTAAAAAGGCGTTTAAACAAGCCATTGGCTCACTTTACAAACAACGCCGTATTGTGTTTGAGGACGATGGTATCAAATTGATTAAGTACTAGGAGCCAAACCCGCCCTTCCACGAGGCATCAGGTTAAGGCTAAAAACCCCAACTCCGACTTTTCTACATTCCTTTAAAATACGAATCCAGCAACGAAGCCGGTTTCCTTTTGCACTTCAGGGCTCGAGACGGAGGGTTATCAGATTTCTCTATGACATCCAAAGGGGCCCCATTGGCATTCGGATCGCTTTTGGCCAACACACGCTTGGGTCGAGTTAGGGGGATCGCATCGAGGTCCAACTGAGGAATCAGTGCTTCGAGGACGCCGTAGTCGTTCTTGCCCGATCCGAGATTTGCGATCAACTGTTCGTCAACGGCGCGTCGTTGAGCACCCTTCTCCGATTCTTCCTCACGCCCGTTCAAAGCATCCAATATCTCTGACTCCAACTCATCCTCGCCACCTGCGGGTACACCCATCTTGAGAATCGAATCCTCCTCTTCGGTCTTCGCCTGTTCATTAAAGGGCCCACCTCCGTTTTCTGCCGCCTGCTGGGTTGGGTCTGTCGACTCCGCACGCTTTGGCTGCTGGGCATTCAAAATTTCAAAATCCGAGTTATCTTTTCCTTCCGAAGCCATGTTTAACTAGACAAGCCTAGGTCTCGATTTCCGTTTGTAAATACCTCTAGATTATCGACACATTTAAAGAGTTGTTAAACGGGGTCTATACCGGGCTTTCTGAAGGCTCAACTGCAGGAATGGACGCTCGTTGCCGATTTACCAATTGGGCTGGTTTCGAATCTGCGATTATGGCGACAAAGATAAGTTTTTTAAATATCAAAGGAGGTACGGGAAAAACCTCTTTACTCGTAAATGTGGCATCGTGTCTCGCGTACATGGGAAAACGCGTTTTGGTGGTCGATTTCGATGCTCAGAGCAATTCGAGTATATGGCTCATGCGCCTCGACCGTTGGAACGAGTTGAACCGGAATCCAGCGAATTTTATTCTAAGTGTTTTTAAAGAAAACGGCTCCTCACTACGCAATTGTATCCAAAAGGATGTGGTTCGTGATGCCGAAGGTGATATCGCCCTCAAGGGCCTTGATTTAGTTCCATCGAGCTTCTCGCTAATGGATCTTGAGCACGAGGTACCCAACCCTTGGGAGAAGCCGTTCTACGCTCACTTTTTCGACGAAATCCAGGACATTGAGGATCAGTACGACTACATCTTCTTTGACTCCCCACCCAATTTCTTTCGCGGGACGCAATGCTCGGTCTTTTGCAGCGACCACATTGTGGTCCCGGCCAACCCAGACGCTTTGAGTATCGTCGGCTTCCACCTCCTCATCGACAAACTGGAATCCTTCAAGAAGCAAAGCTACCGCTGGCGTAAGGAGCGTTCCGCTCCTGCTCCGGAAGTGCTTGGGATTTCACTTAACGCGGTTAAACCAGGTGCCAACATCGATGTGCCTATCGAAAGATTCACTGCGCAGATCGAGCGATTCGTAGCCCAAAAGAAGGTACCACAAAAGGCCTGTGTTTTCCCCGAGACAATTCGTCACTCCATTTCCGTTGGACGGGCAGTCCTGCAAGGCCTGCCAATGGTGCTGATGAGCAAGCGAGAGGCTTCCATGCAGGTTGCGGAAGACTACGTCCATACGACCCAAAGAATTCTTAAGCTCACCTCAGAGACCATGCCACGCATCCCTATTTCGGACCGCTCCCTGTCACTCAATTAGGTTGGAAATCGACTTCTTTACAGAGCTCGCCGAGCTCTTTGGGTCGAAGTGTGACTAACTTGATTGCTCCATTTTTGGTACAATCAATCTTGTCTTCTGAGAAATTAGGGCCATCACTTCCTAGGTTTTGGCGTTCCTGCGGGAACTTTAGCACATTAATTTCCTCATTCCCTCACCAATCTCCAATGGCTAATTCATTCAGTGACAGCGCTTTTTTAGTCACAGGATCTACTAGAGGTATCGGACGCGGGATTGCCGAGCTGCTCATTAAGGAAGGCGCCTCAGTGGGGATTCACGGGCGCGATATCGAAGGGGTCAAAGCCGTTTGCGATGAGCTAGGAGCCGATAAAGCGGCCCCATTCGCCGCGGACCTATCCAATCCCGAAAATGCAGCGGAACTGGTAAAAGCGTTTTACGCCCATTTCGGTCGCCTAGACGGTCTCGTAAATAACGCAGGCGCCGGCAACCCGGTCGCATTTCGCGGTCTCAAGCTGGAAGGCTGGAGAGCCACGCAAAGTTTGAATTTAGAATCCGCGTTCATTGCATCCCAAGAGGCCTACAAATTGATGCGTAAATCCCGTTCTGGCAGTATCGTGAATATGGCCTCAATCTCGGCTCATGGACCCGGAAATCTAATGGGGGCTGATTACGCTGCCTCCAAAGCAGGTCTCGTCAGTCTCACACGAACATTTGCCCTCGAAGCCGCTCGCTTTGGCATCCGCTGCAATGCCGTCTCTCCCGGAATCGTGGAAACCGATATGGCTGAGGGCATGAGCGAGGAGATGATCCAAAAAATGGCGATCCCCCTCAACCGCCTTGCGACAACCCGCGATGTTGCCAACGTGACAGTATTTCTTCTCTCAGAAAACGCATCCTACTTAACCGGGCAGGTCATCCACGTCGATGGCGGTCAGTTCATATACGGATAGCCTTGCTATATGATTAATGAACCCAGCCAAAGAACCGGCTCCGCCCGCCACCGAGTCGTCGTAACCGGTATGGGAATCGCCTCGCCCCTTGGCGTTGATGAAAAAACTGTCTGGAAGAATTTGATTGAGGGCAAAACCGGCATCGGACCCATTCGTGCCATCGACACCTCCGCATTGAAAGTGCGCAATGGTGCTGAAGTGCCTGAGGGACTGGCGGAAGCACGGCTGAAATCCATGGGTCGACGTCCCAGTGATCGGGCTCTCGACCTGGCGGTCGTTTCTGCCCAAGATGCCCTGCTCAATGCCAAACTCCTCTCTCAAGAGCAGGAAATCGTCCCTCAAGATGTATCCGTTATTTATGGCACAGGGGTTGGAAGCGCGGAAAGCCACTACAAGTCCATGCAGGCTATGTTTGAGAAAGGACCTCAGAGAGCTCGACCCACTGCAGTGCCTCGCTGCATGTACAACGCGATTTCAGCGGGCATTTCTCTTCAGTTCAAGCTCACGGGTGCCAACTACATGGTCGTATCCGCTTGCACATCGGCAACTAATGCAATTGGGACCGCTTATCGCATGGTCCGTGACGGATATGCACAGACCGTTCTTACCGGTGGATCGGACGGCTTTTTCGACCCCTTTTTCTATCCTGTCTGGAATAACATAGGCGTGCTTTCCAAAATTGAGGACCCCATCAAAGCCTGCCGCCCTTTCGCCGCAGATCGGGAAGGTACTATTTTAGGCGAAGGGGCCGGGACGCTCATCCTAGAAACCTTGGAAAGCGCCCATTCTCGAGGCGTACCTATTCGTGGAGAGGTCCTCGGCTATGGGGAGTCGTCAGATGCGACCCACGTGACAAACCCAAGTTCGGAAGGCCAAGCGAAAGCCATGAGAATGGCCTTGAATGAGGCGGGTGTCTCACCTCAGGACATAGGGCACATCAACGCCCACGGTACTGCCACTCACGGGAATGACGCCTGTGAAAGTAAGTCAATCCGCAGTGTCTTTGGCGATGCCGCCGACGACGTTCCTGTCGTCGCCAACAAAAGCTATTTCGGGCATGCCCTCGGCGCTTCAGGAGCTCTCGAGTGCATATCTGCTTTTCTCGCCCTTGAGCATGGCATCTCCCCTCCCAATCTAAACAATGAAAGTCCCGACCCGGAATGCAGAATCCATATGGTCGGAGCAAAACCAGTATCCATTGATTCAAGACCAGTAATGAAAAATAGTTTCGGATTCGGCGGCGGCAACGGCGTATTGGTACTCGGACCTAGCAACTAGAAATAATTTATGAGCGACATTTCAAAAGAAGAAAAAATCATCGGGCAGCTTCGAGGCATTCTCGAAGAATCCTCTACCACAGAACCGGATTGGGATAATTTCGGTCGAAATTCGACGATCGAATCCCTCGGGCTCGATTCTCTCACCATCCTCGATTTACTCTACGATATCGAGGAGGAAATTGGAGTCCATTTGGAGGCAAAGGAAGTTCTCAGCATTACTACGCTTGGAGAACTCGTCGATTTGCTCATCAAAAACGGCGCTTGAAACACCTTCGGCATCTCATCGAGTATGGCTTGTTCCGAGTCGTACTTTTTCTCTTCGATTCCCTCCCCTACACGTTCACTTGTAAAGTGGCTCGCGGCACTGCCAATGTATGGTGGGTATTTGACCGCAAACGCCAGATAGTGGGACGCGACAATGTCATTCGCAGCGGGATTGAGTCCGATCCCAAGAAGGCTCGAGCCATCGCGAAAAAGGCGGCTCACCACATGGCCATTGTCGTCGTAGAGTCTCTTCGTTCTACAGATTTCCTAAGCGATGAAGATACCACTGATAACATCGTGCTCGACATAAAGCCAGATGTGCTTGCCGTGATGCAGGATCCCGAGCAGAGCCTCATTATTGCATCAGGACACTTTGGGAATTGGGAAGTCGCTGGACATTGGGTCTCTAGGTTCAAGCCTGTGGCGGGTATCACCCGAGCCATGAACAATCCGCTCATTGAGTCCATGGTCAAGAAAAGGAAGTCCCGGTTCCGGTTTCGCCCAATCCCCAAACACGATAGCAATACGGGTCGATTTCTTGAGGTTCTCGAAAATAAAGAATTCCTTGCCCTCCTATTCGATCAGCACGCGGGCGACTATGGAATGATGATCGATTTCTTTGGTCATCCGGCGTCCACTTTTAAGACCCCGGCCATGTTGCACCTGGTCACCCGCACGCCACTTTGCTTCGCCTCCTGCCGCCGTATTGGACCGAGGAAATTCGAGATCTCCACCTCAAACCTAATCCACCAGCCACGCAGTGGGAACAAGAACGAAGATCTCAGAGGAATCCTGGGCAGCTTGAATCGTGACCTAGAGGCCGCCATCCGCAAAGACCCCACCCAGTATCTTTGGGGACATCGGCGCTGGCGGGACTAAGCCCCTCCCACAACCTTTTTCCCATATAGGTGTGATCGTATCGATTGGCATCGATTTCAGCGTTCCCAGAGAGTCGTCCCCACTCTTCAAATCCGAATTTCAGTAATAGGTTGATGCTCGGAGCATTGGATCCGAGCAATATGGCGACGATTATCTCGATACCCAGACGGGAACAATCTGAGATCGTTCGCCCGAGGAACCCGGTACCAACTCCCTTGCCTCGATGCGCTTCTGAAATCTAGTAACTAATTTCTGCAGTTTTATCGAAGGCCGATCGGCCGTAAAGGTAAGGACTCAGACTGCACCATCCCTCCGTCTCTGCATTATTTTCGGCAACGTAAATGGGATACCTTTCTTCAGAGTGTTCCTTCAGCCAGTTTTCCTTGTTTTCAATTGATACGTATTCCGTATCCGCTGTTGATATACGGGTTTATATCGCTTCGTTATAAATCCGAACGATACTCTTCCAGTCACCCACTTCGGCTATTCGTATACCCATCTCTGACAAAATCTGCTGATTCTTTAACCTTTGTAATCTACCCCGTCCGGCCAAATAAAAGTGCAGAAAAGGGGTCCTGACACTAACCTTTTTGTCTTCCCATTGAATCTCCACGGAGCGGCTGCCTCAGAAGCAGGCTACATCAGTGAAATCTCCTTATTTTCGATCTTGAGTTTTCGAAACGCGTCGTATTTCGTTCCGGCTCGTAACGCGAGAGAGTTACCCGTGGGGCAGTAGCTCAGCTGGATAGAGCACCTGATTTCTAATCCGGTGGTCGGGGGTTCGAGTCCCTCCTGCCCTACCATGACTAAAGCTTTATTACAAAGGGTGAAGGATCGATTAACCGAACGCCGAGGACAACGAAAGACGGACGAGAAACACCATTTAAGATCGCGGTGTAAAACCGCTCCTACTCATGTAAAGGGCCTGACACAAACAACATGACGCTAGGTGCTAACAACTAATCGCCAAACGCCCCCTCAGGCCTACGCCAACGCGTATTGCTTTTCAGTTAGCTCAGTAAGAGATACCCAGTTTTTCCAGGCAGTTCGTAGCTCTTTGCGCAGTTCCTTGATTTCGAGCAGCAATACTTGGCGGCGTTCTTCTGTCGCCACTTTCAGTTCACGGTAGGCTTTGGCCAATTCAGCGGCCTTCCCCTCAAACTGCTTCGACATCTCCTCAAGCTTGTGACGCACCTCTTGCGCACCTTCGTCAAATTCATCTCGAATACGCTCCAGAAGCAACTGCTTGTCGTTTTTGACCAAGGTTTGCTGGATGCGAATGTTGTTCACCCAACGGAGGTTCTTTACGAGACCGATCTTGGACGAGGTCCAGATCAGCCATTTGGTAGGGTCAAAATGGTACCAGCGGATACCGTTGCGGTAGTCATTGGCGATCGCGTGGTGGTAGTTGTGGTATCCTTCACCGAAAGTCACTACGGCTAGCAGGGCGTTGTCTGCCGCTGTCTGTTCCTTAGAGTAAGTGCGCGAGCCCCAGATGTGGGCCAATGAATTGATGAACCAAGTGCAATGGTGAATCGTAAAAATACGAAGCAGCACGCAACCGACAAAGGAAGCCAGCGGAGACATGAATAGGCAGCCGAGAGCGAATACAGTCCCATTTACGAGCAGAAACAGCTTCCCGTAGTGGTTGTGCTGAAACATGACTCGTTTGTTTTTCAAAAGATCACCGACGATTCGATCATTGATTGGAATGGGCTTTCTGGCGAAAAGCCAGCCGACGTGAGCGAACCAGAATCCTCGGTTAATATTGTAGGGATCTTTCTCCGTGTCCACGTGGCTGTGGTGGATGCGGTGGTCATTGGACCAGCTCAAGGCGGACATTTGACCCGAGAGCATCGACATTATGAGCCAAAACCACTCGTAGAACGGGTTCGCGTCATAAGTTTTGTGGGCAAACAAGCGATGATAGGCGGCAGTAATCGCGAACCCAGAGAGAACAAAAGTCACGAAGTAGATTACGAAAGTCGCGAAGTTGAAATCGCTAATAATGAATGGTAGCAGAGTGAAAAGCGCGACGTGATAGCCCGCTATCGTGCCAAAGGTTCCCCAGTTTTGTATACGCATGTGTAAAATAGAAGTCCCTAAGTGGGAAGGTTTGTTCAAAAACAGCCGCATTTGTCGCGATTTTCTTTCATTACGCAACCCTTAGATAACGGTTTTTAGGTTAATTTCCTGAGTATTGGCAAAATCAGTAATAGAAATAAGACCGTTAAACTGACGAAATACGTAAAATTGAACCGATTTAGGAGTGAATACAAAAGCGGATCCCGCTCGTTAAAACTTTGAATCTTTTCGAGGAATCAGCCTACTGATGTTGGACAGCGTCGAATCTTGCCCCTCACCCATAACTCAGTGGAACGCCTAGACTCACCACCAGCTTCGAACCTGCAGAATCCCCTTGATCGACTCAAGGTTTCTTTAGCTACCCGCCTACACGGGAAAAGCGACGCCATAGACGCGATTGTGACCTGACTCCTTGCGGAGGGCCACATTTTGATCGAAGACGTGCCGGGCGTTGGTAAAACCACCCTCACCTACGTCTTTGCAAAGTCGCTCGACTGCCAATTCAACCGCATCCAATTTACCATTGATATTCTGCCATCAGGCATCCTTGGTGTCTCCATTTACAAAGGATCCGATAATCAGTTCGAGTTTTTCAAGGGTCCTGTCTTCTCCAGCATCGTACTCGCCGAAGAGATTAACCGGGCCTCCCCTAAATCTCAATACGCCCTGCTCGAAGCTCTGGAGCGAGGTTTGGTAACGATCGATGGCGCCTCGCGTCCGATCAAACCGTGAATTAGCCGACCCGCTACAACACTTAAAACAGAGGGCGTTACAGCTTCGATACAGCCCCTATCGTTCGGAGGTGGATGTACGGACACTTAGACGGGAATTTCGACGCTCGATCGCCAAAACGTAAATTTGCCGTTTCGAGTGCGAGTCTAAGTGTCCGTGCTGAAGCACCCGAAGAAAGGCGCTCTACTTTTCGAAATCAATCACGACCTTAATCGACCCGTCTTGCCGATCTACAAAGAGCTCATAAGCCCTCTGGGCTTCGTCAAAGGGCAGAGAGTGAGTCAGCAAAGGTTTCAGGTCGACCTCTCGCGCAGCAATCATCCGTGCGGCCTCAATGAAGTCGCCGGCATCCTTTGCCCCCACCGAGTGATGGATCGTCATATTCTTCATAAACGCTTTCCCCAGCGCATAGTGGTCCCGATAATCGTGATCTACTACGCCAAACGCGAACAGAACCCCATCGACACGCACCAATTCGATCGCTTCATTAATAGCCAGTTCGGCATGTCCGATGGCTTCAATTACAATGTCGGCCAGTACTCCGCCGGTTAGTTCGGAAACCGCTTCCAGAACATCGGTTTCGGTCGTATTAATCGTATGATCGGCCCCCACGACACGACCCGTCTCTAGCCGGTACTGAAGTCGATCAATTCCAATTACGGCCGCCGCCCCCTTTTGTTTCAACAAGGCGTTGAACATGAGCCCGATCGGCCCTTGGCCAAGGACCACTACCGTTTTTCCAGCGACGTCTGGCATCTTTCGCCAGGCGTAGAGCAATGTCCCAAAAGGTTGGGCCAGTAGGAGTTCTTCCTTGGAAACGGGGCTTTCAGGCAACGAAAAAACACGATTTTCCGGCAGTGTCAGGTATTCGAAAAATCCGTACTGATGAAACGGAAGCCCTAGCACGAAGTCGCCTTCGTTAAATCGATCGGACGCAGACTCCTCTACGACACCCACACATTCATGTAAGGAAAGCCCAACCGGCAATGGGTAAACCTTTTCGCGTTCATAGGTTACGTGTCCATAGGGGCTTCGCTTGCCTTCGTCACTCAACCACTGCTGGTCGTAACCGAAGTAGGGAATGTCCGAGCCGCATAGACAGGTCTTCTGCAGCTTCACCCGGACATCTCCGGGCTTTAGTGTGGGAATCTCAACTTCAATAATTTCCGCTCTGCGCGGTCCTGTAATTTGTACGGCTCTCACGGATTGAATTGAGCCCAATCCACACCAGCAATGCAACTCCGGAAGTGATTCGATCGCTCTGTCAAGTCGACCTATTCGCATAGTCCTCTCAATTTTCCAGACGCAAGACCTCAGCGATCCATGTAGAAAAATCAATCAGCCCTTTGTTCTACCTCGTTCTTTGAGTCTTATCCTTATCCACTGAGCGTATAAAATAGACACGAGATCTTTCCCCCTTTCCTAATCTTGATAATACCCCCACTCTTTATTCCATCACTTCCCAATGTCACTGATCCTCAATCTGATACTTTACACGCTTATACTCGCTGCGACATCCTCGCTGGCGACCCCACGCAAACCCAAGAACCTCGCCGATAAGTTTTTTTTCAAACCCGACATTGAAGATGCCCGCGTTTCACCGGGGAACCACTCGCTTTCCTTCATTGGGAATAATGGTCAGCGAGCCCTGTTTAGCCACGATTTTGAAACAGGAAAACGCCGCAGCATAAAAGCAGAGAGAGGAAACCAGATTTATGACTACTATTGGGTCAGTCCAGATCAGGTCATTGTTTTTGCCGAGAAGCTCGGAATCCCTGCCGAAGTGTTCTCGGTAAACAGACGCCTGAGCGCCGTAGAGCCCTGTGATTATGTGCAAGTCTACGACCTCATGCCTGACACCCCAGACCGGATCCTCATCAAGGACACTGACAAGAGTGAAAAGTTTTTCGATCTCGAGCTTTTCAATCTCGATTCCGGATCGCGCAAAAGGGTCGCTAAAAATCCAGGACACGTCATTAGTTGGATTACGGATAAGAACGGTTTTGCGAGGATTCGCCAGTGGGTAGATGAAGACGAAAATGACCGATTCGAATATCGACTCAATGAGGAGGCCGATTGGAAAGAGATCCATCTCGGAACCGACTCCTTCGGGATCCTATTCCTAAATGAGCCTGAGAAAGTCCTTTCCTTTCACCGCCCCGCAGGCAAAAACCGAGTGATCGCCCAGGCCTTCGACTGCGCTCTGAATGAATTCTACGGCCCGCGTATCGAAGACTCCGATTACGACCTAATTCCCGAGACCTTTATACTCGACCCCGAGACCGAAGACACTTTTGGCTTTAGCTACCAGTCCGATCGCCGCCGGACCATTTGGTTCAAGCATGAACACCATGCAATTCAAGAGAAAATAAACGCGGCCTTCCCCCACACCTTGAACGACATTCAAGGCTTTGCTCTTGATGAAACGCATGCAGTCATACGCCGACACAGTGACCGCAATCCGGGTGTATGGCTACTTTTCGAGATCGATACCGGCCACACGAAACTAATTGGAAAGGAGCGGCCTTGGATCGATCCCGCAGAAACTGCCTCTACCCAATCGATCACCTTCCCTAATCGGGAGGGCACGCCGATTCACGCCCTTCTCACTCAACCGTCTCATGGCGTTGCCCGGAAAGGCCTCCTCACCATGATCCACGGCGGACCCCGAGCGAGAGACTATTGGGACTGGGATAGCGAGGCGCAGTATTTTGCGGCACTCGGATACACTGTTTTAAAAATCAACTATCGAGGCTCGAGCGAGTATGGCCTTGAGTACAGTCCCTATAGTCATCTCGAAGCGATTCGAAACTCTGTCGTCGATGTAGCGGACGGTGTTCGCTGGGCCATTGATGAAGGCTTTTCAAAGTCCGGTAAGGCCGCTATCTATGGCTCGAGTTTTGGGGGCCATGTAGCTTTGAGAACCGCAGCCGAATACCCCGAGCTGTTCTCCTGCGCCATCGGCTACGCCGGTGTCTATGACTGGGTCAAGGAAATGGATCGGGAATTCGCTAAAGAACCGATCTACTGGAAGCTGAAGCAATTCAAGTACTACGGCGACTACGACAACGAAAAGGAGCTATGGCAGAACGCCTCCGCCGTTACCCTCGCCGACAAGATCCAAGCTCCTGTTTACCTCCTCCACGGTGGCGCCGATGAGATCGTCGCCTCCCGGCAATCTCGACTCATGCACAAAGCCCTCAAAAAAGCGGGCAAGGATGTGACCCTAAAGATCCTCAGCTTCAACAAGCACGGAATGGTCTCCGAAAGGCCCACCATCCGCTTCTACGAAAACCTAGCGAAGTTTATCGGGAGCGCATTGTAATTTGATAAAATGACAGAAAAGCGGGCCTCGCATGTCCACCTTTCAGGTAGGATATACTCCCCTTCTCTACGCGAGTAGTCTATTCCACGTAACAAATTCTCGATCATTCGAAGACCAAACAGCGTTCGCGATCTAACTGATTTGGGCAACTCCCTGAATGATAAAGGAATCCGAAGCTATTTCTTCCATCCATCCATGTCGCTCCGTGGGGAAACCGACTACTCCAAGCCGCAGGCCTTGCGCGCTCTTTGATTCACACTCCGCGCTATTTCTCGAGCTTTCTCTGCCCCGTTAGCAAGCACCTGGTCCACGTAGTCTAGATTTTGCATGAGATCTGTCCGGCGTTCTCGAGCCGGACGAAAGTACTGCCAGTAAAGTTCAAACAGCCGCTTCTTAAGGTCTCCGTACCCATAGCCTCCTGCTTTCAGTTTTTCGACTTCCTCACTGTAGATCTCAGGGGTGGTTAAATGTTTGATCAACTGAATGGCTCGGTTCTCTTCCGCATCCGGCTTGGCCTCGTCTGGAGAACGGCTGTCCATGACGATGCTCATCAGTCGCTTTCGGGTCGGTTTCTCCTCTCCAAAGATCTCTACCGCGTTATTGTAGCTCTTGCTCATTTTCTGGCCATCGAGGCCAGGAATGACTTCCGCTCCTTCGCGAAATGCAGGTTCTGGTACCCTGAAGGTCTCTCCATAAGTCTGATTGAACTTGATGGCGAGATCGCGAGTCACTTCGACGTGTTGTTTCTGGTCACGCCCGACCGGCACGCTGTCAGCATCGTAA
The DNA here is from genome assembly GCF_014529625.1 of Candidatus Pelagisphaera phototrophica. Classification (GTDB taxonomy): domain Bacteria; phylum Verrucomicrobiota; class Verrucomicrobiia; order Opitutales; family Opitutaceae; genus Pelagisphaera; species Pelagisphaera phototrophica. The sequence goes on from NZ_CP076039.1 coordinate 2,365,194, forward strand.
ATGAGAATGTCGGCCGCCATGAGGACCGGGTAGGCAAAGAGCCCGTGATTAGCGGAAAGGCCTTTGGCGATTTTGTCCTTGTAACTGTGGCAACGCTCCAATCGACCCATAGGGCAGATCGAGGACAGTATCCAGGATAGCTCTACGTGTTCCGGAACATCTGACTGTTTAAACAGCACAGCCTTCTTCGGATCCAAGCCACAGGCCAGAAAATCGATTGCCACCTGCCGTGTGTACTCACGCCTCAAATTCGCATCGTAGAGCGAGGTCATGGAATGATAGTCCGCGATGAAGTAAAACGCGTCTCCTCGATCCTGAAGCTCGATTGACGGCTTCATCATCCCAAAATAGTTCCCCACGTGGAGGATGCCTGATGGCTGTATACCAGAGAGTATTCTCATAATTTAGCTTGGCCTTTGAGTAGAGACCCGCAACGACCAGATCAACCCAGATCTTCATTTTCTTGGGAGATAGGAAACGAGGTAAACCAAGCCCAGCGACAAAAAAGAGGAACGGGTCAAGGTTGCTGGAGGCAACCTAGCCTCGACTTATAGGGGTCTTCGAATCTCGCTTATGCGACATTGGCTTCGTTTGCTGTTCGCTGCCCAGCTTCATTTCGCGGCCGCGATAATGATAGGAGAAAGCGGAAACCTTTTCGGCTTTAAAACCGAACTATATTCGCAGCACGGATCCTGACATTCTCTCAGGTTAGGAAACAATGAAGATTTCGAATGAGGGCTAAGGTCATTAAAATGATACCTTAGAGAACCAACCAGGAAGGGAATAGAGGCGAAATGGTAGGGCCCTGAGTGCCCGAATCAATCTTCCACCGAGGGGCCCGTCGTCGTTCCCTACCCGCTAACCTCGTCCAGCGCCCCACTAATCCTTCAACGGCATCTTGCGATGCCCGCCTTTTTCTAGGTATAGCTTTCCTGGCTCCAGATACCCAGAAAAGCTGGTAGTAGGACCAATCAGGGATCCCTTGCCCACTATCGATCCTGGCATTACGGCGGTATTGCAGCCAATTTCTGCGTTGTCCCCCAAAATGGCTCCAAACTTCCGCAGGCCAGTGTCTACCCGTTCCCCGTCGAGGTTCACTAGAATATTCTTCTGGTCGAAACGAAGGTTGGAAAGAATCACCCCTGCCCCTAAATGGGCACCGCTTCCCAGAATCGAGTCGCCCACGTAGGAAAAGTGCGGCGTTTGGGTCTTCTCCATTAGCAGAGCATTTTTGTACTCGCAGGAATTTCCGATAACGCTGTCCGCCCCGATGATGACGTTTCCGCGAATGTGGGCACTTGGGCGTATCTCCACTCCATCGCCGATCCAGCAAGGTCCTTTGATAAAGCAATAGGGCGGCAGTTTGACAGAATCTCCCAGATAAACTTCGCCCTCAATATGAACGCCTGCAGGGAGTTCACGGATAGCCGTATTGCCCACCAATCCTGAAAGCACTTCCTTGATCTTTGGCAGCCATTCCCACGGTCTGGCTTCTGGACGAAAAAAATCCTGAAACGGCATGCTCTCAGGTAAATCAAAAAAGTCTGCGGCAATCACGAGTCGAAACCTAGAGCCTCGAACGACTTCCTCAAGCGAATGTTCTCCTGAACTCAAATATTAACCAAGAGTTAGCTAGTTGCTATGTTTTTCTCCGCAAAAGCCCCGAAACACTTCAAGTTAATGGGTGATTTCCAAGCATTGTATATTAAAAGAATCATATTATACCTAAACACCTTATAGAAAAAGTTTTATGATTTTATATGGGTCATATCAAAGTGGGGATAAAACAATCACTGCCGTATAGCTGCCACTAAAAGCATTCTACCAGCACTCTGATGTTGGTCTTCTGCAACGGCTGATCTTGCTGAAGCACACCAACGGGGAGGGGGTCAGGGCGGCGGCACCATCGCAATGTATATTTATCGACTGACCCCAGAAAAAATTGTCCCTCAAAGGACCTCTGAAGCCGTTCTTATCCCAGCCTGCGCCTAGCCGCAGCTAGCACAAATACCCCAGCTCCAAGGAGAGCTGCTGTGGAGCCTGTGTCGGGGACGGAGCTGTACTGAACTATAAAAGTATCGCCATTTTTCTCATACGTTCCTATGTTAAACTGGCCAAAATTATGATTAGCTGACGAAAGGTCTATCGTTGCGCTGCCTGAGAACGTATAAATGTTGTCCATACCAAATAAGTCATCAAAAACAATGCGCAAATCGTCATCGTTTGATATGGTTCTACCATTATCAGCGTCCAGGTATATCCTAGTTGCTGTTTCTTCCGTGTAATGACTTGCAGTAATCCCAGATGAAAGATTAAAATATTCATCATCTGGACCAGTGCCGTATGTGATATAATCGCCTATATCAGAAAAAGCCACTTGATTACTTCCATGTGAAATATAAGCGTCACCAGTCGCCGTTACTGTTAATTCGGTAGACGAGTTGCTCGGAGCCGAAATGGTAATAGTTATCGCCGATGCCGAAGCAGGGAGAAGCACTAACAGGAGACTGATTTTGAGCAGATTCGCGGCAAGTTTCATTGCATTTCCCTCATGCATGTATCGCGCCATCTGAAGCAAAATGCACCCTAATCGTGCCTATCAGGGTTCCTTGCAAAAAAGAATAATCTCTGAGACAGGAATACCCTATCCCAGCCTGCGTCTCGCAAAGGCTAGAGCCGCTACCCCAGCTCCAAGAAGGGCTGCTGTGGAGCCACAGCCCACTGTGTTCGCCAATGATGGGCGTTAGCCTTGGACTACTTGCTCGCCCTAAGCTTTCGTAGCAAGCGTACCCCAGCGGCTCCCGCCCCGAGGAGAGCGAGGCCAACGATGCCAGGACCGCTGTCTGGCACTCCAGCGACTCCAGCAACAGTTCCCTGTCCAGCAATGGCTACTTCATTGAGCGTAGAGTTGTAGCCGTAGCTGTTAAGCGTGAATGAAGATGAACCGTCGATTGTGACTTTAAACCAGCCGTTTGTATAATCGCTTGATCCTTGATTAACCCTAAACCCGCCCAAGACTGATGAGCCGAAAAGGTTACTCCAAGCTTGTGATGTACTCTGAATAATGCTGAGCGGCGGCCTTTAGTGTGAGTTCATAATCTCCCTTTGGATTGAGATTCTGGAGTATTTCAATTGCCGCCTTGGCATCGGCACTCTCGCTTGCCGTAAACCGAGTACTGCCAACCCCGTGCTTCTGAACGTGAGTCTCTATTCTCCTAGATTCGGCGTGGGCCTTTGCCTCTGATGGGAAGTGGAGACGTTGACGTTTACCTGTGCGGGAAACGCTCGGAGGCAGATCAATGAACCACCCCCCCTGCTTATTTCTCTTGGGTTTTAGATTAGGTCTTCTTGGCATTTACTGCCACTAAGCTGCCACTAAAACGGGGAATTACAAGCTATTTCAGAGAAGAATGAGGTAGAATGAAAAGTAGCTTCAATACCATTAATATCTCAACATAAGCACTTTACCTATATAAAACGCCTGATAACTTAAAAGTTATTCAATGATTTCCAAGCACCCAAAAATAACCAGTCAACATAGTTAGTAGGTCAATCGGAGATCGGCCGTTTAATATTCCTCCCCGCAAAGATGCTCCTAACCAGCCGGGGCATCAACACCAAATGAAATGCACTAGCCTTTATTAGAGCAAAAAAAGTCCTAGAAAAAAGGACCTTTAGCCCCGTTTAAAGCGGAAAATGGAGCGGGCGAAGAGATTCGAACTCTCGACAGCCACCTTGGCAAGGTGGTGCTCTACCAACTGAGCTACGCCCGCAAATAATGAACGGTTAAAATCCATTTCAAATGTCCTAAGTCAATAGAAAATTCCAGATTTTGAATTTGGCATAGTACTAACGGTAAACCTATTCACGAACCATTAGCGGCCGTTGATCCTGCTGTAGCTGACTAGGAATCCGCAACCTTGCTCCGTCACCGATCCACCACATCCAGTTCAGGCCATTGCTGCAGCTTGCGGTGAAGTGTGCGGCGACTGATACCCATAAGCTTTGCTGCCTTCGTTCGATTCCCCTTGGAATCCGCCAGGGCCTCACGCAGCAAACGCTTTTCATTCTCTTCCTTATCCAAAGGTGAAACGATTACCCGCTCCCCATCGATCCTAAGCGACTCTCCCCGGAATTTTGCTTCTAAATCATAATCGTGAATTACGCTCCCCCGGTGAATCACCACCGCGTTCTCTGCGAAATTCCGAAGTTCGCGAATATTTCCCGGCCACGAGTATCGCCGTAAGCATTGCATCGCGCCTGTCTCAAAAGTCGGTGCCTCAATTTCGTTCTCTTCGGCGAACTCCAGCAAAAAGTGATTCAAAAGTACTGGTAGATCCTCACTGCGATCCCTTAGTGGAGGCATCGTGATCTGCACCACATTCAATCGGAAGAACAAGTCTTCTCTGAATGCACCTTCCCGCACCATCTCCTGTAAGTCCCTGTTGGTGGCCGCAATCAAGCGCATGTCTACTGTAATGGATTTAGAACTACCAATGCGCTCAAACGTACGCTGCTCTAAAAAACGGAGCAGTTTGACCTGAGTCGACAAACTGATTTCGCCGATCTCGTCCAAAAACAGGCTTCCTTCGTGGGCCAGTTCAAACCGGCCGATCCGACGCTCCGCCGCTCCTGTAAAGGCACCCCTCTCGTGCCCAAAGAGTTCGCTTTCCAGTAGGTTAGCAGGCAGTGCCGCGCAATGGACCGCAACAAAGGGACCTTGCGGTCGATTGCTGTTTTGGTGGATCGCTTGCGCGATTCGCTCCTTACCCGTACCCGTTTCACCCTCGATCAAGACACTCGCTTTCGAAGGCGCCACTAGCTTCACCCGCTCAATGACATTCTTTAGCTCAGCCGAATTTCCTATAATACCATCAAAACTGTACTTCACATCCAGCCGCTCGTGCAGTTGCTCGACCTCCACCTGGAGCGTTTTCGACTCAAGAGCGCGTTTCGCTAGTATTTCCAATTTTTCCAAATTGACCGGTTTCGTGAGGAAATCATAGGCCCCACGCTTCATCGCCTCAACCGCTGAGGGCACATTTCCATACGCCGTCACCATGATAACCGGTGGTCTGTTTTTTAGCTCCAACGCTTTGTCAATGACCTTGAGACCCGACTTTCCGGGCATTCGCAAATCCGTCAGAATCAAATCGAACGTCTCACTCTCCATGAGTGTGAACGCCTGATCCGCATTCTCTGCCAAATAGATGTCGTACTGATCCTCCAGAACTTGCTGGAGCCCCTCGCGGGTGTGCCGTTCATCATCGACAATCAAGACAGTTGGTAGCATGTCTCTCGTTAAGAGCCTAAACCCATAAGGTCAATGAGTAATTATGACACAGTTGTTCAACGTGCATTAACAGCACAAGCCCCGGGCCAATAAGGTGTAGGGCTAAGCAGCAATTATTCTAGCATGCGAAACTTTTGATTTTGCTTCGGAAATTCTAAGGTTACTAGCGTCCCGATTCCTTCCTTGCTATCTATGCCAACTTGTCCCCCATGCTCCCGCATAATACGCTGAACAATCATCATACCAAGACCCGTGCCACCTTTTTTTGTGGTATAGTAAGGCTGGAAAACATGGGACAGGTCTTCGTGCTTAATTCCTGAACCCGAATCTCCGAACCGAAGGTAGAAGCGCTCTTCATCGGACTGGATTTTGACTCGAATAACACCGCCCGGCTGCATCGCTTCCATCGCGTTTTTGGTTACGTTGAAAAACACCTGCTTTATTTGCTGCTTGTCCGCTCGAACTATCGGGCTTTCTGCGCCAGTATCGATCTCCGCTGTGATACCACGGTCTTCTAATTCGTTGGACTGAAACTCAAGCGACTCCTCTAGCACCTCGTTTAGATTGAGGGTCTGGAAGTCTGGGATTTGCGGTCGAACCGCTTCGAGAAAATTCTTGATGATCCCATCCAGTCGCGAAACTTCATTACGACATACTTCAAGCGAGCCAGCTAGCTTTTCATGGGCAGGAGTCTGCTCAAGCTTTGCCAACTGGCGTTCCATCAGTTGGAGATGGATGGTTATCGAATTGAGCGGATTCCCCAGCTCATGCGCGACACCAGCCGCCAAAAGCAAAATCGAACCTACCCGTTCTGACTCCATCGATTCCCGAGTTGATTGCTTCTCGATCGTTATGTCCGACAAAATCACGACGAATCGCGCATCGCCCCCCTCCTTGCCTTCGCCTTCAAAGGGCAAAATATAGAGTCGAACGTATCGATTCTCCGGGTACGTTAGCTGTAGCTCCCTCGAGCTCACGGACGACTCCAACCGAGCTCCCTCGTCTAGTCCGAGCGATCCACGCAATTCCGGAATGAGGCGCCACAAAGAGGCCTCACCAACATCCTTATCCTTGAGTCCTATCATGCGGTGACTAGCCATATTCGCGTAATCGATAACGCCCAGGTCGCTAATCACAAGTATCCCCTCGAGCGCCGTATTGAAGATGGTTTCAAGCAGCTCCCTCTCACGAGCGAGCTTTTTGACTAGATTGGTCAGATTGATTGTGTCCAGAGAATCGATCTGCCCAAGAACACGGTCCAGCGACGATTCCTTCTTTCCAAACTTCATGGAAAGGCTAGTAGAATCAAAAAATACAGATGGCAATCTTTCGTCGCAAGGAAAGCATCTCCTCCAACCCCGACGAACCAGTCACATTCACCGCAAATCAAGTAATACGCGAGCACCCCACCAAATCTTGTTCATATAGTATACGACGACATCATCACACACGTGTTAGTTTTTCGCTTGCCTTTCCCTTTTACGGTTATTGATTGATCTGCAAATTATGAGCTCACTTCAGCTAAGACCTTCAGAAAAATGCAAATACGATTGTGTATCACTGGGCGAAATCATGCTTCGACTCGATCCGGGCGAAGGGCGAACAAGAACCGCACGGTCCTTCACCGCTTGGGAAGGTGGAGGCGAATACAACGTATCGCGTGGTCTCCGTCGCTGCTTCGGATTCAAGACCGCCGTTGTGACGGCTCTGGCAGACAACGATGTGGGCCGATTGATTGAAGACTTCATACTTCAAGGAGGTGTCGCAACCGACTATATTAACTGGGTTTCCTACGATGGAATCGGAAGATCTACTCGTAACGGACTCAATTTCACCGAGCGTGGCTTCGGGATACGCGGAGCGAAAGGGGTTCCCGATCGCGGCAACACGGCCGCGTCGCAAATGAGACCGGGCGACGTCAACTGGGAGACTCTTTTTCGAAAAGAAGGCGTTCGATGGCTGCACACAGGTGGAATTTTCGCCGCTCTGAGCGTCACCGCCGCAGACCTTGTCATCGAAGCCGCCAAAGCAGCCAAGGCCGCTGGTACCATCGTTTCCTACGATCTCAATTACCGACCTTCCCTCTGGAAAGACATCGGCGGCATAAAAAAAGCCCAAGAGGTAAACCGCGAAATTGCCCAGCACGTGGACGTCATGATCGGCAATGAGGAAGACTTTACCGCCAGCTTGGGCTACAAAATCGAAGGCGTTGACGAATCCCTATCCAATCTGGAGACCGACAGCTTCAAAGCCATGATCAGTCGAGCGGTGGAGGACTATCCCAATTTCAAGGTCGTCGCCACCACCCTTCGCGGCGTAAAGACGGCGACCGTTAACGATTGGGGCGCGATTTGCTGGGCGGATGGATCTTTCTACGAAGCCACCCACCGTCCCGAACTTGAGATACTCGACCGCGTAGGCGGCGGGGATTCATTCGCTTCAGGACTTATTTATGGCCTCATCACAAAGGGTGATGCCGCTCAAGCAGTTGAATACGGAGCTGCTCATGGCGCTCTCGCGATGACAACGCCTGGCGACACTTCCATGGCAACCGTGGCCGAAGTAGAAAAGCTAGTCGCGGGCGGATCCGCACGTGTTGACCGATAACAACCCCGCGGGCCAAGACAGCCTGTCTCAACGATTTGAGCCAATCGCTAGCCCAGCAGCCAATTCTAGCTTTCGAGCGATAGAGGCAAAAAAATTTAAAAGGTTCTAATGTTTTTGGCCCTGTGCTTTGCTATGCAAGTTTGCATTAGCGGAAATTCTAGATAACTGATGAATATCTTCTACTCGCCTTTTGTATGATCAGAAGTCCGGTCCTGCTTGCCTAATGCAATTTTTCACATTTTGCTACCGACCTGATGAGGAGATATTTAGGACTTAGCCTAGTGGCTTTAGTTTCCGGTGCTTTACTTTTAGGAGGTTGCAAACGCTCTTCGGTTGCCGTTTACGATGTGCCGAAGGAATCGGTTGCAGCCACTCCTCTGGCTGCGGCCGCTCCCATTTCAGCCCCCACTGAGAGTGGCTGGATCCAGTGGACTAAACCTGCCGCTTGGACCGAACTCGCTCCCACGGCTTTTCGCAAAGGAAATTACCTTGTTGAGGGCAACGACGGGAAAAAGGTCGAAATCACCGTCTCATCCTTTCCCGGAGCCGTTGGTGGCACTCTGGCGAACGTAAACCGATGGAGAGGACAGGCCGGACTTTCTTCCATAAATAGCGAGGAACTATCCCAAGGGCTCACTGAGGTTCGAATCGACGGGCACGACGGCGAAATCGTGAACATCCTTCCCGACAGCGACGACCCCGACGCCACTCAGATTGTCGCCGCCATATTCATTTACAAAGGGGAAAGCTGGTTCTTCAAAATGTCGGGACCCCAACAGGGTGTACGTTCGCAAAAACCAACCTTCGATCAGTTTATCGATGGTCTCAAGTTTACGGACGCCGCGTCCAAACGTGGGTCTTCAGCCGCCAGCAGCGAGGCACCTAAAGAAGCTGTCCTCGCATTCGATGCACCTGAGGGCTGGGCTGAATCCGACGGCTCGTCCATGCGCATTGCCAGCTACGAAGCACCCCTAGAAGGATTTGAGCCCGCAGATTTTTCAATCACCAGTTTTCCAGGAGATGCCGGTGGGATCACGGCCAATGTAAATCGCTGGAGGCAGCAAATCGGACTTCGCCCCTGGAGCGATTCCGAGGTTAATTCTAAACAGGAAACTCTCGAAGTTGGGGGCCTCGACTTTGTGCTTTTCGACCTTAAACCGCAAACGGACGCAGACAAGGAACGTGTTAAAGAACGCATTCTCGCAGCGATTTTCAAACACGACGGGAAGAGCTGGTTCTACAAGCTCCGCGGCGACGTTTTCCTTGTGGAGACACAACGCAGTAAATTTAGGCAACTTGTCCAGTCATCAAGATTCGAAGCGAGCATTTCTAAGAATTAGCGAAGCCGTACTATGAAGCCTTTCATCAAATTCTTTACTTCATTTGAGCTGGCCATATCCTGCATGGTTCTGGGGTTGATCCTCGTCTTCATTGGTACACTGGACCAAGTCAACTTAGGGATTCATGGAGCGGTAGAGCAGTATTTCTACACCTTTTTTGTTTACTGGGCAATACCTGGGAGCGAAATCACTATACCGTACTTCCCTGGTGGATACACAATCGGGCTCTTTCTACTCGTCAATTTAATCACCGCCCTCGTTGTCCGATTTCGCTACTCATGGAGAAAGTCTGGCGTTTTGATGGTCCACATTGGAGTGATCACCCTGATTGTCGGCGAGCTAATTTCCAGCATGATGCAGGTCGACAGCGCCATGATTATCGACGAGGGCGACTCCTCCAATTTCTCGGAAGACCGTCAGATAATGGAACTCGCTGTAATAGACCACAGCGCGTCGAACAAAACCGACCGCGTTTACGCGTTCCCTCATGAAATGATGGAGACGATGCAAGACTGCAGGCACGAGGAACTTCCCTTCAAAATCGGGTTCAATCAGTATATGGCGAATTCGGTCATCCAGCGGAGAGACGAAAATACCCCCAGCAAAGCACTCATCGCAAACCAAGGAATCGGGCTGAACACGTTTGCCCAAGAAATTCCGAAGACGGGAAAAATGGACGAAGTGAATCGTACTTCAGCCATTTTGACTATCTTTGACGATTCGGGCGAGGTGCTCGGCACTTGGCTCACTAGTCTGGGATTCCCTCCGCAAAAATTCACCTTTCAAGAAAAGGAGTACTCTTTAGAAATCCGTCGCAAACGCTACTACTACCCGTTCGATATCCATCTCAACGATTTCAGTCATGACCGGTATTTGGGAACAAATATTCCGATGAATTTTTCGAGCGAAATCGAGCTTACACACCCGGTAAGAGGCGAAAAGAGAGAGTTTCTCATCTACATGAACCACCCGCTGCGGTACAACGGCCTTACCTTTTTCCAAAGCGGATTCGCCAATGAAGACACAACCACAATCTTGCAGGTCGTCAGCAACCCTGGACGCCACCTGCCTTACCTGTCCTGCGGGCTCATTTTTGTTGGACTCACTGTCCAGTTCCTAATCGGACTCATCTCATTTGCTGGAAGGCGCCAGAAGAAATCATGAAAAAACGATTACCCGCCATTGTCGCAATTTCGTTTCTCCTCTTGTACTTTGCTTCTAACTACATGAAGCAGTCTCCCCGGACGGAGATTGACTACACCGCATTCGGCAAAACGTCGATCCACCTCAACGGACGTATTCAGCCCCTAGATTCCGTGGCTCGGAACGCGCTTCTTGGCATTCGGTACAAACGGACTTTCATCGGGGACGACGGGAAGAAAACCCCCGCTATTGTCTGGCTCACGGAGCTAATGATGCGGCCAGATCTTGCCCACGACCGCCCGGTATTCAGGATTCAGGACGAGGACGTACAAGCACTACTCAAGCTGCCAAAAAAGCCCAGTACTCGGAGTAAAGTGATGATCGCCCTACTGGGTAAAGGGAGTGAGCACTTTTACTTTACCTTCAACGAGATAGGTCCCTCCTTGAAGGTCATAAGTGAACAAGCTCAAAGGGCGGGTGAATTGGAGGACGCCCAGAGGTCGCGCTTTCAAAAGGCGGTTATCCAACTCGCCAGGGCCCTTTCGAACTACACGGGACTGAGCCAATCGATTCATCATGGACAGGTCGCCTCCTTCCGACAAGAACTCGAGGACCTCGAAAATTTTGCTCCTGCTGGGGTGGAAGCAGTGAACAAACGACAGCTCGGGCAAGAGTACGACGAGAATTCCTTCAACCAAATGATGAGCATTGGGTTTCTCTACCAAGGCTTCGAGCAGTCAAGCAAACTGCTCGTGCTTCCTTCAGAGGACGCGAATGAGGATATCGAGTGGAACAAGACCAGCACCCTACTCCGCCAAATATTGCAACAAGGCCAGGCCAACGAGATTGTGCACAGCTACGCCAAAGTCGTGGACGCCTACCGAAACGAGGATGCAGCCGTATTTAATGAGGGCGTTAAAGCGCTGCACGCAGACCTTAATGGCGTCGAACCGTCCCTCATGCCGCAAGCAGGGGTAGAGCAACTCTTTAACTTTTTAGAGCCGTTTTACATTGCTGCTGCAGGATATGTGATCGCGTTTTTAGCCGTGATCGTATCATGGGTGCGTTGGCCGAAAATATTAAATCAAGCCGCTTTTGGACTGATCTGCACCTGTGCCATTATCCACACTGCCGGGATCCTGTTCCGAATATACATCATAGGATACGCGCCAGTCATCAATCTTTACTCATCGGCTATATTCGTCGGCTGGGGAGCGGTTCTCTTGGCAATCGCACTCGAGTGGCTTTTCAAGAACAGTATTGGAAACGCGACCGCGGCAATAATCGGCTTTTCCACCCTCCTGGTCGCTCACCATTTATCTGCCAGTGGCGACACGCTTGAAATGTTGCGGGCAGTACTCGACAACAATTTCTGGCTAGCGACGCACGTGATTATCATTACACTGGGTTACTCAGCTACTTTCCTCGCTGGTTTCATCGGATTCATCTTCATTCTGATGTCCGTCTTCTCAAATCGAGTCGACAAGAAGACCGCCCGCACATTCGGAAGCATGGTTTACGGCATCGTTTGCTTTGCCACCTTGTTCAGCTTTGTGGGCACTATCCTTGGGGGCATTTGGGCAGACCAATCGTGGGGACGCTTCTGGGGCTGGGACCCGAAAGAGAATGGAGCACTTCTCATCGTAATTTGGAATGCCATCATACTCCACTGCAAATGGGCAGGGTTCGCCCGCACGCGAGGGATCATGATTCTGGCCATATTTGGCAATGTCGTTTGCAGCTGGTCCTGGTTCGGCACAAACATGTTGGGAATCGGCCTCCATGCCTATGGCTTCATGGACGAAGCCTTCACCTATCTGGTCGGATTTATGGCTGTTCAGGTTTTAGTGATGGCAATCGGATCCGTTCCCACTCGATTCTGGAAAAGCCAAATTGGCTAGAGCATTTTCCATTGGGACGTAGCAAAGGCCGGGTGGGACGCCGCAGAGTGGAGTCAGTTCAATATATGCGGCTGGCCGCGTTGGCCGAGCTCTTTCCGTGTTGGCAGAACTCTCTATGCCACGACTTATAGATTGGCGAAGACTCAATGAAAAATTCTCGCGGCGGCCAAAAACAGCCGCCGCCCTATATCGCTATTCCCCTTTCGTCGCGCTCTCCAACTTCAAGTCGTCCCCATCCAGCAAATACTTAACAGTCATTCCATCGTCCACCCTGCCTTCGATAATTGCTCGAGCGAGAGAAGACTGAATGGACCGTTGCATGAATCGCTTAAGGGGTCGAGCGCCGTAGACCGGATCGAATCCCTTTTCCGCAATCCACTCGACCGCATCCTTTTCGAGAACCACGCTGATACGTCGATCGGCCAGCGTCTTGTTCAAGTCGGCCAGGAGAAGAATCACGATCTGCTCGATTTCCTCGAGTGACAATGGCTTGAATATAATTGTTTCATCTACCCGATTCAGGAACTCCGGCCTGAAATGGCCGCGTAGTTCGGAGAGCACTGAGTTTTCAACCGACTCAGGGATTTCTCCATCGATTACTCCCTCTAATAAGTACTGGCTACCGATATTCGAGGTCATAATGATGATAGTATTTTTAAAGTCGACCATCCGACCCTGCGAATCTGTCACGCGCCCGTCGTCAAGTATCTGCAGCATCACATTAAATACGTCTGGGTGAGCTTTTTCGATCTCGTCGAAAAGCAAAACCGAATACGGTTTGCGACGTACCGCCTCCGTCAGTTGCCCACCTTCTTCATATCCCACGTAACCAGGCGGGGCGCCGATCAATCGAGCCACCGCGTGGCGCTCCATATACTCGGACATGTCGATACGGACCACCGCATCCTCACTGTCAAACAAGGTCTCGGCCAAGGTCTTCGCGAGTTCAGTCTTTCCCATCCCCGTAGGGCCTAGAAAAATAAAACTACCAACCGGTTTACTGGGATCTTTGATTCCTGCCCGAGCCCGTAGGACTGCTTCGGATACGAGCCGAACCGGTTCGTCCTGCCCAATCACGCTCTCGTGCATGATCGACTCAAGCTGGAGCAGCTTCTGCTTTTCCCCCTCGATTAGCCGAGTTACCGGAATCCCCGTCCAACGGGAAATGATGTCGGCAATTTCCTCTTGCGAAACCTCCTCTTTGACCAGCGAACTTTCGCTTTGATTAGCCTCCGCATCTGCGAGCGTCGCCTCTAGTTGGGGAAGTTTACCGTGTTTCAGCTCTGCAGCCTTATTCAAGTCATAAGCACGCTCCGCCCGCTCGATCTCAGCTTTGGTCGCCTCGATCGATTCCCGCAATTCTTGTAGCTCCGAAATCGATGCTTTCTCGTTCTGCCATTGTTGACGCTGGGCGGTCTCCTGCTCTTTCAGGTCCGCAACTTCCTTACGCAGCGTTTCAAGACGTGTCTTGGACGCGTCATCCGTTTCCTGCATCATGGCTGCTTCTTCAATCTCCAGCTGCATGATCCTTCGTGTAAGGGCGTCGAGCTCCTCGGGCATGCTGTCCATTTCGATCCGGATACTCGCGCACGCCTCGTCAACAAGGTCGATGGCCTTGTCCGGTAAAAACCGGTCGGAAATGTACCGATCCGAAAGCACCGCAGCGCTTACGAGCGCGTTGTCCTGAATCCGCACCCCATGGTGGACTTCATAGCGTTCTTTCAGTCCCCGCAAAATCGATATCGTATCTTCGACATTGGGCTGCTCCACTAGCACGCTCTGAAAACGTCGCTCCAATGCTGCGTCTTTCTCAATATGCAAACGGTACTCGTCCAATGTCGTAGCTCCGATACAGTGCAGCTCGCCTCTCGCGAGCATCGGTTTTAGAAGGTTGCCCGCATCCATGGTGCCTTCCGCCTTTCCGGCCCCGACAATCGTATGGAGTTCGTCGATAAACAAAATGATCTGTCCATCGGAACTTTTCACTTCCTGAAGGACCGCTTTCAAGCGTTCCTCAAATTCCCCACGAAACTTTGCACCAGCGAGCAAAGAGCCCATGTCGAGTGAAAACACCGTGCGGTCCTTCAGTCCTTCGGGCACGTCCCCTCGCACTATTCTCTGAGCCAGCCCTTCCACAATTGCGGTCTTTCCCACACCTGGTTCACCAATGAGAACCGGGTTGTTTTTTGTCTTACGGGATAGGATACGGATAACTCGGCGAATCTCATCGTCACGTCCAATAACCGGGTCCATCTTACCGCTCCTAGCTCGCTGGACGAGATCCATTCCATATTTCTCGAGAGCTTGAAACGTGGCTTCAGGATTCTGATTGGTAACTCGCTGGTTTCCTCTCACTGATTGAAGGGCGGGAAGGACCTTCTGCCTATCTAAACCAAAACTACGGAGTAGATTGGCCAAAGCCGAAGGCTTGGCAACTTCTACCAGCGCCAGGAAAAGATGCTCCACACTAATGAAGTCATCCTTGAGATTAGCGGCCTCAGTCTCCGCCCTCGTGAATGCGTCATTCAATGACGGCGTTATGAAAATCTTGCTGCTGTCAACGGATCCAGAAACGCTCGGCAGCTTGTCAATCACCCGATCCAAGCTGAGAGCCATCGCATTCGGTGTGATTTCCAGCTTTTGCAACAGGCCTTGGACAATTCCGCCGTCTTGCAGTATGAGAGCTGAAAGTAAGTGAAGCGTCTCCACTTCGTTGTTCTTTTTTCGCCGCGCGATTGCCTGCCCTTCGGTCAGAGCATTACGGGCCATTTCAGTGAGTCGATTTGGGTCTATCATTGGGCTTTCCTCCGAGTCCGGCTGTGCAAAATCCATACCGTAAACAAGTAGGCGAATTATCCCAGCTCAATTGATGCGGATATCGATATTTATAATATGTTAATGACTTTAATACAATGGGTTATCTCCCCTCAAGTCGCATGCTAAAGCTTTTCAGAGAACTTGAATGGGAGGTATGGGATGTCGTTAAAAGCGACAGGCTGACTGCGACAAATCTCTCACTGTGTCTTATTGGCACAAATCATGAGTCTAGCTTGTTGTATTTCTAACGACTGTTATCTGGTGGGGCGATCTTCAACAAAGCAGAGTTTAAGCGAATTACTATCGCTCATCCCAGAGATAACCAATCCCCGGGCTATTAGCATCTTTCCATCCGTAAAACAGGAATAGATCGTCAAACTCACTCGTCAGTCCATCTGAGACGAACTGAATATTCTGATACCGCATTCCTGGCTTGGGGGTCAGGTCTTGAGCCTGTATCCAATCCTTCCCACCGTCGCTTGAAATCCACTTCTCGACCCGCTGTCCCCAGCCGTACTCGTCCATGTCTTCCTCGACAATCGACTCCCCGCTTCCGGTAATCATATAGGCATGGAAAACACCCTGCCCATCTATTTGGAGGCAGCTTGCATTGAATGGGTGCAGCGTTTTGGTGATTCTTGTCTTCTCCCACTTACCTGCTCTGCGCTTCAAGAAGTAGAACGCGCTATCTAGCGGGGTCTCCTCGGATACGGGTAGAAGAAAGTGAGGGCTATCATTCTCGTCCAAACAAATCGAGGGCCCCACCGCTGCCGGACGTTGATCCGTATCCCAGACCAGACATTGCTCATCCGCTATTTTCTTTCTTACAGGCAGCTTGATCTCCTCACCATCGATATTGTAGCCTTTGCCGGAAGGAAGATCGACATAGAGATAGTATAGGTTGTAACGCTGCGTGTGGTCTCCTAAGAATTCATCATACCTCGTATTAAAAAGAGGGTCCTCAACTTTCCAAATAAACGCCACATGAAGGCACTTTCCATCGGCGCTCACGGCAGTTGTGTTGTAGGATCCCGAATAAGCGGCGTGGTCCCCATCCTGCGGATCGGCCCCGAGGTTCACCACCGGATGACCGCCACCCTGCCAGCGATTTCCTCCGTCGCTGGAGATATGATACTGCCAAAACCCCAAGTGGCCTGAATAACGCGTATAGACAAGCGTCTTGTCATCGTAGATGCGATGAATCTTGGGATAGGAAATTGACTCAGAGAAATCGATTCCTCGTCGCCATTCGGTCGAATCCCCCGGCCTTTTGGAAACTAGGTGGATCCCCGTGGTGCGATGGCATCCAAAAAGTGCATGCAAATATCCCTCTGGATCCGACCAGATGACAGGTGCAAAATGGTGGTCGCGCT
The DNA here is from genome assembly GCF_014529625.1 of Candidatus Pelagisphaera phototrophica. GTDB lineage: Bacteria > Verrucomicrobiota > Verrucomicrobiia > Opitutales > Opitutaceae > Pelagisphaera > Pelagisphaera phototrophica. The sequence continues at coordinate 2,381,668 of NZ_CP076039.1, forward strand.
TGTAGTGCTTTGCATCGATCTCGTCTTCATACCCTTGGATCAGAGAAATCGGTTCAGAGAACTCCCGCGTCTCCATATCGTAGCTAATGCAGTATGGGAAACCCTCGTCGCCTCGCCACACGATATGCGTCTTGCCGCCTGCCGCAACTGCCAGCGGATACTGCCGATTGTCATAGAACATCTTGAGGCCGCCATTTTCAGCAAAAGGGACTGCTCTCATCTCTTCCCCAATAACAGCTTGCGTCGCAGACAAAAGGCAAAGTGCGCCAAAAACCACTTGAGCGAGCCTGATACGAGGTGGTAAAGCCGGTATTGGGATATTCATTTTTAATCTTCTTCGCTCTTTCGCTAAGTCACTTTTTGGAAATATCTTTTTTTGTGCAACCTAGCGGGTTACCTCAGAAAGTCGAAAGAATTAAAGATTCTCCGTATTGCTAGAAGAATCCGGCAATCTCTCATGAAAGCCGGCTGCTTCAAACGCTATATTCTGTATGCCGTTGGTGAAGTGATTCTAATTTTAGTCGGCGTACTCATCGCCGTCTCGCTCAACAATTCTAACAACTTTTGGGTCAAACGATTGCAAGAGCAACAAATTGTGGTTCGAAACAGCAACGAGTTCAATGCTGGTATGACACTATTTCTTAATTCTAGCCTTCGGTTTAGTGTAGCATCAATGTACTCGTAATCTCACCGGGCATACTGGGAATATGGTCAGCCGCTATAATGGGTTACTTGGTTGTCGAATTTCTCGCAGGGTGACTTCTCTGAGTCGGCAAATGAAGGCCACTCCCCTCCAAGGTCATAGAGTTAGCCGCAGGCTGTATCAGCCAGCTTTGCAGGCTACAACAGTGGCTGAAATGATTCCGGTAAGGGCGAGGATCTAGGTCTATTTTGCGTCATTCGCTCCTTTTGTGTCATTTTGGACCTAATAAGGTATCCGAGAAAGCTGAGGAAGCGACTCAGGCTTGTAGAGGGTCGCCATGTTACTCGAGATGGCATGCAAGTGGATGTCTTGCAGGCGCGTAGCGATTACTCAAGTCCTAGCTGATCACCTTGAGGCTAATTACAGCTACAACGGAGCGAGCACGAATTTACGCCAGGCGATTTGACAACCCGGACCAGTGATTCGGCAGTAGTCGATTTATTAGCATAGCTAATTCGGATTACTGAAGAGCCACGGAATCAATCAGTGCAGCGATGCGAAAGAGAGCGGGCGAGTGAAGCTGCTAAGTCGAACCGCATGATCGGACTTATGCCTCTCTGTATTTGCTTCGCTGATCAGCGATGGAACTCTTGGCTTGGATCAAGGTAGCGTGCTCCGTAGATGACTTCATGACCACCGACTTCGAGGGCCCCCAAATAGGGAGCTTTTCCGTTGAAGTTATCATTTACGTTGCGGATCACGACCCCCGTATCGACTGCCTTCCTTCTGGGTTGAGGGTGCGGCTGACGTTCGACTGGAGTGATACCACAATTTGAGACCCGACCAATACGGGATCGATGCTTCGATGGCGGGCGGCACCATGACCCGTGATACCGTGGACGATGATGTCGACTGTGTCGGCGCCTGAATAAGCGGTTTTCGATCGGACGACTATTTTTCCAAGAGGGATCCCTGAGGCGACGTTAAGGGCGAGGGCATGATCTGGTTTGGGGAATCGTCTGTAGAGACCATCTTCGATCATCGCTTTGGCTCCGCCGACAGGCTCCTCGGCCGGTTGGTAAATCAGAACCAAGGTCCCAGACCACTTGCCCTCACGATTCATTAACTGACGGGCAGTGCCAACGAGTGCGGTAATGTGAAGATCGTGACCGCACGCATGTATGACGTTCTGGCGTTTCGTGGAAGCGCAAGGCAGACCCGTTTTTTCCTTAACAGGCAAGCCGTCCATATCCGATCGAATCATGACGGTAGGACCATCACCATTTTTCAATAAGGCTACGACTCCGGTCTGGCCAACTTCTTCGGTGAAATCGTAGCCCAAGGCTCTAAGCTCGCTTGCCATTCGTTTGGCGATCTCGAATTACACAAACGACAGTTCCGGATTCTGGTGAAAGTGAATGAACAAGTCCTTTAGGTTCTCCTGGTAGTCGGCTTCTATCGATTCGCGAAGCGTTGCAGCTTGGCTAAAGGAAAATACCGAAAGCACAAGAGCTGCTAATTTTAGACGCTCAGGTGTTTTCATATTGGGGAGGTTGGGGTGTGACAGAAGCGGTTGTCAGTTTTTACTGAGACGTGGGATTGGCGTGTCTTCAAATAGGATACGAGATTCTTTGAGTATATTGGAAATTTTTTCGGCGTGTGGACTATTCCGGAGGGCTTCGCACATCTTCTTTTCATCGTAGTCTTTCACGATATGCCCGGGGAACCAGTGATCGGCAGTGCCTAGCATGTTGTAGCGCCACTTAGCGAATTCGTTTAGATCGAGGGCCTTGGCCCAAGTCCAAAGGCGGACCACGTCTTTTACGTTAATCTCACTGGGAACTTTATCCCATTCGGGCAAACCGGTGTGCCAGGTGTCATGCCAGTCGGGGCCACCCACACGCGCAACTTCCGCGTAGATTTTCTCGAGGGTGGAGGCGATTGCGTCTTTCGCGTCGTCGTAGTGTTCCAAAGCTTTTATATGTGTATCGAAATCTGAGGGACGTGCGGCTCCGCAGCTGATTGTATGCACATTGGGGTTGGCCCAGCAAAAGAGGTCGTTGAACACCATAGGCTCGAGCGGGTGGCATAGGTCGACAATCTTTTGAGGGGGATTGTAGAGCCTCCCACCTTTGTCGTTCGGACTTATGATGAAAACCCCCATATCCTTTTTGGCGGCCGCTTCGATGGAGGGTCCATTGAGTTGGGCAATAAGGTACCAGTGGAGGTTTACGTAGTCGAAATTCCCCCGCTCGATGAGTTCGGTTATTTCCTCATTAGAAGCATGGGTTGAAAATCCGATGTGTTTGACCCGGCCTTCTTCCTTGAGCTTGTAGGCTTCCTCGAGACAACCTCCTGGACGGAGAGCGCATTCCATCAGTTCCCGATTGTTGATACCGTGCAGACTAAACAGTTCCACGTAGTCATGCTGCAAATACTTCATGGACTTCTCGAAGACCTTACGAAACTCCTTTGGGTCTTTTTGGGGGGCAACCTTGGTCTGGAGAATGTAGGATTCCCTAGAAAAATGCTTCAAGGCAAAGCCGAGCTGCATCTCCGAACTTCCGTATCCTCGGGCCGTTTCAATGTGATTGATGCCCAGTTCGAGAGCGCGGGCTAATATCTTCTCAATGTTCTCCTGTCCATCGCGAGGGACTTCTCCCCAAAGAATGTCGTCCCATTTGTGCTGGTAGCGCATTCCCCCGCAGGAAATAACGGGCATTGAAATTTCAGTTTTCCCAAATCGTCGGTATTTCATATGTTCAAAAAGGTATCCAGATAAGAATTCAGAATGAGGAGCTGCTAATCCGAAAGTTGGACTCTGATAGCATTCTGGGTTGCCTACGGGCATTGAGCTTCGATTGAAGCTCATTGGACTCGGTCTTCATGTTGTCCCAAATATCGATCATGATTTTAGCTCGGTTTTGCTCTGAAATGAGATACGATTGCAGACCTGTCTTCAACACGGCTGCAACAATCTCGCTAATCTCCTCTTTACTCAAAGATTTTTTTAGCTCTTTCTCCGCCTCCCAAGGGATGAGTTTGTAGGCATTTCTAGGAAATTGGCTCATTCGCAGATTGGATCGCTCCTCGCTTTGAGTTACGAAGTGACAGAAACGGGTGAGCTGCAGTCTCAGTTCGGTATCGAGAATCAAACCTAGCCGGCCGCTATTGAGAACTTCCCTAAATGTCGTTTGCTCTAAAGGGGGTTTTTCCCTGCCGAAGGTGGACGCGAGGATGACGCCTTCAAGAAAGCTTCTTTTGTCATCAATAACCTTCCCTCGGACGAAAGGGCCGAAAAGACCGTAACACTTCTTCCTTGCGCCGAAGCCTGTCTTTAAAAATGGATATTCGGCTGATGCCAGCTATTTGGGCTATTTATTTTATTTATTGGCTCAAATTTTTATTTATTCTGAACCGATTATTCTTAAATAATGGCTCATGCTTTACAACTGGCAATGGTCTAATTGGCCAAATTTCGGGTTCGAGCTTCGGGAAATGGAGTCCGATCTCCTCCTATTCTCTGACAAAGCAGGCCAAATCGATGGCCTACTGAGAGGGCTTCCAGAAGTAGAGCGAAACGACGCTCTGACACGGATAATGTGTCTCGAAGCACACAAAACTTCTGAGATTGCAGGAGAGTTCCTCAGCTACTCGGACATATCATCATCGTTTCGCAATCTCCTGGGCATAAATGAACGCCTGGAGGAAGTCGGTAGGCGAGCCGCAGAAGGGATCGCTGAACTCCTACTCACAGCGGGGAATAAGTGGGAGGAGCCCCTATCAGAGGATAGCTTGCTCGCCTGGCACCATATGCTGATGAGGGGCAGCAATCGCCTCGATTCAGGTAGTTGGCGAGCTGGAGATGATCCAAAGCTCATCTTCTCCAATCCATTTGGGAAAGCGAAGATCCAGTTTCAAGCCCCCCCCTCCAACCAATTGCCAAACAGGATGAAACAGTTTATCGACTGGTTTAATCACAGCAGAAACACGATCCTAAACCCTCCGGTGCGATCCGCCCTCGCCCACCTTTATTTTGAGTCGATTCTCCCCTTTGAAGACGGCAATGGGAGAATCGGTAGAGTTATTGCGGACATCGCATTATCCCAAGGACTCGGTAGATCGATACCTATCAGTTTATCCGAGACGATAGAATCCAACAAAAACAGCTACTACGAAGCACTGAGAGAAGCCCGGCAAACCTACGAAGTAACTCCCTGGACACGATTCTTCCTCTCAATCATTCTGGAATCGCAAAAACGGACCGAGGATCAAGTCGAACTTGTGCTGCGCAAAACACGATACCTTACCCGCCACCTCGATCACCTTAACAAACGGCAACGGATTGCAATAACCGGCATCCTCGACAACGGGCCAGACTGTATTGAGGAAGGACTAACCGCCCGCTCCTACATGAGTCTAGCAGACGCCTCAAAGGCAACAGCGACGCGCGACCTACGAGACCTCGTCCAAAAAGAGGCCCTAATCCTCATTGGCAGCGGTCGTGGCGCACACTATGCCTTGATTCTAGATTAGATTCTTGGAGCAAATTAGGGAATTGGGCACCATTTGTCAAAATTAGGCCGTTTTCAATATCGTCGCCAAGCGCTTATATTCTTTCAAGGTTCGCTTTCTTTGCGTAAAATTAACCATTGACCAAGTGCGTCGGGATCACTTCTCGTGGCACCAGTAGGGTCGCCCCCTGCCCGTAGCTGTTCAAGGTTGAGAAGGACTTTAATCATGCCCGCCAGGCGCCGTTTAGAGCCTCTATCGTTTTGATTCAAATACCTTATTTTTAAATACTTAGAGTAAATCGAAACATCTCTAGTAAGCCCTTGCCCCTGTTTTTCAACCTGAGACCGACCTCTTTCCCAAATTAGCTTCAAGCCCATACTCTTCGAGGGTTGAAATGTATATAAAATTCTCGCTTATCCACGTTGGCCTAAAAATTGCTTGAGGACATGTGGCTGAAATTCTATAGCCCAACTTAAAAGTATTAAACTAAGAACAAAAAATGATCAGAAAATCCATTAATTTAGCTACCGCATTTATCGCGGCATGCACCATGGTATCAGTAGTGAAAGCTGGAGTGTCCGGTAATATCGCCATCCAATCCGACTACGTTTGGAGAGGTTATTCGCAGAATCTCGAAGATCCATCCGTCCAAGGTGGTTTCGATTATGAAGACGCATCAGGTTTCTACGCAGGCGTATGGGGTGCCAGTGTCGATTTTGGTGGTGATGAGAGCACCGAAGGCGATATCTACATCGGTTTCGCCAACGAAACCGAAGGCGGATTTAGTTACGATGTAGGAATTATAGAATACACCTACCACGGTGGATCAAGTGCCAGCGACTCCAACTTTACGGAATACTACCTTGGCGGTGGTTTTGCCGGATTTAGCCTCACCTACTCTATTGGCGACGAGTTCGGCGACAACATCGAGGTGGGCTACGGCTTTGATATCGAAGGGGTCTCGATTGGTGCGGCTTATGGTGACTACGATGACGCCTGGACTTACTGGACAATCGGTGTGTCAGGAGAGATCGAAGGCATCGGATGGGACTTTTCCTACTGGGATACAGATCTTGACGATGACCCGATGGGAGATGGCAGACTCGTCTTTACGATTTCAAAGTCGCTCTAGGTTTTGTAGTATCGAGACCACTTAATTTCGACTCGAGGCCGCACATGTTGCGGCCTTTTTTTTATTTGTTGCTAGGGCCGAGGCCTTTCTGCATCCACTGAGTCCGTGTTTTAGCGATTGCTGGGACAGGGATTCGTGCGTGTCCAGGCAACTTTTCCAGTCACTTCACCGTCCGTTGCACCGAAACTGGAAACGATTCAAATTTCTTTAAAGATGGACTATCAGATGAGGCCCATAAGCCGCGGCTCGTACGCATCCAAACTGATTTGCCTGTTCTGTCTCGCAATCGCATTGCTCTATCCAATCTCGCTAAATGCGGCCAATCAAGTGGTTATCAATGCCCAAGCCCACCAAGAATTTTCTATCGCAAGCGAAAACGACGACTCAAGCCAGCCGACGACCTACGCTTTCATGAAAGGGAAATTTCACGGAGGCAATCGTGCGGATCCCGCCATGGATGACTTCCCCTTTGACGAGGTCCTGCTGGACCTCTCTACGCACCTGCAAAAACAGAATTTCAAAGGAGTCCCAGATCCCAACGGAGCCAAACTTGTAATTGTAGTCCACTACGGCGTCACCTCCGTCCAAGAGAGTAACGAATCCCTCCTCGGTTACGACTCACTTGAAGACTACGAGTTTTCAGATGGAGCAGCCAATTCAGGATCAAGTGGAGGCGTGAATCTCGACGAGCTCAACGGTATCCAGGACATGCAATTCCAAATCAATGTGGAAAATGCGATCAAGGAAGGCCAACAAGGCGGAGCCTTTTACACTGCCCGCCTCCTGGGAATGGAAAAAGCCTACGTTGGCCCCATCTCCCCTCGAGAAGAATTGGAACTTAAAAATCTGCTCAGCGATCGGCGGTATTTTATGGTGCTGATGGCTTACGATCTACCGCTCATGAGGCAAGGCGAACTCGTACTGCATTGGACAATTCGATACAGCATCCAACCCATCGGTCAGAGCTTCGACCAAGCCATCAAAGACATGAACCTAGTGGCCGGCAACTACTTCGGCAAGAACATGGGTGACCTGGTCAAGAGACGCTTCACCGACAAGTCCCGCGTGGAACTCGGTAAGATTGAGGTCATTGGAACCGAAGAGATTACTGACTCCAAGAAATAGCCCCCAGCTAACCCGCGATAGCGAGGAATTTCAAGAAATTGAATATACAAGTCGGGTCGCCTAGTACCAACATGGATCAAGATTCAAGCAAGACCTCCGGACTTGCTTTGAAAGTGGGCGCTCGGATAACTCCAACCACCAAAGACAGTAAAGAGGTCTGCGACAAGTTTCGAGGCATTACCTGAGGGACACAAAGCAGCTCCTGCGACAAAGAAAAATGCACTGCCGGAGGACCTATTCGTTCCTCCCTACCCTCAATAGTCCCCCCCAGTCAGGCTGTTTAAAACCGAATCCTGCCATTCACGCAGTTCTCTCTGAAGCCGTTCCACGAGCTTCGGGTGCTTCCCGGCAACATTCGTCTTTTCAAAAGGATCCGCTAGAATATCAAATAACTCCAAGGTCGTGCCCTTCTTACCTTCGATCACGAGTTTGTATCGATTTCCCAACAACGTTCTCGGTCCGCCATAGTCTGATTTACGGATCTTAGGATGCTTCAGGTTTCTGAATGTCCGGGTATACTTGCCATCCATTTTCTTCGCCAAGGGAGTCGTTCCCTCCTGGAGTGTGGGCTCTATGTACGGCGCTCGCTTAACTGAGATCTCCGCTCCGGTATCGTATGACCAAAAGAAGATCGGCTTCGGACGCCGTGACATCTCATCTTCGAAAAGCGGTGTTAAGTCGATCCCGTCAATGGGACGATCCGGCAGCGATTGTCCCGTTAAAGCACAAAGTGTTGGCATGATATCGCTCGTTACCGCATGCACTTGCGAAATGCAATTCCCTGAGATTTTCCGCGGCCACTCAATCACACCCGGTACGCGGATCCCACCTTCATAAACGTCTCCTTTAAGGCCATGAAATGGATTGGTCATATTTCCACTCGCCGGGGTGCCGTTGTCTCCGCAATACCAAACAATAGTGTTTTCACGCAGCCCCTTTTCGTCGAGCGAGTCTCGCAGCTTACCAATCGCTCGATCCATCGCGGTTATCTCCGCGTATCGCTCCTGAAGTACGTCTCTAAAAGGGCGCGTGGTCCTCTCGCCTGTTTCGACGCTGGTGAGCGAGACTGACTTCTCCGAATACTCCCTTGGAAGGTCTTCATACAAAGCCAAGTCCTCGGGAAGAGCCATATAGGGCTCGTGAGGAGATCCAAACCAAACCACCGCCATGAACGGCTGGTGATTCTTCTCGATCTCTCCAATAAAGCGTAATGCCTCATCAATGACAACTTCCGAACTCTCGCCTGGATACATTTTGGGAGGCCCGCCGTTTTTTGAGAGAATCGGATCGAGCTCGAAAAAATTGTCGTGCGATACCCATTCTTCGAAGCCCATGGCTCCCGGGCTGGTGGGGGACTCTTCCTTTACAGGTCCGACGTGCCACTTCCCAAAGTGGCCCGTACGGTATCCTGCCTTTTTCATTACATGGCCGATCGTGATCTCTTCTGGGCGGATAGACCAATTCGGGGCAAACGTGCCGTATCGATTTGGGTGCCGACCCGTTAGAAAGCTGCCTCGAGTGGGCGAACAGGATGGGTGCCCCGAATAGAAGCGATCCATGCGCAAACCTGTAGCGGCCATCTTGTCGAGAGTGGGCGTCTTTAAATGAGGGTGACCATTATAGGCCACTTCGTCCCACCCATGATCGTCGCCCATCAGCAGAAGGATATTAGGCATCTCCGCTGCCCCGATGCGGGTAATCGAGACGATAAGGATTAGCGGGAGTAGATAGGACGGGGTGGTCAGCTTCATTTTTGTATATTGAAATGACTTCCAAATTTTTCAAACCACAAAGCCAAGTTCTTTTAGGCACCTAGGTTGAGAAGACACTTTTTAACGGAAGGAGCATTTTTGTGAAAGGCAAAACTAATAAGATCTGAGTGTTTAAACTGAAGAGGAACACATAGAATTTTTCTCCTACTTTCCTTGCCCGCCCGCTATTTTTTAACAGCAACCGAGAGTCGAAAGACTCCGACATTCTTATTCGAACATCGCGGAGACCTAAGATCGAATGGAAGCTCCTATCACAATTAGCCAATCAATTTGAAGGCCTTCTTTAGCGAATCCACGGTCACCTTGCAGGCGGGATCGTCTTCTAGATCTCGCAGGGGTTGGTTGAACGGTTCGGCCCGGACGGGCCCATCGTAGCCGATCTTGGCGAGGGCGTTGAGGAAGCCCTTGGCGTCAATAGTCCCCGTAGCGAGAGGAAGCTCCCGCTTGCCATCGAGCTGGCGGTTTTTATCGATGCTGGCAGGAGCGTCATTCAGGTCAACCAGGATAATGTCTTCTTTGTTGAGATTCTCTATGTCAGCTACCGAATCTCCCGCCTGCCACCAGTGCCAACTGTCCAACACGATACCAGCATTGCCGGTGCCTATCGCCTCGACTAGCTCTAGTATCTCCGCCATCGTATGCACAAACGGATACTTACGGGACGCGAGCAAAGTAGCTGTACCCACATACTCCATACCAAATCTTAGATCATAGGCATCGAGCACTTTGCAGATCTCTCTCAGCCGATTGGAGTGCTGCTTGAAATTTTCCAGGTAAGTCAGTTCGTCATGGCACGGCATGATCCAAGTATTGACGCGCTTAACTCCTGCCCGTTGCAGGCCAGCGGCCAGCCTGGGTAATTTCTTGAGACCTCTTTTAAAAGTGTCCTCGTCCTTACGAAAATCCACAGACAACCCCGAGGTACCCCAAACGAGCTTCTTTTCCATCAGATCGGCATTGAGAGCCTCTAACTCTCCATCACTTAATTCGGCCAAGTAGCTAGAGTGCGCTTCCACCGACTCGAACCCATGCTTGGCAGCAAGCTCAATAGCCCGAGTTTGACTGGCTTTGACGCCGATCGCACCGCAAACGAGATTGATCGTCATTTTGCGGTTCGCCGATCTCGACTGGGCAGACGCGGTACGATGCAGGGCAAATGGGGCCGCTATGCTGGCGATGGCAGTAGATTTAAGAAAATGTCTTCTTTTCATATGGGGTCGGTGTAGTAGACAAAATTGGGGAAGCCTAATCCAAGGTCAACGCCGTAGATCGTAGCTTGCATGAATTTAAAAAGAAGGCAAAACCATTTCGACGCGTTTTAGTTATGCTCAAATTTACACTATTTAAGATTCCCATCTCAGTCCATTGGATGTTCTGGCTTCTAGCTGGTTTTCTCGGCGGAGGACTGCAGGCCCAGAGCGCTCCCGACTGGCACAAGGTGCTCGTCTTCATGCTGGCAGTATTTGCCTCTATCCTGGTTCACGAGCTAGGACACGCCCTGACAGGGTTGAAGTTTGGCGCCGGACAGGCTCAGATACAACTCCACGGAATGGGGGGAGTCGCCCAGTTCGGCAGTGGAAGAATGAGCCGAAAACAGCGGATTCTAATGACGATGGCCGGTCCCGGGGCGAGTATCCTGCTAGCGATCATTTTTATCTTTGTGGCCGTGAACATGCTTAAAGGATCTCCATTTGATTCATACCCAAAATTCCTAATCGCCTATTTCGTGGATGTCATGGTCACAATCAACATTTTCTGGTCCATCATCAATCTGTTCCCTGCCCTACCGCTGGATGGAGGGCAAATCCTCCGTGTTGCCCTAGGACCTGAAAAGATAAAGCTTACTTGTATAGTTAGTTTCATTACATTGGCGGTACTCGGAATGCTGCTCTGGATTAAGACGCGGTCTCTCTACAACCTGATGGTCATGCTATTTCTTGGATCCTACACTTGGAACCTGTACCAGCAAATTCGAGAGAGATGAGCAGAGCCTAAGGCTAGGCAGGATCTGGAACTTGGTGCCCATCCTCCTGCAACTTCTACACTTTCTTTGGCAAGAGAACAAACCGGGGTAAACACAAGCGTCACCAATATCAACGGCAGGGCCCTTGTCATTGAAATTCGACTAAAGCAAATTCTGGACGTTTGTCATGCTTTTTGGGTTTGGACGATCGATTCGGCAAAAAAAAGGCGGTCCCAAGACCGCCTCCAAAGTAAATCGACTCAAAACACCCTATTTCACCGATATGGGTACTGCTACCCAACTGTTCGCCCAACGGAGGTTCATGTGGGCTCCTGCATTTGAAAGCGTGTCGAAATCAATCGTGAACCATTCGTAGTCTGGGCCATCCTGCAAAGGTAGGGTAATGCGGGCAACGTCCTGCGACTCGTCGTATTGCGTCCCCCAGGACAATTTAGAGTTAATGATAACTATGAATCTACCCCCTTCAGGTATCGAGTAGATCGAATAAGTTCCGGCGCTAATAGGCGCGTCTCCTACCATAACATCTCCGGAGAAAGTAATGGCTGTGGACTCGTTAGCCCCTGTTCGCCATACTTTGTTCTGGGGAACCAGCGACTCAACCGAACGACCTTTCAAACCCGGGCGGCCGTAATTGACGGAAACTACTGTGGTTCCTATGGTCTGGCTGATGGATGCGTTAGGGCTCGGGCGAGCCTTTTTGTCACCGCGTGCTTGGGCAAACGCAGCCATGTTACCCGCAACAAGGGCGGTGAGAGAGATCAAAGCGATTCGAACAAACAATTTCATAATTTAGTTGGTTTAAGATAATTAAGAGCTAGCTCAGATAGTAAAGCTGACCAATGACAATGGAGAGAAAGGCAATTGATCGGCAAGCCGAATCGGTGCTGAGAGAAGTTCAACGATTGTCCATATGGGCAAAGAACGGCCCCAAAGAGCTCACTCTTTTACTCGCCAACCATTCTTTACATAGGTATCACCCTATTTCTCCAATATTTTTCGCTACGCTTCATCGGCTTGAGCAACAAGGCCTTGCTTGGGGGTAGCCAACTTCTTGTTCGAGCATTTCAGCATGTCTCCCCAAAAGCCATCGTAGAACAGATTGAGGTTCCCATCGATCAGCTTGTAGGTTCCTGCATCAATCTCAACCTTGTCACCATCCAGCACGTTATAAGTACACCAACCGCCGTATGCGGGCTCCTATCCCTGAGGGCCCTCGGGAAAGCCACCCGATTCTCCTTGGAGGCAAATCGGTAGACTACGCCTGCTTGTTCTAAGGTAAGATCCGCATCACCCCTCTGAGGCAAACCTTGGAAATAGCTCGCGGGATCGTATCCGGATAGAGCTTCTGAACTCGAAACGTTAACGTGTTCACCCGGAACTTGCGCGAATGCAGTTACCAAAATTGCCAATAGAGATACGATCAGACGCATGCTGGATAGGCACTTCACGAATCGATTCTATACTCATTTTTTGGGTCCTCCAAAACCTCGAATTTTCAGCTCTATCGAACTCCAAAACGATAAATCGTAGTGGATCGATACACTTGGCCCGGATTCAAGCGAGTGGTGGGGAAGTTCGGCTGATTGGGAGAATCCGGAAAATGCTGTGTCTCTAGGCAGAATCCGTTGCGGAAACGATAACGAGCCCCCTCTTTGCCAACGACCGAACCGTCCAGAAAATTTCCCGTGTAAAACTGCACTCCCGGTTCTGTCGTCAGGACGTCGAGCGTTCGTCCCGAATGAGGTTCGTATACAGTGGCAGCCAAATCCAATGAATGAGGCGCTTCTTTGTTCAGAACGAAATTGTGATCGTACCCGCGTCCTCTTTTCAACTGCTCGTGCGAGTCGTCAATCCGATCCCCTATTTTGACGCTTCTTCTAAAGTCAAATGGCGTTCCCTCGACCAGAGCAAGCAGGCCGTTGGGAATCAGGTTGGCATCGACAGGCGTATACGAGTCCGCATTTATCACCACCTCATGATCAAGATTTTGGCCCGCTGCATGACCGGAAAGATTGAAATAGGAATGCTGAGTTAGATTCACAACGGTGGGTTGATCAGTTGTGGCATTGTATTCAATGATCCATTCATTCTGATCGGTTAACTTATAAGTTACCACCACATCCAAATTCCCTGGATAACCTTCCTCTCCATCTGGACTAAGGTGGTTAAGCCGTAGTCCGGTATAGCCCTCGCCAGAAATGGGCTCGGCATTCCATATAACCTTGTCAAACGCCCGAATGCCTCCGTGCAAGTGATTCTCGCCATTGTTTCGAGCCAGCTGGTAATCTTGGCCATCAAGGCTAAAGCGCCCTTGAGCAATTCGATTCCCGTAGCGACCCACAATAGCCCCGAGATAGGGAGACCCTTCGCCGTAATCTTTTGCTGCACTACATCCTAACACCACATCGGAGAAAACCCCATCACGATCCGGTACGTGCAACTCCATGACAATCCCTCCATAGTCGGAAACACGCATTCGGATTCTGCTCTTATTTTCTAAAATAAACTCGTTCATTAAACCCAGTTAAATTAAATTCAGAATTAGACATTCGGTCAAGCATCCTTAGAAAGGCCCGTGTGGTCAAAATACAGAGAAATGATATCGCAACGCTTGAACCGCCTGCTCCCAGTGGCGAGACCACGGGTTATCTAAGCCCTTCCCGCCCAACCCTTCGGGAGCAGAGCACACAGCGATCTCTTCAGAGGATTCCTGCGACAGAGACCACAGGGAATGTTCTAGTAGATTCAGGAGCTTGACCTTCTACCTCATTACCAAAAGCCTTTCCCCTATTCAAAGAGACTACCGCTTCCCAATCTAATCCTGTGCCCAAACCCAATTTCCTCCTAGTCCTATCTGACGAGCACCAAAAATATGTGGCTGGATGCTACGGAAACCCTCAAAACGTCACTCCTAATTTGGATGCCTTGGCAGAACGAGGGACCCTCTTCTCCCGTGCTTACACCACCTGTCCTATTTGCGTACCGGCACGGGCTTCATTGGCCACTGGCAAGTATGTCCACGAAATAGGGAATTGGGACAACGCCTTCCCTTACGATGGAAACGAGCGTTCCTGGCACCATGAAGTACGCGACGAGGGGCTGACCGTCGACTTGATCGGCAAACTGCATTTCCGAAGCGAGGAAGACGACAATGGCTTTTCGAATGAAATCCAACCCCTGCACGTGGTAGGCGGCGTCGGAGATCCATTGGGGTGCATGCGGGACAATCCAGTCCTTCGAACACGCCGCGGAGGAATCAATTCCGCAGGTGAGGGCGATACGACCTACCAGCAATACGACATTAAAAATGCGGACGAAGCCATCAAATGGCTCGAGCAACATCAGGATGATGAGCAGCCTTGGATTTTGTTCCTTTCATTCGTCTGCCCGCATCCACCATATAAGGTCAAAAAAGAGTACCTCGATAAGTTCGATCCTGAAGAGCTGCCCCGTCCGCCGCAATGGAAGCAGGAGGACTGGCCCATGCATCCACACTACACCTACATGCGGAAGTATTTCGATGCTTCTGAACCGCACACCGATGCCCAAATCAAGAATCTCATCCATGCGTACTATGGTCTTACCAATTTTCTGGATGAGCAACTAGGACGAGTACTCAATCGTCTAGAAGCGCTGGGCCTTTCTGAAGACACGAACGTACTGTACTCAACCGATCATGGTGAATGCCTGTCGGCCCGTGGCTTCTACGGTAAATTCACTCACTATGAAGAATCCGGAGGAGTGCCTATGGTTTTGGCGGGCCCGAAAGTACCGAAGGGCCAGACTTGCGATACTCCGGTTTCCCTACTGGATGTTCACGCCACTATCTATGATGGACTCGGGCTGGAAAAACCGACTCATCGCAATGCGCAGTCGCTCATCAAACTAGCGAATTCGCCGGAACAGCAGCGGAGCGTGTTTGGAGAATACCATGCGCTAAACAGTGAGAATGGTTCTTTTCTCCTTACAGACAATCGGTACAAACTGATCTACTACGCAAACCAGTCGCCGCAGTTGTTTGATCTAAAGGAAGATCCTGATGAGCTAGTTGATTTGTCTTCGAACGAAGAATACAAGAATGTCCTAAATACGATGATTAGTGAATTACGCTCAATATGCGATCCGGAAAAAGTCGATGCCCAGGCTAAAGCGGATCAGCAAGCGTTGGTCGACCGATATGGTGGAAGTCAAAAACTGAGGGCACGCGGGTTCTTCGAGAACTCCCCCGTGCCAGGCGAGGCTCCCGCGTTCAAAAACTAGCTCAAGAGTCGAGCTCGTTTTCCTGCAGCTGGATACTAGACTTGATTGCTCAACGAAACGGATTCCGGAGCAGATGCAGACCTTGAGTAATAGGCTCTAACGATCCTGAACTCTCCTTGGTTTAATCCCAATTTCAGGTGCGGCGAGGCGATACCCACGAAGCGACCTTTCCATAGGAAACGCTGCCTCCAAATATATCTAGAGCACTACCTATTGTCAGGTCCACCTTGCCTTGACCCAGTTGGTCCACGCGGTCCAGATCCTCGATACTACTGGCTCCGCCAGCATAAGTAACCGGAATCGGGCTGTATTCTCCCAATAGAGAAACCAGTTCGCCCTCTATCCCAGACATTTTTCCTTCGACGTCCACTCCATGAATAAGGAACTCATCGCAGTATTTAGATAGCTTCGACAAGTTCTCTGCCGAAACCTCCAATTCTGTGTAGCGAGTCCAGCGATCCGTGACAACCCAGTAGCCATCACCTTTCCTGCGGCAGCTCAGATCTAAAACCAGCCGATCGCGCCCAATCCCCTTAACCAGCAACTTCAATCGGTCAAAGTCGACTCGTCCTTCTGAAAACACGTAGGACGTCACAATCACATGGCTCGCGCCGGCGTCTAGAAAAGTGGATGCATTTTCAGGTTTTACTCCTCCTCCGTAGTGCATCCCACCTGGAAATGCACCGAGTGCTTCCGTGGCCGCTTTTTCATTGCCCGGACCTAAAGCGATTACGTGTCCTCCTAAAAGCGCGTCCTTTTGATAGAGCTTGGCAAACTCAGCCGGCTTATCTTCCGTCTCGAAATTTGTAAGCGCGCTTGAGCCGTCAATCGTTAGAGAGCCTCCTACGATTTGGACGACTTTGCCGTTCTTAAGATCGATGCACGGACGAAAACGCATGCTCCCTTTGTTTTCAAAATAGCTGGAAGTGCGAGTGTTTAATTAATTCAAGATTCGCTCAATTTTCCGTCAGCACGCATCAAGTTCATTATCGTGTACGTCTCGATCCCTTTCAATGTCATCTCCGATCGGGATCGAGATATTGGCAAACGACTTCGGAATCACAAGCTTATCCCAAGAACTAACCCACCAATACTGATCTGCACTACATGACATCAGAATCACCGGTGAACTCTTCGATTTTGCCAACATTATAACCCCCATTTTGGCTTCGCAGATGGGTCCCTTGTAATCGTCTGGTAGGATGATCGTCGAGTAGGCCACCTTGTTCATCAGTCGCTAGAAACGCCCAAATCCTTCGTTGCCTGCCCGTGAAGTTGATCCCCGCTCAGCGCGAGCACCGATTGGCAACCCAAAAATGGCTCCAATCTCCCCTACCTTAGACAAGCTCGGCATCATTGCGATTTTGAACCTTTTTTTGGATGAATCGTTTGCGAATTAAGATCGTAAAATAAAAGATCCGGTCATGCTAGGCTGAGAGAATGACGGGATCGCATCCTGAAATCAGTTTCTCAAAACGGTATATACAGCAGGTACTACTATAGATACAACAATCAGGTGAATCAGAATCGAAGAAAACACGCAGTTAGAAAGGAACCCCGGACTTACCCGAAATCGAGTTTCCCTCTAAAATGATTTTCGTACACCAATATACATCTGGGTACATCGTTCTTGTATACCAGCTACAGACTCTAATTTCGCCGCTTCCTCCTCGCTAATATTGACTTACACGTTTTAAAATACGAAATCTCTCGGATATCCAAAGGTCAGTCTAGTTCTGCAAATTGCCGAACCAGAGCGGAAATTAGATGAACTAAAACAATGGACCGGCGATGGGATTAGAAGCTTCCTGATCACATAGCACTTCTTCTGGAAAGCGGTCAATATACCGGTTCGATTACCTACTATCCTACGCTATTCTGCTTTTTTCGGCCCCACCACCTCTAGAAGACCGCTAAACCCAAAAGTAGCCAAGAGCTCGAGCGGCCGAATCATCCTCCGATTTGCCATTCGAACAAGCTTGCAAATCCCCCGTTATCGTTAGAGTTGCCGATTAAATCATGTTCGTGAGAATTGGCAGAAAAGGGATATCTTTTGTCAGTGAATTAGGAGAATTGACAATCTTCGGAGCGTCTTCCTTGGGTTCTCTGTTTCGCCAGCGACAAACTTATGAAAAGCTAACGCGCTCAATCTACGAAATTGGGGTAAGATGTATCCCCATAACCTTGATTGTCGGGCTTTTTACCGGATTGGTACTGGGGCTTCAGCTCTATTATGTTCTTACAAAGTTTAGCTCTGTAAGCCTTCTAGGACAAGCAGTTGCACTTTCAATCATCATGGAGATCGGCCCAGTCTTCACCGCAATAATGATCGTGGGACAAGCTGGATCGGCTCTATCCGCTGAGATTGGAATTCAGCGAAATGCCGAACAGATCGACGCGTTGCAGACCATGAACATAAATCCGCTGGCGTTCCTGGTTTCGCCGCGACTCTACGCGGCATTGATTTGTTTCCCGATTCTGACAGCGTTTTTCGATATTGTTGGAATTTACGGGGGGCACTTGACGGGCGTCAGCATGCTTGGAGTCGACCAAGGTGCCTATTGGAGCCGGATCTACGAGGCTGTGAGCGTCAAGAACGTCATGGATGGGTTTTACAAAGCCCTGACTTTTGGCCTTCTAACCACCGTTATATGCGCCTTTCAAGGCTACTATACCCATGTGAAAGCGAGCATTCCGGGAGCTCGTGGCGTTTCCCAGACAACCACTCGCGCGGTTGTGTTCTCAAGCATCGCAATACTCTCAAGCGATTACCTGCTGACCTCTCTCCTTCTCGAAAAATGAGCGTCACCTTTCTCCAACTTAGAGGTCTCAGCAAACGGTTCGGCCCCCAGGTCATATTGGACGCGATCGATCTAGATATTCCGCTGAACTCGCATACCACTGTGATTGGGAGAAGTGGCATAGGAAAGTCTGTCTTGCTCAAGTGTATTTCTGGACTCCTGAAACCCGATGCTGGGACGATCAGGCTTAGCAATTCCACGAAATCCATTCCGCAGTTCGCTTACATGTTTCAGCAGAATGCGCTTTTCGACTCTCTCAATGTTTTTGAGAATATCGCCCTTCCCCTGAGAGAGAAAGAAAAAGTCTCCGCTCAGAAGCTATCCGAGCAGGTGAACCGTCTGATAGACCAGCTGGACCTTCAAAACGCAGCTACAAAGTACCCCGCTGAAATATCGGGAGGAATGAAAAAGCGCGTTGCCCTCGCCCGGGCACTCATAACCAAACCCGAGATTATCCTATTCGATGAGCCTACCACAGGGCTCGATCCTGAGAGGAAATTTTCCGTATTCGACATGATCCGCGACTATCGACAGCAATTCGGATTCACCGTATTGATGGTTAGCCACGACGTACCTGAGGCCTTTGGCATTACGGACCAAGTTGCCTGGCTGGATGCGGGAAAGATTAGATACTGGGGACCACCTAGCGACCTTCTTGAATCGCCTCCAATGGAGTTGGCTGGATTCCTTAACCCAAAGCTTTCAACCGACAAACCTGCCGCATGAACCAGAAACGAATCGAATTTTCCGTTGGGATTTTTATCCTCATTGGCATCGCAGCCATTCTGTATCTCGCTATTCAAATCGGGAGCAGCCGCTTTTTTGGATCCGACGCTAGAGTCATCGATGCAAGATTCACCAATGTCGGAGGTCTCAATGAAGGCAGCAACGTTATGATAGCCGGAGTTAAAGTTGGTTTGGTGGGTGACATCACTCTTGATACGGAAAACCTCGTCGCCATGGTGCAACTAAAGCTTCACACGGACCTATCCATTTACGATGACGCCATTGCGTCGATAAAAACCAACGGCTTAATCGGCGACAAGTACATCGCCCTAGATCCAGGTGGAGGCGGGTTTGAGCTAGAAGATGGCGAACCGATCGTGGATACAGAGCCCGCACTCGATATAGAAAGTCTCATTAGCCGTTTTGCATTTGGGAGCCTAGAAAAGGGAGATTAGTCCAAACCCGGTTCATTTTTTAAAAAACTATTTTAAACGTAGTCTCCATCTCCGATGCTTGAAATCTTTGGATTTATTTGCGCAATCCAACTCGCTTCCTCGCACGTATAGGAATCGAGCAGACTTACTAGAAACGCCATGAACTCTTTCTCTCTCCGTTCGCTTTTCGCTATTTTGCTACTAACTGTAGCTGTGCTGCCAAACTTGCGATCCAACGATCTAAATAACACTAAGGACGCTCTAGAGTCTACCCTCAATCGGCTGCTAGACGTTCTTCACGCAAATCACAGCACTGCTCCATATTCTGTGAAAAAGGATCAGATTATTGGGATTTTAAACCAGCAGTTCTCTTTCGACGTCATTATTCAACGTTCGCTTGGTCGCAATTGGAACAAGCTCAATGACTCACAGAAAGACGAGGTCTATACGCTCATAACCGATTTGGTCTTACAAAGCTACACGCTGGAGCTTCAGGACGGACCCCGTCCCGAGCTAACCTTCTACGAGCCCAAAGTGATCACCTCGAGTAAAATTGTAATCGAATCCATCGTCCTGCTAAACGAATCAAAAATCAATATTAGCTACCGCTTGGCAAATATCAAAGATCGTGGTTGGCAGGTATATGACGTACTTGTCGAGGGTATTAGCATGGTTAGCAACTATCGTAAGCAATTCGACGAGCACTTTCTGAAAAAATCTGCTTCCGAATTAATTGATCTCCTCAAGACCAAATTTAAGGAGGCCTAGTCATGAAACATCTGATACGTTCTGGAATTCTTTTCGCCATGATTGCGATGTGGGCCCTTTGCTCGAAAGCGGCCGCCGATGACTTCGTCGACTTGGACGACTTATTGGAAATGGATGAACTCTTTGACGACGATGGCACCTTAGCAAGAGGAGCGTCTGCCGCAATTGCAGATCCACTCAAGGGACTCAATCAAGCCATTTTCGGATTTAACGATGCGGCATACAAAAAAATCTTTCAACCCTTCACTCGGCAGTACGTTAGAGTCATACCCAAGGAAGCCAGGAAAGGCGTCGTCAATTTCTTCAACAACCTGGAGTATCCGTTGCGCTTGGTAGGCAGCCTACTCCAATTCCGTTTCGGGCTAGCCTCCCAGGAGACAGGCAAATTTTTCATCAATACAACTGCGGGCATGGCCGGTTTCATGAATGCCGCCCGAGTGTTTGAAGGTCTACAGCCCCCCAAAGAAGACATTGGACAGGCTTTCGGAGCGTGGGGATTTAAGCATGGATTCTACTTCGTCCTCCCATTTCTCGGTCCCACAAGCTTGCGTGACTTTGTCGGCAGAATCGGGGGAAACTATGTCGATCCAATATCCGAGCCCTGGACACAAGTTGACGATTCCACCGACCGCTTAATTCTGACGGCCGTCGACACAGTGAATGATCTTCCCGAGATCATCGATGTCTATAATTCCATTACAGGATCCGCCATCGACCCATACACAGCAGTACGGGACGCTTATGCCCAACTTCGAGCTGCACAGATAGCCAAGTAAGAATTCGTCCTCCTTTTTTTAGCAATAGTGGAGGCGATAAACTTCCACAGGCAAATTCAACGCAGCGTTCTACCGATCAGTTATCTGACCGGTCTTTCGCATCGCTGAGGATCGCCTCTTTGAGCCTTTCCAAGTTCTCTCGCGTTTTCGACTTAGTCGCCTCCAGAGTGCTTTCGTCTGCAACCGGCTCGCTCCCGAACAAGTAGAACTTTATCTTGGGCTCAGTTCCGCTACCGCGTACGGCATACCGATAACCATTCTCAAGTTCGAGGAAATAGAGATCCTGCTTAGGAATCTCTTTTCCATCAGGATCCACAACAGTCTCCACTCCAAAGTCCGTAAATTTCGACACATTGGCCCCCAGGAATTCGGTCGGAGGATTTGACCGATAACTTTTCAGAATATTCTCAATCTTGGCGGCTCCCGCCGCACCTTCATACACGATTTGACCGAGATACTCCAGAAAGTAACCATATTGGAGATACAGACTATCAAGGTAATCAAGGACCGTGCGGCCTTCTTTCTTCAAGCTAGCCGCCAGTTCACAGAAAATCACGCTAGCCGCATTCCCATCCTTGTCTCGAACCGAATCGGTTGGCAAATAACCGTAGCTCTCTTCTCCACCGAAGACGTAGAAAGTGCTGTATTTTTGCAGCAGCTCAGATCTTTCCTTTTGACTGAGTTGATCATAGTCTAAGGCACTGCCAAACTCTTTTTCATAGGAGGCTTTAAGCTCTTGCTCGTAAAGATGAAGCTTTTCGCCAATCCACTTGAATCCAGTAAGTGTATTAATCGTTTTGATACCATGATTCCCGGCGATTGCATCCTGCATGGGCGATGTTACGAAAGTCTTAATCAAAGCCGAAGACTGAGTCCCCTCTTGAGGAATCCAGCCCATAGTCTTGAGCTTCCTTATACGGTAATCAGCCATCATGGCTCCGATCTGGTTCCCCGTAACCAAAACCATTTTGCCCTCATCGTTTTTTACCGCAACCCCCATCCGGTCACAATCCGGATCGGTACCGAGGAGTATGTCCGCACCTTCGAGCTCAGACAATTCAATTGCCAGACTGAGTGCCTCCGCGTTCTCAGGATTGGGCGACTTAACGGTTGGAAAATTCGAGTCTTGGACCATCTGCGGCTCGACGAGTAGTGGCTCTAGGCCTAACTTCTCAAGGGCCGGAAGCGTGGATACCGCACCCGTTCCATGAATTGGTGTGAAAACGACTTTCAAATCCGAACCTTCCAGGGCACTACGATCAATAACCGTTTCAACCACTGCTGCAATATAGGCTTCATCATGCTCTTGACCGAGTGTTTTCACAGCATCTATATCAATCGCTAGGTAGTCTTTTAATCCACTCAATGGAGCAGACTCCACTTCATGAATTACTCCTTGATCGTTCGGCGGTACCAGCTGCCCCCCATCTTCAAAATACGCTTTGTATCCATTATCATGAGGCGGATTGTGGCTGGCAGTAACAACAACGCCACAGGTAGCCCCTAGACTTCGAACCGTAAAGCTCAATTGAGGAGTGGACCGCGGTCCATCAAAGATAAATGCCTCTCCTCCACAACGCGTCCAGACTGATGCAGATAATTGACAGAAGTACCGCGAAAAGTGCCTAACATCATGCGCGATGACGAGTTTGGGGACGAATCCAGAACCCTTTTTCTCCAGATACTTCCGAGCATATTCGAACAATCCGATCGTGGCCTTGGCCACAGTGTATTCGTTTAGCATGTTGGATCCAACTCCGGGGATAGCTGGGACTCCGGTTTGATCCATGTCACCTTTTTCTGCGGTGGTGGATGTCGCTCCTATTGTACGACCTCTTAGCCCTCCTGTACCGAACGCGATGTTCTTGTAGAACCTATTGTTTAACTCTTCCGCGTTGCTGGTCTCAACTAATTCTGTAAGGCTGACCAGAGATTCTGGCGAAAGGAACCCTCCCGTAAGCCATTTTCTAATATTAGTGGCGGCTGACTCCAGTAGTCCTCCGCCGTTTTGCAGTTCTTCAATCTGCTCGGCTAGTGAAATATCCATCGCGATCAGTAGGGCGACATTCTTTTCTAGAATCAATTTCTTTTGTAGGCGAGATTCCTCAATTTGCCTGTTGCCCGACCCAAAATAATAACCATCTTCGTTTCTCTCATACGAGAGAATAATCTAGCAAGCGATGTCGGAACAAGACTTCACATACATTATCGGCCACAAAAATCCGGATGCAGACTCAATCTGCTCGGCAATCGCTTACGCGAATCTCAAGACCCTCCAAGGGCACAAAGGGTTCATTCCTGCCCGATGCGGCAACACCAACGCTCGAATTGAAACGATTCTCAATAAGTTCAGCCAGCCTGTGCCCTTATTCATCGGAGACGTTTCCCCGCGAGTTCGAGACATAATGGTGCGCGACGTGGTCAAAGTACACGAGAACGCTACCCTGTTTGAGGCATTGGAGTTGATCGATGAGTATGACGTCCGAGTGCTTCCAGCAGTAAACGACGAAGGCAAATTAAAAGGGTTTGTATCCATTTATCAAATGGGTGACTACTTCATTCCGAAATTCAGCGAGCCAAAGGCGATGCGCCAGGTTCACACGAGCATCAATGACGTTGCGAATGCGCTTCGCGCAGATGTCAAAGTCACTCGAAATCCTGATAGCCTTGAAGACATGTATGTCAAAATCGGTGCTATGGACATTCGGTCTTTTGGGAAGTTTACCGGTTCAGACGAGATCCCTGCCAGCGAAACCATTATTATCGTTGGAGATCGTTGGGATATTCAACAGAGGTCGATTCAAATCGGGGTACGACTTCTCGTAATCACTGGTAGCCTCGGAGTAGACCCAGAAGTAATCGAGCTCGCTCGTGAAAAAGGCGTCTCCCTCATCATCAGTCCGCTTGACTCTGCAACCACCGCTTGGACGATTCGAACGGCAACTAGAATTTCAAAAATCATAGAGACTCAAATTGTCGTCTTTAGCCCAGACCAACTCGTAAAGCAACTCGGCTGGCGGGTGACAAATTCGAACGCCCAAGCATTCATGGTGACCGACGATTCAGAACGTCTGCTGGGGATTTTCAGTAAAACCGACATTCTTAAGCCCAAGAAAACCAAGCTCATACTCGTGGATCATAACGAGATGAGCCAAGCAGTTCCGGGTGCAAAGGAAGTAAATATTGTCGAGGTCATCGACCATCACCGTCTCGGAATCAACACTGCCCAGCCAATTCGCTTTATCAACGATCCCGTAGGGTCAACATGCACAATAATTGCCGAACAGTTTCGCAAGAGCGACATCGAACCTTCGCCAGAGATCGCGGGTGTCATGATGTCAGGTATCATCTCTGACACGTTGAATCTATCCGGGCCCACCTCCACGAAGCAAGACTCGGAAGCGATGCAGTGGCTGGAAAACATCGCGGGAGTTACAGCGACAGATCTTGCAACGGAAATCTTCGATAGTGGATCTATCATTCTTACTATGAGTCCTGAAGAGATAATAAAGGCCGACCAAAAATTCTATGAAGAAAACAGCTTGAAGTTTTCTGTTTCGCAAATTGAAGAACTCGGATTCCAAAACTTCTGGAGCAGCGAAGATCCATTGATGAACGCTTTGGATCAAGTGGTTAAATCAGAGTCCCTGGATTTCGCCTGCGTTTTGATTACCGACATCAACAAACACAATTCGATCTTGATGGTCTCTGGGCCCGACGAATTCGTGAGCAATATTTCCTACCCCAACATTCACGAGGGTCCGATTTTCGATCTCAAAGGAGTCGTGAGCCGGAAGAAGCAGCTGATTCCGTTTATTACAAGCACTCTAAAAACGATCGCTCCCGTTCGCTAGGGTGTCCTATATAATCTCCGCTAATGCCGAATCCACCACAAACCGTTCTCCAAATAGGATGAATTCGGTGCGGACACACTTTTTTACCCCCATTATTGATATGAAAAGCTCCTGCCCGAACAGCGACATGGGTATTGTCAATTTTGACTCGTGACCGAGCTCTTCCAGAGACCCTTTAAACCCATCTCCAACGACATTGGCCAATTCTCCGCAAACGTCGAAAGCCATGTCCGGAACTGAATGGGCAGTCGCTTCGCTCGTAATCCGAGTCGCGATTTTCTCAATAAGCGACGGATTGAAAAAGAGGTATACCACTCTATTGATCTCTCCTACGAACCCAACCAACCCACAAACAAACCGCCCTCTGCATCGTCCCCGAACCTGGGAGTCGAAATCTGAGTCTTTGACAAATCTTCAGAACCGGTAAAAAGACCTTTTCGCCAACCATCGTCTCGCATACGTTACAAACAGATTTCGCAATCTTGCTTTCGAGAACTTCGTAGCGAATATCCAGCAGACTCATTCGATAAACTAAATTTTCATGGATAAGCAAGGAGCGAGCGAACTCAAGCCTGAAGAATTTCAATTATATCCGACTGCTCGTTTGCCAGAATCATCTATAAAATAGCAACACGCCTCCCACTTCAAATTTACCAATTTCATGCCGCACAACTTTTACGACTCAGACAAAGCAGTATCAGAGTATCTGTTATTTCATTACGGATCCCATTCGGATTTGCTTTTCGACCAAATGGGACCGCAGGAAGCACTTGGATTCGCTCGCCGAAGCGGACTCTTACATAAGGGTCAATCCATCTATCGGAAACGAGCCCTGGACCTTGGCTGCGCAGTGGGCGCTGCCTCCCATGCTCTGAGCGAGTCATTCAGTGAAGTAGTTGGAATTGATTTTTCCCACGCCTTGATTCAAGCGGCTAATCGCATTTCGAGCAGCCGCGAAGCAACCATCGAAATCGCTACGGAAGGCGATCTGACTCGACGTGTTAAGATCTCGGTACCAGACAGCTCTCAACCTGAACGTATCACGTTCGCCCAGGGAGACGCAATGAACCTAAACCCTGAGTTAGGGAAGTTCGATTTCATTTTGATGGCCAATTTGATCGACCGCCTTCCCGACCCCCAAAAGTGTCTTCAGAATATTCACTCTTTCACCGCCGAAAATGGAGTCCTCGCCATAACCTCACCTTACACTTGGCTTGAGGAATATACGCCCAAGTCGAAGTGGCTCGGTGGCTATGAGGAAAATGGCATCGCTATCAGAACCGCGGATCAGCTAGAGGGAATATTGGCTCCGTATTTCGAGAAGATCGATTCCCAGAACCTTCCTTTCCTGATACGTGAACACGACAGAAAGAACCAGTATTCGATTGCCCATGCGACCCTTTGGAGAAAATATTAGTGGCGTCATGAGGCTCTTCAGTTTTTTACCCTACCTTCGCAGGATTTCAACCTCCGGCCTAGGCATTGCTTTGATGTTCCTTTCGGGTTGCTCGAAAGAACGCGATGCGCAGATTCTAGTGGTCGGCATGGAGTTGTCCTATCCGCCGTTTGAAATGACGGATGAAAACAACCAGCCAACGGGTATCAGCGTGGAAATGGCCCGAGCCCTTGCCGATCGACAGGGTAAGGCTCTGCGTATCGAGAACATTCCTTTTGCAGGTCTTATACCAGCTCTCAAAACCGGTAAAATCGATCTCATCATTTCATCGATGACTCGAACAGAAGAGCGGGCCCAGTCCATTTCCTTTTCCAACCCCTACTTGCACACTGGGCTGTGTGTTCTTGTATCCCAAAACGGTGATTCCCATACGATCAAGGACATCGATCAGCTTGGTGCCAAAGTTGCAGTGAAGCAAGGAACCACCGGACACATTTACGCGAACGCAAATCTTAAGAATGCTGAAATACTGCTTTTCGACAAGGAATCCGCTGCTTCTCTAGAAGTAGCCCAAGGCAAAGTTGATGCATTCATCTATGACCAGATCTCTATTTATTTGAACTGGAAAAAGCATTCCGACACAACCCGTGCCCTCCTCAATCCATTTAACAGCGAATCATGGGCCATAGGCGTTCGGAAAGGAAATGATGAACTCACAACGCAAGTAAATCAATTTCTAGCTGAATACCAGGCGAGCGGCGGATTCGACCAACTTGGCGACAAATATTTGTCGGAACAAAAGCGAGAGTTTAAAGAACTCGGATTCCCTTTCTTTTTCTAGTGTCGTTCGTCTCATTATTTTTTGGCTCAAGCCACGCGAGCGAAGCGGAAAGCCCTCCCATGTCTCGATGGGTTTCGTTCGGCGGCGCAATTTTGTTTCTCTCCCTCGTTTTGTACGCCTCGTTTTCCGCTCTAGAATACCAGTGGAACTGGGAATCCGCTCTAAGATACAAGAAGAAGTTCGCTGATGGCTGGATCGCCACTTTGTGGATATCCGCTCTTTCATTGTTTTTCGCTTTCCTAATCGGCTCTCTGGCCACGTTGTGCAGTCGGGCTCGCTTCTTGCCTGTTCGCTACCTCTCAATGATCTATGTAGAACTGACTCGAGGAACGCCTCTTCTTGTGCAGATCTTCTTTTTCTTCTACGTTGTTGCGGATGCCGCTGGCATCCAAAATCGCTATGTAGTCGGGATTGCCATTATGGCCATATTTAGCGGCGCTTATATTTCAGAGATTCTGAGAGCTGGTGTTGAAGGAGTTGGCAAATCCCAGCTTTTGTCCGCCAAAGCCATCGGTTTTACTGAGTATCAAACATTTCGTTACGTAATCGTGCCTCAGGCCCTTCGAAGCAGCCTTCCCGCTCTAGCAGGGCAAACGGCAAATTTAATCAAAGACTCCTCACTTCTTTCTGTCATCGCCATCAGCGAATTCACTTTGAATGCTCAAGAAGTCAACGCGATCACCTACAGTTCCTTTGAGAGTTTTTTCCCTTTAGCCATCGGATACCTCATTCTCACCCTACCTATAATGCGGCTATCCCGATCGATTGAAACCAGACTCAGGTTTGAAACATGAAACTAGAGCTTGAATCGGTTGTTAAGACCTACGGAACCCAGCGAGCGCTAGACTCGCTTGACTTGACTATCGAGGACACCATATGTCTCGCCTTGATCGGTCCTTCGGGTGGTGGGAAATCGACAACACTCCGTTTAATGGCAGGTCTCGAATCGCCCACTTCCGGAACTATTCGAATCGAAGGCAATGAGATAGCCCACGAAGATTGGCAACTGCGAGATTATCGCCAAAGAGTTGGGGTTGTCTTTCAAGCCTATAATCTCTTTCCCCACTTCGACGCGATTACAAATATCGCCCTACCCCTTGAAAAGGTCCATGGATATAGCAGGGGAAAGTCGCTTGAAAAGGCGGGGATGCTTTTGGACCAATTCCAACTAACGGACCATCGATTTAAAAAGCCCGCAGAATTATCAGGAGGGCAAAACCAACGCGTCGCCATTGCCCGAGCGATCGCGCCCGATCCAGATATCGTATTCCTAGACGAACCGACATCTGCCTTGGATCCCGAAATGACGGCCGAAGTCCTAGAAGCGATTGAAACCCTGATTGAGGCGAAAAAAAAACTGGTCATCGCCACCCATCAAATGGGATTTGCCAAACATGCGGCTGACACGGTTGCGATCATCGCAGAAGGTAAACTTGTAGAAGTGGGAAATTCCTCCCAAGTAATCGACTCTCCCCGCACTGCTCGTGCACAGAAATTCCTCAAAGCGTATTTGAAATTCTAAAACCTATCCCCTTGGTGGAAGGAAACTTGCCTGATTAATCTTCCCTAGCCCAGAAGGAGAGAGAATAGAACGCTTCTTCGTAACCGTATCAAACAAAACGATACGTTCATCACTCCCATTTCGCGAGGTGTAAATCAGGTGGCGGCCATCATTAAGCCAACAGGGCTGAATACCATCACCTCGTTCATTGGTCAGGAATTCGCTTTTTCTCGTGCTGAATCGGTAGGTGGCCACCTGGAACCGATTTCCCACTCCCACGGTAAAGGCAATCAAGTCCGAGTCTGCATGGTTCCAATCGGGTTCCGCGCAATAACCGCTTATCTGTGTTGGAATATGGCTAAACTGACCTCCCGCAGCGGACCCTCGGTAGAGGGCAAGGCCTCCATTACGATCCGACGCAAATATAATCTCTCTACCATCGCGTGACCAACACGGTGTTGCCTCTAGTCCGTTAGAATTCACAACCCGCTTTAGCCCTTTCGCCAAACTAGAACCCACGTAAATGTCAGCGTTCCCTGGCCCCGTGAGCACCATTGCAAGCCGCGTCCCATCTGGACTATAGCGAGCGCTGGAATTGGTGCCTTTAAAATCTACCATGACCTCCGAACGCTGTCCACGGATGTCGATCCGCCGAATATTAGGGAATCCGGATAGGTAGCTTGTGTAGACGATGTAATTGCCATCAGGCGACCATCTCGGGCGGACGGCTTCAACCCCGTGGCTGGTCAGACGCTTCCCTTCTCCGAAAAGAAAGTCTCGATAGTAAATCTCCATTCCCCTGCCTACTTCGCCCACATAAGCGATTTTTCCTCCGAAAAAGCCCCGCATGCCACTGGTTTTGTAAATCGCAAGATCAACCGCCCTGAGAACTGAATTCCGACGCGATTCCCCTTGAACTTGAGTCGTGTACTGAAGTCGCTCGGGGATGCCTGAGAATATTTTCAAAGTCGAGTGATTCGATCCGACCGGATCCACCTGTATCGCAAACGATGCTTCCTGCATAGAATTGGCAACTCGGTAGCGACCGTGGATACTAAATGCCGTCTTTAGAATGTTCAGGGCTTCACCATCCTGCGAACGAGTAACCACTGGTACAACATCTCGCTGAACATTCACCTCGCCCACACCGATGTCCCTTTGGGCAAAGGCGGCAGGACCGAGAATGAGGGTAGCCGAAAAGGCAATTAATCTGATAAGGGTAATCTTGATGCGTTTATTCATTCGCTATAAGCCTGGACTTGACAGATCCTCGAATGTTTCAGGTTTCTAGTGAGCTCTTTCGATTAACTGATCGAAAAGTTGTTTTAAAAGGAAAAGCAAATAATCCAAAAACATCAACAAGCTGTGAGTAAAGAAGCTATCAAAAACGCCCTAAGCACCGTGAAGTACCCTGGGTTTAGTCGGGATATCGTATCCTTTGGCCTAGTACGGTCCGTCGATTTCGAAAATGGGAACGCCGTGATTGGCATTTCCGTAACAACTAGCGATCACAGTGTGGCTGCCCGAATACGCGATGACGTCGAATCCGCCCTTAAAGCGGTTCCTGAGGTCAAAAACGTCGATGTGAACGTGTTGATCTCCCCCACGAAAAAGCCCGAGGAAAGCTCTAGTCCAGGCAGAGCCAATCCTGCCGATCTCCCAGGTGTCAAGAATGTCATCGCTGTGGCAAGCGGCAAAGGAGGCGTGGGAAAATCTACGTTCTCCTCTAACCTAGCCTGCTCCTTGGCAAAACAGCTTTCAGATGAGGGCAAAAAAGTCGGACTGCTGGACTGCGACATCTACGGACCCTCCATTCCGTTGATGATGGGGGTGGGTGGCCGACCCGAAATCGAAGACGAGTCAATCATTCCCCTCGAAAGCCACGGAATCAAGGTCATGTCCATGGGATTTCTTATCGACGAGGATACACCCGTGGTTTGGCGAGGCCCAATGATTCAAAAAACGATCAATCAGTTTATCAACAACGTCAAATGGGGTGACCTGGAAATTATCGTAGTCGACCTGCCTCCGGGAACCGGCGACGCCCAGCTTTCTCTCGTCCAAACCATACCCCTCAAAGGGGCCATTATCGTAACGACCCCTCAACTGGCAGCCACTCAAGTCGCGAAACGCGGGGCTCGGATGCTGGAGAAGACGAATGTACCCCTCCTCGGAGTGGCTGAGAATATGAGCTATCTCGAAGGGGAAGATGGATCGAGACAGTACATTTTCGGCGAAGGCGGTGGTGAGAAGACGGCGGCGGAACTCGACATTCCTCTTCTTGGCAAGATCCCTCTCAATCCCAGCATAAGGGAGGCCGGAGACGCGGGTTCGCCCATCTCAGTTTCTAAACCGGATTCCCCGTCGGCCCACGCGTTCGATCTGATCGCAACCGAAATAATGTCCCAACTGAACAGCTAACCTCTGCGGACTAAAAACTCTCGAATTCCGGAAAGTGCTCAGATTTTTGATCATACTTATTTTGGAAAGTCGCACCTCCTAAGTAGTACAACGCGTTATCAATAGCATTTAGTACTTATTCAGGCCGAAAAATGTTGGTTTCGCGCAAAAACTTCTCATTGACTCTTTGACCGTGCACGCGGAGCATTACTCAACCCAGCAGGAATATTCAGCCACGAGAACTCCCTCCCAAAATAGTTCAGTGTCGTTAAGATTCTAATCTAAATTCGAAATACGGTTTGAAGCAGGCCTGAGCAAGCTAGCTAGAAAATGGCAAAAGAAGATTCTCAACCAGAAGATCAGCACGAATTCGTGAAACGTTCTAGCCTTTACCAAGAGTTTCTCGCAGAGAGGGAAGAGATCCTGCGGTACAAGTGGCTCGAATCCGAAAGACTTGGGAAGGATATCGGTTTCGAGCGCGCCCTGCTCGACTGGATTCGAAAATATCGAGATGGATGGCGCAATTCGAGGCGGGACCCAGATCACAAGGAATCCTCTGCGTAGCACTACAGTTCTCAAGGAGTCCAAGGGACACCTACACACAAAAAAGCGACACACTGCCTGTACCGCCTTCTACTATCCTTTGTCGGGGGAGAGAATCTACTTTATTTCCCGGTGAAGCGTATGGCGCTTCAAGTTCTTGTTGTACTTCTTTTTCTCTACTCGCTCTGTCACCGTCTTCTTATTTCTTGAAGATAGGTAGCGTGAGACGGGCTTACCTTCCGCCTTCGCTTCTGTGCATTCCAGTGTGATAACTTCGCGTGCCATAATTCGTTCAATTTAAGGATCAGAGGAAGATCTCTACCTAAAAACAAAATGCAACTGAATTTTTTTCGTGCAATCACTAAATTTCAAGGGGCTCCTACGATACTAGCCGTCAAACGACTTTTCCATGAGCGGAAGAGCGATCCCGTTTCTGAAAATCGTTACCTGTCCGTTACTGGCCGATACCACGATAGCGAGGCATTCCGTTGCAACGGAGACCGCGGCAGCTGCCGCATGTCGGGAGCCGAATCCACTTGGGAGCATATGAAGATATTCCGGTGCGTGAATAAGCGTTCCAGCAGAAATAAGTACTCCATCGCCCCGAATCACGAAAGCGCCATCTAGACCGGAATACTCTTTGACGGTCTCGTCCATGAAAGGGCTGAGAACATTGCACTCTTCCTCTTTGTAGCCGTAAAAGGGATTCAGAACGAGCGGCTTCGTCAATTCCTCCACCGCTTTGGTGGCCCCGACTACAAACAGCGTGCCCACCGTATGGCCTTCCCTACCCTCAACCGACAACTCCATCGCAATGCCGATCACGCGTTCGAGGACTTCCGGCAATATATCGGGGGGGAGGAAGCTTTCTTGATCTGCGAGCAATGCTCGAAATTCACTACGTAGATCGATTACCACAATCGTATCGAACTGATCGCTTCCGGGGATTCCTCCCACGCAGCATATCTTGTCATTCACCCCAATAATTCCTCGAGTGATTCCAACGAGAAATGCGGAACGAGTCTGAGCAAGCCGGCCTTTTGAGAAAGCTCGAACTTGTATGATGTTATCGAACGAGGATGCCTCCACTTTCCCCTCCTTGGCCCGCTTCGTCACGAGAATGGACTTAAAGTCGGCGAAACCTTCGTGAGGATTCAATCTATCCGAACTCATCACATCTCCAAAAACTGCGATGAAATCACAATTGGCCCCCTTAGCGATTCGCATAGCCTGATTGAATATGAGCTTATTGATCGAACTCTCACTACGCTTGGCTGCAGTTGCCTGCATTCCGCCAAATCCAAGTAATAGTTCATCGCAGAGCGCATCCAAGTCTGGCGTGCCAACCAAATCATCAATAAAAGCCTTGTCCTTTACCAAGCGGGCTACGTCCGCGAGGACCTTCAAATAGTTCTGAGTGCTTTCGCCAGCCAGCATGAGGATGATTAAGTGGATCTTCTCCTCTTTTTTGGGTCCGTCATGGGAGATGCCAACTTTGCAACGGCCGAACGCAAAGACGTAGCGACGCTTCATCTTTATCCGCAAATGAGGCAATGCGACACCGTTACCCAAATAAGTCGTCATCGTCGCCTCTCTCCGGAGAAGTCCTGAGAGAAGGTTCTTTTTTCGGCCTAAATCCTTAAAACTAGCATTGCAGGACTTGATCAGCTCCTTCAAACACCCTTCGAGCGAATCGCTTTCTAGTTCCAATACACGTTTTCGAGAGAAGTATTTGTCTAGTCGCATCAAGTAAGGGCGGTTCAAACCGTTGCGGGGCACTCGCCCCCATTAACTCACTATTTTTCCCAATCGAGTCCGCCCTTTTTGATTTCGTAAAAAAGCCCAACCACCAAAACCGTAAGGAAAAAAAGTATCGGCCCCAAAATGGGCAGACTGTTGGCGATGAAATCGCGATAAACCAAAACCCAGGGAATCAGGAACAACACTTCTATATCGAAAAGAATGAAGAGCATCGCGGTCACATAAAATTTGACCGAGAACCTCGTGCTGGTTTTTCCCTCT
Source organism: Candidatus Pelagisphaera phototrophica (assembly GCF_014529625.1). Classification (GTDB taxonomy): domain Bacteria; phylum Verrucomicrobiota; class Verrucomicrobiia; order Opitutales; family Opitutaceae; genus Pelagisphaera; species Pelagisphaera phototrophica. Next base: position 2,415,161 of record NZ_CP076039.1, read on the forward strand.
GACTTTATCCCGCACTCGTATGCGGAATTTTTAATACTCCCTTTCGAGCCCCGCTGACCAAATAGATGGCTAGCCGTTAAGATAACGCCCGCAAGCCCCGCTGCGAAAGCGATCTGAACTAATATTGGGGCGAAATCCGAAACCTCCATGACAATCGAAAATCCGCAATAAATTTTACAATTTCAAGGTAAAAGAACTCCCAGAACGAATTAAGCCAATTCCTTTCATCTCAAGACACCGGTCAGGGGGTCCGGAGACGCAAAAAAGGCGAGCCCTGTATCGGACTCGCCTTTGAAAAAGTAGTTAATCGCAGAATACAATCTACTTGGTCGCCTGATCGAGAATATCTCCGAGGTTCATCAAGTCGCCGCCATCCTTCATATTATCGTAAGTCTGGGTTTCTGCGGCAAGCTGCTCTTCATCGTAATTAGCCGCCTTGATGCTTAATCCGATACGACGTTCTTCGCGATCGATCTTGATTACGCGGGCCGTGACCCCGTCACCGATATTTAGCGAGTCCTTGATCTTCTCGATCCGTTCTTCGCTGATCTGGCTAATGTGAACTAGTCCATCAATATGGTCCTGAAGCTCAACAAACGCCCCAAACGAAGTAATTTTCGAGATCGTTCCTGTAACCACGTCACCTATACGGAAGCGACCATCAATGTCTGCCCATGGATCATCTGTAAGCTGCTTAACGCCGAGAGAAATACGCTGGTTCGAAGTATCGACATCCAATACGATTGCATCGATTTCGTCGCTCTTCTTTAGGACTTCACTTGGATGGTTGATCTTCCGCGTCCAAGACATGTCCGAAACGTGAACCATTCCGTCAATTCCCTCCTCCAGCTCGATGAACGCGCCGTAGGTAGTAATATTCCGAACCTTGCCATGAACATGGGCGCCCACTGGATAATTGTGAACCACCATATCCCATGGATTCGGATCCAACTGGCGAATGCCAAGCGAGATTTTCTCTTCGTCCTTCTGAATTCCAAGAACCACTGCTTCAACATCGTCTCCCACCTTTAGGAGATCGCTCGGCTTGGTAATGCGTTTTGTCCACGACATTTCTGTTACGTGAACCAGTCCTTCAACCCCTTCTTCGATTTCGATGAACGCACCATAAGGTACCAAATTGACGACCTTGCCAGCAACGTGAGCCCCAATGGGATAGCGGTTTTCAATGCTGTCCCATGGATTGGACTTAGTCTGTTTAAGACCGAGTGAAACCCGCTCTTTTTCGCGATTGATTTCGATAATCATCACGTCGATTTCCTCTCCCTGTTTGAGCATTTCGCTCGGATGCGAGATCCGGCCCCAGCTCATATCAGTAATGTGAAGCAATCCGTCCATTCCATCGAGGTCGATGAAAGCTCCAAAATCAGTGATGTTCTTAACGATACCCTTAACTACGTCGCCCGGGTTGATCTTATCGAGAAGTTCGCGGCGCTTGGAAGATCGCTGCTCTTCAATTAGTTCACGGCGTGAGAGAACGATGTTCTTTCTCTCTAGGTTGATTTTAAGAACTTTGTAGTCGTAAGTTTGGCCAAGGTACTGGTCCAAATTCTTAGGAGGCTGTATATCGATATGCGATGCCGGCAAGAATGCGTCCACTCCCATGCCGACGATCAAGCCGCCCTTAACTTTTCCCTTAACGCGACCTTGGACAATTGAGCCCTCTTCGCATTTAGTAATGATATTCTCCCAATTCTTCTTTTGCTCAGCCTTGTCAAATGACAGAATGGGATTTCCATCCCGATCCTCAAGCTTTTCCAGAAAAATCTCAATTTCCTCGCCAATTTGGAGGTCACCGAGATCGGAGAATTCCGATGCAGAAATGAGGCCTTCAGATTTACCGCCGATATCGACAACGACTTCGACTTGGCGGATTTCAGTGATCGCACCCTTGATAATAGATCCTTCCTTGAGCTTGTCAAAGGTGGTCTGGGCGAGAAGTTCTTCCATTATAGAACTCATGGTACTTGGTGTCAGCAAATCCGAAATTGCTTCCGAAAATCCCAGGTTTCCTGACTAATTGCGCGTTGCCTATTAGACAACATTGTTAGAATAGCGGTAACTCGTTCGGAAGCGTCGCGGCGGAACGAGCGGTTGATGAAATGCCACAAAGGCCACGGAATGTGACCCATTAATTCTCGGGAGCAAGCGAAATCGAGCGTTCTCTCAAACCCGTTTTCAAATCGGATTCTCTCTTCCACACTTCCCTATCTCAGTAGACAACCTTGTTGAGCGGATATTCAATGATTCCTTCCGCTCCGAGCTCTTTTAGCTTCGGTATGATGTCGCGAACATCCTTTTCACTCAAAATCACCTCGACCGCGGACCAGCCTTCATCGCTCAAACGGTTAACCGTAGGGTTTCGCAAGGCCGGAAGGATCTTGAGGATGTGCTCCATGCTATCCTTGGGAGCGTTCAGCTTCAAACCCACCTTATCGGTCGCTTCGAGAGCGGCTTGAAGCATCATCGCGATATTTTCGATTTTTTGCCGCTTTATCGGATTGGCCCAACTCTCCTTGTTGGCGATCAACTTGGTGTTGGTTTTTAACAAGGTCTCAACGATACGAAGCTTGTTCGCGATCAATGAATTACCCGTCTCCGTCAAATCAACAATAGCGTCTACCATGTCGGGTACCTTCACCTCAGTCGCCCCCCAGGAAAATTCGATCTCCGCCTCGACCCCTTTGTCAGCCAGAAACCTGCGAGTCAGATTCACTACTTCCGTAGCAATACGCTTACATTGCAAATCTCCAACTGTCTTTATGGGCGAGTCTTCTGGAACTGCCAGCACCCAGTAGGAAGGTCGGTTGGATGCCCGACTATATACTAAGTCGCAAACTTCCACAACATCAGACCCATTCTCCACGATCCAGTCGTACCCACAAAGACCCACGTCAAAAAATCCGTGATCTACATAGCGGCTGATCTCCTGGCTTCTAACAAATCGGCCGTCCAATTCAGCGTCGTCGAAGCTCGGCTTATAGGAACGGGAACTCTTTCGGATATTCCAACCCGCTTTCGCGAATAGCCGAATCGTTGGCTCTTCAAGGCTGCCTTTTGGCAACCCAAACATGAGTATTGGCTCCTCTTTTTGCACGCAAAAGGTCGAAATCCATACAAGCCAAAGTCGCAAGCCTAATCTTTTCCTCTTTTATGGCTTTTTTACATTTTTACATTTTACACTGAGTCATTTAGTAATTGTAAATAATTATTGCATCGCTTCTACGGCTTTTAACAATTACTTCCTCGAACGGATAAATTTTTAATTTTTCCACACAAAGCCACGCTCTCCATTTTTCGCACTACAATCTATTATTAAATTACTCCTATGCCTAGTAAACCCAAGCCATTAGTTCTAATCGTAGAAGACGAAGCAGAGCTCGCGAACGTCATTGCGGAACACCTCGAAGCAACAGGGATGCAAACCCAGATTTGCAATCGATGTGCTCTGGCAATGCGATTTCTGAAAAACAATTTCGCCAACATCATTTTGTTAGACCTTACGCTTCCAGACCAGAACGGGTTTGCGTTTATGGAAGACTTAAAGTGCGAGGACATCAACATCCCCACCATCTTTCTAACTGGTAATGATTCTGAAATCTCGAAGGTGAAAGGGCTCGAACTGGGAGCAGACGATTACGTCACCAAGCCATTTAGCGCGCCGGAACTTGTTGCTCGTATTCATGCCGTACTTCGAAGAGCAGAGGTCGCCAACGACTTCAACGTAACGAAGAACGTGAAACTCACTGACTCGCCCTTCATTTTCAATACGGCTTCCATCAATCCCACCACAATGGAAATCTCCTTTACGGACGGAGAAATTGTGGCTATCGGCCGCAAGGAAATCGGTATCCTTTCCTACTTCTATGATAATCCCCAAACGATCATCACGCGCAAAAATTTGATACACTCGGTTTGGGGAATTCACGCGGACATCCGCAGTCGCTCTCTCGACCAATACATCGTGAAAATCAGAGATCTGTTTAAGCGTAAGGACGTACCCTTGGACAATCTCAAGACTATCCACGGAATTGGCTATCAATACGAGCCGCTCAAAGCTGCGAAGGCTCCACTAGTCGATTAGGCGTCCGCAAAAAACCGCAGTGCTACTCGTGGAGTCACACGGGCAAACACTGTTTGTAGCGTCAGATTCTTGATCGGGCAGCAACGCGGTCCATTCCTGTCGCAATTCTGCTGCCCGAAACGGGTTGCCCAACAGGTCTGCTCGAATCGTTCGTTTCCTTGAGACTGTAGTGAAATCCAGATTCCGACTGATACCCCTCCGGCGACTTTCTAGAGCATACGATCAAAATAACGATTCCGGCGACTGAAGAAACCGCAAAAATTATCAGTAAGGATACCATCATGTTGAGATCGACCGGTCGGTTCCGTTCTGAAACTTGTATAGGGGCATGTTACAAAAATACTTGGTAAACGGCAATGGCTCCTACTTGGAGGCTCGTTACAACGCTGTAACATGGGATACACGCAAGATCATCAAAATCAATCTGAGACAGATCGTTTCGGTAAATGTAACCAAATATTGACAAACCACACGTAATGCTGCCCATACCGAATAGGGTAGGACTTAGGTAACGGACCGCCTTTTAATGCCGAAGCCCTTGGAAGGCGCCCACTATATTCAGATGAAAGGCAACCTGTAGCTCCCTCCGACAGGCCTCAAACTTCAGCCTTAACGAAGCCGATAGTACTGATCTGGATTGTACAAATAGTAAAAATCGAATGGCTCAAGCCGAGGAAGGGCCATAAACGGTTTGCCCTCCTCATCAAGACTTTCCTCCAGAGTGCCTTCGGCAAAAATGAAGCTTCGGCCGAATCGGTCCGGATTCTTGTCTACCGACATTTCCCAAATTCGGTCTACTACCTGATCGATCCACTTCAGCTCCTGCGCCCGGTCACCGAACTCCCGCCAGTCGCCATCTGAATTCTTGTCGTACATTAAAGCTATAAACTCGTCTAGCGTGAGATCCATCTTCTCTGCAACCGGTCGGGCAACACGGCGCCACCACTCTTCCGCCTCCTCTAAAAATTCTCGTTGCTGAGTTAGGTTCCCGCTAACTCCCCAACTGATCTGATGATGGAGAATCACAGCATTGGGATAGCTGTAGGAACGCTCCGCCAGTGTGGCGATACTGGCTGCCATACTTGCGGCGTAGGATTTAACGACGACGAATACTGGCGCCATGCTTCCATGCATCGATTTCAAAATCTTGTACCCAGACATAACTGAGCCACCTGGCGATGAATCGATTACGAGGAATATGGGATATTCTACGCTCTCATTGTTGAAAAAGTTGACCCGCTCGCTAACGTAATCAGCTAAGCCACTCCATATTGGTCCGTTTAGGGCGATTCTTCGGTCACTGACATGCAGAACCCCATCCACAAAAGGCTCTTGCAGGTACATGGTCTCCCCATCCCTGTATACGATACTGTCGACTAGATCGCCCTTTTCCTTCATGGAAAGCTTCGCTTGCAATTCAGCGACCTCGATGTCCAACGTGGTCCGTTTCAGCTTGAGACGCGTGTCCTCAAGCCTGAGCCCGGTCAGTTCCCCTTCCATCTTTTTCGCCAAAATTGAATTGGAGAGAATCAGACGCTCCTCCTCCAGCTTTAGAGCCGCTAGCTCTTCCGTAAGCGCTTTTTTAGACTCTAGACCAGCCAGCGATATTTCCTTGTTTAACGCATCCATTTCGACACTCAATCGCTCGTTTTCCGCCTTCAGCTCTGCCAGATCCTGGCTCAATCTCTCCCTCGCTAAAGAATTTTCTAAAGCTAAAAGCTCCTTTTCTTCTTTCAGTGCCGCTATCTCTTCCTTGAACTTCTCCGCCCGTAAAGACATCCGAGCTTGAATCAACTCGCGCTCACCGTTCAACGCCTTCACTTCCGCCTTGCGCGCCTCTTCTTTTGGATCGGCCCCGTCTTCACTACCTTCCGTTACCTTGGAGGTTGCTTCGGAACTCGACTCCTTCTCTGGAGATTGGTCTGCGTCTCCGGCGTCTGCGCCCTTGCTTGCCTCTACGACCAGCGGCTCAAGCTCGCTTTGACCAGCTACTTTACTACCGGCCAACAAAACCGCAATGAAAACAAATCGAATAAGAATCTGAAATTGGCACATAATATTAGTAAACGACTTAAACCGCATACAGGAAGCAAGAATTGTACCGAAGGTATTCGAAACGCAAGCGGAAGTGATCCATTGGGACATTCCGGACAAGTCTTGAAACGCATAAGCGATTAGGATTCTCGAGGATAATTCATAAAATATCTAGAATTCCGTCAAATTAGTCATAGGAATGCCTTCAGTGAGTTTAGAAGCCCTGCAAAGTGTCAAATCCTATATGCTTTCTCTTCAAAGTAGCGTGTGCGACGGAATTGAGTCCCTTGAGGACTCTGGCAACCGTTTTATTAGCGACGACTGGACGCGAGAGGCCGGGGGCGGAGGAACAACCCGTGTATTGGAAGGCGGAGAGACTTTCGAAAAGGCTGGGGTCAATTTTTCACACGTTATGGGAAACGAGCTACCCGCTTCTGCCACAGCGAGCCGTCCAGAACTAGCGGGAAGAGCCTTTCACGCCACCGGGGTTTCGATCGTAGTACATCCAAAAAATCCCTACGTCCCAACTTCGCATGCTAACGTGCGCTATTTCTACGCCCCAGCAAAGTCGAGCGATGAAACGGATGTCTGGTGGTTCGGAGGGGGATTCGACCTTACCCCATATTACGGCTTCAAAGAGGACGCTATCGATTGGCATAAAGCCTCAAAAGCGGCCTGTGACCGCTTCGGATCCGAAACCTACCAGACATTCAAATCCACCTGTGACTCGTACTTCTACATTAAACACAGAAAAGAGCCCCGTGGAATTGGAGGACTATTCTATGATGACTACAATTCCGGTGGATTCGAGAACGCGTTTGCTCTGACCCAGAATATTGGAAACCACTTCTGCAAAGCCTACCTCCCTATCGTTGCCAGACGTAAGGACCATCAATACGGAGAACGGGAACGATCTTTCCAAGCTTACCGGCGGGGAAGATATGTTGAGTTCAACCTCGTTTATGACAGGGGAACTCTTTTTGGACTTCAAAGCGGTGGAAGAACGGAATCCATACTGATGTCCCTTCCGAGTAATGTATCATGGAGGTACAACTACAGTCCTGAACCAGGAACTCCCGAAGCAGATCTTTATGAATACTTCCTTAGACCACGCGACTGGGCAAATGAAACGCCCTAAGCGACTAACCGCTCACGACCGAATCATATAAGAATCAAATGAATTCCCGCGTACGCTTTTTGAAAGCTCTGAAATGCCAATCCCTCGATCGTCCACCCATTTGGGTAATGCGACAGGCCGGACGCTACCTGCCCGAGTATCGCGCCCTAAAAGAAAAATACACCTTTCTTGAACTCGCCCAAACTCCAGAGCTGGCACTGGAAGTAACCCTGCAGCCGCTCAGGCGCTTCCACTTGGACGCCGCAATCCTATTTTCAGACATTCTGGTCATTCCAGAAGCCATGGGACAGGGCTACCATTTTAGGGATGCAGGAGGGATTGCAATGAACTACCGCCTCGAGAACAGGCAGCAGATAGAAGCCTTAGACTCGACCCGGATCGAAGAAAAACTGAACTATGTTTCCGATGCCCTTAAGCTCATTCACACAGAACTTTCCGGGAGCAAAGCATTGCTCGGCTTTGGAGGTTCCCCTTGGACGCTCGCCACTTATATGGTTGAAGGAGGAAGCTCGAAAAGTTTCGAGCAGATCAAAAGCCTCTTCTACTCCGATCGGGCAACCTTTGATGCTTTGATGCAAAAACTTACGGATAGCTTGATCTGTTATTTCAGAATGCAAAAAGCCGCTGGTGTCGACGCGATCCAGATTTTCGATTCTTGGGGCGGCATCATAGCCGGTACTGACTACGAGGACGCATCTTTAAGATGGATCCGTATGATTATTGACGCAGTTGGAAATGAAATTCCCATAATTCTCTACGCTAAAGGCACATCCGTCCACCTTTCCGAGCAATGCGCCTCAAATCCAAACGCAATCTCGGTAGACTGGACGATATCAATGAAGGAAGCCTCCGAGAGAATAAACGACAACATCGCCATTCAAGGGAATCTGGATCCGGTAATTCTGGATACAAACCCGGAAATCGTTCGCAATCAGGTCCTGAAAATTTTAGAAGCGATGAGAAATCGTCCTGGTCATATTTTCAATCTGGGACACGGAATTCATCCGGCAGCCAAAATTGAAAACATGGAGACTCTCGTTGAAACAGTGTTAGGCTACAAGGCGTGAGGTAATGTCGAACTGGATCAACTAGGCATGACGCAATCGTCACAGGTGAAAGAAAGATACGATCTGGCAACTGGAATCCGAACTCCCCGACTGATACCAGAGGCAAAAAAATGACGAAATGGCGGTAAACCAATGAGTTCAAAAGAAGTCGACTTGTCCGAAAAGCTCGAACTCTTCAAATTTCGGGTCTACTGGATCAACGCCTGCTTAACTTGGCCAATCAATGACTCAAGTTCGCTGCTCGGTTCCCTCAGCAAAGCGCGTTGCAGCAATTTAAGTGATTCAGAAAAGCGTTTTTCATCGATGAGCGTTTGTGAAGCCAAAATCAGGGCATCATATTCATGTTTTTCCGAGCTATACGCTCTTTCGAAATAGTACATTGCTTTCGCCTTCTCTCCTCTTTCAGAATGAAGTGACCCCAGCCGAATTAGTGCTTCGCCGTTCAATGGATCGTTCTCTAAGGCTTCCACTAACTTTCCTTCTTCCCCTACACTATCTCCATCGTACTTAGCGAAAGTCGACTCTAAGATTAAAAATCGCGTTCTATCCTCTATCTTCCAATACGTGTCGAGTGAACCAATCTTATCAAATAGGCGTCGGGCTTCATCCACTTCATCCTTTTCTACTAGGAATCTCACCGACAGAAGGACTTCTGAAATTCGCTTAACCAAATCGCTCCGTTTAGCCCCTATATAAGTATCGATCGCAAGTTCGTACATGCCTTGCAAACTGTATATATTAGCAAGCTGCACACGAGTATCCATCGTCCCATCGCCGAAAGCCTCGATCATTTCAAAAATCTGGGCCGCCTTATAAAATTGCTCGGTTTCGACATAAACATTCGCCTGATAGGTGCGATAAATATTTTTCTGGGGGTCGCGCCGCAATAGTTCCTCCAGCAATGGCAATGCCTCTTTGTACCGCTTGGCCATCATCATGGCCTGTGCCTTGCCCTCGACCCATTCGATATTATTTGGCTCAAGCACGACCGCGGCATTGTAAGCCAGTTCAGCCGCCATCAGATTCCCTACGCGCAAATGGCAATAAGCCGCCGAGCCATAAGTATCAGGGCTCGTATCTCCAAGTTCGATACATCTAACAAGTGCCTTCATCCCCCCTTCATAATCCGCTCGCCTCGTCTTCAGCATACCTAAGTTTTTCCAGGCTCTCCTGAATGTAGGAAATTTCTCGATCGCTCGATCGTACTCAGCCAAAGCGTCATCCCAAGCCCCTCCATTAAAGTAGAGGTTGGCTAAGATGAAATTGAATGAAGCCGTCGCAGGTGTTTCTTCGCCTAGCATGCCTTCCAGCATAGATTTGGCGAACTCCGGGTTCTCCTCTACCATGGGACCAATTTTTTCCAATAGAGAAATCTCCAGTTCCTGCAATTCCGGCTCCCGGTCTTCCAGAACTCCATAGCTTGCGGTGAATCGCTTTTGAAACTCGGGTCCAAACAAATCCGGCTTCCCCATTTCATCGGCTTCCTGATCCTGACCAGAGGCGTAACCAATACTAAAAACAGCGAATGCAACTACCAACGTTTTCATAGACTAAATGGAGACGAGGACGATTTCTGATAGACGAGGACAAAGCGCACCCAACACTTAACCTTCTGACCATTTTTCTTGGCCGGCCTGAATCGCCAACGCTTTAGGTCTCTAATAATAAAGGGTCTAGCTTCCTCAACGGGAGAGTTCAAAACCATCACATGAATAGGGCGCCCGTTTTCATCGATGGACAGCTGGACGATAATTCTAGCATTTCCCACTTCCTTCTTCAACTTCGGAGGAAGCGTCGGCATAGGACTGTAGTTCCTCGCAGGAATTTGATCCACCTCACTCTTCTCAAAAACGATCGACTCTAGATTCACTTGAATGTTCGGCCTTTGAAAATCGGTCAAATTGACTTCAAATTTATCGGTTATTTGCGAGGGTGCGTCTATAGAAGTTTCTATTGGCGAAACCGTCAGCTTCGCAGGATCTGGATTCAACGTGACGTCGACCTGTATCGGAACTTGAGATACTTCAACCATTTCCACTATCTCCGGTGGAGGTTGTGGCGGCGGCGGAGGCATGAACAACTCAATCTTCGCCAATGCAACGTCTTCTGTCTGCTCGATATCTCCGAGTCGAGAGATTGACATCCCTAAAAACAAAACAGCGGTCACGATTACGGCAAATACGACAACTCTGATCGAATTCGTAGACTGATTCAATCCCGTCTCTAGAGAATACGCCTTCATTCTTTCGTCGCAAAATGAATGTCCTTACCGCCCGCAGCTTTCACTTCACCATACACCTTGGCAAAGGTATCGTGAATGGACTCCCGGTCAGCCTGGATTATGATTGGAACGTCTTCGATAGCGAGGACCCGGTGAACGATGGGACGCACTCGCGCCAGTGAAATCTCTTTTCCTCCGTAAAAGATCCTACCGTTATCTGTAATAGCGATTAGAATACTGTTTTTAGGAAGTGGTGTGGAATTACTAGCCTCAGGCTTTTCCACATCAATACCTGCTTCCTGCACGAAAACCGTCGTAACAATGAAGAAAATGAGGAGAATGAATATGCAATCGATCATCGGGGACAGATTAATCTCTGTCTCCCCGCCTAGATCTAAATCGGCCATATTACGTCTCATTTCGCAAATGCCCTTTCACCATGAATCGATACCAGTTCCTGATGGGCAATTTCTTCCTGCCGTTTCTTCGCTTCCCGCTTGATCCACTGAATCATGAAAATCGCCGGAATCGCTACGATTAGCCCCGCTTGGGTAGTAACAAGAGCGAAGCGAACACCTCGGCTAACTTGGGAAGTTGTCTCCTGCATTCTTTGCGAAAGACTTTCAAACGTCTCCAGCATTCCAATCACCGTACCTAATAAACCTAGTAACGGCGCGGCGGCCGCGAGCATACCGATGTATGCGACTTGACGGGAAACGATTTCACTAAACTCGCGCTTGGCTTGTGAATACGCTATCTCCAGCTCAACATTGGTCGCATTTTCATCTATACCGCTTTTAATCTCAGCGATCGAAAACCCTTTGACGAAAAACAAAGTTCCGAGTGCCGATCGATAAAGCAGCACCGACAACAAGATCAGTGCAATCATCACGACTCCTCCATCCTGTATAGTCTGCCAGGCTTCTAGATAGAACTCGTTTGTCACTTCAAGCGTCTCCCTTTCCTGTAAGCTTGTTCACGATCTTCGAAAACTCAGTGGCCGCTAATTCCATCGCGCTAATGCGGCGTTTGGCTAGTCGCAAGAGCGTTCCATGAATAATCAGCGTAGGAATCGCAACCACGAGCCCTAGTTCCGTTGTCACGAGTGCCTCAGATATCCCCGACGAAAGGGCTTTTGGATCTCCCGATCCGAATATCGTGATCAATGTGAATGTTTTAATCATTCCAACCACCGTCCCCAGAAGACCCATCAAAGGGGTCGCCGCCGCCGTCACTGCTAGCCAGGGGAGAAAACGCTCGAGTCGAGGCTTACGATGCAAAATCACGCTAATCATATGGTCTTCCATCAATTCCCGATCTTCGTTGGCATGAGCCGCGCCCTCAGTAAGCATGGCCTTCATCCACGGCTTGCTTTTCGCAATCTGCTCATTCGCTTTTTCAAGGTTTCCTTCCACCGCCGCCGCCGCAGTTGAAGCTAGATTTGACGGAATCGATACGTTCAACGCGCTGAAATCGATTAGCTTCACGCCAGCAAGGAGGAGGGCCAAAATTCCCATGCCAATAATAAGATAGCCGACCACTCCGCCTTTTTCAATGTGCTCCCGCCAATTGTCACTCGCCTTTTCGAGCGAAGCCGCCTTACCCATCGAGGCGTCCAAAGGCAGGTTAAACTGACCTGAAGATCCGTAGTTTCTTAAAGACTCACCAAATGCCCCTTCCAAAGTTGAGACTGCGGGTTCGATTGCTCCCGGACGATAGTTGAGCGTCCCCACTTCCCTACCACTTTTCTCCCGAAAAAATGCTGCCGGACCAAAAACAATCACATCGCCTTCGAGAATCTCGCCAGCTCGATCAATCGCTTGCCCGCCGAAGGAATAGCCACCAGAAATCACCTCGAGGCGCTGCAGGCAAATTTCGACTGCCTCAGCACGCTTCTCCCGAGCTTCCTGCGTCCCTGGGCCTGCTAGTTCAATAGCCTCTCGAAAAGGGTCCAGCAAAGCCGACAACCTCTGATCCTCCGCAATATTCAATCTCCCTTCGTACGTATTCAAATACTGGGCAAACAACCCAGATACGTAATCATTCTGGGTCCTCAAATCTCCCGTGAGCGATCGCTGAGCTCTCAGCTCTTCTCGGGCCCGTTCTTCTCCCGAGCGGATTGATCGCATCTGCCCACGCATTTCGATGACCTGGTTTTCAAGCTCATTGATAAGCTGTATCAAAGGGACTTTCTCCGCCGCAATTTCCTCTTGGAGAACGCGATATTTCTGCAGGCTTTGCTCTACCCGACTTTCCATTTGATTCGCCAAATCGGCGATATCTTTTTCCTGACCGAATGTGGTTGATGATAAACAAACAAGCGCCAAAGCGAACGATGAAAATGGTAAAAATAAATTCCGTGAACTCATCTCTCACCTCCTAACTCGTGCAAAACTTCTCCCGGTACAGACTGAATCGACGGAGGTCGCGTCTGCTCGTGAATCTGCACCAGTTCATGGATTTGCTGGATGTACTCGGGTCGCTCATGCCAAACCCAGCCTTTCGGTCCTGGTTTCAACTCCCACGCGATCGTGCCTTGGGGATCAACGGCATAGGCTCGGGCAAGACCCCAGTAGAGAACCGAAACCATGACATCCCGACCGTCGGCAAGTTTTCTTGATACATAGTCTATGGTAACGGATCGGTTGAACTCTTCGACGCTAGTGAATGCGGCTATCAAAATTTGCGCCCGTTCCCCCAGAGCAATCGGATCAGCCATTTCCAGTTTTTCCTGAGCCGTATTCATCTCATCCTCGAGGTACTCGGGTACGGATGCTCTGAGTCGCAAAAAGAGCTCGGTTATCTCATCCAGCTTACCCGCATAGTAAGCCCGTGTGGCCTCCTCATTCTCATAGGTCTGCTCATTGTTCGCGAACTCGCTCGATCGCATTTCGGCTGACACTTTCAAGTTTTCCAGTCCCTCCGTCAGTTCGTCAATGCTGGCTTCGAGCACTTTTACGCTCTGAGACAAAACCTCTCTCTGTGATTTCCAGGTACTGCGCTCTTCCGCGATTCGCTGCTCCAAATCTAGCCAACGTTTCGTGGCAGACTCGAGCCGCTCGTAGTCGTCGCCTAAAGCATTGACTGCGACTCCGAGAAAAATTGCTAGTTTGAACAAGCAACGCGTTGTGAAACGTGCTACGTAAAAGGGAGAAGGTCCTTCTGTCATCTGGTTTGGGGCAAATGCGCGTCGATCGATCCTATCCGGACGCCTCAACGGTCCCAAGTTCTCAAAGCCAATCCTAAGGGTCAAGAGCGTTCATTACAATCAATCCTCATTAATTTAGCGGAGATCAACGGGGGATGTTTTCATTCACAGTCAACGCTCCTCGCTGTTGAAGCCAAGATGAGAAGATTGGAAATGGATATTAATGAACTAGAAATGAACCATTTCTGAAAGGGCAGCGAGACATTCATGGCGATTCAGACGGTGACGGCAAAGCGGCTTCGCCAAACGAATGTGACGCAGCCCGTAAAATGAACTCAGCAGTCGTATCCAGTCGTACAGGACACCGCCAAGTCAGTAAAAACTCTCCCAGCATACCATCGTCCAACCTCTCCGAATTTTGTCCAATGTTCGATCCCTCCCAATTTAGACGGTTTTATTAAGGCGGTGCGTAACCGTTACCTGAAAAAACTCGTTGATAGTTTCACGATGGATCTTCACACAGGAACAACTTTTATTAAACCCTCAGTGCAAGCCATTCACCCTCTCCCTGCTCTCATGAAAACGGCTAGCCTATTCACCTACGCACTTACAGCTTTAATCTTCGCCCTTTTCGTTCCACCCATCGCTTCCGCCCAAACTCCCATGACTCCCGAGCAGGCGGAGGTAGCGAAAAACCGCTTTAACAAAGCCATCGAAGAACGGGTACTAAGAGTTCTGCAAGGCGTCGAAGTAACAGAGGAGCAGCTCAGGCCCATGCAGGAAGCGCTCATCCAGTTTTTCGCGCCCATGCAAATCGAACAGGCGAAGATGCAGGCAGAGCGCCGAAAATTGCAGGCTGAAGGCGGCGGCCCCACAACCAGGGATCGCCAAGCAATGATGCAACGGCGGCAAAAGCTGGAAAGGCTACGTGGAGACCTGAACAAAAAGGTGAAGGCGATTTTGGACAAAAAGCAGTACAAGTCCTTCCAGTCGACCATGGAAAAGCTCATGCCTCAACAGCGGCGTGCTCCCGGCGGCCGAGGCGGTCGCTAGGTTCGTGGCATTTTGGATTTTTGTTTGCGCTTGTCGCCAGGCATGGCCACTGAGATCGCTGCATGGATTTCGACCTTCGAATCGTGGAACGACACTTCCCTGATCTCACGTCGCTTCAATACGAACGACTCGCCCAATTCGCCGATTTGATCGGTGAATGGAACCAGAAGATCAATCTCATCTCACGGTCCGACATCGGCAACCTACCGAAACGGCACATTCTCCACTCGCTCGCCATTGCAAAAGCGATGCCTTTCCAACCCGGCACCCGCATCATGGACGTCGGCACTGGAGGGGGGTTCCCAGGACTTCCTCTGGCCATACTCTTACCCGAATGCGGATTCCACTTGGTCGATTCGATTGGGAAAAAAATCAAAGTAGTCGTAGACTGCGTCCATAGGCTCGGCCTGGATAATGTATCCGCTGAACAAGTGCGAGCAGACAAAGTCCCTAAGCAATTTGACTTCGTCGTCGCTCGGGCAGTAACACAGCTTCCCGACTTTATGAATTGGGTGCGTAGGAAAATAAAAAAAACCGCTTTCAACGATTTGCCAAACGGCGTCCTCTACCTGAAAGGCGGCGACCTCAAAGAGGAATTCGAGAAAATAAGAGAAACGCCAGTCGCGTTTCCCATACGGGAATTCTTCGACTACGAGGAATTCGATCAGAAGTATGTGATTCACGTTCCTGTTAAACGAGACTAGGGCATTCGTATCTAAAATCGTGGACTTACGCATAATCATCCCACCGAATCTGGAGTCCTCCGCGCCGCGGGACGCCATTCCGACTAAGCTGGAAGCGCTTGATCGCGACGGCAAAGTTCGAACTCCAGAATCCTTCCCCGAGACTGCATTTGGCGATCTAACCGAGAGCCATCGCATCGCAGCGTTTTCACTTCTCCAATGGTCCGGCGGGAAACTGTCCTCCTTTTTCCAGCTGGATAGGGCAAAACTTTCGCATCTGGTGGACACACTCCAAGGTCAGCAAGTCTTCTTCTGGGCGAACCGCCCGAAGGAACCGATTGAATGGAATAGGGGTGAGCTAATCGGGGTGAGCGAATTTCTGTCTCAAGAGCCATCTTCTGCCACCCCGCCACGGGAAAGCTCGAGCACCGATCAAACTGTAGAAGCACGATTCCCTTCACCGAGGCAGAGAGAATCCTTTTCCGGAAACCCCATGATTGTCGATGGATCCTCTCATTTTCTCACTGTTTCACTTCCTTCTCGGGAACACCCCTACTACGCGGAAATTCGCGAGTTACTGGATTCTTCCCGCTTTCGACTGGAACCGCGAAATCGTAAATGGTGGCTACGCGATCGTCACCAGACTTTGAATTTTCTTGGAGAGTTCTGGACAGACCTTGAAGAAAGGTACGGAGCAGAGTTCACTGACAATTTCCGCTCTCGCACCGCGGAAATCAAGGAAGCTTCAATCAAGGCGTCGGTTCAGGAAGATCGCAACCACTACAGAGTCACGCTTTCGGTCCAAGCAGGAGGAATATCAGAGCAGTCAGTACTCCAGTCGATCAACTCGGGCTGTCATTACGTGGAATCAGGGCCAAAAGTCTTCCTCATCAAAAAACGGAGTCTGGAAAAATTGCACGCGCTGCAACAGTCCCTCGAATCGTCTCCTGATGCGCCGCTTCTACACCAGGGGACCTACAACGTTCCCTTCTCTAGAGCACCCGAGATCGAAAACGAACTAGTCGCGTTAAACCCGAATTTCAAACCGCCCTCGACCTGGCGAGGCCGAAGCGCCGCTCTTCGCGACCTCTCGAAACTCATCAGCCCTCCTCTCCCCGACTCGTTATCGAAAATTCTTCGACCCTACCAGACAATCGGAGTGTCTTGGCTTCATCATCTCTACACCCACCAGCTCGGCGGTATTTTAGCAGATGAAATGGGTCTGGGCAAAACCCTGCAAGCCCTCGCTTTAATCTCCAGCCTCAAGCTCTCTGACGCTGAGAGGTCAGAGGCAACAGACTTTCCTCATTCGAGCGGATTCAAGCGGTCACTCGTCGTTTGCCCCGCTTCGCTCGTCGAGAACTGGAGACGCGAAGCGGAAAAGCATTGTCCAGAATTGCGCATATTCGTTAACCACGGAGTCAATCGTTTCAAAAACGAAACAGACCTGGACGCAACAGACTTGGTTATCACATCCTACGGTACACTCATTCGAGATCAGTCTATTTTCTCCGCAATGGGCTTTCGCTGTGTATTCGCCGATGAGGCACAGCATATAAAAAACCGCCGCACTCAGAATGCGAAAGCGATTCTTAGCCTCGATTCGCGAGGACGCTTCCTTCTGACCGGCACTCCGGTTGAGAACAGCATTCGAGACCTGATGTCACTTCTAGAATTCATTTTACCAGGAGGATGGAAGGGAATTCCAAGAGACGCCAAAGGCGATGACCGGAAATGGCACGAAAAAAGAATTCAAGAGCAGGCCACCCCATACATTCTGCGAAGATCAAAGGCTCATGTTGCTCCCGAACTTCCAGAGAAACTAGAGCATGTGGTCTATGTCGAGATGACACCCGATCAAAGAAAGCTCTACGATCAAACTAAAAATCAGGCGGAGTCTGAGCTGACTGAACTCGAAAAATCCGGGGCTTCTGAAGGATCGATCCAGATGAAAACGCTGACGCAGCTTCTCCGTCTTCGTCAGGTTTGTTGCGATCCCCGACTGCTGGAGTCCGAAACAGAACCCAACACCTCAGCCAAGCGATCGAATTTCTTCGAACTCCTCGAAGAATCCATTGATGGAGGGCACCGTGTCCTCGTCTTCTCACAGTTTGTTTCTATTCTGACTCTTCTCAGAAACGAACTTGAAGATCAGGAAATCGATTACTGCTATCTGGATGGATCCACTCGTAATCGAATGGATGTGGTAGACCGTTTCCAGAACAATGAGACAATCCCTGTGTTCCTTATTTCGCTCAAAGCCGGAGGAGTGGGACTCAATTTGACCGGTGCCGATACGGTGATCCACTTCGATCCCTGGTGGAATCCAGCCGCTGAAGCCCAAGCCACTGATCGGGCCCACCGTATCGGACAAAACAAAGTGGTAACGAGCTACAAGCTCATCGTTTCCAATTCAGTCGAAGAGCGCGTGCTGCAAATGCAAAACACCAAAAGGCGGCTTCTTGAGGAAATATTTGAAGCCAGCGAGGCCAATAATTCGAAAATTGGAATCGAAGACCTCAGAACACTGTTACGATAGCATCGGGATATCCAATGTCAATTAGAGCACGTTTAGTACATGCTCACTCCCCGATATTTCAGGCAGTCGAGAATGAGACAGGACAGAAACCGGGTACCTACCAGGTCAAGGTGCCGGGATCAGTGAAGACGCATACTTTGTGATTACGGGAGACCAAAAACTGGTCTTCGAAGCACAGCTTATCCTATCCGACCCTCTCGCTTCGGAACCGCAGTGATGACTCTGCATCTGGACGTTAGGGAGAGTCGTGCGATTATTCCGGAGCCTTGTGCAGGCTATCGTAGCCATAAGTAGCTAAGCCGATCCAAATACAGGAAAACGCAAAAAGTCGGACTCCGCCGAATGGCTCTCCAAATACAAACACCGCTATGACCAATGCCATGGTTGGCATGATATACTGCAGGAGCCCCATATTGGTAAGAGATACGCGACGAACTGCGTAACTATACAAGAGCAAGGGAATCAGAGTAGCCACTCCAGTAGAAACGATAAGCCAATCATAGCCAGCGCCCTGAGTTCCCCAGACCAGTTCGCCTTTTCTCCCGAACCAGAAGAGCGATATTAACGCAAACGGAGCTAAGAGCGTCATTTCCATCCCGAGACTGGAAAAAATTTCTAGCTTCGATCGCTTCTTAACAACGCTGTAGCTACTCCACGTTAAAGCAATTCCAGTCGCGACATAAGGAAAGTCATTCAAGTTGAACGCTAGTCGCCCTACTCCCACAGCCACCAAGATAATCGCAAATAGCTGCAGGTAATTCAGGGTCTCTTTCTCAAAAAAGCGTCCCCACAATATGGTTGCGAAGGGACATAAAAAGTAGCCCAGACTAGCATCTGTAATTCGCCCATTAGTAACGCCGTAAACAAACAAATACCAGTTAAGGGCAAGAAGGGAAGCCGCGACCAAATGCCACTTAATAACATACCAATCGCGAAATGCCTTTAGATACTCAGACATGTTTCCTCGAAAGTAAATAACCACCACCATTGCGACCAACGTCCAAACAACCCGATGCATGAGGATCTCCTGAGACTCAACTTTATCAAGCCAAGTCCAGTAAAAGACAACCAGCCCCCAATAGGCATAACACCCAATCGCGGCTAGTTTTCCCATAGTCTGAACAGCGTCCTAAAGTTTGCGTCAACGATTGCAGTCAGTTTTTCCACCGCGACTCCTCTCATCTTGGCCACGAAATCGTATATTTTGATGAGATTGTTCGGTGAGTTGATCGCCTCTCCCTCAGAGTCGTAAGTCGATTCAGCCCGAAGCGGTTCCGGTCCCAGCATGTCAGGAGCGTCCGTCTCGATCAGCAATCGATCCCAGGGCACAGCCAGAAAGGCGTCCCGCTTTTTTCGTTTACCCTTACCCGCGAAGTAGCCTGAAAAGGAAAAACGTGCTCCAAGAGCAACGAAAGATTCAATCATTTCCCTCGGCCCCCCATACGAGTGCAGCAGAAATCCGGTCTCGTAAGGGCCTTCCTTTTCCAGCAGTTCCAAGAGGAGCCCCCAAGCTCGTAAACAATGAATGGAAACGGGTAATTCCGCCTCCCGAGCCCGCCTAAATTGAAAAAGAAACGCATCCTTTTGAGCTTCCGTATCATAATTCTCAATCCATCGATCAAGCCCAATTTCGCCGACCGCGCATTTTCCTGTGTCAATATGTTTTTCAAACGCAGCCTTCCAATTTCCTCCCACTGTATTCACATACCAAGGATGTAGACCAATTGAAGGTATCACGCTTTCAAATTCGTTTCCTAAAAACAAAACGCGCTCCCAATCGCTCGGCTGCGTACCATTCACAACCCTTCTTCGGATTTCGCTGGCATCTAGCGAATCGCGACTCTCGTCAAGCCATGGTGCCAATCGAGCATCCTGCAAATGGCAATGGGCATCATCGTAGACTATCGAATTATTTTGCACAGGACTGAGTGGCTTAGCCGCAGCTAAGGTCTTTTTATTTCGAACAGGTCATGCGTTCGCGTATAGCCAGCCGGTCCATGCATGCGGCCAACCGGTCCAATTTTATCAGTCAAAATCCGCTCGGAGTCGGTATCATAGAATTCATCGTCTACCCCTCCATGAACCACGGTTCCCAAAATGAGTCGATTGACCCCAATTTCCTGGATTGAAAGTCTCCGGCACTCCAGATGAACGGGTGACTCCGCTATTCGCGGAGGAGCGACTGAGATAGAGGGAGCGGCCGAAAGCCCCACCGCCTCCAATTCGCTTTTACCGTGAGCATATTCAAAGGAAGTCTGCACCATTTTTTTGGCCAGTTTCTCCGTCACCATATTGATAACAAATTCGCCATTGTTGGAAATATTCCGCACCGTGTCCTTCGGCGAGTTATCCCTTCTCGTTCCAATTCCCAAGGCCACCACCGCTGGGTTCGACCCAAAAACATTGAAGAAACTGAAGGGAGCCGCATTCACCTTCCCTTCGGAATTTACGGTTGTCACCCAGGCGATCGGACGCGGTACCACTGTGTGGGTCAAAAACTGGTAGCGCTCTAAAGCGGTTACAGATTTAAAATCGATTTCCATAGCATGCTCTCTGAAGACGATTCCCCAAAGCGGCAACAGGAAAACCATGGAACCCATTCAGGCCCAGCAATCAATTGGAGATCTGGCAGCATAGAAAAAGTAGGTATCTCAAACCTGAAACCCTAGCCCTATTTCTTGGCTTTTTCTGTGGGTGAGCCCGCCTGTCCGTCCTTCAATTTCCTGCCTCGATCGTTTCTAATGAAGAGCCAGCAACCAATCCCCTGATAAATAAAATTCGGTATCCAGAAAAGCAAATCGGGCCGATACTGGTGCAGGCCATCCATCCAACTGATCGACATCATCATAATATAATATCCCAACGCCAGACCCATCGCCAGAAACAAGTTGGCCGAAGTCTCTTGCCGGGAGCTCCTTATACCTAGCGGAACTCCGATCATAGCAAACGAGATGACCGAGAAACCCATAGCAAATTTCTCGTGGAAAGCCATCTTCGCTTTGTGGTAGCGCTCCTCGCCTGCTTCTCGAATTTCCGGATTGCTGGAACTCATCTTTGCCAGCGCATCCGACTCGACACCTTGCAGCTCTTGGAAGGTCATCCATTTCAGTTTTTTCTGGAAGGTTACCTTCCCGAATATCTCGTCCAGCGGCAGCACCAAACTAGTCGTTTCGAAAGACAGCGCAGTGCGGACTTTCCGGAAATCTTCTGGCGCCTCCGGATCACGGGCTTCAAACGACCCCCGGTAGGGAACCAGCACCAGTGTATTCTGATCTTGATTGTATCGCACCTCCCCGGACTCCGCCCGGATGAACTGCTTGACCCTGTTTTCGTCATCTAACTGCCAAATCCAAAGGTCGTTGAGCTCATCGCCATTCTTGTCCCCTACATAAATAACGAGACCTGAAAAACCTCTGACAAATGTCTTCTCCTGGATAAAGCTGAGTGGGTTTTTCTGGATAATCGCCTCTTTCTCCTGTCGGAAGGAAGCCATCGCTCTTGGCCCGTAATAGAAATTCACCACCAAGGAAGCCATCGTTCCCAGTATTGCAAAAACAATTACAGAACTCGAGAGCCTGAAAATACTTACCCCGGCCGATCGGAGCGCCGTCACCTCATTCTGAGCGGACAGCCTTCCCATTGTCAGCAGTATCCCCGTCAAAAGCCCAACTGGCAATGCATATACCAGCAAATCAGGAAAACGCAATTGGATTAACCGTAGGAAAATCGGGATCGTCATATGCCCTTCCGCTAGCAGATCGAGCATGTCCTTCACCACGGCCCCCATAAGAAGCAAAAACGCGAACATGGCTACCGCACCCATACTCGTCACAAACGCCCCTTTAAAGATATACCGATGAATCAAGTTCACAGGGCTCGTAGACTTGCGCGAAGGCAAACTTGTTCAAGCAATAAGTCCGAAAGGAACCTGATAGGTAGAGCTAGACAAATTTGATTCATTGAAACATCTATTCTACAGCTCGCAGCCAGTGCCATGAAATACGTTCCTGAAAAACAGCCCATCTACGGCCAAAGCCTTGATTCCCTTCAGAATCGCTTTGCTGAAATCGGTGAACCGCGATTCCGGGCAAAACAAGTGCTGGACTGGCTTTACAAAAAGCGAGCTCGATCCTGGGAGGAAATGAGCAACCTGCCCCAGCCCCTGCGAAACCGTCTGAAACAGGAATTCGAAATTGCTCCCACCAAGCGAATCTTAGCCAAAGAGTCCTCGGACGAGACCGAAAAACTCCTCTTGGAAATGGGCGACCGCTCCCTCGTGGAAACCGTTGTCATCCGAGCCCCACAGATTGGTGTCGGCCAGAAGAACTCACGCAAAACCATCTGTATTTCGACTCAAGTCGGCTGTGCCTACGGCTGCCGCTTCTGCGCCTCGGGACTGGCCGGATGGAAGCGCGACCTCAGCGTCGGTGAGATTGTATCCCAGCTCATCCACGTCTGCCACCTCGAGGACGAAACGACCCAAAGAGCCCGCGAGGAAATCGCCTCGTTCGACAATATTGTAGTGATGGGAATGGGAGAGCCCATGGCCAATTACGAGAACCTCCTGCCTGCCCTTCGCATACTCAATGCCCCTTGGGGTCTAAATTTCGGGGCGCGACGCATCACGATCTCCACCTCTGGCATCGTTCCCAAGATCCTCAAGCTTACCAACGAACCAGAGCAATTTCGGCTCGCCGTTAGCCTTCACGGAGCAACCAACGACGTCCGGGAACAAATCATGCCGATCAACAAGCGCTATCCACTCGAGGAACTCATTCCCGCTATCGAACGATATGCTTCAACGAAAGGACGTATGGTCACTCTGGAGTTCATTCTAATAGAAAAAATCAACGACACCTTCGAACAGGCGGAGGCACTCAGCAAAATCGCCCTGAAACTAAACGCCCACGTAAACCTCATACCCTACAACACCGTCCCCGGTCTTGACTGGAAAAGACCTAGCCTAACTCGCCAAGATAGCTTCTACGAACGACTCAAGCGCAAAGGCGTCAGCACCACCATCCGAAGGGAGAAAGGTCATGATATCGCGGCAGCCTGCGGACAACTGAAGCTCAAGTCCAAGCAGTCGTCCTAAACGAGAACTGCCTTTCTTATCCCAAGACGCTGGAACTCACAGAATTTTAGGATTGCGTTCGGCTTTTTTACATATCAACAAATCATTATACGTTGATAGCTATGTCTAAACAACAGACAATCTCAGAACTCTTGTCGATTGGAAGGCCCCTACTTTCAGTCGAATTCTTTCCGCCTAAGTCTGAGGAATCCATCGAGCCACTCGTTGGAGCTGGCAAGCGAATATCCACCTGCAGTCCGGATTTCGTCTCCGTCACGTACGGCGCAGGTGGCAGCACTCGAGACCTGTCGGCCACGGTTAGCAAGCGAATGAAGGATGAGGTGGGCCTCAACGTAATGCCCCACTTGACTTGCGTGGGATCGACCCAAGAGGAACTCGGAGAGATCGTCGACGACTTCTATGCCGAAGGATACCGAAACATCATGGCTCTGCGAGGCGATCCCCCTCATGGCCAGTCTGACTTTCAGGTCACCCAAGGAGGTTTCAAATACGCATCCGATCTAGTGGCTTTCATCAAGGATCGCCATCCTGATATTTGCCTCGGGATAGCCAGCTACCCAGAAAAGCATCCTGAAGCGGTTTCGCTTGACGCGGATCTAGACGCCCTGAGGATCAAGGCCAATGCGGGAGGCTCATTTATAACGACGCAGCTCTTCTTCGAAAACGCAGCGTATTTTGAATACATTGACCAAGTTCGCGCCCGGGGAATTGAGCTTCCCGTTTTTCCGGGAATCATGCCTGTTCTTGCACTTAAACAGATTAAGCGAATCACCCAGCTTTGCCATTCCGAGCTTCCTGCAGAACTGGAAGCGAAACTGAGCGCGGTGGAATCCGACCCCGAAGCCGTCAGAAGAGTCGGTGTTGAATGGGCAATGCGTCAGGTGGAAGAGCTGATTGAAAAGGGCGCTCCCGGAGTGCACATATATGCCTTAAATAAGGCGAAGTCCGCGATCGAGATTATCAACGCGGCAAGAAACGCTTAGAGCTCTACAGCCCGTTTCTCAACCTCCAGCGAACACGACCCGAAAACCGGCGGACTCCAGAATGTCTCGCATCTCCTCTCGCTTATCTCCTTGGATCTCTATGGCACCGTTCTTCAGGGTGCCCCCAACACCGCAGCGTTTTTGCATGGTCTTCTTGAGGAAGTTCTTTTCCTCGACTGAAATTCCCAAGAAATTCTTGGCGATCGTTGACCAACCGCCACTCCCCGCCGAACGTTGCCGCACCACGTCTACTCGACCTCGCCTCTTCTTCTTCTTTTGCTCGCTCGGCTCTTGAGTCTTTTCGACTTCAAATGGGTCCGAAGGAACGGAGTTTTCCGGAAGCCCAATCGAATCCAACACCCCAAAGGGACTCACATTCAGTTCGTTGCTCGAACCTTCTACCGCGATCTTTTTGCTCTTCTTACCCATCGAGTTCTACTAGATTCTACTTTCCGCAAATACCTTTCGGGATTCCGTCCTTCCCTTCCAGGTACATTTGAGCCTTTTCGTAACTCCTCCTAGAAAGATAGTGCACGAGCTCCGGATCCAGTTCGCTGCGGTGCAAGCCCATCAATTCGTCCAAAGTCCTCAAACTGCCGGTTATGGCACTCGCATCGGAGTTCTTTATCCCCTTCTGAAATGATGACAGCGTTTCCTTTAGCCTCTCTTCGATCATGTCCCCCTAAAATTCAATTAGTAATACCAATGGAAACCTTCCTGGCTATTCTTTTTCGATCATCGAGGTTCTAAACCGAATGAATCGGAAAATAACTGATATATTCAACACAGTTAGTCTTGCTGCACAAGAAGCTTCTTGCGAACGTCTAACCTAAATTTTACTGAAGCTGTGAAAAATACAAACCGCTTTTCCGCGAATAAATTCAAATGGTAACGATCGCATCGCGCTCCAACGCCGACCTCATAGAATCCTACTATGAAAAATGGAAAAGCGACCCACGCTCCGTCGAGCCTCAGTGGGACGCATTCTTTGAGGGCTTTGAGCTAGCGCAAAAGCTCCCGCCCAAGTCAAAGGCTCAAGGTCAAGACTCCGAAAAGGCCTCGAAGCAGATGAATGTTTCGAGCCTCATCTACGGCTATCGAAGTCTGGGGCATTCCCAGGCAAACCTGGATCCGCTGTCCGGCCCACCCCCGAACAATCCCAATCTGGAACTTTCGGAATTCGGATTGTCCGAGAGCGATCTCGACCAAGAGTTTGACTCCGGACACTTTCTCGAAAGTCAGAACATCAAGCTTCGTGGCTTAATCGAAGCCCTTCGTAAGACCTACTGTTCCACGATTGGTTACGAGTATATTCATATCCAGAATCGCGAAGCGAGGCGATGGATCCAACAGAAGATCGAGCCCCTTCAAGGAAAGATTAACTTCTCCGAAAAAGTAAAGAATCGCATATTGAGAAAGATTTTTGCGGCGGAGGAGTTCGAACGATTCTTGCATACTCGCTACTCAGGGCAAAAGCGATTTTCCCTTGAAGGCGGCGAAACCCTGATTCCCTGCCTCGACAATGCCCTTGAACAATGCGGGCGACTTGGAATTAAGGAAGTCGTCATGGGAATGGCCCACCGTGGTCGTCTCAACGTCCTGGCCAATACGCTGAAAAAGTCGTACGACTTCATTTTCGAGGAGTTTGGCGATACCTATGTCCCCAACACGGTCGCCGGGGACGGCGATGTGAAATATCACCTGGGCTACGACAACGTAATTGAAACCAAGGAGGGGCACAGAGTCGAGATGCGCCTTGCTTCCAATCCATCTCATTTGGAAGCCGTCAACCCCATTGTCCAAGGCAAAGCGCGGGCCCGTCAAAGGAAGCGCAATGACACCGAACGAAAAAAGGTCCTGCCTATTCTAATACATGGCGATGCCGCCTTTGCCGGGCAGGGAATGGTCGCGGAAGTTCTAAATTTCTCCCAGCTACCCGGGTACCGGACCGGCGGCACTTTACACATCGTCGTAAATAATCAGATCGGCTTCACTACCACTCCCAAGGAAGCACGTTCGACCAACTACTGCACCGACATTGCAAAGATGATCGAAGCTCCCATTTTCCACGTCAATGGGGATGATCCACAAGCCGTCGTATTTGCAACCCTCCTCGCCATAGAATATCGTCAGGAATTCCAGAGAGACGTTGTTATCGACCTTTATTGCTACCGAAAGCATGGTCATAATGAAGCGGACGAGCCCGCTTTCACCAGTCCCGAGCTATACGACCGCATCGCAAAACATCCTCGGATTAGTGATATTCTTTCCAAGAGCTTGATTAATGAAGGCACTTTCACTCAGGAAAAAATTGATTCAATCCGCCGTGAGTATGAAGCATCTCTCGAGCAATCACTGGAACGAGTCAAAAAAGCCAATGAGCAAAGGCATCATGGTGGCAATCCATTCGCCGGCTCCACCGCGGTATTTCAAGAACGGTTTTCATTTAGCCCAACTGAGACGAAAGTTAGTAAAGTAACTTTGGATACAGTTGTATCCGGACTGACAAGGATTCCTAACTCGGCAAACTTTAACAAGAAGATTCAACGCTTTCTCTCCAACCGCCGCAAAGCATACGACAATCGAGCTGGCATCGACTGGTCCTTCGCGGAAGCCCTCGCATTCGGCACCCTCCTCCTTGAAGGAACTCCCGTGAGGCTGTCCGGCCAGGACAGCGAACGGGGCACCTTTAGTCAACGACACGCCGTCCTACACGACGAGAAAACCAGCGACCGACATGTACCCCTCCTGAATTTGTCGGAAGATCAGGCCCAATTTTGCGTCTACAACTCTCTTCTTTCTGAAGCGGGTGTTCTGGGGTTCGATTTTGGATACTCGATCGACTACCCGAAGATGCTCTGCATTTGGGAAGCCCAATTTGGCGACTTCGTAAATGGGGCCCAGGTCATCATCGATCAGTTTATCATTTCGAGCGAATCAAAGTGGGGACGACTAAGCGGGATTGTTATGCTGCTCCCTCACGGGTACGAAGGACAAGGTCCTGAGCACTCCTCTGCCCGTCTCGAACGCTTTCTCCAATCCTGCGCGGAGGAAAACATCCAAGTCGCTAATCTCACAAAACCTGCCCAGTACTTTCACATTCTCCGGCGCCAGATTATGCGAAAACTCAGAAAGCCGCTCGTCATTATGGCTCCCAAGTCACTCCTTCGACACAAGGAAGCCGTATCCAGTTGGGAGGAATTGGAACAGGGGGCATTCAATGAAATACTTGATGACGAAATCGAGGACGCCAATGCCATCGAAAAACTTATTCTTTGCTCCGGAAAAGTTTACTACGACTTGATCGGATACCGAACGAGCAATAAAGTCTCTAATACCGCCATCATCAGAATCGAGCAACTGTACCCATTACATAGTGACAAACTAAAGGAAATCGTTTCCCGGTATGAGAAGGTCGATTCCATCACTTGGTGCCAGGAAGAGTCCCAGAACATGGGAGCATGGTCGTACATCGCCCCGCTTCTCGAGAACCTGCTGGGGAGAAAACCACGATATGCTGGAAGGGATTCCAGCGCCAGCCCTGCAGTAGGCACCATGTCGCTACATAAGAGTGAACTGGAGACGTTTCTCCACGTTGCCTTTTACTCAAAAGCCTAGTCTCGCAATACCTACAACAAATTTTACGTGACCAACTTTTTACCAAGACTGATTTCAAGAAACACATGGCAACCGAAATAAAAGTACCTACTCTCGGCGAGTCTATCACCAGCGGGATCATTGCAGCCTGGCATGTTAAGGAGGGTGACTACGTCGAAAAGGACCAGGTCATTTACGAGCTGGAAACGGACAAGATCACGTCTGAAGGACTCGCCGAAGTTTCAGGTGTCATTTCACTCAAAGCAGAAGAAGGGGATGAAGTAGACATCGGTCAAACCGTAGCGAAGATCGACGAATCCGCTTCGGCTCCGGAGAAGGAAGACGCCCCCGCGGAACCCGAACCGGCACCCGGTGTGGAAGAAAGGGCGCAAGTTCCCGAAGCGAAAACGCCAGTTCCTGTTTACGAAAAGCCTAGCTCGAAGCCGGAGACAGCCGCTAAACCCAAACCAGCAGCTCCCGCAAAGTCCCAGCCTGTCTCGGATAAATCTGGTCGAACCACCCGCAAACGCCTCTCTCCCTTAAGGAAGAAGATCGCCGAGCGACTGGTCAACGCCCAGCAGGAAACGGCCATGTTGACGACTTTCAACGAGGTTGATCTCTCCGCCATCAAGGCCCTCAGAGCGAAACACCAGGAGTCTTTTACCGAAGTCCACGGAGTGAAGCTAGGGTTTATGTCTTTTTTTGTCAAAGCAGCCGTTCGAGCGCTCCAGCAAACCCCGGCCATCAATGCTATGATAGACGGTGAGGAGATCGTCGAGAATCACTACTACGACATCGGAATCGCCGTATCCACAGAAAAGGGACTTATCGTGCCAGTTGTGCGTGACTGCGAATCACTATCCCTAGCCAACATCGAAAAAGAGATCCGCAACTATGCAGAAAAGGCCCGTGCCGGAAAGATCGCCTTCGAGGATATCCAAGGAGGCGTCTTTACCATTACCAACGGAGGCGTTTTTGGTTCCCTTCTCTCAACACCGATTCTAAACTCACCCCAGAGTGCCATCCTTGGTATGCACACCATTCAGGATCGACCCGTTGCAGTTGACGGACAAGTGGTCATTCGCCCAATGATGTATTTAGCGCTATCCTATGACCATAGGATCATCGATGGAAAAGAGGCGGTGACCTTTCTGATCAAAATGAAAGAGATCCTGGAAAATCCGCTTCATCTCCTCTTGGAATTGTAGCTCCATCATCAGAACCCCTCGTATTCGTGAAAAGCCCTCTCGTACTCCTCGCAGCGTTTGCCATGTTAGGCTCAAGTTGCACACAGAAAGGATCTCATCTATTTATACTGTCAGGCCAGTCCAACATGGCGGGTCTTGATCCAGACATTTCCTTCATCCCAGCAGTATCACAAAAATTCGGTGCGGAAAACGTGATCGTCGTCAAGGACGCTCTTGGCGGACAACCGATACGGCGGTGGCACAAGGATTGGTCACTCAGGGAAAATGATGACCCCAAACAGATTGGCGACCTGTACGACCAACTCTTATCGAAAGTCCAACCCGCCTACGAAGGGAAGAAGGTTCAAACCGTCACATTCCTTTGGATGCAAGGTGAGAGAGATGCACGAGAGGGCCTCGCGGATCGGTATATCGACAGCTTCGAGGGAATCATAACACAACTCCAGGGGGACCTCCGACGCAAGGATATCAATATTATCATGGGTCGCCTAAGCGATTTCGACATGGAAAATAAAACCTATCCGCATTGGACTCGAATAAGAGATCTTCAAGTCGCATTTGCTGATTCCAAACCGAATACCGCCTGGGTAGACACGGACGACCTAAATACTGGCCTAAACAAGCAGGGAAATCAAATAAAGGATGATTTGCACTATTCCGTATCCGGGTACAAATTGTTCGGCGAAAGACTAGCCGAAAAAGCCATCCAATTGATCGAAAAGTAGTTCCACAGTGCATCGGGGTTACTAATCGTATGCTCGAGAACAATACATTCAACGCGACCTGGGGAAAGTCTCTGAAAGTCACTACTCTTTTGACCTGTTTCCTCTTTCCAGCTGTCTTTTCGTTCGGAGCCTGTATGAGTCAAAAAATGTGGGCCAAATGGAAAACAGCGATGGTTCTACTGCCCTTTGTCACTACTGCGATTTCTGCTCTTTTCAGTATCCGCAATTACCGACTTCAGGAGAACCAACTCATTATCCAGAGACTGGGTTGGCAGACAACTATCGAAATAGGGGACCTCAACTCGGTGGAGGCGAACCCGGATGCGATGTGCAAATCGATTCGGTTCTTTGGCAATGGTGGCCTATTCAGGAACAAGCTTCTTGGAAGGTACCGCGCATTCGCCACTATTCCCGGAACTCTGTCGTACTCAGATTTCCCAATCGGACAATCGTCGTCACACCGGAAGACCCTGAGAGTTTCGAGGAGATGATCGACCAGAGAAAGAAATCCTAACTTCAGTCGAACCAACTAACGATCTTGCCGCATGGTCTTCCGACTCGCCTATTTGCAGTGATCGAAAAATACCTAAGCCTGTTTTTTGCCCTAGGAGCCGCCAGCCTGGTTCTGTTCCTAGGATTCGTCGTTATCATTCCAATAATCCTTTCCCAGCTTCCCACTAACTATTTTGTTCGAGCCACTAAGTCATTTCGGGAACTAAACCCGCTCCACATGATATTGAGAGCTCTGAAAAACCTGCTTGGATTGCTCTTCCTCATTTCCGGTCTGGACGACCTTTCCCTAATAGGAAATTAGATGTTTAAGGTCGCTCTCCGTAGTTAAGAGAAACACCGGACTTTGCCGTTTTCCAGGGGTCTTTTGAAGTTTAAATCTCAAAATTAGCCGCCATAGCTCTGATTAACCTTTGGAATTTTTGCGCAAATGGACTTTCTCCATTCGGAAAGTTTCAAAAGCATATCGTCTCTCTTTTCGGGATACTCATTGCCCACATCGTGCTCTTCACTGATGTCATCCTCTAGATTGTATAGCTCTACCCTGTTATCCTCAAAAAACTCGATCAACTTCCAGTCCCCTTCCCTCATCGAACAGCCCGGACTACCGCCTTGATTACTGTAGTGTGGATAGTGCCAGAAAATCGCTCCACGATCAAGATCGGCCTCCCCTTTTAGCACGGGCAAAAGGCTCACTCCGTCGCAATGCTGCTCCGGCAATAAAGGCCGCCCCGCGCATTCGAGCAAGGTCGGGTAAAAGTCAGTTGAAGTGGCAACCTGCTTCGTGATCGCTCCAGCAGGAACGACTTTAGGCCAACGAACGATCAGAGGTTCCCGGGTCCCACCTTCATACATCCAGCCTTTGCCCTCATGTAGTGGGGCGTTGCAGGTGGGGGATCCTTCAGCTGTCGCGAGACCACCATTGTCACTAAAGAAAATCACAATCGTGTTGTCCCTTTGTCCGGCGGAGTCGATCGCATCGAGAACGCGGCCGATGTTCGTGTCGACATTCTCGACCATCGCAGCATAAACCGGATCGCTCTGCACCACCCGTCTCAACACCTTCTGGTCTTTCTTGTGCAAACAGGGAAATGGCTCTCCTTCAACAAACGGATCTTCCGTGGCCAGTCCGAGAGCTTCACTTTTCTGCCTATACTTTTCAACGAGGGTCTCATGGCACTCGATCGGCGTATGCACCGCGTAGTGGGACAAGTGCATAAACCATGGCTCGTCTTGCGAGCCTTCTATTAATCGGACCGCCTCATCCGTCAGCCGATCCGTCAGATACTCTCCTTCCGGTCCATCCGGAAGCGTCTCCAGCCCATAGGGGGCAAAATAGCCATTCTTGGGCGCTCCCCAATCACAGCCGCCAATATTCACATCAAAGCCATGTTTTTCTGGGTACGTTTCAAATCGCTGGTCGCCGTGCTTGCTTAAATGCCATTTTCCCACGTGCCAGGTAGCGTAGCCGCCGTCATTTAAGACTCGGGCCAATGATGTCTCCTCACAGGACAGATGCTCCACATAAGGCACATGAGCTAGCTTGCCCTCTGAATAGCCCCCTAGCCACTGCGTCACGCCTAAACGCGCGGGATACTTCCCCGTCAGAATACTCGCCCGCGTGGGAGAACAGACGGGACACGCCGCGTACGCATTGGTGAACCGCATCCCCTCATTGGCAAGCTGGTCCATTCGAGGGGTCTCGTAAAAGCTGCTTCCATAGCATCCCGCATCGGTCCAACCGAAATCATCAAGCAAAATGAACAAGACATTAGGTCTAGCCTTTGCCATCGTAGGAGATTATCAAACTCACTGAACTCCCAGCCTCTCTTCGATTTTCTCCAGAGAAACCCCTTTTGTCTCCGGAACCATCATTTTGACCCAGATCAACTGGACGACCATCATAACGCAGAAGAAGAGAAATACATATCCCGCCGGAAAGAGTTCCACCATTTTCGGAAAGAACAGCGTGAGCAAAGCAGCGAAAATCCAGTGCGTCGCGCAACCGAGCGTCTGGCCTGCCGCCCGATTCGAATTCGGGAATATCTCCGAAATGAATACCCAGATCACCGCCCCCTGTCCCACGGCGTGGGCGCCGATGAAGGCAAATATGCAGAGCGGAACAATGGCAAAATTCTCGGTAAAAAACGCCCATGAACAGAGACCAAGGGCAGCGATGTAGCCAAATGAACCGATGTAAAGCAACGTCCTGCGTCCTAGTCGATCGATCAAATAGAGTCCTAAAAACGTGAATACTAAATTAGTAACTCCAATACCCACCGATTGCAGCAAGGCCGCCTTCTCCCCTAGCCCGGTCATAGAAAAAATGCGCGGGGCGAAGTAGAGGACGGCATTGATACCAGAGAGCTGATTGAAAAACGCGATGAGGAAGGCTAGAAAAATCGGTGCCTTGAGCCTCTTGGTCCAGAAAGCAGTCTTTTCCCGCGGCGTGCCCGATGACTGGGCGATCTCGTCGGCTTTTTCAGCAAGTCGCTCATCAGAATCATCTGGACGAATCTTTCTCAGGATCTCTAAACCACTCAGGCGATCACGCTTCACCCCGATGAGCCAGCGAGGGCTCTCCGGTATACCAAAACACATAAGGGTGTATACGAGTGCGGGAATCGCTTCCACTCCAAGCATCCAGCGCCAGGCGTTCTCCCCGATTCCCCCAAGCAGATAGTTGGAGAGGAAGGCAACGAGAACTCCGAATACGATGTTGAATTGGAACATTCCGGTGAGTTGGCCCCGCTTTTTGGCCGGCGCGATCTCAGAAATGTACAGAGGGGCGGCAATGGTTGAAACTCCAATCCCCACCCCCCCGATGAAACGGGCAATAATGAAGGTTTTGATCTCGGGAGCAAAAGCGGATCCGATTGCGGATACGAAATACAGAACGCCAATCCACAGCAGAGTCTTCTTCCGACCAAATCGATCTGTCGGCCAACCTCCGATCAAAGCTCCCAATACGGTACCCCACAAGGCCATGCTCATGGCGAGTCCATGAACCCCAGCAGACAGTCCCCAGAGCTCCTGAATCCGTTGTTCGGCCCCAGAAATAACGACGGTATCGAAGCCGAAAATGAAACCCGCTAACGCCGAGGTCAATGCCCAGTAGAATAGTCTCGAGGAGTTTGATGAGGGAGAAGAGTCAGTCATAAATATTGGGCTAGAAGGGTTTACCTATCGAGGGGAGAGCCAGAACTTGGCGAATTCCGCACCCAATAACAATCTCTTTGTTCATTTCAATTTATAGCCGAGCCCAGGTCCAAGAGATTATCTAAAAAATCAGAACATGCATCGCGGCAGGAATTTTCGTTTGTGGCAAAGTGTGGTCGAGGCACCGTAACCAAAAGCGAAAAAGGACGCTACACTGAAGGGTTGCTGACCAAATAGGCCTAGTGCCGCGTTGCTCACGCGGAGGATAGCCATTCCATGGATACCCCGCCACTCAACCGCCTCGCGGCAGGCTTATCTGTTGAGCAACGATACATGTTCTGATTTACTGGACAGTCTCTGAGAACTGTACCGACAGGATTCCCATTCCAGTTCGCGCCATTTGTAACCTCAAATAGGGTTTACCGCTTGCAACCGCCCAAGTTCTCCCATTCGAATGACGTTTTTAAAACATGAAGGGCATTCAGTTAGAAACCCCGGGGCGTTTCAAAGTGATCGAAGAGCTAAGGCCGGCTCTTAAGCCAGGCGAAGCACTTGTGCGCATTCATCGCATCGGTGTCTGCGGAACCGACATCCACGCCTTTCATGGCAGACAGCCGTTTTTCGACTATCCCCGCATCCTTGGACATGAGCTCGGAGCAGAGATTATCGAAATCGACGACAACGGCCTGGGACTGAAGCCGGGAGACAAGTGCTCCATTGAGCCGTATTTGAATAACCCCAACAGTCCGGCTTCCCGAATGGGCAAGTCCAATTGCTGTGAAGATTTGAAGGTGCTAGGTGTGCATATCGACGGCGGGATGAGACCTTACATCACCGTACCCATTGAAAAGCTACACCGAGCCAACGAGCTTTCCTTCGAGCAGCTAGCACTCATCGAAACGATCTGCATCGGAACTCATGGAATCGAACGGTCGATGCTTACCAAGGATGAAACGATTCTAATCCTTGGGATTGGGCCTATAGGTCTAGGCGCCATTCAATTCGCACTCACCCTTGGCAGTCGAGTTATTGTGGCTGACATTAGTGAGGAGCGGCTAGGTTTCTGCCGTGACGTCATCAACGTTCCTCATGTCCTGAAAGCAGACGCACCGGATTTCGAAGACCAGCTCAAAGATATTTGCGACGGAGACCTGCCACAGGTCGTACTCGACGCTACCGGCAATCGATTCTCAATGCAGCGGACCTTTAATCTTGCTGCCAACGGTGGGCGGATTGTCTTCGTGGGATTACTCATGGGCGAAATATTTTTTGACGATCCTAATTTACATCGGAAGGAACTAACCTTGATGGCGAGCCGTAATGCAACACCCGATACGTTCAAGAAAGTAATCGCAGCCGTTGCCGATGGCTCCATTGATACAAAGCCATGGATCACCCATCGTATGGCAATTCTAGATGTACCTGAGCAATTCGAAGAAATCGTTTCCCAACCCGACCTAGTAAAAGCAATTATCGAGGTCTAAGAGAGTGTCCAATCAGCCAAAAGTATGGAATCAAAAGCTCGCATAGGGCTTTACCATGAAATCCCTTCTTGGATTGAGCCAGTCCTCCCAACCAGTCCTGCTATACCCGCTCGCCTATTTGGTCCCGACTGCCACAACATTATCAAATAGAATGTCCCGACCGGTTACCGTGAATCCGAATTGCGTCTTGGTTGGGTGAGCAATCCCCGGCGAGGTCAATTTTGCGACTATTTTCCCATCCAAAGATGCACTCATCTGATTGTTCTCAATCACCACTTGCATATGATACCACCGGCCATCGAGGAATTCGAAGTCGCCTGAAGATTTCGTCGTTTCCAGAAAAGCCTCAATCTCTGCCGCTTTCTCCGGTTGCTTCCTCAATTCTCTCAGCTTGAGGTTCATCGCCCCATTGCGGTCGTCCTGAACGGTGAGCCTATTCCGAGTGATCGAAACACGGCAAATATGACCGGCGTGCACCTCCTCGCAATTCTTGTCGTCGATCACAAAATTGAAGCGTTCCCCTCCTTCAAATTTAACGTCGAAATCAATCTTCATATTTCGAAAATCAAGTTGCGTCCGAATCACTGCTCCATGGCCTGCATCCGGTAGCTGCGAAGCGACCAAAGCTCCGTCCTTAATCGAAAACGAGTACATATGGCCTGTCCAGGCATCACCTACCTCGGAACGTTCAAAGTCATCGCTAATCTCCCCACTGCTCGCGAAGGCCGCACACGTCAGAAAGATCCCTGACAGGATAGATCGCTTCAATATTCCATCGGGGCTCATATCTGGTTTCTGAGGTCCTTATCAGGTTGATTTCGAACCACTAACTAGTCAGTTGTTTAGCGCATAGTCTATCAGCAAATGAAAAAACTACCTCTGCTCTCTTTTATTCCCATCTTCGCGCTTGCTGCGATCATAACCGGTTGCTCCCCTTCCCAGGATTCGAGATCAACGGCAGCCAGCAATGATAAAACGGTGATCGCCGCCATTCCCAAAGCCACAGGGGGGGACTTCTGGGAAACCGTCGAAGCGGGTGCTCGTAAAGCCGCATCGGAGCTCGATATCGACCTTAAGTGGGAAGGAACCGTGACCGAGACAGAAATCGCCGAGCAAACAAAGATCATCGAAAATATGATCAATCTGGGCGTCGACGCCATCGCCATCGCCCCACTCAATAATCAAGCTCAACGAAAACCTGTCCAGTCAGCCGTAGACAACGGGATTCCAGTCGTCATTTTTGATTCTGGAGTGGACGGAGATGCGCACTCCAGCTTTATCGCCACCGACAACGTGCTGGGAGGATCGCTCGGAGCGGATTTCATGAACGACAACCTTGCGACGAAGAGCCAGCTAGTCGTCTTCCGATATGTGCAAGGTACAGCGAGCACTGCCAAACGTTCCGATGGCTTCATTGAGACCGCTAAGATTGCCGGTCACGACATTGTGGCCGAACCTTTTTCTGAATCGGGCACCCTTGAGGGATCCAAAAGCGTCGTTGCGAACACTCTTGAACGCTTCATAAAAAACGGGAAACTGGATATCGAAGGTATTTTTGCCGCCAATCTCACCACAACCCTCGGCGTCTCATCTGCTCTCGATGATCTTAGAGACAGTGGTATCCAAGTAGATCTAACGTTCGTTGGATTCGACAGTTCAAAAAAACTGGTCGAAGAACTCCAAGCTGGAAAAATCGATGCTCTCATCGTCCAAAGTCCGGAGAAGATGGGATATCTTGCGGTCAAAACAGCAGTCGCCGTATCCAAAGGCGAATCCGTAGACGCTCTCATCGATACAGGCGTCGAAGTGGTCACTTCAGATCGGCTCAAGAACGAACCCGCTATTCGTGCACTAGTGGGTCTGAAGTGAACCTCTAGTTTTTGGATACTCAATTTTTGCCACGAAGCTATTGTAGCTCAGTACGTACAGCTGTGCTAGATTCAATCCACGAAATTCAAATAACGAAGGACTCAGACTAAAGCGCTGAGCCACTTTCTAGTTCTACCTTCAGCCTTATTCCTTCAGATTCCGAAACCTCTCCACCTCGCCTAGAAATGCGAGGAATTTGCAAGCGCTTTGGAGCCACTTTGGCCCTGAAAAGCGTTAATCTTTGCGTTGGTGCCGGAGAGGTTATGGCGCTTGTCGGCGAAAACGGCGCAGGAAAAAGCACCTTAATGAAGGTTCTCTCGGGAGCACACTCCCCCGATGGGGGATCGCTCTATCTTGACGGGATGAAATACAGCCCGACCAATCCCCTGCACGCACGGGAATCGGGTGTGGCGATGATCTATCAGGAGCTTTCGCTCGCTCCCCACCTTTCGGTGATGGAGAACATCTTGCTTGGCATCGAACCGTCCCGGTACGGATTGGTTCAATGGAAAGCGATGAAATCGAAGTCAATCGAAGCGCTCTCTGTCGTCGGACTCGAGCAAGTCGACCCTGAACTCCCGGTCAATCAACTCTCCATTGGCCAACAGCAACTGGTAGAGATTGCCCGGGCGGTCGCTCTAGATTGCCGCGTCTTGGTTCTAGATGAACCTACAAGTTCGCTTGCAGCAAAAGACATCGAGAAACTTTTCAAACTCGTTAGAACATTGTCCTCCAAAGGAATATCCGTTATCTATATCTCCCATTTTCTGGAAGAAGTTAAATCCATCAGCG
This sequence comes from Candidatus Pelagisphaera phototrophica, assembly GCF_014529625.1. Taxonomy (GTDB): domain Bacteria; phylum Verrucomicrobiota; class Verrucomicrobiia; order Opitutales; family Opitutaceae; genus Pelagisphaera; species Pelagisphaera phototrophica. The sequence continues at coordinate 2,452,568 of NZ_CP076039.1, forward strand.
ACCGATATACCGTTTTGCGGGACGGAGAAAGTGTGGGCGACGGAGCGACCCTAGAAGCATCCGAAGCAGACATAATCGCTTTAATGGTCGGACGCGATGTATCCGAACTGTACCCACGCAGTGATCATTCAAGCTCAGACACCGTTCTTGAAGTTAGGAATCTTGCCGGTGTCAAGAAGCCCCGATTGGCCTCGCTTCAACTAAACCGAGGAGAGGTACTCGGAATCGCGGGTCTGGTAGGAGCGGGTCGAACGGAGTTGCTCGACACACTTTTCGGACTCGAACCTGTGACCAGTGGCGAAGTTAGAATCGGGTCCTATTCAGGAGTTGCCGATCCTGCCTTGAGATGGAGTCAGAAAGTCGGAATGGTCAGCGAAGACCGCAAAACGCAGGGACTAGCCCTTGGTCTGAGTATTGCAGACAACATTACATTGCCCAATCTAGCGGGACTAGGTCCAGGACGACTGGTCTTTCCTTCCCAGCAAATAGCCGCCTCCAATCAATGGATAGAGGAAATTCTAATCAAATGCCAATCCGCCCAGCAATCAGTGGGAGATCTTTCAGGCGGCAATCAGCAGAAAGTCGCCATCGCCCGCCTGCTTCACGCAGACGTCGACATTCTGCTCCTCGACGAGCCGACACGAGGAATTGACGTTGGGTCTAAAGCGCAAATCTACAAGCTGATTGATCTATTGGCCCGGGGAGACGCCAACAGAGAGCCCAAAGCCATATTGATTGTGAGCAGCTATCTTCCAGAGCTCCTCGGCACCTGCGATCGAATCGCCGTCATGTCGCGCGGCTACCTGAGCGAAGCCAGACCCGTATCCGATTGGGACGAACACCAGCTCATGGCTGCCGCTATTGGGCAGGAACAATAGCTATGAAGTTCGCTATAAGACAAGACATGGAAAAACGCAGATTAGCTAACATGATTCTCAAACTCCCATCGCCCATTACCCCCGCCAGATTTATAAAATACAAATTTGCTCAATTACGAATTACGCGTATGCCCACACGCTAAAACTTTCACCGAATGCCGTCAAAACCTCTAAACTCTCTTATTAAATCAAGTGCCTGGGTCAATATTGGCGCCCGCTTTATCGCCCTGATTATCGTTTTTCTCTTTTTTGCGATATTCGTTGAAGACGGGAAGTTCTACACCCTTCGCAATCTCGAGAATATTGTACGACAAAGTTCGGTCTACGCAACCGCTGCCCTCGGAATGACTTTTGTCATTATCACGGCTGGAATCGACCTTTCCGTAGGATCTATAATCGCTCTCGCCGTTGTATTGGTCGCCTGGACACTGAATATTCAGATCGATGGCGCGAGTGGTGAACTAGTCTACCTGGTTCATCAGTATCCGTTTCTCACTCCACTTTTGGCCTGCCTATTCGCAATCCTGGGAGCAACACTCGTTGGGTTGCTAAACGGAGCGTTGATCGTACGGCTCAAGATTGTTCCTTTCATCGTTACCCTTGGGTCCATGGGCATCATTCGCGGATTGGCGAAAGGCATCGCTGGCGAACGCGACATCTATCCACCCGAGGAGACTTGGATTGGCGGTCTCATGGATCCAACGCTCACCAACAAAGCAAAAAGCTGGATGCTCCTTCCCGCAGGAGTTTGGATTCTCATCCTCTGTATCGCAGTGGCTTCGTTTATCCTTAAGTACACTCGCTTTGGTCGGCACGTATATGCGGTCGGCTCAAACGAAGAAACTGCTCGGCTTTGCGGGGTACCCGTTGGACGAACAAAGCTCTTCGTCTACGGACTCACCGGGTTTTTCTGTGCTCTCGCAGGTTTCATGCAGTTTTCCTATATTGGCGGAGTGGGACAACCCACAACCGGTATCATGTATGAGCTCTTCGTCATCGCCGCTGTAATCATCGGCGGCGCAAGTTTCTCGGGCGGCGAAGGCTCTATTCTCGGCACAATCGTTGGAGCATTGATCATTACCATTCTCTATATGGGTGGCCAACAAATGGGCTGGCCCAAATGGGTACAGGAAATGGTGATCGGAGCCATCATCATACTCGCTGTTGCCGTTGACCGCTACCGACATCGCAGAATGGTTTATTAGATTACTAACTCAGCGAGCTCTCAAGTAAACTGGGTTGATTTCTAGAAGATCAGGAATAACACTCTCACCGAATTCAGATTTAAACCTCACTCAGTTGGTTACACCTTAAGCCTTCTACCTTCAGCCTTAATAAAATGCTCATTGGAATATCACTGCTCATCAGTCCTGAACTTCTTAATACTCTTTACCGCATGGGCCATGGCGACGAGATCGTCCTGGCAGATGCCCATTTTCCGGGTGAAAGCCACAGCACCAATGTGATTCGTGCAGATGGATTGAAGATCGCCCCCCTACTCGAAGCCATTGCTCCCCTTTTCATACTCGACCAGTATGTGGAAAATCCGCTTGGAATGATGGATGCGGTCGAGGGGGATACGCTCGATCCCACCGTCGAATCTTCCTATTTAAGCGCCATGCGAAAATCCTGGCCGGATACGAGCCCTCCAGAGCGTATTGAACGATTCGCCTTTTATGATCGAGCCCGAGCCGCCTACGCAGTGATCATGACGGGTGAAACCGCCAAGTACGGGAATATCATTCTCAAGAAAGGCGTCACACCATTTTAAGATGAGCTCCTAACCACTCCCCAACGGAGCACTCTTCGCCGCTACAGGCTGCATCTAGGTTTGCTAAGTCTGCTCCAGAAATTGCGGATCGAAGTATGACACCCGCATTGACCGCTGCCAACAAATCGATGGTTTCTCGGACGGTATCATACGTCATTCCTGATTTGATCGCATCTTCCATTCTCCTGCCGGTGCAAAGCTGGCAACCTCGAGTGAGAACGACCGCCAATCCAATCAGATGCTTTTCTCGATCGGTTAGCTCCGAAGTTTCTCCTGTTGATTTCAGGGCCTGACTAACTTTAAGTTCAGCAGCGTCCATGAGGGGTTTTGTTGGTTCAAAACCTTGGAAGGGTCTCGAATGAGGGCATAAAGACCTCAAAACCGACCCTCAAGATCAAGTCGACAACACCTGCAAATCCGCTACCCAAACACCGGATTCTCACTTTCGAGAAGCGATCTACCGGAACCGGTTTCGGCTCGCCTCCTTCTTTAATCCACAGCACTCACCATTCTCTTGTCCGCCCGTAGCAGTTTCTTGCCGAGCTGTCTCGCGAGGTTGCGGAATAGTATGGGCCCAATCTCAGGTCGGCGGCGCACCAGTGATTCCTATGCAGCTCGGCCTAGAGCGGCTGATTCGACTGGCTCCAAAGCGGTTGCAGAGGCGGCCTGGATTAGCGAAATCTTCACTAATGACTGGCCGGCACGGACGCATAAAAAGTTTTCCAGTATGGCATCCCGCATCTTTGCCCCTCCTCTCCGAGCATTCGATTTACAACTACGAGCCCGATGTAGAAGCCCCATCGTCCTTACAGACGCTTCAACGATTGAGGCTTCCCGACTCGGTCACATCTTGACCTATTGCTACTTTCTCTTGAAACTCCGCGGTATGACTCGATCACTATGCATCTTCGTTTGCCTTACTTTTTTAACCTCAGCTACTGCCCAACGGAGTCGCCTACCTAGTCACATCATTAAACCGAACGCCGGCGATCTGGCTAAGCTCAATGTCTACGCCGACAATTGGTTTAAGCTATATATCAATGGTAAGCTGATCGCGGTCGACTCGATCGAGTTCATGCCCCACAACATAATTTCGGTGGAAGTGCTTCCAGAATACCCAATGACCATTGCCGTAATGGCCCGTGACAATGCCGATGCCATTACGGGAAGGGAATATGAACACACTCAAATTGGTGATGGCGGCTTCATTCTCAAACTCGGCGACCACGCCGTTAGTAGTTCTGATTGGAAAGCGAAGTGCTTCTTCTTCGGTCCCATGGAAGGAGAAAAGCCCCCGGTCCGCCATCTACCCATTCCGACCGATTGGTTTTCTGTCGGTTTTGATGATAGCGGCTGGGAAGCGGCTACTGAATACGAAGAAGCGGTTGTACGGCCTCCCCGACCGTTTCGTGATTACGATTTTGAAGGCGCGAAATTCATTTGGACCAGCGATCTCGACCTCCACAACACGGTGATCTTTAGGGCCACGGTAGAAAAGTCAGGCTGGCAACCCCGCTGGGATACAGGTACACCGGCACGCCGCATCGAAGACCTAGAACAGTAGCGGACAGGTAACCAAAGACCCGCTACTAGAAAATTTCGATTAGTCGACCGCTCCTCTATCCGGGTGAAGGTGAGATAACTCTGGTAACGCAGGTAGGGCCCGGCGAACCGCGAAGGTCAATCAAATCTGTCTGGCGAAGTAGGACGGGCCTGCTGGATCAGAAGATCAGCCCATTACGGTACGCCTGAAGATCGATGCCACTTCACGAAAGGAATATGTTTCGAGATTCCTCAGGCGTTTTTTCAAAACCCTAGAGATTTTTCCATACCGGAAACTCAGGGTTCTTGGCATCCGAAAGGCTTGCAATTAGTGCTTAGCAACCTAAGGTCATTTTCTATTATGCCTCAAACCCAAACCGCCTTTTCAGGGGCTAAGGTAAAGTCACATCCACCGCACGGGTCGCGTTTGCTTGACTGTCTTCTGCCGCGCACCGATACGACTCTTACCCACCTCCAATACCTGATTCGCCTTTTCTCCAAGGTCTTAATTGCTTTTGCCATAAGCCTTACGACTTATTCTTTGGCAAAGTCGCCAAACATTCTTCTCATCGTATCCGAGGATAACGGACAAGAGTTGGGGTGCTACGGGGAACCCTACGTCAAAACACCGGTTCTCGACCAACTCGCTTCTGAGGGCGTTCTTTTTAAAAACGCCTATGTCGCCCAAGCAGGCTGCAGCCAATCCCGAGCCGCTTTCTTGACTGGTCTCTACCCCCACCAAAATGGACAAATTGGCTTGGCGACGTGGAAGTTCCGCATGTACCGAGAGGATACGCCTAACATCGTGCGAAGCCTAAAGAATGCGGGCTATCGGACGGGGATCATTGGTAAGTTGCACGTCAATCCCGAATCCGCCTTCCCCTTCGACTTTGAAGCGATTGGCAAATCAAACTTCGCCCGAAACGATCTTCCCGCCTACGCCCGAGAAGCGAAGTTGTTCATGGAAGCGGGCGATGAGCCCTTTTTTCTGAGCGTCAATCACCCTGATGCCCACCGCCCTTTCACACCGCAAGTCGAAGGCATCCCCGAAGAACTCCTCACCAGTAAGGACGTCAAACCACTCGCCTATTTCGGAATCGACAATCCCCAACTTCGCCAGCAAACCGCTGACTACTACAACTGTATGAATCGTCTCGATACATACATTGGCGACTTGCTACTGAGGCTCGAAGAGACGGGCAAAGCGGACAACACGATTGTGATCTACATCGGAGACCATGGTGCCGACATGCTACGCGGAAAGCGCACCTCGTATGAGGGAGGAACCCGTGTCCCCTTCATCGTTAAATGGCCAAAGACATCGAAAGAAGGACTCGTGTCTACCGAGCTCGTCTCCCTCATCGACATCTTCCCCACCATACTAGACGCAACCGGGTCCCGACCAGTCCCAAATCTCCCGGGCCGTTCTCTCGTTCCCTTGCTAAAAGGTAAAGCCCCTGAGTGGAGACAGTACCTCTTCACAGAATTCCACATTCACTCCGCCCACAACTTCTATCCACAACGCACGATACAAGACAGACGTTACAAACTGATCCGTAACCTAATGCCCGGGCTCGTGAATCCTGGATACACTTTTACGAACAATCGATTTTTCGATGATCTCATAAAAACCATCGACGATGCCGAGGAGCCCATCCGCAGTGCCTACCTAAATATGGAACGCCCACCTGCATTCGAGCTTTACGATCTTGAAACCGATCCCTACGAGTTCAACAATCTGGCGAGTAAACCCGAGCACGCCCAGACGCAATCTCGACTCCAGCAAGAACTTCAGAGCTGGCGTGAACAAACCAAGGACCCCATGCTCAACCACCAAAATGTACTACGCCTCAAAGCCGAAGTCGACGCCTGCATGGTCGACGGCCAACCCGACAAATCAAAACTCACTCTCACATACCCCGACTATTTTTTCGAACACTAAAATTTTAGTTGCGGCACTATGCCGCGATAAGACCGAATCCTAACAATTTTCACCCGCCCGGAGGACGTCCGCTCCCCGACCTAACAATGTCTAAGCGACTTCTCATTTTTCATTTTGCGATTTTCATTTTTCAATTCGGTGCACGCAGTGCACCGAACGTCCTTTTTATCGCCGTTGACGACCTCCGCCCCGCTCTCGCTTGCTACGGTGATCCGATCGCGATCACTCCCAATATCGACCGACTCGCCTCCCAAGGAACGGTATTCAATCGGGCCTACTGTCAACTCGCGGTCTGCGGTCCTTCGCGCTTATCTCTCCTCTCCGGTCGACGCCCCGACACAATTCAGGTTTGGGATTTGAAATCACACTTCCGCGAGACTTTCCCTGATCTCGTTACCTTGCCCCAGCACTTTAAGAACAACGGCTACTTCACACGTTCCATTGGCAAAATCTACCACGGAAGCGGCGCCCCTATGAAGGATCCTCCCTCCTGGTCAGAAGAAGCACTATACGATTCCGGGAGAAAGCATGAATGGCGCTATGCTTCGAAAGAAAACCGAGCAGTCGTCACTCTCAAACGTTCCTCTACGGAAGCCGAAGACGTCTCCGACAACACGTTCGTGGACGGACTCGTCTGCGACGCTGCTGAGGCAGCGCTCACTACATTCAAAGAAACGGGGAAATCTTTCTTTCTGGGCGTCGGATTTCGCAAACCACATTTGCCCTTCGTTGCCCCAAAGAAATATTGGGACCTGTACAAGCGGGAAGACATTCCCAAACCTGTATCGAATTCCCATCCAAAGGGAGCTCCCGAATTCGCCCTACGAACCTGGAACGAGATAGAAGGCTATACCGACATTCCTAAAGATTTAAACGAGATTTCTCCCTCTAAAATCCATGAGCTTCGCCACGGCTACTATGCCTGTATCTCATATATAGATACGCTCCTAGGGCGTCTTCTTGACAGACTCGATGAACTCGAATTGACAGACAACACGATCATCTGTTTTTGGGGTGACCACGGCTTTCATCTAGGCGAACAAGGTCTATGGACAAAAGCGAACAACTACGAACTGGCCGCTCGCGTACCCCTCATCTTATCCGTACCCGGACAAAAGAGTAAAGGCAACGCTTCCAACGCTCTCGTTGAACTGGTAGATGTCTACCCGACCTTATCCGAACTATGTGAGCTCCCGCTTTCTCCGAAACTCGAAGGCCTCAGCCTAAAACCGCTTCTGGAAGATCCAATCCGCCCCTGGAAGTCTGCCGCCTTCAACCAGTATCCACGCGACTTTACTGAGATCAAGCACAAGCGGCACGGAGATGTCATGGGCTACTCCATACGTACCGAACGCTTTCGATACGTACAATGGAGGGAGTGGATATCTGGAAAGGCTCTTGTCCACGAACTCTACGATCAACAGACCGACCCCAACGAAATGAGCAATCTGGCTGGGCATCCCGAATACGCGTCCACTCTTATCCAGCATCAGCACCAACTTGACGCCGGATGGAAAAGCGCGATCCCATCCGAATGATTAACCAGTCAAGGGAGAATCGTTGACCCAATGACTTATATCTTCAAAGATAACTCAATCTTCTATTCGTATCCCCCAAAACTAGGACGCTCTACCCTCGTCCGCTCAATGGCGAAAAGGTAGAGACTGCAAACCCGCCGGTTACTTTGATCCTCTTCGACGGGCGGCATGTTCTCGTATTGGAGCATGTCTATTACCTTTCGCCACGTTTTGAAATTGCCAGCAACCGAACCGTTTCTCAAAATCTCCTCGAGTTTCAACTCGCCCTTGAATATTTTGTCCCCATGGCAACCTACACAACAGGACTCGATCAGTGGCGAAACCTGACTTCCAATTTCAGGGATAGAATCCGTCTGGACTTTTAGCGCGGAGAGGTGCAAATTCGGGGCGAGAATCGACAGGCAAAAGGCAATTCGGCCTCGCAATGTTCTCAACAAACTTCTGGGGGACGGGGGGTATAAGAAAGTTAAAACAATCCTACCTTTTTATAGACGCGATTCAGGCAAAATTGGAAAAAAAACAGTCCGTAACGCGATTAATGAGTTTAGTCCCAACCAAAACTACTATCTTCTTTCCTCATATGAAGCCCCTTTCAATACTCCTCTCTTTCGCATTTTCCTTTTTCCTCAATCACATCTGCCCAGCGGCAATCACTGAAAGTGTAATTTTCAGGTCCGGAGAAGAGGGCTACTCCAACTACCGCATTCCCTCCCTCATCACCACCAAAAGCGGATCGCTTCTCGCATTCTGCGAGGCACGCAAGGACCACCGCGGGGATAGTGGCAACATCGATCTCGTGGTAAAACGGTCAACTGATGGAGGGAAGACCTGGTCTCCTCCGCTTATAGTCTGGGATGCGGGCGACCACACAGCGGGAAATCCCTGCCCAGTTATCGACCAGAGGACGGGCCGCATAATCAATATTGTCTGCTGGAATCTCGCCACTGATCACGGGAGAGATCTGCATGCAGGAACAAGCGTGGATACGCGGCGCGTCTATCAGACCCATTCCGACGACGATGGACTTACCTGGTCGGAACCGAAAGAGATTACCACAAAGGTCAAGAAGCCCTCTTGGTGGTGGTACGCCACGGGACCCGGTATTGGGGTTCAACTACAAAAAGGGCCACACAAGGGCCGGTTAGTCATCCCCGCCAATCATACCGCCAAGGGACATTACGGAGCCCATACTCTCTATAGCGATGATGGGGGCGCCTCCTGGAAGATCAGCGAAATCATTAAACCCACCGTAAACGAGAGTCAGGTCGTCGCACTCTCAGATGGACGTCTGATGATGAATATGCGATCGCAAGGAACCGTAGACACCAAACGCCCCTACTCCGGCTACCGATCCATCGCCTACAGTAGTGACAATGGGGAAAGCTGGACTCACCCTGTGTTTGATGATGAGCTCAGTGACCCTATTTGCCAGGCGAGCATCATCCGCTACGACGCGAACCGCATTCTATTCTCCAACCCGAATCCACCGGTCAGCCTTGAGCGAGGTCCACGTGAACAAATGACGGTACGCCTCAGCAACGACGATGGTCAAACTTGGACCAAGGAGCTCATCATCTACGATGGCCCCTCCGCTTACTCCTCCTTGGCTAAGATTCCCGACGGGGAAATCGGTTTACTGTATGAGAAAGATAAAGACATCGCTTTCGCCCAGTTCTCCATAGGTCAAATCAGGTGAGAATACTTCAATATTTCGCTGGCCAGCAGTCGCGTCTGTAAGAAATTCCCCCTTCAGTCCCTCGGTAAGAAATATGAGAAACTACAAATCCAAAGGAATTCTCATTCTGTAGTTTACCTTTTTCATTTTTCCTTTCGGAGCACAGAGCGTTCCGCCGCCAGTGGTGAGTTTCCTTGCCCAGAGCTCAGTCGAAGGTTCGAATCCAAACTTCCTCTTCATATCTGTGGACGACATGAACGACTGGGTGGGCTGACTAGGTTCTGACCGCGTTACCACTCCGCATATTGACGCGTTGGCCGATCGAGGTCTGCGCTTTTCCAACGCCCTTGCTCCAAGTCCCAAATGCAACCCCAGCCGCGCCGCTTGCCCTATGAGTCAATTTCTTACGAGGGTCCAGCCGGTCATTCATCCTGTAGGCTAGCTCTATTACAGTTGAGATCAGTCGATAAGAAAAATACGAAGTAAAATAAAAACCTCCACGAGATACTTTTATGGTAGCGGGCGATCTCCGAGCACCCACAATATAAGCGTAGTAAAGGCTTCAAGCCTGCTTCATTTGACAGTAAATAGGCAGGATGCCTATTCTACTTAAAATCGGCGCTCGAAGATCACCCGCTACCATAGTCAAAAACAGCCCCACCGAAAAGCAACGGTCTGCGACAACAGTCTTTGCCTATCAGGCTATGCCTGTAATGAGGTTCGAGGCAATTACCCAAAAGGAGCGGAATAAACCCGCTCCAATTTATTTCCGAATTTCGCAAGACTACTTTCCTTCGTACAACGGGTTGGACTGCATCGGGTCGGCATTCACTTCCTCCCTCCATGCTCTCATTTCAGCGAGAAGACTTTGAGTAAGCCCCGAATGAACATCGGCGAGATTATTTTGCTCCCCCACATCCAATGCTAAGTTGTAAAGCTCCAACTCTCCTTTATCCAGTATTTCAATCAATTTCCAGTGACCCTTGCGAATAACAGTTGCGGGAAAGTTCTGTGGATGCTGATTGTAATGCGGGTAATGCCAGAAGAGCGACTGTCGATCAATCCTGCTTCGCCCTTTTAAGACAGATGAAAGATCTACTCCATCCACATGTTGCAAAGGTCTTTTCGGTAATCCAGTAGCTCCCAAGATGGTTGGATAAAAATCAGTACTGATGACCGGCTCGTCCGAAATCGATCCCGGTTCGGTCACACCGGGCCATTTCACGATAACTGGCACCCTTAATCCGCCCTCATAGTTCGACCCTTTATTAGCCCGCAAAGGCGAGTTGTCGGTTGCTTTGGACATTCCACCATTGTCACTCGTGAAAATGACCAGTGTATTCTCTTCGATCTCCTTCTCGCGTAAAGCCGTCATCAGCCGCCCTACGCCATCGTCGACCGTTTCCACCATCGCCGCATAGCGGGGATCCCCTTGCCGCTGTTCTTCAGGAACCTTCTCGTATCGGGCAACTTTCCCAGGCTTCCCCTGCAACGGTGAGTGCACCGCATACAATGACATCATCAGAAAGAAGGGCTTCTCCGAGTTTTCGCGTATAAATTTATCCCCTTCTTCCATCAAGCGATCGGTCAGGTAATCTCCTTCCTGACCTTCAATTGGACTCTCCTTGAAAACCTTGAGGTCCGTGGTTGGAATGCGCCAGGATCCTTCAAACGGATACCAATAGCTACCAGGGGCACCGTAGTCGCGTCCCGCGACATTGATATCGAAGCCTTGGTGCTCGGGATAGTAATAAGGCAGCGGACCCAAGTGCCACTTGCCCATGAAAGCCGTCTTGTAACCGCCCTCACGCAATGCCTCAGCGACCGTGAATTCCTCTAGCGGAAGATTGGAAAGGTAACGAGCCTCTTGCAGCTTGTTTTTCTTCGCGTCCCATCGACCTGAAGGGAGCCATTGAGTCAAAAGAAGCCGAGCCGGATACTTGCCCGCCATGATGGCAGCACGTGTGGGTGAACAGACATTGCAGGCCGCATACCCGTTAGTGAAACGCATACCCTCCTTGGCCAACTGGTCGATATGAGGGGTTTTGTAGTAATTACTCCCATTGGCTCCGATGTCCATCCAACCCAAATCGTCGATGAGAAAGAAAACCACGTTGAGGGGTTTCTCAGCTGAGGATGAAAAATGAACGAGAATAAACGAGAAAACCAGAAGACTGAGCTTATAACGGGTTCGAGGATTTCTAAAAAACATACCAAAAGCCATAGTTCAATTCGCGGAGAATTCAAAGCAATATGCAACCACGATGAATCGGCTAACTATGTCCGTCTGTGATCGCTCGCCAAATATTCACTACTCGATGGCAAACGAATACAACTGGGCATTAAAAAGGGTAAACTCGACTTGAACACGAATCGCTCGCATGGTGCTCATTGGGTTTGCGAGACTTACCGGTTGATCAATTAAATCCACTCCTTCGATTGTCGTTTCGTATCCAGAAATTTGATTGTAGGGCAAATCGCCTTTCATTCTCTCCGCTACCTTAAAACACCTCAGGAATCACTTTACACTATCTAGCTACGACCGCGCGGCCCATTCCGGAGGGTGCTTCAACTGGTGTAGCATCTCGCCGGCCTTTCGAACGAGCAGCACGCCCTCATCTTCGCGGTTCGCAAAGTCCTCGATATTGATCGTCGCCGGATCACGGTACCCCACGTTGATTTGATGACAAACGCTCTCGGGAATCTGGCTCGCGATAGTCAGTTTGATCCGACATTGTTCATTCCCGTTTACCATTTTCCCAATACCGCGTACATGCGTGGAATGAGCCAGAACGCCCCATGGGTAATGCTTGAACTGATTCCATTGCTCCAAAAAGTAGTCCCGGCAGTGATACCCGATCTCCATCATTGTCTTGCCGTGGGTGACCGAAACCTCGGTAATATGTGGTGCAAAAATGATCAACTCACCTCCATCCGCAACGACTGGTTCCAGCTTGTACATTCCCTTCCCGCCGGTCCACAAATCCTCATACATCGGTGGCACACAGGAGAACACCGTATGGAACGGTTTATTTTTTATAGTGATGTGGGTAGGACGGGACACTTCGCTCGCATGATCCCAAGCGGCCTCGGGCGAACCGGCAAACAATCCGGCCAGCGATTTGTCCGGACGGACGACCATGCAGAAACACTTCTTTTGAATATCTACTAGTGCGCCCGCCTTGTCCACGACCTTGCGTACAGGAGTCCACTTGTTGCCGATTATCATTGGATTGGTCACAACCGCACCGAGCCAATGGAAGAAATTGAGAATCTGCGGCCCCCCAACGCCGGGAAAAAGGTATTTGTTACCACCGGAAAACCCAACCACTTCATGGGGAAACACAGGCCCAACAATAATTACCTCGTCGTAATCGTAAAGGCGTTTGTTGATCTCGACCGGCACGTCCATGGCGAAGCGGCCGTCAGTGAGAAGGCTAATTTCCTCCTTGGTAATCGTGCCGATGTTTTTGAGTACCTGAGGATTGTCCCACTCGTGATTGATGAACGCAACGTCGCGATACTGGCTCGTGCGGTCCTCCATGGAGATTTCCAGCCGATTGCAGATCGCCGCCTCGGACATAGGCTGATGCGTGCCCAGAGCGATCATAACGTCGAACTGTTTCGTCGCTCGGCTGAGCTGATCGAATAGCTTTTTGAAAACCAAACCGACCGGTGCCGTGCGGGTTCCGTCGGGTACAATCAACAGAACGCGTTTGCCTTCGTAATCGGACACCGGACACATGTCGCCGACCAAACCGTCCACCTGTTCATCAGAAACCGCACCCTTTTCCGAAGCGATCGCGGAGAATACCTGTTCATTAACCATAAATATATCTGCTCGTTACCAACCTGGTTCGGCTAATCATTAGCGAATGATAGAACAAGTTCATTGCCCCTGCTAGATTAAAAACCTAAGATCGGAATTTTTTGAAGCGGGTTGTTCCTGAGATCAGGAATAATTATGGTTCTCGCGGTAGTGGTCCGGGGAAAAGCTGTAGCGGTTTTTGAAGGCCCGAGAAAAGTAGTTCTGGGAGTAGAAGCCCAACTGGAGAGCGATTTCCTTTGTGGGAAGGGCCTTTAGTTCCAATGGTTGTTTGGCTTTTTCGAATACAAGCGACTACTGGAAATTCAATGGGCTAATCCGTTAGGACTCACAAAAATGGGCTCGAATTCCCGTATGGCTTTATTAGGGGCCGTGAAATGCAAGTGTAAGTGAAAACCGACGCGAGGCACATAGGTATGATCTTGGGCCGATTTGCTTTTGGCCGACGAGATTGGGTTTCCTAGCCCCGTGCCAATTAACCCAGCGGACAGCTATCTCTAGCTGGGGACAGGCTTTTCAGGGAAAACAACGAGGCCCGAATGAGCGTATGCGTGAAATTGATGGAATTATTGCCGAAATATGGGAACGCTCTAGTAGACGCATTGGTTTATGCTTGGACTTTGTTTGTTTCTAGTAATCCCGTGGTCATATTTGGAACAGGCAAGATCGACCGAATTCGCGATATGTCCAACGCTTCCGAAATAAGGCTGGACCGGGGGATAGATATGCTGTGCCGGACGGGGCCTAAGGTGAGTCGGTACCCTAACCGCAGATCCCTCGTTTATTAGCTCGCGGACGGGAGACCGACAGGCGTCATAGGTGTTAATGCAATCATTGAACATAATTTGTAGCCAGATTTAACAGGTTCGTTACCTGAAAAAAATAAGCTGGTGTCTGAATAGCTCAATAACTGAGCGTCTGCCTCTAGTTTCCCAGGAAAAGGCTTCCATCCGCGTCCCTCGCGAAAAAGGGAACCTTGGGTATGTGTTCGAACCGGCGGTTAGAGTACGCCCCTTTCGCGAGGTTCCCGCAAAAGCGAAATATGGCGAAAAAATACTATTATTAGTCCAAAAAATACAAGCTGGAGTGTGGCTATTAACGTACTATTGACTCCTTACCCTTATTTCCCCCTTGCATTCTTAACAAGGGACACCCTTACCCCTTGCTTTCTTTTCAAGGGGCCCCTCAACCCTAAAAACCCGTTGTTTTAATATGATTAATATAGGTTCCTTGCCGTTTGCACCCCGTATTCGTTTCATCAACTTCCTTGCCCTTTCTCTGACGTGTGCTTCTGGCCTGTGGGCCCAAGAGGATGCCGAAGAGGTCTTCGAGCTTTCGCCATTCTCGATTGATGCTGATGATACCGATGGCTATCAAGCTATCTCCACACTAGCTGGTACTCGAATAAAGACAGATTTACGAGACATAGGGGCAGCAATTTCTGTGATTACTCCAGAGTTTTTAGAAGACACAGGTGCGGTTGACGCTGCCACAGTTCTCTCTTACAGTCTTAATACCGAGGTTTCTGGCGAGCAAGGCAACTTTGCAGGTGGCGTTGAGACAGGGGATGATAGAAGCAACCCAGCTGTAAATGGTCAACGTGTTCGAGGTATTTCCCCAGCATCGCTGACAAGAGGTTATTTTCTAACGGATATCCCTTTTGACTCATACAATACTAGCCGGATCACAATCAATAGGGGTCCGAATTCATTATTGTTTGGTGTGGGAAACCCAGGAGGAGTCATCAACAACCAAGTAAAATTAGCGACGATTGGTGACGACTTTGGACATCTGAGATTGCGTTTGGGAGAGCGTGGTGGACATCGCGAGGAGTTGGACATCAACCGAGTACTCATAAAAGATCGACTGGCTTTAAGGCTAGTTGGTGTGAACGAGGAGATACAGTTTAAGCAACGTCCCGCTTATGAAACAGATCAGCGTATTCACGCATCTTTAGAAGGAGTGTTGTCTCAAAACCGCGACTCGAACCTCCTAGGTCGACTCACTTTTAGGGCCAACTATGAGAAAGGCATGATTGAAGGTACACCCGTCAACGTAGTACCACCAGCAGATTCATTAAGTAATTGGTTTGAGCACCAAATTGATAATCGAGAAGTCGTGGAAAGGATGTCAGGAATCAGCTTACCCGGGCATATTGATAACTCGTTTGAAGATAGTTACGGTCTCTTCGTTCCACATACCACAGTTAATACGCTTATGGGGGTGCCATCGGGACGGCAGTCCGGCCTGAACGCAAGATTATCTGCGTGGGTAAATATACCTATAACCTGGAATCACATAGGACAACATCACCCATCCACGGGGTTGCCTGATTCTCCAGAAGTTGCGGGAGTTTTGGCACGTGTAATTTGGAATAAGGCCCCTGAGTATAGCCGAGGAAGATTTGAAACCCCGATGACGATAAGCGATTTTTGGGGATCTGGCGTTCCAGGCTTTATAAGTCATAGAGTGCCAGCTTCGATTCTAGATAATGAATCTTTGCTTTGGTCGGGAAACACGAACTATGTTGGCCACGAATTCGAGGCCCAGAATTTCTCTCTTGAGCAAGGTTTTTTAAATGGGAAAGGTGGTATAGAGTTAGTCTATGATGAGCAGATGTATGAAAGAAATGCTTCTCTGCCGTTCGACCAAGATTGGAAGATAGATATTTCCTCTCATTTAACAAATGATCAGCCGAACCCAAATGTAGGTAAATTACTTGGCTGGGGTTCACATGAGCCAGCGTACTTTTCAACATTCAGATCAGCTAAGAGAGCCACCATTTTTTACGAGCATGATTTCGCTGAGAACGATGGTTGGTTAAGCCACTTGGGAAATCACGTTTTCACGGGACTGTATAATGAGCAAACAATCGATCGGCTCGATAGAAACTACAAAATGATATGGAATCATGACACCTCATACAAGACGGCGGCGGACATATTCACTGGTAATCAAACTCATGGCAGAAGGACGTTGCAGCACTACCATTACTTAACTGACAATCTAGTAGGTACGAATTTAAGCGATCTTAAAGTTACATCCTATATAACCCCAAAAATGCCAGTGCATGGCGATAGGTATTATTTATCATGGAATGATCACCCAACGCCTAGTGCGAACCCGAATGGCGTGAACGTACCTGCGGACCCGACACAATACATCCCGGGAACGGGAGATCCGTCTTATTATGATACCTTCATTGCGAATAAGCAGCTTTTGAGTGCTTTCAGAAATAAGCAGATCATAAATTCGGAGGCGCTTAGTTGGCAGAGTAAGTTTTTAAATGGCAATATAGTGGGTCTTCTGGGTTGGAGAGATGATGAATCAATCAACACAGGTCAGGCATCAGTAGACAAGGATGGTGACGGGAACCCGCTTCCTGGCCAGCAAGAGTTATCTGATGCTTCAGAAGTCGTTGAGGGAAGTACAATGACTAAAAGCGTTGTGGCACACCTTCCATTGAATATTGGAGGCACTCGGTGGAGTGCCCATTGGAATACTTCGGAGAATTTTTCTCCTGCTGCCACGCGCCGCAATATCAGGGGTAACGTTATTCCCTCCCCTTTAGGAGAAACGAAAGAAGTAGGCATTGGGGCTGAGTTCTTTGATGGGAGAATGTCGTTGAGGATAAGTAAATACAAGATGACAACCGACTATCAGGATGCTTACCTGGGCGGTGCGATAAACGGCATTCTAGCACCATTAGGTGCTGTAAGATGGGGTTTATTGCAATCTGACGGTACTACCTGGCAAGAAGTTTATGATGTCATGTACGATGATCGTAACAGGTTCCCAGATGCGAAAAGATTCAACAGTTATGATGAGCTTTTCACTGCATTGGGTAATTATCTGCCGAGCGATATTGAATCACTTATTAACAGGCGATACGATGCCGATGGGGCATATTTGTATGACCGAATTCTTGGGGCTTCTGCGACAAGAGGGTACACGTCTGAAGGAACTGAAATTGAGTTAGTTGGCAATGCTACAAAAAACTGGAGAATGGTGTTAAATGTTGGTCAGCAGGAGACTGTTACAGCTGATACGGCCCCTGTCCTGGCTGAGGTAGCCAATTTGGTAGCGGCAGGTTACGAAAGGGAAGGACTTTGGGGTCACCAAGATGCACCGGATAATGATGCTAATGCAACGTTTGGTAGTAGGTTTAATGGTGCGACACTAATTCCGATTGCCAAGGCAAAGTCAGCTGATGGCACGGTATCTTTGGAACAGCGAGAATGGAGAATAAATTTTGCAACCAACTACGATTTCACAGACGGAATCCTGAATGGTTTCGGAATTGGGGGGTCGTATCGCTATCAATCTGCCGTGGCGACAGGTTACGAAAACGCAGTGAATGCTGACGGTCTTGTTTTGCCTATGCTAGACAGGCCTCATTGGGGGCCTGACTCTTGGAATGGTGACCTATGGATAAGCTACAAGAGGCGCCTAACAGATGATATTGATTGGAAAATCCAATTAAATGTAAGGAACCTATTTGGGGATGACGACCTCATCCCGGTTGTCACTAATCCCGACGGACGGGTTGCGGCTTACAGGAATTCCAATCCTCGGGATACGTTCTTGACGAGCACTTTCAGCTTCTAGAAGGCTGAGCGAACTAAATACTTCTTTTACGGCCTGTCCGCATTCGATTGCGGGCCGGCTTTTGCTTGTTTTGTAATCAGCGGACTTTTGCGTAAGTTCGAACACTTGCGTCTTGGTTTTTAGCTGAATCAGTAATCTAATTTCTGCCCCAGCTAAGAAAATCACTCTTTTTTGTCCACTACCGAAATGGTAGCCGAAAGTCTGAAACCGCTCTGCGATCCAATTGTATTTAATCCGACATGAACCGACCTAAATTTAGATTGAGCACGGTATGCATCGCCACCCAAGCCGTGCTTTTAGCCGTTATTTTTGTCAATACTAGCCGGGGGCAAACCTCGCTCAGTATCACCCACGCTCAACTGGCGGACCAGATGAAAGGCGGTTTAGTCGGACAACTGTTTGGCAACCTCAATGGGCTTGTCCATGAGATGACCTATATCGACGAGCCCGGGTCAGTTCAAAGTTACACGCCTGATCTTTCAGATGGGGCGTGGACCAACGACGATACAGATATCGAATGGGTATATGTCCACGCCATGGAACAATCCGACCGCCTCTTTCTGGCCCCAGAATACATTATGAAGCTTTGGAAAGACCATATCGTGGACCGCACATTCTTTGCCACCGGCTATTCCAAGCGGCTGATGGAAATTGGCATTCAACCTCCGCTTTCCGGCAACCGAGTGCTAAATCCTTTTGCCGAATTCAACATCGCGGGTCACTTCCTGTCAGAGAGCTTCGGAATGATCGCTCCCGGGCTTCCGAAAACAGCGGGGCGTATCGGACTCCATTATACAACCGTCTGTATCGATGGTGAGCCCGCCCAGATGACCCAGTTCTTCACAGCCATATACGCCATGGCATTTTTTGAAACAGACATCGAACAATTGTTAGATGTGGGCCTGGCCTCGGTGGATCCGACTTCCCGCTTTTATGAGGTCATTCAGACCACACGCCTGATGGTGGCAGAGAATCCAAATGATTGGCGGACAATGCGTCGCCTTCTGAAGGATCGCTATTCTAAACACAATGGAGAGCTCCGTGACAGGAATGGGTACGAACTAAACGGAGCCGCTACCGTGGCTGCATTGCTCTATGGCCAGGGTGATCTTTCCGAATCCCTGCGTCTGGCCTTCAACTTCGGATGGGACGCTGATAACTCAGCTGCATCGGTTGGGACGATCCTGGGAATCATGAAAGGGTATCAGTGGATGGAGGATCAAGGCTGGAAAGTGAAAGACGTCTACTACAACATTACCCGACTAAATATGCCCCTTAACGAAACCCTTACCGGCTTTGCCGGTCGCCTGACCCACCTCGCGGTGAAAACGCTCGTGGAGGAAGGAAAAGCCACCGTCCACGAGGGTCGCCAAGGAGCAACTTATACCTACAAACGTGAGGTGCCAGCCAACCTGCTCCCCGTTTATGCGATGGATCGGCAACGGGATTGGATGAAGATACCATTGAATTTTGAAATTGACCGACTCCTCACGAGTCCTGGCAGCAAGGAAGATAAAGCCCGGGCCATCTACTTTGCTATGGCTACCGGAACAGCTATGGACTTCCGTAGGAAATACCCGGATGCCTGGGAGACCGCGGTGCAAGACTTCCGACAATTTCCTCGCTTGGGAGCCCTTATTCTTAGGGCCGAAGAACGCGGTATTGCCGGAGCGACTGCACTTAGAAAAAGCGCAAACGATATGGGTATCGAGTTCGTTGAGTTGCCCCGGATACTAGGCCCTCAGCGTTGGCGCCCTTAATTGTTCATCCGGGAGACCTTTCGGCTTCGAATCCAAATGCCTTGTTTCTTTGGATGCTCCATTTCTGGAGGCTGGATTCTTTCTTTGCAGCCATACGCACGCGATGCCTGTTCAGTGTATCTTTGCAAGAAATAGGCAGCAAGCCTGACATGGGGCTGGCTCCTTATTATATAAGTGCATGGACTGCTATAACTTATAAATTTTGAGACAGCGGGATTTAAACCCGCGACACTCTTTTTAGGCACATACTAGCTATTTTACAAGTACCTGATAAGCAATAATTTGTAGAAACAGGGCCGAAGTTAAACGGATATGTCTACCAACATGGACCGAAACAAAAAAGCACTTCTAAAAATCGAAGTGCTTTCTTGCTCTGCTATAAAGCAAACACCCTGCAGGAAGTTTAGAACTTATACCTGAAAGTGAAAACAAATGTCTTTTCAGGCGCTTTCGTTACGAGCGTATTTGCTGCGAAAATTGGAGCGGCTCCTATGAAATATTCTTCGTCTGTAAGATTTTCAACCATTAGCCCAACATCCCAGGTCTCCGTTGAATACTTGCCACCCAAACTCCAAATAAGGGCGTCTGGCAGTACGATTTGTCGATCGAAATCCAAAAAGAATTCTTCTTGAGATCTCACGCCACCTGACATTTCGAACCCGTTCTGGAAATCATATATTCCAAATACCTTAATTATTTCTTCAGGAGGACCAGGGAAAACAAGGTTGGGATTGGCTGGAGGGGTCCCAAAGTTTCTGTCGTAGCGGTCACGTCCGTCGAATCCAGCATTACCGAAAGGATCGTTCAGCTCGCCCCCGTACATGGCCCAATCTTGCTCAGAAAAGGGAATGGTACGAAAGCCCAAAGGCGTTTTTCGGACTACCTCTTGCGACGTAAAAGATCCAATAAACTTAAGAGAATCCGAAACGATCCAAGTCGCCTCAAACTCAAATCCTTCCCCCTCTAGTGGCTCACTGGACCCAGCCCTTCCGTTAAAGGCGCTCTGCTCCCAATTATAAAAAGCTACCGAAGTAAAAAGGCTCCCATCGATAAAACTCGATTTGATCCCTGCCTCAGACATCTCATTCTCGGCAAAATTAGCCTCGCCCACGAGTGCACCACCTTGACTTGGATCCATAGAAGTTCCCTCTTGATAATTTCCATAAAGATAGATCCCTTCGGCCACTTCGTAATTGAGACCTAAGTTCCAGTTAAGGTAATCTGTACTATCAGAGCCAATGCTGGCGTAATCGGCCCTCGTTTCTGCGCTTAAACCCTCAACTTCGCTGGGAACTTTGATATCGAAGTCTGCGTATTCGAAACGAACTGACCCAAGTAAGCTTAATTTGTCATCCATGAGCTTAGATTGACCATTAATGAACGTGGACAATTGCATCAATTCCGATTCCGAATTTCCGCCCACACCAAAGAGACCCCACTGGTTGTTGCCCCCTATTGGGAATTGGGCTCCGGAAAGAAGAATTGTATTAGCGCTTATCTCATCCTCGGTTATATCTCGGCGACTAAACGGCTCGTCCCAATAATCCTGCAGTTGAGTTGCGTCATGGAAGCGCGCCCCGATTCCGTAACTAAAGGAAGTATTCGGTATAAGGCCACGCTCTGTAACATACATTTTAGCACCGAACAGCGTTTGCTCGGAAGCGAATGCGTATCCGTAGGATGAGCTTTTCTCAGTCTCCAGAAATTCCGCGATTCCTTTTATCGTTACTGTTCTCTCTGGATTCGAGTCCAGTACAATGTCAGCAAACAAAACCGTGTCCGTTGAGTCGGCAAAGTCACTTGGATCTGTGAGTACCACATTACCCTCTAGCTGCCTTGTTACCGCACTGCCCCCGTTAGCAAAATAGTCGGATGTGTAGACGTATTTTTCAACGCCATCTGAATCCGTGATAAACTCCATGTCCTCTATGTTTCCGAAACTTGGAACAAGTTCTTCCGCTACCGAGCGTTCGATCGCAAGCCTAGGATCAGCGGAGATTTCGCGTCGTGCAGCAGTTCCTCTCCATATACCGCTAGTGATGTCTTGAGGCTCACCAATAACATAAGCGCCTGTATCAACTAATTGCTGCGTGGGGCGATTCCACCCAGGATTTTCATTCGACTTATAGTCAAAGTATTCACCTCCCATAAAAACGGATACACCTTTTTTCGGACGAAATTTTATTGATCCGTAAACAGACGTATAATCATTACTCAAATCGTCATAGTAGCTTTCTCCGTCCTGTGAGGTTATTGATAATCGGTATGCGGCTGGGATTTCTCCCGATATTAAAAATGGTGCTCCTAAGTCCGCAGTTGCAGTCTTTCTACCCCAGTTATCGAATTGGAGCTCGATTGAACCTTTCTCCTCATCAAAAAATGGAGTCTTAGGGATCAGATTAACAAATCCTCCTATCAGAGTCGGCGAGAAGTCCGCAGGAGCAGGACCTTTGACGATCTCGATCGCTTCTAGAGAGCCGAAAGACAGTGGCATTTCATTGCGATTGTACGCTCTGAGCATTCCATTCAAGTAAGTTCCGCCTCTAGCTCCTCTTATAGTTGGAGATCCAGGCACCCCATAATAGTTGAAGGCTTGGGTACCTGCACCAACCTTTTCGAGGTCACGCAGACCTTTGATGTTTAGCTGATCCAGTATTTCTGGCGACAGGAGGGTAACGGATCTGGGTATTTCCAATATACTCTTTGCGTCAGAGAAAAGGCCTGAGATTTCGCGCTCAGTTGGCATTATAGTATTGTTAAGTGCGGATGCACTTTCATCGGCTATAAAACTTTCTAGCTCTGGTAATCCCGAATCTTGTCCCGAAAGATTCGAAACGCTGGTCGTAAAACCGATGAGTATTGACAGAATTGTTCTGTGCGATGATTTTATCATAGTGGTGTGGTTGTATTGTTTTTAGTTGTCGTGTGTTAGAACCACGCAAATAAAAGCATCAGCCATGCCACATCTCGTTTAACCGCACTACTCGATCTACTGCTCTATTTTGAGCTTTTTTGATTAATAGCTGAATCATTTTTGAACAATATTTGACCCCTTCTGCGCATTTTTTTTTGACCGCTAAAGAATTCTCCTCCGAGCACTGATGGTCACCTGCACCTAGGAGCTCAATCGAACTGGCATATCAATCCAAATCGATCATCTCTTGCAAATATTCAGGCAGGAAAGAAATGGGTGCGAGATCTCTGGAAAAGACTTTTTTCTCGATGACACCTAGGAGGAAGAGGTCGTCTATCAGTGCTTGCATGCGGTCGGGATCTATTAATCCTGTTTGATCCTCATCCTGATATCCTGATATAAGCTGGTTTTCAATCATGGCGTTTAGCGAATAGCTCAAAAATTCCTCCGTCATTTTGGGATTTCCTTTTGCTATCACCTCATTTGCTTTATCCCTTGGCCCAGCTATATAGCTTTTCCAGCCTTTTACCGAGGCCTCTACGAAAGCTTTGACTACGTCAGTGTTCTTCTGGGCAAAGGTTTTGCTAGTATACATAACTCGGTAGGGGTCGTATCCACTATCCGCGATTAGCAATGTCTTGGGATTTGCTCCCTCCTTTCGAATATAGTATGGTTCACTGGTAATAAAGCACTGCTGAATGAACTCCTTATCAGCAAGAAAACGGCTCATTCCATAGTCGACGGGCATTGTTTCGATTGTGATATCGAAACGTTTTTCCAGATACTTAATCATCGCAGCTCCAGGCGTTGTCATAACAGAACGACCGTCCAAGTCCTCAAAATTGTTCACACTACTTTCTTCGTGCAAGAGAATCGCCTGCGGATCGTGCTGCATGAACGATCCCACGATTAGAATTGGAACGCCATTAGATGCTTGGAGCACAACGTCATCCGCTCGTCCAATCGCGAATTCAACTTTCCCTGTAGCTGTCTTTTGAGCAGCCATAGCATTGGGTCCACCAGGCAAAATAGTTACATCGAGCCCGAAATCTTCGTAATAACCCTCCGCAACAGCTTGATAGAATCCACCATGCTCAGCTTGGGCATACCAATCAGTTTGCAAAGTAACTTTAACAAGGCCATCTGTCGAGGAGACTTGTTCGGTCGGAGCACAACCAGCAAATATAAAAGCTCCGATTAGGAACAGATTAGTGAATACAGCGTTCTTTTTCATACAGGAATAATCTCTAAATTTGGATTGTTGAAATCTTTATTCGATGTCTGTCGCTCTAACTGATTCATGCCAATTCTTCAGGAGCATCCAATGGAGCCAATTGACGCAGCCAACAAAAATGAACCCTAAGAAGCAGGCTACAAACGCTGTAGCAAACAGCTCTGGAACCTTGACTTGGGAATTGTACAAAATCACCATGAAACCGATGCCTCCTACCCCTCCTTGGGAGCTTCCCGCAAAAAGATCGCCAGCTATCGCTCCAATCGGGGCTAACGTACCCGCAATTTTCATACCAGTTAAAAAATAGGGCATCGCATACGGAACTCTAAGATACGCTATTTCCTGTGTTTTGCTAGCATTGCTCATCTCAAAAAGTTCTATTAAATTACGATCCGTTGATATCAAGCCCATGGTAGTGTTGGCGACGACAGGAAAAAACCCAATCATGAAAGTAATAGCTGTTATGCTTGGAAGGCCTTGCCCGATCCACAAAACAAATATGGGTGCAAGGACCACCACGGGAGTCATTTGTAGCACTAAGATCCAAGGGTAAAGCGACCGTTTTACCCATACAGCTGATGCCAGTAACATCGATAATACGTAGCCAAAAGTGACAGCGGCGATGAAGCCAACTAAAGCGGCGAATGCGGTTTGACGAGTGGCGATCCACAATATTGCACGCTCATCCCATAAAGCCTCTACTATTTGATGGGGAAAAGGAATGACAATTCGTTGTACTTCATAACCCTCGTTTTTTGCGTAAACAAATGCGACCGAATACCAAATACCGAGAAGAAGTATTCCTGAAATGAACGGTAGAAAGATCGCTTTTAGCTTGTTCATCAAATAAGAACTTTAATGAGCTTTTCGAATCGATCGAGAAACATTGGCAACCTGACTGAGATATTCCGATGTTTCTCGTAAATCTGCATCACGAAAAGCGGGCAGTTTTACATTTATCACCTCCGCAATTCTGCCTGGTTTAGCAGATAAAACAATAATTTGGTTTGAAAGAAATACTGCCTCCGCTGCTGAGTGAGTAACAAAAAACGCGGTCCATCCATCTCGAGCCTTAATCCGAAGCAAATCCTCGTTTAATTTATCCCGAGTCATTTCATCAAGAGCTCCGAAAGGCTCGTCCAACAAAAGTAACTTAGGCGACAGAGTGAGAGCCCTCGCAATAGAAACCCTCATTTTCATGCCCCCAGAAAGCTGCCAAGGAAAATGACGCAGTGCATGAGATAGACCAACGAGTTCAAGCACTTCGCGAGCAGTCTCTTGCCTTTTTCTCTTAGACACTCCACGGAGTTGAGATGAGAGTTCGACGTTCGAAAGGACTCGTCTCCAAGGCAGAAGATTTGCGTCCTGAAATATGAAAGCCATCTCTTCACGGGCGTTCTTGGGGTCCAAACCATCGATGGTCACAGATCCTTCGCTGGCAAGGTGAAGGCCAGCAATTAGTTTTAAAAACGTGGATTTCCCGCACCCACTGGGTCCAACTAGGCTAACGAAGTCTCCTTTTTTCGCAGAAAAATTAATCCTATCGAGCACAATTGTATCCCCGAAGCACTTACTAGCGTTTTCGATCTTTACCAAAGGAGTATCTGGGTTAGGAGGAATTAACACGCTTAGCTTGAAAAATAAAAACTTGTTTCACTGGCTTAAAAAAACAATCGGAGCTTCAATTTCGAATACTTCGCTATTTCGCTAGAGCGGAACTACTATTACATTGAGAGATTCCGTTAGTGTTCCTATGCAGGTTGAGCTTCGAAAGGATTTTTATGATAACTAATCATTTTGCCTGGATTTAATAGAGCCTTCGGGTCAACAGCGTCCTTCAGAGCCCTTTTCTCCACTATGTCAGGGTGAACCCCGCCTTCTTCTAACTTGTAGGTGTGTGGATTCGCTATGCCTACGCCGATCGATTTACAGAAATCTATTATTTCGTTCAACCTCTCTTCTGTTGTGAATTTTATTAGCGGTATGCCTCCGACTGTTACTCCAGGTTTACCCGCTTCGAACTTTGCGTTTCCTAATGTTAATTCGAGATGTAGTAAAAATTCATCTCCGTACTTATTTTTAAGCTTATCTAAATTCTCGCTAAAATTTTCCCCGAAGCCGCACTGCAAATATGTAATAGACGGGTCCGCTTTTATAGCCCAAAGAGTCGTATGGTTCCATGTGTAGTCTGTGATGAAGGGTGGTTTAGGAGGATTACCAAAAGGGCGAGAATATACGTGTGCAATGCCGGCAGCTTTAGCGGATTCTAAAAGAGCTTCGACGGCAGGCTCATCGACCATCAGGAAAGTAGCCATTTTTTCCTCGGGCAGGAATTTTTTCAATGGCTTGAAGTAGCTGCAAATCTCAGCTTCGAACACTGTGACTAATCTTTTGACGATCTTATCGTCAGTCGCGACCGAGTATGTCCATTCCAGAAGCTCGTGCCAGTTGTCATGGACGAAAATCAATTGTTCCCAATTGAAGGCCTTTCCGAGTCGCATTTCAACCTCGACCATAATCCCCGTTGTCCCGTAGGTATGTAGGGCCTTTATCGCATCTTTTTCCTCGAATTTTATAAATTTCGGTTCCGACTCCATCGTCATAATAGTGACGGACTTCACGTTGTCACCTGAGGAGATACCGCCGTGTAAAATCGAGCCAATTCCGCCAGAACCTCCGCAAAAAAATCCTCCAATTGAACTGATAGCCCACGTAGACGGCATACATCTTAACTCCCAACCGGCTTTTCTTGCTTCGAACTCGATTGCTCGCAGTGTCGCACCAGCCTCGGCACGCACCACCCCATCAACACTAAAAATTTTTGACATGCCAGAAAGGTCTAGCACTGCTCCACCATACAGTGGGATGAGCTGACCATAGTTGCCGGACCCACCACCCCGAATCACAACAGGAACATCCTTTGAAAAAAACAATGCTGTAATGTCTCTAAGCTCTTCTCTTGTATCGATTCGGATTGCAACCTCAGCCCGCCTATCTTCAAGCAAACGCTTCAAAATTGGGGAATACCAATAGAAGTCTTTCGAAAACTTTTCCGTTTTGCTGCCCGTGAAAATCCGCTCCTTTGGTACGATCGATTGAAGTGTAGAAACTATTTCGGGTGTGATTGTTGGTAAATAAATTGGTTTTGAGGTCATTCCCTGGTGAACCAGCAGGAATGTTGCCATTTTTTATCGCCTCGCTTAATTTAAAAGAGCTATGGAATTGGTACGCTCTTTGCTGACCCGTAAACTTATGATGAGTTTTGGGAATCCTGTTGGGCAGCGACTATTCGTAATCGGTCAAAACTCTGGCCTCACGAACTTCGTAAAGAGATTGAGGCTTTTGATTGTTACCACCTCAGTCCTACTAGCTATTTGTTTATCGAGTTCACACGCGATGCCTGAGTCAGCATCTGATCAGAGATCTCCGATCCCAGTAGTGGTTCAGTTTGATTGGATTTTTAATGCCCAGTTTGCTGGATTTTATCAAGGAATTGAACAAGGCTTTTTTCTCGATCAGGGTCTTCGACTCGAACTACGAGGAGGCGTTACCACCGCAAATACGGTTTCGGCAACAGTTGAGGTTCCAGGCCTCAGTATTGGTTCCACAGAAAGCAATGTTTTAATTGCTGAAGTTGCCGAGGGAGCGGATGTAGTTGCTCTAGGAACAATGTTTCAGGATAGCCCGATGGGTTGGATGTACATCAAAGGAGGAAACATTAGTAAATTTTCGGATCTTGCGGATCGGCGAATAGGAATCCATTCTGATGGTGCTAGAGTGATTGAGCTTCTTTTACGGGAAGCCGGTGCGGACACCTCCGAACTTGACACGTTTAAGGCATCCCACGACCCCCAGCCGTTGTTAGACGGGAAGCTCGACGCCCTTCAATGTTATTACATCGATGAATTTGTAAAGCTGCAGAAAATGGTCGGAGACAGGGCTGGAATATTTTTGGCACGAGATCATGGCTATAAAGCTTACTCGCAGGTCATGTTTACTGAACGGAAGACGGCTTTGGCGAAATCCTCAAACCTCCGCGGATTTCTGAAAGCAGCTAAGCTTGGATGGGCTTACGCCTTTGATAATCCAGAGGAGACGATCGACTTGATTTTGGAGAAATACAATCCATCACTAGATCGCGATTACCAACTTCGCTCATTGGCAAAGATTAGAGAGCTAATGGAGCCTGAATCCGGCTCACTTTTTCGCCCCATGAGCCCAGACCTTCTAGAAAACGGGCAATCAAGACTTTTAGAGCATGGATTGATATCAGACTCGATTTCAATAAAAGATCTTTTGAGCCAGCAATTTCTTCCGCATGACTAAGACAAGATAACATGCCCGAAACTTTCATACTTCGTAACGCAGCAATTCCAAAATCATTGCTTGCCAATTCAATCGGATCTGAAGGGGCGGCCAGGGAAGCTGAGATTTTAATCCGAGACCTGGAAATTTCGGATACACTTATAACAGCGATCGCAGCTCCTGGTGTAATCAATGCAACTGATGGTGTTAAAGTTAAAGATCTGAGTAACAGAATCGTTTTACCAGGATTTATAGATTCTCATGTTCACTTGGACAAAGCATTCACATGGGATCGGGCACCCAACGTCAGGGGAGAATTTTGGGATGCTATCGATTTATTGTCTAGAGATAGATTTAACTGGACAACTGAAGACCTCTACCGCCGAGGAGACTTCGCCCTTAGATGTGCTGAATCCCACGGCACGGTTGCCATGCGAACCCATTTAGATGTCGGGCGAGATTTCGGGGAAAATAGCTACGAAGCCATGAGGGCTTTGAGCGAGCGTTGGTCAGGCCGGATTCAACTACAGACTGTCAGTCTATGTGGCATTGAACTTTACATGGAGCCAATCGGACAAGAAATCGCTGAGAAGTCCCTAAATTTTCCCAAAGCATTGTTGGGCGGGATGCCTCAGATGGGGCCAAATTTGGACGCAGAATTGGATTATTTTTTTGATTTGGCTGCCGAGTTGGGATTAGGCGTTGATTTACATGTCGACGAGAATGGGTTGGCAGAAGCTGAATGCGTCCGGCGCATCGCAAAAACCATCCTGAAAAAAGATTTTTCGCTCCCTGTAACCTGCGGCCATGTTTGCAGCTTAGCCATTCAGGATGAAAGCCGAGCGAATTCGACGATAGACCTTATTAAAGAAGCCGGAGTGCAAATCGTATCCTTGCCGATGTGCAATATGTATTTACAAGATAGGCGGGTAGCAAAGGACTCCGCTCGAGCAACTCCTCGGTGGAGAGGCGTGACTTTGTTGCATGAGCTGGAAACCGCGGGAGTTCCACTAGCCTGTGCAAGTGATAACGTTCGAGACGCCTTTTATGCGTGGGGAGATTTCGATATGTTTGAGGTATTGGTTCAAAGCATCCGCATTGCTCATTTAGACATGAAGCTTAATGCAGCGACTAGAATGGTTACTTCGGGGCCAGCAGATATAATGGGGTTAGAAGGTATGGGACGAGTCGAGGAAGGTTCCGATGCCCGCTTGGTAGTTTTTGACAGTAGAAGTTTTAATGAACTGCTCGCTCGCCCTGCACAGAAAAGAGAATTGATAGGTTTCCACTCTGAAGCGAAAGAGACCCCAGACTACGAGGAGCTCCAGCACTAGGATGGCTCGTTTTTGGCAGGAATACTGCTCGCCGAATTTATGCAAATTATAAGATTAACAAAAATCGCTCTGGTTTTTTCTGTAGCGTTACTACTTTTTCTGATCGTTCTCAATAATATCACTGACTACGGCTCAAACCTTCTCTTCGTCGAGAACGTATTGGGAATGACCACCGTATTTGAGGGGAACCAGTTGATGTGGCGTTCCATCGACAGTCCTCTCGTCCACACGATTTTTTATGCGACAATCATATTATGGGAAGGGGCAGCTATGGTCTTTTGCTTCATCGGGGGATATAAACTTTTGAGCCGATTAAAAGCTCCGCAAGCAGAATTCGCAGAAGGAAAGTCACTCGCTATTGCTGGCCTTGTGCTTAGTATGCTTCAATGGTTCGTAGCGTTTATTACAATTGGAGGTGAGTGGTTCACCATGTGGCAATCTGAAATATGGAACGGTCAAGATGCAGCTTTTCGCATGTTCGCTTGCTTCGGAATCATCCTTATATTCGTTTATTTGCCCGAGTTCGGCGAAAATTCGCGGGGACTTTCGGAGGAAGAAAACACCAATTGAGATTCAAAACCCGCTTTATTTTGTGCAAAATTGACCATCGGTGTTGATCAAAAAGAGGACTGCATTCCAGCCCGCCTTTAATTTCTAAACAGATTTCCTAAAGAAAAATCGATGCAGCGTCTAAGAAGTTACGGAAATACGGAACGCGACTTTGTGTCTCCACTTCGGAACAGATTATGCTCGGACTAGTGCATGAGCAAAATCTGTAAGGTTCTTTCACTGACTCTGTTTTTCTATTCCGTCGCAGTTGCTGGGCTTACAATGGATGTCTATCTGATACGCTCAAATTATATATTAACCATGGCAAAAGGCTCTGCTGAGCCTTTAGATGGTTACATTCAAATTTCAAAAGAAGGCCTAATTATTGATATAGTCGAAGGCGAACCCTCTGAAACGCTAGGTGGGACTCTAATTGATGCCCGCGGTAAAATTATTCTGCCTGGATTTGTTTCTGGTCACAACCACCTTTGGCAAAGTGCTTTCCGTGGATTGGCAAGTGATCAAGAGCTCTACGGATGGCTCAATTCCTTGCACTGGACCTTTGGGGATTTCTTTCAAGATGGAGACATGTATAATTTCACCCTATACGGTGCACTTGATCAGCTTGCCAACGGCATTACCACTACTCTGAACCATTCACAAAATGTGGCACCCACTTATGATCAATATCTTGAACAGTTTGAGGCAGAGATGGCCGCCGGCCAGCACTTCATTTTTTCTTATGTACTTGACGAGAATGAGCCGAGCGCAGCGATCCGAAAATCGAAATTGCTCTCCCTGATAGATGATACTTCTAGGCGCCCTGGCCCTCATGCCTGCTTGGGTTTTGGATTACATGGGACTGGTATTTATCGTGATATGGACTTTCATCGCGAAGAAGTTAATTTGGCAAAGGAACTCGATTTAGATATGCAGATCCACTATCTGGAGGAGAAAGCTGAATCTTTTAGGAATGGGCAGAAAAAGTTCGAGTTAATGGCTGAGAAGGGCGGGCTCTGGGATGGCCTTGTTTACGCCCACTTTATACATGTCACAGATAAAATTTTGGAAACTTCAGCGAAAGCAGGTGCGAAAATGATATGGAATCCCCTCTCGAATGGTCGATTAGCATCAGGGTTGGCTGATATTCCAAGATATCTTTCCGCAGGTCTTGAAATTGGTATGGGAGTCGACGGAAGTGCAAGTGGTGACGTTTGCGACCCTTTTCAAAATATGAGAATGGGGATGTACGCGTTGCGAATGAAAGACTCTAACGCAGCTGTTATGTCATCCATTGATATTTTGCGAATGCACACCCTAAAAACTGCACAGGTCCTCGAGGTTGATGATCGAGTCGGCAGCCTAGAATTGGGCAAATTTGCAGACTTTCTCATAATTCAGCCAGGCTCTCCTGTTTTCGACCCCTACTCGACAGTCGTATTGGCAACAAGTGCTAACGATATAGAAAGCGTTTGGGTGCGAGGCCAAAAAATAGTAGAAAACAGAAGGTTCCCAAATCACGATATGGGGGCAATCAAAAATGAGGTTGCTCGACGAGTTGCTCGCATAGTTTCGGATCAAACTGGCAATAATTAACCTCGGAGGCGACTTGATCCAAACCTTGAAACCCGGTAAAACATAAGGGAATTAGTTGGTAGCCACTCAATTTTTTGCTGGTGTACGCAGGCTCCAAAAAAATCGAGAGCCAACAGAGTAAATCAATACATGCTATAAGAATGCCCTATTATTAGTATCAATAGGCATCAAGTTTGTCCTGATAAAAAATAAAAAGCCCTAAAAATTAATATTAAAGGCCATCCTCGGTGGGAGGCTTGGCATATTCGAAGTCGATCATATCCTGAAGGAACTTCACAGTGCCTTCTACTGCTAGCTCCAGGTACTCAGCCGCAATCTCATCAGTCACGCCGGTTGGATCCCCAAATACTCCTGTCGAAGACCAATCTTCTGTTTTCCATTGTGCATAGACTTTTCCAGTCAAACCGATTCCGGTAGTCGGGTAGTCAGGGAAGCAAGGTTTTGCTAACTCGTCTTTAACTAGTTCAGGTTCCAGTGCTTTTACTAGAGCCGTCTCTGTAAAACTAGCATGTATTCCATAATCTTTTTCTCTCGAATCCACGCTGGGGGGAAGATCTACCCCGTTAACATAAGAACTCGCCGAACCGAAGAATGTAGTCATCCCAAATTCATCTCGGATATCCCTTGTCACTGAATGTAAGACACCTACATTTCCGCCATGACCATTAAAAAAGCAAAGTTTGCGAAAACCGGATTCGTGCACGCTTCGGCCGATTTCGAAAAGCATGTCATATAGCGTCTTTGCTCCGACCCAAATTGTGCCCGGAAAACCACGGTGTTCATTACTTTTACTAATCGTAATCGGCGGCAAGAGATAGGCAGGCGCGACTTCAGGAAGTCGATCCATAGCCCTTTCAAGTACCCCTGAGCTGATTATTGTATCGGTATATATTGGTAGGTGGTGACCGTGCTGCTCGGTTGCTCCAACTGGAAGCACTGCTAGGGCTTTAGATTTATCTATAGCCTTAACTTCCGGCCAGGTCATGTGAGCTAAAAAGCGCTTGTTTGCCATGCTTGAACAGTCAGCTACTTCCGCGCCGATCCTTAATTCTCAGCGAATATATCGCTATTTTTTCTGCACAAACCTTTACCTGATGTAAGTTTGGCACTTAGCTTGCTTTTGTCTTTTATGCCCAAATTTATTAATCCCGATAACATTCCATCTCCGTTCGCTAACTACAGCCACGCGGTAGAAATTCCAACAAAGTCCCGAATTCTTTTTTGCTCAGGGCAATTGAGCGTTTCACTAAATGAATCAATTCCTGAAGACGCTGAAAGCCAAACAGTACTCATTTTCGAAAACATAAAGGCTGTACTCAAGGAAACAAATATGACATTAGCCAACGTCGTACGCATAAATACTTTTGTAACTAGCAGAGAGCACTTAAAGCCTTTTATGAAAGTTAGAGATGGATTATTTAAATCCCCAGGTCCCGCTTCGACTTTAATTATTGTGTCTGGATTCTCGCGGGAGGAATTTTTGGTAGAAATTGAAGTGGTTGCTGCCGCAACAGACTAGTCCGCTTCCAGAAGGCTCTAAGACCGTAAATTTGATAACGTTCTTGTTAAAAAAACAGGATTGATCCTGTCGCAGATGATCGAGGTGAAGTTCTCGATTAGAGTTAAAGATTAGATTTGTGGAAAATTCTTTATTCATCGTGCTCTGAATCGTTCTCTCTTCCCAAAGCAAGGTATCATCCGCTTGCTGGTTAAATTTTCCGGTAATTCGGGAAAATGCAGCGATCCCCACGAATCGTGTTCAGGTGAGGTTTTGGACAAACTGATCGCGAAAGCTAACGCCACTGGAATCGACGCTCCGTTTGGTTAGCCATCTTTATTCGCAAAATCTGTTTCCAAATGGGCCTACCATTCATCGGACAATGACCTGCGTGATGAGAGGCAGTTTCGAACAACCGATAAGGACATTCGGAAACACCTTGGCAAATAGCCTCTGAGTTTGTACACGGACTTGATTGCCCTGCCCGCCATGCGTGCAATGGCTTTGCTTAACAGTCATGGAATGAAAGATAAAAGCGGCGGTAAAAAAGGTTTCTTCGAAGTTTACCCCAAAGCAAGCCTTCTATCTTGCGGTCTACACGGGCATGGCTACAAAAAGACGTATATTCTCGATACGCGAAAATAAATGCTAGCTGGCATTAGACATAAGTTTCCAAATATCGTGATTCCCGAAAGCTACGACAACCTGGACGCCCTGGTCGCCGCTATCACCGCCCGCCGAAGCCGCCCAACGTAGAACTTCCCTCCAACCGACTCCCAACTCCTTACAGCCCGCCAGGAAGGCTGGATCCACATGCCGCACTAGGTCTTCGAGAACGACAAGCACACAAATTAAATCCTTTTGCCTCGCCCGTTATCGGCCTTCATGAGTGTGCACACCGAATTGAAGGCCCAACTCGGCCACCGAGGGGAGGGAGAAAGGCTAAAAGCCTTGAATTCGATCAAGCATTGGATGACCTCCTCACCGAGGCCAAAGGCTTTATTTAAAGGGTTGCCAATTCCGACGGCCCGTTCTTTCTCTATTTCCCTTTGACGGCACAGCCCAAGTCGAATCCGTTTTCCTTGAGCTGAAAGGCGATCACTGAGTTCAATAAGAATGAATCTTATAATTGTATTTGTTTTCCCATTACTATAGGTATAGAGCTTGTCTCATGTGCATCAGATATTCGCGAAGGAGACAATGCTGACTACCCTTAAGCAGTCGCAACCTTCACGAATCTTATGCGGCTTACTAGCGATCGCTAGACCGACCTTTCGACTCATGGAACACCCTCTATGCCAAAGGAAGCTTGCTCCGTCATTCCAACAACCCAATCTAACGATTATGAAACGTATCCCTTTTCGAACAATCCTAGTCCTGGCTACCCTGATCTCCACCGCTCATGCCCAGCCTTACTTCGGCAACGGGATGAAGATCGGCGAAACCACCGACCATTCGACGCGGGTGTGGGTAAGATTGACGGAGCGAGCGGAGCCCAATTGGGAGGGATTGAAGTGGATTGGAACGAAGGATCGTAATTTCGATGTCGGCGAATTGGGCGAAAGGCAATTTCCCCAAGGAGCAGCGCTATCAGATATGGAGGGAAGCTTAATGGGCGCGAAGGGAAGCGTCCGGATTAGCTGGTGCCCGGAGAATCGGCCAAACTCGAAGTCGCAGACCGATTGGTTGAGCGTCGACCCAAATCGCGACTACACACGGCAGGTGACCCTCGAGAATCTAGAAGCGAATCAACGCTACGAACTAGAGATTGAAAGTCGTTCCGCCAGTGGTAAAACGGGGCAATCCCTCTCCGGTTCCTTTCATACCGCGCTGGGCGCCAGTGCGAGCGAACCGTTTCACTTTGTCATTTCGACATGTCAAAGCTGGATCACTCGAGACAAAGGGACAGCGGGTCTCCAGATCTACGACCAAATGCTGGATCTCGATCCCGCGTTCTTCGCTCACATGGGCGACATCGTCTATTACGACAAGCGAAGCGCCGGTGGGGACGTCGATGCACTCACTCCAGACTTGGCCCGCTTTCATTGGAACCGCTGGTACGGATGCTCGGACATCATCAATTTCCATAAGCAAGTGTCCAGCTTCTTCATAAAGGACGACCATGACACCGTTACCAATGACAGCGTCCCGGGCGACCAAGCGGGTGATCTCTCGTGGGTGAGAGGGCTTTCGATTTTTCGGGAGCAAGTCCCCATGGGGCATCCGAACTACCGTAGTCGTCGCTGGAGCCAGGACCTCGAATTCTGGTTTGTTGAGGGCCGCGACTATCGGAGCCCGAATGATATGTCTGACGGGCCAGACAAGACGATCTGGGGAACGGAGCAAAAGGCTTGGTTCAAGGAAGGAGTTCTCGCTTCCGACGCGCCCTTCAAGATCCTGTTCTCCCCCACGCCGATTGTTGGTCCAGATCGGAAGAACAAGAAAGACAATCATTCCAATGACAACTGGAAACATGAAGGAGACGAGATTCGAAAGTTCTGCGCGGAAAACAACGTGATCGTGATTTGCGGTGACCGGCATTGGCAATTTCATAGTAAAGACGATAGGACTGGGCTGCATGAGTTCTCTTCGGGAGCGTCTTCCCCCAAGCACGTTGGCGGGTTTTCGATGGATCTGAAAACCGACGAGCATCAGTACATCGCTATTATTGCGGGCTTTCTCAGCGGCGAAATATCGAAGGAAGGCGATCAACCAAAGCTGACCTTCCGACACCATCGTACCGATGGGAGTGTCGCCTACGAACATACCTTCTCGTCGAAGTGAAGAATCCAAGCCCCGTATTTCCGCAGAAGCACTAAAATATGAAAACAGTATACATGAATCGCAGGACGCCATGATTAGGCGCTCCACTGTTGCTGGTCATGCTATTCGTTCCTGCCCACACCGAGGCGCAGACTCCGCGTAATCCCAACATCCTTTTAATCTACTTGGATGATCTGGGATACGGTGATGTAAACTGCCTCAATCCCGACTCGAAGAACCCCAACCCCAAACTAGACCGCATCGCCCGCGAGGGATTTCATTTCACGGATGCCCATTGTGTTGGCTCGGTCTGCCGTTCCAGACACTACGCCCTCCTTTCTGGTCGATACCCGTGGCGCCGAGGGAAAGGGGCATGGGCAACGGGGCGAAGTTCCGCGATCTCTATGTAGAAACCGACCACTCCACCCTGGCCTCGCGATTAAAGGAAGAGGCATACAATACCCGACAGTTCGGAAAATGGGGATTGTGCCACAATTATTCCAATACCGTACTACTTGGCCGAACACCTGGCGACATCGACGCCTACGACTTCGCGAGCAACAAACTTCGCGGAGCCCAACTAATGGGATTCGACTGTTCCTAGTATATCGGGTACCACGACAAACAGGATAGCAACATAAAGGTTCAGTCCGAGGCCGTTAATCCGCTTAATTCAAACATGAATCCTAATGAACCTCCTCGCTGGCTCCCTGACAGCACGAAAAAGGTAGTGGAGTATCTCGAGGTTTAAGGGGGAAAGAAGTGCAACGATGCTTTCGCCATTGATTCGGAAAAACACTTTCTTCATCCACTGGGATCCACCCAGTCCAAATGGTCCGATCGTTCCCCAAAGCCCCTTCATAGGCAAAAACGAAACCGGGGCCTATGGCGAACTTGTCTTTGAGATCGATCACTACATCGGCCTTTCTTTGGATACACTCGGTCTGCTGAACTTGGCAGAGAATATGCTCGTCATCTTCGCGTCGGACAATGGGCCCGACAACAGCACTTAAGAGCGTTTCAGCGAATTCAACTACTACAGCATGCGCGAGCGGCGCGGAATTAAGACCGACGTTTTTGAATACGGGCATCGTCGTTAGCATCTGAAAAGCGTGCTGGCTCCAATTGACCAAATCGCAGGAGCGGTTTTGCACCGCGATGGAAACTGCGGAGATCGCGGCGTAAGACCGCCCCTGAAATTAAAAAGATTGAGGAATTCTTGGTAATACTGGCCTGTGCCTTGCTATTTCGGCGGGCTGACTTCAGAAATACCGTAGCGCTTCCTTCCCCTTCGAATGAAAGACATGTCACTCCCTAAAACCTTCTGGTGGCTCAATGTCACCCAATTTGGAGGCGCCATGAACGACAACGTGTTCAAGCTTTTGATGGTATATGCGTTGATTGCTTGGAAAGGAGACTCTGAATCGGCAAGCATCTTGGCATCGGTGGGCTTGGTCTTCGCTATCCCCTTCCTACTGATTGTTCCCATCGCTGGTAACTTTGCCGATCGCTACAGCAAGCGGGAACTGATCGTAAAGTTGAAAGGAACCGAGTTCTTTGTGATGACTTTCGGAGCTACTGCTCTTTTTATTCAGAGCGGTTTGATGCTTTACATTACGATGTTCTTGATGTCCGCCCAAAGCGCCTTCTTTGGCCCTTCTAAGTATGGCCTGATCCCAGAACAGGTGCCCACCGAAAAATTGTCGAAGGCTAATGGATCCATACAGCTCTTCACCTACCTTGCGATTATTAGCGGTACCGTTCTAGCTCCCGAGCTCAGCCTGTTGGTCGATGGAAAATTCGGATTGGCATCCACCGTATGCCTCATCATTTCAGCGGGCGGCTTCCTAGCGGCAATCAATATAGAGCCGAGCCCCGCCCATCCGAATCGGAAGCTAAGTCTAAACGGATTTGGAACCGTATTCAAAACGTTGGCCGATGTGCGCAATGACGGTTTTCTCACACTTTCAATACTCGCCCTATCTGTTTTCGCTCTCGCTGCGGCGTACGTTCAGCTCAACGTCATCGATTTTGGCGAACAGCATCTAGGGATGAAACCCGAGGAAGCGACGCGTTTATTCCTGATGACCGCAATCGGCATCGGTGTCGGCTCAACCACGGCCGGTTGGCTCAGCGGCAGATCGATCGAATGGGGCATCGTCCCCATCGCCTCGATGCTGATGAGTTTGTCTCTCTTCGCTTTGGGAACGATCGAGAAAGGCAACATTATGTCCTCCGCCATTAGCATGTCCGTTCTCGGATTCGCCGCGGGTCTATTCATCGTTCCGCTTAATGCGTTTATTCAGTACCGTAGCCCCAAGGATCGCTTAGGCTCCATCCAAGCAGCCAACGGTTTCATGACTTGGATTGGAATCTTAATGGCCAGCGGACTCATATTCCTCGTTTCTTCGGTCCTCGATTTGACCGCCCAAAATGGGTTCTTTATTCTGTCCTTCGGATTAGCGATCCTGGCAATTTTCAGTCTTTGGGTACTGCCAGACTTTTTTGCGAAGTTCATTTGCATGCTCATAACGAGGTTTCGGTATCGGCTTCACGTTCGTGGGCTCGACCGGCTTCCCCCATTCGGGCCAGCCCTTCTTGTCTGCAACCACTTTAGCCTCATGGATGCGACCCTAGTCATCTCTAGCCAGCAACGCCCGATCCGCATACTCATGTCCGGTGGCTTTTATGAAAAGGCAAACTGGTTCACCCGAAAGATAAGCTCGCTCGGCAGTGTCATTTTAATAAATGAAGCCGACAATCCAAAAAAGTTTCTTCTCTCGCTAAAAAAGGCCCGTGAAGCACTCGACGAAGGTTACCTTGTTTGTATTTTTGCTGAAGGCAACTTGAGTCGCACAGACAAGATGCACCCGTTCAAGCAAGGTTTTGAGCGGATTGTCAAAGGAACGGATCACCCGATCATTCCCGTCTATATCGGAGGGGCTTGGGGCCGCATTTCGAGCTACCGAAAAGGGATGCCTCAAATTCGTCTATTCCACGACTTTCGCTATTTCGTAAGCATCCATTTCGGGAACCCGCTACCGTCTACATCGACTACCTTCGAGGTTCAACAAGCCTTCAACAACCTCTCTGTCGACTCATTCGATTTAGTCAAGGAGCACCGCAAAGGCCTCGGTTATTAGTTTGTCGAGTCCGCACGTCGAAACTGGAGACGACTGGCCATCGAAGACAACAGAGAGTACGAGCTAAGGTATAGTGAACTTCTCATTGCCAGCCTAATCCTGAAGAACCGTATTCACTCTCTAATATCCGATTCTGAGGACTGCATTGGCATATTGCTTCCGACAGGTTCCGCCCCCGTCTTGGCTAATCTCGCCATCACTCTGGGAGGCCGAAAAGGCGTCAACCTGAACTACACCGCCCCCGCCACAAGCGTGACCTTGGCTCAAGAGCAATGCGAGATCAAGGCAGTGATCACTTCTCGCAAGTTTTTGGAACACCTACCACAGCTGCCTCTGTCACAAAATACTCTACACATGTAAGACTTGATGGCTTTGATCGGCAAAGCAAAGAAGCTGATCACGTTTGCCAAATTAACCGCCCCAACCGTCATCCGAGCTGTCGCATTAGATACATCGATTCTTCGTCCTCTCTGCCAGCATAACATAGCGTAGGTTTCCAATGTCCGACTGTTTCAAAAAAAGGGCTAAACAAACTTTCCACTTCTGCATATGACGTCGGGAAAGGAGGGCCACCTGGGTCATCCAAATTTGTGAAGAGAATCGCAAGGAAATGGCCACCAGGTTTTAATAGTCGCTGAACGGCCTTCACGTAATCTTTTCTACGACCCGGGTCGATTGCGCAAAAGCAAGTATGCTCGAAAACATAGTCAAAGCTGGCTTCCCGAATGCCGTTGCTGGGGTCAAGTATGTCCGCTAACAGGTAGTTAACTGATCCCCGCTCTGGATCTTTGTAAGCTCTGGCTCGACTCAAAGCGGTTTCAGCAAGATCTACTCCCACCGCATCGCAACCCATCGAGGCTAAAAGCCGGACATCATGCGCCAATCCGCAACCTGGAACCAATACTCTACCACTGATCGAATGCGACTCCAAGTATCCAACCAATGGTGGCGCTGGCTCACCCCTTTCCCAAGGGGTTTCGTTACTCCGATAGCTTTGGTCCCAATCCACGTCTCAAATCGCTCCTTAAAGAAAAAAGACAAATGGAAACCTTTCTGCGCATCAATCGCAATCTCTAGCTAATCTCTTTATTTCCACGGATTTTGCTCCGTAAATCCTAAGCCCCCCGTAAAATATCGCTGATTCGGAACAAAGAACCCCTTTCCACCTTGCTCATATTCGAAGTGACATTTCCGTCTATGTTTTTATAGGTGCTTGACTGATGCCCTTGCCAGAGTTCACTCAAATTTATCTTTTTATCGGAGCCTGTCTGGCCCTGGTCGCTATACCCGGACCCGCAGTTGCTTTTATCGTAGCTCGCGGCGTCAGCGAAGGTACGAAAGCAGCTGTAAGAACCGCAGCGGGAATTGCGGTAGGAAACTTGTGCCAAGCTCTGGCTGCCGCTTTCGGGTTGGCTGCACTCTTGGTATCTTATCCATCGGTGTACCTATGGATCAAATACGCGGGAGCCAGCTACCTAATTTACCTCGGACTTCGCTCCTTCTTCGCAAAAGCAAATTCTCGTGCCACCAGCGATAACGAGCGGAATTCGCCTTCGTTTCGCCAGGGAGCTCTCGTCGGACTGTTGAATCCGAAGGTCGCGCTTTTTCTACTCGCTTTCCTCCCCCAGTTCACCAATCCCGAAAATAGTGAACTCTGGCTTCAACTTCTGTATCTTGGTTTTGGGTTCGTTTTCATAGGATGGCTCGGTGACAGTGCTTGGGCTCTCTTTGCAGGCCTCGCAAGCGCCCGCCTGCGAAGAAACAACGACCTCTCCTGGGGACGTTATGCTGCCGGTATCGTCTATAGCGCGGTAGGAATAACGACTGCCCTATGGAGCGGCTGAGTCGCACCGAGTGCCTAAGCCACAACATTTGACCTACAAAACGTGGCGCGAAAGACCTCTCTGGTACCCGGACCCCTATTCTAGGCTTTTCTCCACCGTATGCCTCATTCAAAGTCGAGCCATGAAGCAATATCCCTATCTCCTTCGAATCCTTTCATTTTTCCTTCTGGTTGGACTCATCCCTCTTTCCCACGCTCAGGACCCTAGCACTGGAGCTACCAAGCACGGAAACGCTCGTTTCTTCGAGCTCCATGCCTCGTTTCTCAAACGAGCTGCCTCGGGACCCGCTGGGGTCGTTTTCCTTGGCGACTCGATCACCGAGGGTTGGACCAAGGTCCCAGATATCTGGGAATCCGCCTGGGGCAAGTATCAACCGGCAAACTTCGGGATAGGCGGAGACCGCACCCAACATGTCATCTGGCGGATTGAACAGGGCGAGTTCGACAAGATGTCACCCAAAGTCGTAGTCCTCATGATTGGCACAAACAACACAGGCAATGATTCGGCCAAGGATATCGCAGTCGCCAATCGAAAAATCGTGGCAATGCTTCAAGAGGCCTTGCCAGAAACTAAAATCCTGTTGCTGGCCGTGTTTCCACGGGGACCTCGCAACGCCAGGGGCGCAGAGGATCCCTGGGAGATGAAAATGAAAAAAATTCGAGCGATCAATAACGAGCTAGCTAAACTGGACAACGGGAAGGATATTCGATTTCTGGATCTCGGCCCAAAATTCATGTCAGCCGATGGCACTATCGCGAAGGCCATCATGCCAGACCAACTGCATCTCAGCCCTGCAGGCTACCAGATCTGGGTCGAAGGCATGGCTCCCCTCCTGGATGAGATGATGCGATAGCATAAAACTCGCTCGCACCTCAATTGCTATTTGTTCAACGCCGCATTAACCGCTGGCTGAAACGCTTTCCGCATCGGTAAATTGTCACCATTGTTGAATCCACGGCACTGGATCATGAGGATATAGATGGTTTGATTTACTGGATCTGCCCAGCTTTGCGTACCGTGGGCGCCCCCTTGTCCGAAGATCCCTAGTGACAGCTTTACCGCCACAACTTGAGGATCCTTTACCACTTGAAGGATCGACGAACTTCCAGCGAAACGTCTCCGGCGAGCGATGAAAGGGAAAAGAAGAAAACAATGTGGATAAAGTACTCCATAGAATAATCTGGTATTCTGCCTTGGACGGGAAACTAAAGGGATTATTTCCGCATTGGCGGATCACTGTGCCCTTCTACTCAACACGGACCATATGCCATTCCCGCAACTGTCCATCCGCATGGTGGTTGTCCCGGAAAACGAGATTTTTCGCGTTCACTTCAAACTCAGTCTGGATCAGCTTTCCCTCAAACAGTTCAGACAGGGCAAACTTGGTCGTGCGATGAATCTTGCCGTCAACGATCTCATACTCCATGAAACCTCCCCCCGCTGGAAGCTGCGAAAGGATCTCCTCCGACGTCATGTTCGCAAAATTTTTCTCAACCACAGGCCGGTCCTCCTTCCCTCCAACCGTCATAATATGCCTCTTCGTCACCACATAGTGCATGTTGCCTGGATCCGATTCCTCTTCGTTATCAAGATTCACAATTTTAGTGACCCTCCAAACCCCCTGAACCAAGGAAGCGGGAACCTCCTGTCGCACACATGAAGAGACAAGCAATACAAAAACCAGGGCACGTGGGATGTGGTATTTCATTTTTTGAATCTAGCAACTCACTTCCCAGCATGTCGAGCCGATCCTCCACTCCTATTTTCCTATAAGCCCATAAACAAGAAGAAGGTTCTAAAGTTTTTTAGCCCTATCCTTAGTCGAGCCCGTCGCACAGATGGCTCCCTTAGGTATCGGTGTAGTTCATTAAAGGAATTCCTTTTGCAAGAACCAATAAATCCATTCAATCCTTTGATCATGAAATCCTCCTGCAATATCTCCAACTTCCTTTTTGACGTTTGTGGGGAACTCCATTTTAAAGTAGCACAGGAATATAACGGTGTCCATGAACCAGAAGAATTCAGATTTCTGTAATTCGCCATTTAAAATACGCCCTTCAATCCATCTGCCATGTCAAAACACGTATGTATAACGGGGTGCACCAAAGGGCTTGGCCTTGCCCTTGCGAAATGGTTCTACGCCGACGGTTGGAGAGTTA
The DNA here is from genome assembly GCF_014529625.1 of Candidatus Pelagisphaera phototrophica. Classification (GTDB taxonomy): domain Bacteria; phylum Verrucomicrobiota; class Verrucomicrobiia; order Opitutales; family Opitutaceae; genus Pelagisphaera; species Pelagisphaera phototrophica. Next base: position 2,495,447 of record NZ_CP076039.1, read on the forward strand.
GCGGAATCGGTCGAAATCAATTTTCGATTGATTCGCTGCAGTCACAAGGTAATGGATACTTCCGCGCAGTCGATGTTACGGATGACAACACCCTCGGCTTTTTTGCAAGTGAGCTCGCCGACCAATTAGGCACGCCCGATTTGCTTGTCAACAACGCTGGAGTGATCAACGCCAACGCTCCCCTTTGGGAAGTGCCCCCTGAGGTATTCGCTAAAGTCGTCGACATAAACATCAAGGGAGTCTATCATACTATCCGGCATTTCGCTCCCCTCATGATTGCTCGAGGTAGTGGCATTATGATAAACCTAAGCTCGGGCTGGGGGCGCTCCACTTCCGCTGAAGTCGCTCCTTATTGCGCGACTAAGTGGGCGATCGAAGGTCTGAGTCAGGCGATGGCCCGAGAGCTTCCAGATGGAGTAGCCATTGCGGCAATGAACCCGGGGATCATCGATACTGACATGCTGCGAAGCTGCTTAGGCTCGGACGCCTCCAGGTTCGGAAACACGACCCAATGGGCGGAGAGGACGGGTCCCTATCTGGCTGGACTGGACGCATCGATAAACGGTCAAGCTCTTACGGCTCCTTGAAAAGCATTACCGGCCCTACGCGTTCCAAGCCGCTTTATGTATCCAATGGCATGTCTTCGACCCAACAGAGATTCCCGATCCAAACCCAGATAGGTAGCCACTAAGTCTGTAGCCACTTCCTGTGAGGCCCACTTTAGGTTAAGCTCAGACATCTGCATAACATAATGAATCTAACATGGTTGATTCGTTGGGTCTAACTAAATCGCTAGACCGCTATTGTAAGCCAATGAAAGAAGGAAATTCGATGTCACCGCAATGAGTGAATTGCCTAAAAAAGATTTGAATCGCTTCCTTCCGAATAACCAAAAGAATATTATCGCTAGAAAAATATCCGGAACTACACACTGCCCGAACATATGAAAACAATACGACTAGTTACCGCCTCTCTCCTTGCAGCCTCACTAGCAACCTTGCTCGGAGCTGCGGACAAGCAGACAGCTGATAGCCAGCAAAAGTGGATAGAAGTTTACCAAAAGCAGAAAAACATTCCATTACCAGAGGCCATGCTCATAAATCGAGACCAGGAGCCTAGTTTGAAGAAGGGTTTCGTTTCTCTCTACAACGGGAAAAATCTCGATGGCTGGGCACCCTATGGAGGGCATTGCACCTTTGAAGCGAAAGGCAATGCGATCGTTGGCACCACGGTTCCTGGGTCTCCCAGCACCTACCTATCTACTCTCAAAGACGACTACACAGATTTCATATTCACGGCTGAACTCAAATGGGAAGTTGACGGCAACACCGGCTATATGTTTCGCGGGCAGGTCAAGGAGGAGAATGGTAAGCAAACCGTTTTCGGACCGCAGGCCGAAATGGAAGCCGACTCCAAAAAGCGCTTTTGGTCCGGCGGCATCTTTGGTCAGTCATGCGGTGGGTGGTACTATCCCCTGTGGCTGAATGCCCACGAAAACGCTCGCCAAGCCGTCAATTACAAAGTCTGGAATCGTATCACGGTAAAAGCGGAAGGCCGAGTCGTGAAAACATGGATCAATGGCGTGCCCGCGGCCCACTGGACCAACGACGAATATCTGAAAGGATTCTTCAGTCTCCAAATTCACTCCGGCAAAAAGGGCTCCGTCCACTTCCGGAACATCAAGGTTAAAGAGCTTTAGTTTAGCACTTCACGCAATCGATCCTCAAAGACCCCAAATGAAAACCTCCTTCCCCTACACACCCCTTCATACGAGCTCACTTGTTTTCGCCCAAGAAAAGGAAAGCTACCCGGACCAACAAGACAGCATTCAAAAGCAGAGAGTGTGCACGGGGAAGGTAAAAGGCCCATTCTCATTCAAAAGCGATATATTTCCTGGCACGGTTCGCAATTACTTGGTGTAAGTACCTAGCCAATACGATACCGCAAAACAGGCACGCCTGATGGTGATCCAGGCTGGAATAAGCCTGGCAAAACGGTGGAAACTGCCCACAACCTTCGTTAATCAGATCCACGAAAAGGCCATAGCCGTTAGGCTAGGGCTGTTTATGACACCAGGTTCCGTGCCAGCTACGAGCCCGTCGACAATGGAGCGGAGCAATCGCATCGCTTTGACCAATCGGGGAATTCAGCAAACCGGTACCAGTGCCGGCTGCCATGATAGATAACGCCTGACGTCTATTCATTAATTGTGTATTTCGGGGTTTGAGGGAATTGATTATGTTTGGTAAAGGGCTATTCGTTCGGTAGAGCAACACCCTTCAGACATGCCGCACCAGTCGCATAGACCATCCAAAAGCGAAAGAGTGGGACGCTCTCGTCCTAGCTTCATTTCAATTATAATTTGGCTTCGCCAATCGATCCCATGTATGCGTGTCTAAATACTTGGCTTGGGTTTTTCTCAATTGGGTGGTCATCTCTTTGATGATCCCTCCCATGGCAGGATCATCATAACGATTTTTGAGCTCATTGGGATCAGTCTGTAGATCAAAGAACTCCCAGTACTCCTGTTCGCTGTAGTACTCGATCAGTTTGTACCGGTCGTTACGAATGCCTCGGTGCGGGCCGATCCGATGAGCGGTAAAGAAATTAAAAGAGGGGTCACTCAGATCCGCTTGCGTAAAATCTTTCAAAGTCCAAGAGTTTTCGTAGTAGGAATAGTAAATATGTTCGCGCCACTCGACTTCTTCCCCTGTGATGAGCGGTTTAACGCTCTCGCCTTGCATGACATCCGGTATCTGAATACCCGCGAAATCAAGAAGCGTCGGAGCCACATCCACATTCATAATCATACTTTCCTCCACTTGGCCTGCCTCAATTTCCCTAGGGAAGCGAGCAAGTAACGGAATCCGCAGTGAGGGCTCGTACATGAACCGCTTGTCATACCAACCGTGCTCACCCAAATAAAAACCGTTGTCCGTCGTGTAAACGACGAGGGTATTCTCAGCCAGATTGTGATCGTCCAGGAAGTCTAGAATCTGGCCCAGGCCTTCGTCGATGCTTTGGATGGACCGATAATGGTCCTTAACAAATCGTTGGTAGATCCAATCCTTTTTTTGCCTCTCCGACATTCCATCGAGTGCGTCTCCATAGTCTTTCGCCAGGCTTTGCTCGAATTTCATGTCCACCGCTTTTCCCGCAATTGGACGGGTCGCGTAGTCATCATCGAACGTTTCCGGATAAGGAAAGTCTTGGTCACTATAGAGATCCTCGTGGTGCGGCGCAGGCGTGAAGGGCCGGTGAGGCCCCTTGTGCTGGTAGACCAGACAAAAAGGCTTTTCGGGATCCACCCCACCAAGGTATTTTAAAGCGAGATCCGTAACAATGTCCGTAACGTAGCCCTTAAACGACTTCCGTGCTCCGTCCTCGATCATCTCCGGATCGAAATACAGTCCCTGCCCCGGCAAAATGCAGGAGTAGTCAAAACCGCGCGGGTCGTGAGGCAAATGCCACTTTCCCACAATTGCAGTCTGGTAGCCCGACTGCCGCAAGAGCTGAGGAAAGGTCGGTAGCTCAGCATTCAGACGTTCGATGCGGTCCTTCGATTCCGAATTGCCAAGAATGCCGTTAACATTGGAAAGCGTACCCGTAAGAATCGTGGCACGAGCCGGCGCGCAGAGTGAATTCGTGCAAAAGGCGTTCTTGAACCACACCCCTTCCCGTCCAAGCCGATCTAAATTCGGTGTGTTGATGAGAGGGTTGCCAGTAATGCTCATCTGATGATGCGTATGGTCGTCAGTCATCACAAAAATGATATTTGGACGACTGGAATCAGGACGATCGCGATCAGGCACTAAACTACAGGAAGCACCCCCTAACAATAGCAACAAGAAACCAAGCAAGAAACAAATGAGAGTTTTCAATCGGAAAGGGGGTATCATGACTTGAGAGACTAGAGATCGGAAAGAGATCGGAGCGAGTCAATATTCTCAATTGATTCATCAATGAGAACAAAATTGGTTTCCGAGTTAGGGAGGACTGAGCCAGTCCTCCTATTCCTCAATGCAAAATGCCCCATCCTGCTTATTATTGCAGATTCTCGCAACGTCGCAGACTTTCTTAAACGTTACTTCAAAAACAGCCATGAGAATCAACGCCCTCACTTTTATAAACGATAACCCTCAAAAGACGATTCAAAGACCTCCTCGGTCGTAAAAAAAGTCCCAACCGCTAACCGATTGGGACTCTAGAAATTCTTGATTTTATGAATTTAGCGTCTGCCGCGGAAACCTCCGCCACCGCGATTTCCGCCGCCGCCACCATAGCCACGGCCTCCGCCACCTCCGCCGCCTTCGCGCGGCGCTCTTGGTGTGGCTTCACGAACATTCAGTTCGCGGCCCGCGATATCGCGACCTGCCAGTCCTTCAATGGCCGCGTTTGCTTCGTCCGCATTGTCCATTGTTACAAAAGCGAATCCACGTGAGCGGCCTGTATCGCGGTCCGTGATTAGCTTAACCTGAGCAACGGCTCCATATTCTTCAAAAGCGTCCTGCAGATCGCCTTCACTCGCATCAAACGAGATGTTTCCAACGTATATTTCCATGATATTGATATTATAGCTAAAGCATCAGTCAGTTTCAAAAAAGGTAGACTCAAACAGCGACGCTTAAAACCGGAATACACCTCGGGCCTCCGCGAAACGCGAAGACAAATACTAAGCTTTATGCACAAAGCGGTATTTTTAGACTTTGGCGATCACAAAATTCGAGAGAACAGCATCAACAATCAGGCTCAGGGCACAGGCGGCTTGATCTAAAAGTCTAATCCTGTTCCATTCTAACGCAATGATTCGCACTGAAACGCGGCTTCAATACGCTAATGGCTACCTAGATCTAGGCATGACCAAAGAGGCTGCCCAAGAGCTCGACTCGATCGAAGACAAGGAGAATTTTCTTAACGAATACCTATCCTCGCATATCCGTCTCCATTTGGGCACGAGAAAATGGAAACGCATGGAGCAAGCTTCCAAGCGCCTTGCAGAACTTGAACCCAAGAACCCATATGGCTGGGTCAACTGGGCCTACGCCCTGCGCGAGCGAAATCAGATCAAAGAAGCGATGAGCGTGGCAGAGACAGGTCTCGAGTTTGTACCGGAGGAAGCCGTTCTTTGGTTCAACTTTGCTTGCTACTCCTCACTGCTCGGGGAAGTCGAAGACGCGTCTCAACGTCTAGACGAAGCCGTCCGGCTTGACAAAGCATTTGAGGCGGAAGCGGTTGATGACGCCGACCTAGACAACTTATGGCAGTGGATACGGAGCAAGGAGAACGCCTAACTTCGAATTTACAAACCGGAAAAAGCGCCTGTGGGAAACATGCTCTTAGTGAAGATAGATTTTTCTGTGACGGTATTTAGTTAAGGCTGAACCGGGCACTTGAAGTCGGCTTCGGGAGCTCGAGTCAAAGAGATGTTTGCCCCGTAATAGGCCGCATCCACGTCCTCGGCTGAGTTAAGGAGATAGGGGACGTTGACCCACTTAACTAGATGAACGGCTCATTTTCCTCCACGGTACTCTTTGTCGCCAGGCACTAAGTAAACTAAATGAAAAGCTGTCGTAAACAGCTTTCAAATAGCAACCTGCTAGACTGAATTGCTATCAAACTACCCGCCATTTGAGACGTTAGCGGAGCCCCGAGTGCAAACTCGGGGCTTCCATGTTTGAACTCCGCGGATACCGTTGTATCCCCGAAAAACTTTTGTCACTCCAGCTACTAAGTACCTTCTTGAGAATCCCGACCCTCGTCCGCTTCGAAATAATCGAAGAAAGTCTGAATGTCGTCCCTGTGTGACAGGCCGCTCTCAGCCTTGAACTTCTCGAGAAGCTCGGTGACCGCCGAGTCGGATTCGTGGCAGCCTCGCTTGGTCATGAAATCATTCCAGATGAGAATATCCACATCGTTTAGCGGGCGACCGTTTTCCAAACACCACTGAGCCAGCTCTTCGTCTGTCAGCCCCTCGTTAACGAGCGATAGTACTTCCTCGTAGCCGATACGCAAATAAGCGCAAGTCCGGCCGTCCATACCCTTGCCTCGTAGCTCGTGATAGTCTTCGGACAGTTCTCCCGCCAGATGCAAACGCATTTTATCGAACATACGAGGGAGGTAGACCAACCCACCGGCTTTTAAGTAAGGACTGTTTGGATAACGCTTCATTATTTTTGATTTTGTTTATAAACTGAATTTGAGTAGCGGTGATTTAGGGGCGTCAATCGGGGGAAAGTTTGGTAGTTTAGTTTTGTGAGAGAGTCCAATACGAATAGAAAAAAGCTACATTGGAAAGGCTGACTATCCTCAGTCAGTTGCGGTGGGTCGTCTTATTTCGGCTGCTTAGGGCTTCGGCCGTTAGCTCAGTAAAGCGGATAAGCAGACCTACCTTTGGGATTGTCGCATACTCAGAAAAAGACGGCATCTACACAAACACGATTACGCTCCACAAACCAGTGCGTGGCCAATTGGCACAAACCAGCTGCCGTACCAATTTCGACTCGTTCCCCCTGCTTTGTAGCTTGTCGTGAATGGGGACTACAATGCGAAAGGTAGCGATCCAGGTCAGAACGACGAGGCCCAGATAGTGGGGTTCGGCACCTGTCCAATGCCGCACCATGAACGCATTCCAAACAGCAAAGCCCAGTTGCCCAATCATTAGAGGCCCGACGAGATAACCCATCAACTTCAGATACCGGGAGTGCCAAGTAACAAACCGGCTCTTTTCGATGCGACGAAACCCTGGATAGACAGCTAACTGGACGAGCCAGATCACCACAACCATAGCCCAATCGATGACCGTATTAACTAGATCCATACTCACCGTCGACAATCGACTTTAGCTTTCAAACCCGCAGACTAGACAGCCCCCCATCTACTCCAATAGTCTGACCCGTGATCCAGCTTTGATCTGAACTGAGCAACCAAGTAATCGCGCTAGCAACTTCGAACGCTTCGCCTATACGGCCCAACGGATGCATTTTTTCTGACATTTCCAAACTGGACGGGTTTCCTGTTATACGTTCGGACAAAGGAGTCCGCACTAATCCCGGAGCGACGCAGTTGACCCTTATCTGCCGCTTGGCATAGGTGGCTGCTGCCGATCTTGCGAGTCCTTCCACCCCGGCCTTGGCCGCGGAAATGGCTTCGTGATTCGCCAACCCGTGCTGGGCCGCCGCTGTGGAGACTAGGACAATCGAACCTCCGGTCTTAGACAGGGTCTTTGACCCGGCACGTACGGTCGCAAACGCTGAAGAAAGATTCTTCGAGATGACGGCATCGAATTCCTCCTTCCGAGTGAGGTGAGCGGGCTTGAGCAGAATCGAGCCAACGCACAAGGCCACCCCGGTCAAGGGAAACTCCTCTGCTTTCAGATCTCCAAAAAGTGCATCCACACTCTCCCAGTCCTCCGCGTCCACGGAACGATACTCAACCCCGTCAACTTTCAATCCTGTGGCAATTGCGCCAATGTCTCGGACTGCTCCTACGACTTGATTGCCTCCCTTGAGCAGCAAATCGCAAGTTGCCTTCCCAATTCCCCCACTCGCTCCAATGATTACGTATCCTTTTTTCATGACAAAATCTATTTCTTGATTGATTCTTCTATCAGCATCTCCATGACCACTTTCACTTTTGATCTAACTTTACTTTTCTGTCCCTAATTCAAGCGCTGGGCATTTGGACCACCGCTTTAGAATCTTTTTTCAGAGCCGCCATTTTACCGCTTCCCTGGCTCCTGTGTAGTAGGTATGCAGTTAACACTCAGACTTGAGATAATCGACTCCGCCACTCGTTCTCCAGAAAGAAACGCACCTTCGATCCTCGGAGCGTTATAGCCATCTCCCGAATGCCAGATAAAATTCGACTCATCCTCATTAAAGAAGCATTCCAAAGCATGGTCTTTTCGCTTGGCGAAGCGCCACTTTTGCACTGACATCCCCTCCACATCGAGGTTGCCCGAAATAGGCAAAGCATCCGTAAGTCGTTTGAAAACAGTATCTGGGGAGGCTCCAAAATTTTCTTCCGCAAATTCGGGGCCCGACTGAATTACTATTCCCGGAAGATCTGTGATGCCTTTGACCGAGGTTTCCGTGATCGTCGCAATTGGTTCCGCTGCCTCAGATTGAATGATGCCCGACTCGGAGAGTCCCAATTCAGAGCCAAGAAGCAACATCAGACTAATGCACTTTTCGTATTCAATCACACTCAATGTATTTAAAAAATCGACACAACAATCAACTTCACTCGTCTCTAGTAGGTCAATCGCCTGGGGAGCAGGATTGGTGAGGAGCAGTCGATTTCCTTCAAGAGCTCCCTGATTCGACCGCACCGACCAAACCCCGTCAGCAAACCCAACCCACTCAACTTTCTGGTCACGCCTCACATCGAGCCCTACCGAAAGCTCCTTTGCCAAGCGGTTCATACCGCCCACGCCACAGAAGCGTTCGTGTCCCGGTTTCCCAAACCAGGGTCGAGCGATACCCGCTTCAACCCAGTTTTGAACCTCCGCACTGAAGAGCTTCCCCCGCGCTGTAAAAAACTGAGCCCCGTGGTCGAATGATTGACCATCGATGCGTCGCGTCGCAAAGCGACCTCCCAATCCTCGACCTTTGTCCAAAAGACAGACCGAAAATCCGGCTGCAACCATTTTCCGCGCTGCCGTTATACCAGCGATACCCGCACCTAAAACCAAACAATCAAATCTTTCCATGGTACCGAACAATCACAATGATCAAAAGCGACTCGAATAAAGACAATATTTGAACCGTTATTGAGCGCTTATTAAGTCGTTCAAATACTACTCAAGCTACTTCGCGCGACCAAGTTTCTCATTGCAAAAAAGCAGATCAAATCCCTCAATTTTGTAAAATTAAGTCTGAGATGATATCATAATCAAATGGGTCGACCTGCTAACTATCAAATAAACTCCAAGCAGTTAAAATCGTTTATCAGAAAACCCATCTAAATGCCTCTAGAAGCTTTTTTTCCAGCCCACGATGCCAACCCACCTCCTACGGCTATCATCTCCTTTCTTGAAGAAGCCGACAGTCGCTGCGATGCGTTTTTCGATTCAGGAGTACGCAAAAAGATCCCCCGCTTTATTCCCGCGGACTACAACCGGATCTTCCAAGCAATCAATGCGGTAAAATCGTCCGATGCACTTCTAGGAAATCGCTTTTGTGAGTGGGGCAGCGGTTTGGGAACCGCGACCTGCCTCGCATCACTCATGGGCCTCAACGCTATGGGGATCGAGATCGAACCCGAACTCGTCCCGCGTGCGCGAGAATTAGCGAATGTATTCAGTTTACCTGCCTCTTTTCTGCAAACAAGTTTTCTGATTGAGGGGTACGACTTCCTCCCTACTCAGGGAGGGTTTGAATTACTCCGGCCAAGCGGAAACCCCGTTCTGGGAGTGAGCTACCCCGGTTCCGATTGGGAGTTGGAAGAAATAGATCTCTTCTACGTCTATCCCTGGCCCGAAGAGCAGGAGGCTACATTGAAATATTTCGAATGCGTTGCCTCTGAAGGAGCAATTATTATCGCTTACCTCGGGGAGGGCGAACCCTCCATCTACCGGAAGATTCTCGACTAAAAGTATTCCGTTTCACCCAAAAACCATTTGCGGACTTTTCCCCTTCGCGACTCAACAACGAACGCTTTTATTGAGAGTTGTGCCCAAATAATATTGACGTCACTCTCCTCTCCTTTTGCCTTGCAAGTTTCCTCAACAAAGGCCCTAAGACCCAGAGGGCGCAATAAAGGCGTCAGCCTTTATCTGATTGAGGATTGATTCCCTTTTACACGTAACCATTTGCGTGTGGAAAACTGCAGGGCTCCCTGTCCCGATCGTCTACTCCAATATGAAGATCTCTAATACGTTTCAAAAAAAAATGTATCGTAATTCCGTATTCGGAACATTGTTTTTATTCCCTTCATCCATTGCGCAGCTGCAGAAGACCCCCTTCCCGACCACCTTGTTGAGTTAGCTTGGGCCTATGCTATTACAATTGAGCCCCCACCTCCGCTTCCAGAAGACGAAGTCAAGCACAGTCTTCCAGACACTCCTTTGACATTCACACGGGATGAGATTGTCGGGCGTAAAGACGGAGTCAGCTTTCAAACCGCCCCCGCCAACTGGTACTCTGGGGATCATCCAGAAATGCCGGAAATCTACGCCAAGGGAGATCCCGAACGAAATATCATTGCCTGCGCCCTTTGCCACTATCCAAAGGGAAAGGCGTAAAACGCGCCCCCCGGCCGGTCAGTCTGAAGGCTACCTCATTAAGCAATTATTGGATTTCCAGAAGGACCTAGGAATATGGGCGGATCCACGCAAGTCGAATTACGAGTTGGTGATCGAAACGGCCAAAGGGATGACGGAGCAAGAGATCATCGAAGTCTCCGCCTACTTGGAATCCATGAAATGGACCCAATGGATTGACGTGATCGAGACAAACACCGTACCCAAGACCTATCTCCGTGGAGGGCTTTACATTCCGATTGAAGGACCGGATGCCGGCACCGAGCCCATTGGAAAGCGTATAATCGAATCGCCGGTCGATTCCTATAAAACCGAATTTCTCAGAGATCCTCGGTCCAGCTTCGTTGCCCACGTTCCCGAGGGCTCGATCGAGAAAGGCGCCCAGTTGGTTCTCACAGGAAAAAATGGGAAAACGATCTAATGCGCCATCTGCCACGGACCGGATCTCAATGGGATCGGCGTGATTCCGGGCCTCGCATCCCGTTCTCCGAGCTACATGGCGCGTCAGCTAAACGATATTAAACAAGGTACGCGCAAAGGTGAAATGGCTAAGCTCATGATTCCCGTTGTTGAAAACCTGACATCGGAGGATATTCTCAATATCGTTGCGTACACCGCCTCCTTGCCGGCACCCGAATTCAAAACCAACCAATACGGCAAAAACTGAAGCGTCCCCCGTCCTAAGATAGAGTTGTTTTTGAAGCACAATAGTTGCACCGATAGCGGAACCAAAGGACTCTTCTTGGTGTTACACTTACATGAACCGAATGCCCCATCGAATAATTACCATAACAGCAGTCACGTTCATTGCTGCAACCACCGCAAGTATGGCCAGCGAGGCATTTGAGAAAACACCCCCCGGAGAAATCGAGATCAAAGAATTGCCGGCAGGAAGGCTTCTTGAATCCCAATCCGAAAGAGACTACTTCGATGAATCCAACGGGCTCTTCCGACCCCTCTTCAGCTACATTCAAAAAAACAATATTTCGATGACAACTCCGGTTGAGGCTCAAATCGCTCCCGGCAAAATGTACTTCTGGGTCGCTGAGGATCAAAAAGAGAAAGCGAAGATCGGCAGTGCCAACGTGAGCATCGTCGATGTTCCAGTGCGGAAAGTCGCTGCGGTCGGAGCTCGAGGATCCTATAGCCGAAGCAACTACGAGGAAGCGAAGGCTAAACTTTTGAAATGGATCGAATCAAACGATGCGATCCAGCCAATTGCAGAGCCGTACGCAGTTTATTGGAACGGTCCCTTCACCCCTTGGTTTGTCAAGACCTTCGAGGTTCATGTTCAAATTGAAAACGATTAGTCGCACTAAGCAATCATCACTCGTGCTCGACTAGGCATACTGGTAGCGGGCGATCTACGAGCACCCATTTAAAGTAGAACAGGCATTAATCGTTAAATGCAACAGGCTGTCTAATCCACTCCGCTCAGGGACAATGATACGCCTTCTAGGCTTTTGTTACGGGCGTTGCGTCACCGACAGGCTCAGGGTTGTGAGCCTTTTCGAACCAAAATCGCCCGCCACCTACAGAACCCTCTACTCTTCCGCTTCCGCTACCTGCTGCTGTGTACCCAGTCCATCGATACCGAGTTCTGCCACATCACCCGGCTTCAAGAACTGTGGGGGTTTAAACCCAAAACCAACCCCCGCCGGGGTTCCGGTCGAAATGATGTCGCCAGGCAACAAAGTCATGAACTGGCTAATGTAGGAAACAATGGTCGGAACATCGAAAATCAGATTCTTCGTATGGCCATCCTGCTTGAGCTCTCCATTGATTTTAAGCCATAGACGCAATTTACCGGGATCCTTGATTTCATCCGTCGTCGCAATCCACGGACCGCACGGCGCGAAGGTGTCTGCCGATTTGCCCTTAACCCACTGCCCTTGCTTTTCCAACTGCCACTCGCGTTCGGAGTAGTCGTTGTGAAGCACATAGCCGGCAACATGCGCGAGGGCATATTCCCTAGATACTCGCTTGGCACACTTGCCAATGACAACGCCCAACTCGACCTCCCAGTCCGTTTTTACAGACCCCTCGGGAATGACCAAGGGATCATTCGGACCCTGATAGGCGGTAGTTGCCTTGAAAAACAGGACCGGCTCACTGGGAGCGTCCATGCCTGATTCTTCAGCGTGGTCCGAGTAGTTCAACCCAACACAAATGATCTTGCTCGGACGGCAGGAGGGAGGTCCCAAGCGTGTCTCAGGATCGATTTCCGGAGCAGCGATGGCAATCGAGCTCGACCATTCTTTCAGCTGTTCCAAACCGTCCCCTCCAAAAAAGCTCTCATCGTAGTCTCCGAAACTGGGTGGTATTTCCACTCGAGTTCCATCTTCTAGCTGCAATCCCGGCTTTTCTTCACCCGGCTCTCCGAATCGAATCAATTTCATAACAATATTTTTTTATCTATCTCAAATTGGTAACTCCCCCATCGATATCATAGGCGGATCCAGTAATGAAGGAAGCTTCCGAGCTGCACAGAAAGGCGGCAAGACTCGCGATTTCTTCAGGTTTCCCCATTCTACCCATGGGCTGGTAATCAGAAAGCTCCTTGAACGCCTCATCCTTGCGATTTGAGTAATGCTGCTCTAGATACGAATCGACGAAAGGTGTATGTACACGAGCCGGGCAGATACAGTTGCAACGTATCCCCTCTGTCACATAATCCTTGGCCACGGAAAGGGTCATGGAGAAGACGGCTCCTTTTGTCATCGAGTAGGCAAAACGATCCGAGATCCCCAAACGGGATGCGATGGAGGCCAAATTGAGAATCGCTCCACCCCCTTGAGTTCGCATCTTGGGAATGACTCCCTGAATACAATGAAAAAGGCCCTTCACATTAACGGCGTAAACCCGATCCATCTCCTCCGAAGTCGCCACTTCGACATTCCCGATCGAGGCAATACCCGCATTGTTGATAAGGACATCCACCGAATCAATCTGAGTGAGGGCATTCTGAACGCTAGCCTCTGACGCGACATCCACTTGATAGGCAACACCGCTGCCAGAGAGACCGTCAAACTCTGACAAGACCACGTTTGCTTGTCCTATATCCCGTTCAAAAATGTGGACTATGGCACCTTCCTCAGCCAAGCGCTTTGAGATGGCTTTACCGATACCCGCTCCACCTCCTGTGACGATAACGCTTTTATCTAAATATCTATCCATAAATAGTACGAAAGAGCATTTCTCAGTTGCGATGAGCACGCCTCACCCAAGAAGGCCCTTTCATAATTCTTCTGCAATAAAAAACAGGGCTCTCTATCAAATTGCCATGATTCAGATAGCCGGAGTTTTCCAATCCATTCGTCGCCGCTGCAATAACCCGAACCAACACTATCAAAATAGATTGATAATCCAACGCGTTGCCTCTACCTCCCACGCATGAAACAGCCCTTAAGCCGCTATCTAGACCACGCCGTTCTGAAACCGGATATGACCCGAACGGAAGCAGAAGAAGCCATCAACCTAGGTCTTAGCTTCAACACCCGCACGGTCTGTATTCGTCCCACCGATATCGAACTGGCAAAATCAATGTGCCGCGGAACCGATACGGACGTGTGCGTCGTACTAGGATTTCCGCATGGCTGCAGCCTGCCCAGCTCCAAGGTCGCGGAAGCGGAAGCCTACGCCAAGCGGGAAGTAGATGAGGTGGACATGGTTTCCCAATTTGGAATGGCTCGCGGTGGCGAATGGGGGTCTTTTCGGAGAGACATTGAAGGCGTATTCCAGGTACTCCATCCAAGAGGAATTTTATTAAAAGTCATCTTAGAGAGCTCAATCCTCCATCCTGACCAGATCGCCGAAGCAACCCATATTTGCTCCGACTTAGGGGTGGCCCATGTAAAAACATCCACAGGATTCAACGGAGGCTGTGCTAGCGAAGAAGCGATCGAGATCATGCTCAATGCCGTCCGAGGGAACACAAAAGTAAAGGCTTCTGGCGGCATACGGAGTTTTGAACAGGCAAATCGTTTTATCGAGATGGGATGTGACCGACTGGGAGTTGGCTTTGGTACCACTCCCGTTCTGTTTGGAGACAGTGTTCAAGCAAACAGATCCGATTACTGACCGATTCCTCAACGATATAAGACTACCAAGAAGCTAAGATTTCTCCCAATTTTGGGCAATCGATCCAGTAATTTCCACGAATTCAGAGCATTCTGGCTACTTGACAGTAAAATTAAACTCATGAACTTTACCGCCCGTGAGCAAGCGTGTGACTCTTCAAGATATTGCGGATAAATTGGGGTACAAACGTCCCGCTCTTGTTTTGGACGATTCGATCCACTTGCTCGTGGAACGCCGTTTCTCCACCGGTTTTAAAACAGGCCAACTAGAACTGGAAGACCAAAACCGTATTCCGCCTTTCCTGAAATACAAACAGGCCATGGCAGATCCCCGGATATTTAAATCGTGGATACTCAACTCTAAGTCTGACGTCGTTCTCACGCTCTACAATAGTGTCTCGAGCTGGGTTCAGGAACTAGGCTGGCAAGTACCAGACGATATTGGGTTTGCCCAACTCGAACGAAGACCCGAAAGTCAACAATTCTCAGGGATGGACCAGCACAACGACATAGATGGATTGGCTGCCGTCGATATGGTAATCAGTCAAATCCACAATAATGAATCCGAAATCCCAGCATTTCCACGCACCACACTCATTGGCGCTACCTGGACAGAAAGCAAATCGATCCTCTCTTATTTAACGCAGGTGCCAGCCGCCAACCCCTTAATCGGCCACTACCTGTTAATTCTGTCAATAGAACTTTTAAAGCAGCATTATGAAAAACGACGCTAGTCCCTTCAATTTGGCCGGCCGCACTGCCCTAATTACGGGTTCTACCCAAGGAATCGGCTTCGCAATGGCAGAAGCATTGGCAATGGCAGGAGCGAATATCGTTCTGAACGGAACCAGCTCTCCTGAGAGCGCCCAAACCTCGGTCGACACCCTCAAACAAAGCGGCCGCGAAGTCTGGTACTGCCAATCTGATCTATCCAAGCCCGGCTCTGCACACGTCCTCTTCAAAGAAGCGGTTTTATATGCCGGACATATTGATATTCTTATATCCAACGCTTCCGTACAGAACTTCAATTCTTTCCTAGATGTAACAGAGGAGGAAATGGACTATCAATTTGCTACCAACTTCAAATCGTCCTTCATTCTCATTCAGTGTGCGACAGCAGCGATGCTCAAAAAAGGCTGGGGACGGATCGTGACGATTGGAAGCGTCCAAGAAGATAACCACAATCCCAGTTTTGCCGTCTACGGCGCCCTAAAGGCCGCCCAGACTCACTTTATAAAAGGGCTCGCTAGAGCATATAGCAAAAATGGTATCACCTTTAACAATATTGCTCCCGGGTTCATCGATACGAAGCGTAACACGGACTTTTTGGCCGACCCTGAAAATGTGGCTAAAATGCTCGCAAAGATCCCAGCCGATCGGGTGGGCGTTCCAGAAGACTGCGGCGGCGCGGCCCTTCTCCTTTGCTCCGATGCCAGCAGCTACATCACTGGCACCAATCTCTTCATAGATGGAGGCCTTCGGCTTAAACCCGATCCGAATCAGTAGAGGTCTCTGCGTTATCATTCAAGAAAACTGAAGGTAGCTGGCTATCTCCGAGCACCCGCCTCCTCATTTAGACTAGAACGAGGCTACCCCTCAAGTCTAGTTGACTCGGTTGACGATCGATCCGCTAGCGAAAGCCTTCAAATTGTCGGCTGACATTTGCATCAAACGTTCTCTTGCCGCTTTCGTCGCCCAGGCGATATGAGGTGTTACAAAGCAGTTCTTAGCGCTCAATAGTGGGTTGTCTGCCTTCGGGGGCTCAGTCGAAAGCACATCCAAACCCGCTCCTGCAATACGTCCCGAGTTTAGGGCTTCGGCTAAAGCAGGTTCATCGACTAACTGGCCTCTTCCCGTATTCAAAATATACGCGCTTGGCTTCATTTTTGAAATATTGGAGCGATTGACGATGTTCTCTGTCTCCGGAGTCAACGGAGAATGGAGGGATATAAAATCGCTTTCGGCAAAGAGCTCGCCCAGACTCTTCCAGCTCACACCATCCGGTGGAACTCGACTTTCGTCCCGCGTGAACGCAATCACCTTCATGCCGAAACCTTGCGCGATACGACTTACCGATTGGCCAATCTCTCCCAGTCCAATAATGCCAAAGGTCAATCCACTCAGTTCGAGAGCGGGATGCAGCCAGTAGCAGAAATCCGGGCTCGCTGACCACCCCCCCTTTCGCACATCATCCGCCTGCCTAGCTAGCCGATGGACCAAATTCAAAACGTGCGCGAACACCATTTGCGCCACCGAGTCCGGTCCATAGCCCGCTACATTGCAGACAGGTACTCCCTTTTCAGATGCGGCATCAATATCGACGATATTCACACCGGTGGCCGTCACTCCAATGTACTTTAGATTGTCCGCCTCTTGTATAGCTTGGGACGATACAATTGCTTTGTTCGTAATAAGCGCATCGCAGTCGAGCGATCGCTCTATCACTTCCTCCGGCGATGAACGTTCGTAAACGACCACCTCCCCTAATTCCTCAAAAGCCTTCCAACTCAGGTCACCGGGATTTAGAGTATGCCCATCTAGGATAACGATTTTCATATTTTCGATCAGTAAAGGACTCTATAGCTCATTTCGTTACTGGGCCGTCCAGCCACCATCGATAGTGAAGGCACCCCCAGTACAATAGGAAGAGGCATCAGACGAGAGAAACAACGCCAGTCCCCCGATCTCCGTGAGCTCACCCCATCGGCTTAAGGGAATCTTTGATACGAAATTCTGATATTTCTCAGGATCATCCAAAAGCGGAAGGTTCATCTCTGTAGCAAACGGTCCAGGTAAAATCGCATTGGCCGTGATTTTATGTGGGGCCCATTCAACCGCCAATGCCCGCGTCATATTTAAGACCGCACCTTTGCTTGAGGTATAGGGTGTCCGGTCAGCAATCGCAATTACAGAGAGCATGGAGGCTATATTCACTACACGCCCGTAGCCCTGTACCTTCATGATTGGAGACACGGCCTTACAAGCCAGCCACGTCCCCGTAACGTTTACATCCAAAACGCTGCGAAAGTCTTCTGGGGTGACCTCCTCGATGGCTCCCCGAATATTTATTCCAGCGGAGTTAATAAGAATATCAATGGAGCCGAGCTCCGCCTTTACCTCGCCCACGACCTGCTCTACCTGAGCCGCATCGGTAACGTCGCAGCTCTTGCCGATGACTTTGCCCTCCCCGACTGCGTCCACGAAGGCAACCGCTTCCTCGTTTTTGGAGGAGTCCCGTGCCGCGATGGCAACCGAAGCGCCCGCCTCCGCCAGTGCTTTCGCCATTTCGATGCCGAGGCCCCGATTTCCGCCCATCACCAATGCGGACCGTCCCGCTAGTTTAAACTGGTCTAGTATCATAATTCGTTTTTTCGCGTTTAGTTTTAGAGTGAATCGAAGTCACGCCTCGACATTAAGTAATTCGTTTAGGACTCCCATTGGCGAAAGTGCTGATAGGCGGGTTTTAAAATCATTCACCCAATCCCCCTTCGGCCCAGACCAAGCTTGTCCACAATGAGATAGCCTTGGTAGCCTTTCGCCATCAAATGACTTAGGAATCCCTCAAAATCCGTTACCCCTCCACCCAAAGGAACATTATAGTGCCCTTTCCCCCGCTTTTTGCAGACCTTCAGATCAACGTGAAGAATCCATTCGTGAAACGGGTCAACCACTTCGATCGGATCCACATTGACGCCTTCAAGATGGCCCGTATCGAAGCACATCCCAACATTAGCATGATCGATCGCAGCGAAGATCTCCTCGTAGTCCGCGATTCCTTCCAGCACATTATTGGCTTGGCTTTGCAGAATAACCAGCAGCCCCTTCGCTTTCGCGACGGGCGCGAGTTCCTTCAAAACCTCAATGACTGACTTTAATCCACCCTGAGTGCCAAGGCGGCTTCCGGTACATTTCACGATCCGGCAATCCAATCGCTCACAATCATCCAGCAATACCCTTTTGCGGGGCAGGTCTTCAGTCACCCCATTACGTTCCTCTCTACCGAAACCCGTGCCCTGAACGCTGATAGGGATAAGCCCCGCCCTGCCACAACGCTCCTTGATCCCGTCAATGTAACTGGGCGTTAGCGTGCCCGGATACCAAAGATTGAACTCCCCGTTCTTTAAGCCAAGCTCAGGAACGAATCGAGAGGTCGGTTCGTGCCGATGATCCCCCAGGCCATCGACGCAGATCGTGGCAATTTCCAACTCAACTCCCTTTTTGCTTTCAACCGCTTTCGCTCGCAGAGTCGCTTGGCTCAGCGAATACAACGCTCCTACGCTCGCGCTGGCGGAAACGGATTGCTTCAAAAAATTTCGGCGGCCGATCAGGGGGTTCATTGATCCAAAAAGGTGCTACAAACAATCAGGAACCCTCGCCGGTTGATCAAACTCATTTCTTCATTAAATCTGGAAACTCGGCCTCGCCACTGGACTCGCTAGCACTTTCCGTATTGCAAACCGGGCCTGAATCGTTTCCTAGATAACCAAGGTTAATGGAAATCGCGTTTACAAAAATGCACGGGGCCGGAAACGACTTCGTGATGATCGAAAATCTAGATGGAACGATCGAGCTGTCAGCGGTGCAAGTAGCTCGAATGTGCGACCGTCGTCTTGGGATCGGCGCAGACGGTCTCATCCTCCTCAACCCTCCGCAGGCCGACGATACAGATGCCACTATGATCTACTATAACGCCGATGGCGGTCGCGTAGACATGTGTGGAAATGGGGCCAGATGCTTTACTTCTTTCGCGCTGCAAAACGGCGTCGGAAATGGCGAGTCGGTTTCTTTTTTGACCGACGCCGGTCCCATGAAAGCGACCGCCAGTGATGGAGTATTCACGATTAATATGACGCCTGTCCACTCGATCGAGCTCGACCAGGAATTGGAAACAGAGCACGGATCATACAACTATGACTTCATGAACACGGGAGTTGAGCATGTCGTAGTCTTCAGCGACGCAGTCGACCGCATCGACATCGTGCCCGAGGGCAGCGCCATTCGCTATCACTCTAGATTTCCGAGGGGGGCCAACGCCAATTTCGCAGAAATACAGAAAGACGGTGTCATCAAGGTCCAAACGTACGAGCGGGGCGTCGAAGACGAAACACTCGCCTGCGGCACAGGGGTTACGGCGGTTGCGATTGCCGCGAACCTTACCAAGAATCAACCGACTCCCATCTCCGTCCTTGTACGCGGAGGTGATACGCTATCGGTAGATTTCCAAAGAGAGGGAGACGATATCTCCAACATAACCCTTACCGGTCCGGCCAAGGTAGTCTTCCGAGGCCAAATCGAGATCTAGTCCTGGAGCGATTCAGCCAAGCTCCGCGCAATCCGCTTCCCGAGAAAAGGTCCCTCGTACACCATACCTGTATATATTTGCACTAAGGACGCCCCTGCGTCGATCTTCCGCTTCGCAGTATCCGGGGTTGCAATACCCCCAACCCCAATGATGGGTAGTTTTCCATTGGTTTGACTGAATATTCGCGAAATGATCTCCGTTGACCTCCTCTCGACAGGCTCGCCGCTGATTCCACCCGCTTCATTCAGGCTTTCCAAGAGGCCTTCTCGAGCCATCGTTGTATTGGTGGCAATAATACCGTCGAGACCTAAGTCCGTCAGAATCTGCAAAATACCATCCAATTGGAGTTCGCTCATATCGGGGGCTATTTTCAGTAATATCGGCCTTCGCCCTTCCCCCTTTTCTTCACGCTCCAAATTCAGCTTGCACAACTCGCTTAATAATTCTGTCAATCGCGATTCTTCCTGCAGTTTCCGTAGGTCTGGAGTGTTCGGGCTGCTCACGTTCACCACGAGATAGTCGGCCAATCCAGCCAAAGTCTTAAAGGACCGGCGGTAGTCCTCCACGGCCTCTTCCAAGGGAGTAATTTTCGACTTCCCGATATTGATTCCGAGTGGAATGCCTCGTCGCCCCGGACCCGGCATCTCCGAGAGTCGTTCCGCCACGGCGTAGGCTCCATCATTGTTGAAACCCATTCGATTCAACAGAGCTCCTTCTTCAGGAAAGCGAAACATTCTCGGCTTTGGATTACCTGGCTGGGCCAGTGCCGTTACCGTACCAATCTCCACGTGGCCGAATCCCAGTGCTTCAAAGGCCGCCCAGCAAACCGCGTTTTTATCAAAACCAGCCGCCAATCCCACCCGATTCGGAAACTCGAGCCCAAAAAGAGACACAGGCTTTCTTTCCCGAGAAAGCCGGTTCCACACCACCATCGCCGGTCTCAGGCCGGGCGTTCCGGCCAATAGGGTCAACGCATCCACTGCGAGTTCGTGCGCCCTTTCCGGATCCAATCGAAATAGCATTGGCTTGATAAAGCTCTTGTACAAAACGCTCATATTAGTCCAGCAAAGCAACAGATAGACCGATTTATGGAAAGAAAAATTCGCTCCAATCCAATTGGAAACAAACAAAGCGTTTTTTATGGGCTTACCAGTAATGGGGACTTAATCAGTGCCGATACGCATCGGCATATCCAAATACTGATGACGCTATCTCGCAATTTGGTTAAATTTCAGTAGAAAAACTCAAAAACCCAAAATTCTCAAATATTTGGACGTTCATTAGTTGACTTACCATGAACACCCGTTCTTTGGTGATCGTGGAACGCAAGTCATGCCAAACGCTACAAATCAGATTGAATGGTGCACCGTCAAGTTGGGAGAAGACATGAACTGGTGGGTGATGGAAGTCAGCGACGACATCCATTGGGACGTCGACGGGCTCAGCATCATCGATCCACGCCAAGTTTCCCACCTCATCGACCTCGCCGAACCACTGCGGGAGTACAAGTTCGATCAGGACATCATGGACCGGGCCTTCATCGCATTTAAAATCCAAAAGGATCTGGGTGACGGACTAGTACGCCTCGTTAGGACAAAGGAGAGCTTTTTTGATACCGATGAACCACTTTTCGGACTGCCCGATGTCGTTGACGAGATAAATGGCCCTTATGCCGACTTCCTCAACCACATCACTCGAATCCGCGTTAACATTCTGAACGACATCATCGATTTCGAACAGGCATTCACCATCGACGAGTTGGAAGAGGAACTTCGGGAGGAAGAAAACAACAATTTCATCGAAGGGCGTGCCGTCCACATGTTCAATGAAGTCACCAATATCATGGAGTATGTTCCCGTTGGATGGGAGCTCGATGAAGATGACGTAGAGGAGAAGGATGAAGAAATCGACGAATTACCCGACATCGACGACGAGGAGGCCAAAAAAATAAGCGAAAGCGAAAATCTCAAGTGGGAGGAGGACGAGACGGAAGCAGAGGACGAGGATTCCTACCAAGGCGGTCCTCCTGAAGAGGAGGAAGAAGCGGAAGAGAAAAACTCTAATTAAGCGCTCCCTCTGCTGTAACAGAACGCGATCCCATTACGGTCGCGTTTTTTTGGCACTGAGTCCCGAGACTAACTAATCCAGTTTGTCAGCTACTTCTCGAGCAAAATAGGTCAGTACTAGGTCCGCTCCCGCTCGCTTGATCGCCAAAAGGGATTCATCCCTACTTTTCTCGTAGTCGAGCCATCCCAATTGAGACGCCGCGTGGATCTGAGCATATTCTCCGGAGACTTGATAGGCCGCCAGCGGCAAGGCAGACGCCTCTCGCAAATCACGAATGATATCCAGATAAGGACCCGCAGGCTTGACCATCAGAAAGTCCGCACCCTCTTCCTCATCCAAAAGCGCATCCGCAATTGCCGCGCGCCGGTTAGCCGGATTGAGTTGATAGGTCTTTTTGTTTAGAGTGGTTGTCCCAGCAGCACCGGCACTGCCCACCGCTTCACGGAAAGGACCATAATAGGCAGAGGCGAATTTCGCCGAATAAGCCATAATCGCGGTGTTGGTGAAACCTGCCTCGTCCAATATCTCCCGTATCGCACCAACTCGCCCATCCATCATGTCGGAGGGAGCCACGATATCGACCCCCGCAATTGCCTGATGCACGGCCATCTGGCACAATCTCTCAACCGTTTCATCGTTGAGAACGTAATCCCCAGTCGCATTCAACACGCCATCATGCCCATGCGATGTATACGGATCTAGCGCCACATCCGTGATCACTGCAATCTCCGGAACCGAATTCTTGATCGCTTTCACGGTCCGCAAAACGAGTCCATCTGGATTCCCTGCCTCCGAACCCACGTCATCCTTCAATGAGGGATCGATACTGGGAAACAAAGCCACCGCTCGTACTCCGACCTCAGCTAGTTCTCGGCACTCCTGCACCAGATCCTTTACGCTTCGTCGAAAAACCCCCGGCATGCTGCCGACCGGCTCTTTGGGTCCGTCCCCATCGATTACGAAAAGGGGTGCGATCAAGTCCTCCCTTCTCAGCCAGTTTTCCTGCGTCAAAGCCCGTAGAGCTTGCGTTCGGCGGATCCGTCTGGGACGCCTCCCTAAATCTAGCTTGAAATCTTCGGTATGATCAGAATCGTTCATGACAAATCACTTGGCAAAATGCAGCATCTTATAGCAACACGCAAAGCGGAAGAACTCTCAAAGGCAAGAGTTTGCGAAGATCGTCCTGCCAAGACCTGCTGCTAACTCCTATGGCCTTAGGATTCGGAATTGGCATTTCCGCACTTTGCCCAGCAACGTCCGCTTCCCCAAGGATCACCCAATTTCCACCCGTTCTATGATGTCAGACGTCCTTTTTCACAACACACTCTCTCGAAAAGCGGAGCCCATCCAGCCGTCTAAAGGCAATCTGGTCGGCATGTACTGTTGCGGCCCCACTGTATATGCCCAAGCCCACATCGGCAACTTTCGCACCTTTCTTTCCCAAGACGTAATGAGAAGGACATTACAGATTGCTGGGTTCAAGGTAATCCATGTTCGCAACCTGACGGATGTTGACGACAAAACCATCGCAAAGTCGCGTGAAGAATGCAAACCCCTGCAGGAAGTTACAGAGCTTTGGACGAAGGTCTTCCATCGCGATTGTGAACGATTCAACATGCTCAAACCTCAGATTGAACCTAGAGCGACCGACCACATCCAGGAACAAATCGATATGATTGCCAATCTGCTGGATCAGGGCCACGCCTACGCCACTGACGATGGCAGTGTCTACTTTAGAGTGTCTTCATTTGAGAACTACGGGAAGCTATCGCGACTTAAGGAACGCGAATTGACCACGAGCGCCGCAGACTCGTCACCGAACGACAGCGACGAATACGAACGCGACTCCATGGCAGATTTCGTAATGTGGAAAAGTCGTAAGGAAGGCGACGGAGATGTTTTCTGGGAAAGCCCTTGGGGACAGGGTCGACCGGGTTGGCATTTGGAATGCTCGGCGATGGCGATGAAATATTTAGGCTCCAACCTGGATATTCATTCAGGGGGCGAGGATCTCATTTTCCCTCATCACGAAAACGAGATCGCTCAAAGCGAATGTAGCTGCAACTCACAATTTTTCAAATACTGGATACACTGTGCGCACTTGCTCGTGGAGGGCGGAAAAATGTCTAAAAGACTAAATAACTTTTACACCGTAGACGACATTGAGAAAAAGGGCTTTCCGCCGGTCGTGTTACGATACGCGCTCACCAGCGGTGCCTATCGACAGACCATTAACTTCACCATGGATTCGCTCCATGCGGCGCAAAGCGCCTTGGTGCGGCTGAAAAGATTCTCAGACGACATTCTTGGAACTTCGGGTCTCAAGCGTTCTGCACTGCTGAAGGCGATTGGAAAAGGTAAGCATCTGAAGGACGATTGGGGAATGTTCGCCGCTGCCTGGGAGAAGTTATCCAATGATCTAAATATTCCTGCGGCCCTCGGTTCCATCTTCACCTCTATTAAATCAGCGAAGATTGAGGAGCTGGATCCCGAAGCAGCAGCCAAGTACGCCATCCCCTATCACAAACTCATATACGCCTTAGGCTACGATCTCGATCAATTTATCGCTGAGAAGCCGAAGGTCGACGCTCCAGAAGAAATCAAGAAGCTCGCTTTCGAGAGATGGGAAGCGAAACAGTCGAAAGACTGGGCGACCTCAGATCAACTCAGGGATGCGTTGCAAAAGCAGGGATGGAAGATCCTGGACAAGAAAGACGGATACGTACTGGAGCCACTGTAAGCAAAACCTAGAAAGAACGTTCCAGTCTCCATAACTCGGGATTGCTGTAGTCGCTTGCCACCGTGTAAGGTGCCTGAGGCTCTTCTAGGGTTGTCTAGCTTTCTAAGTCCCTCGACGATTGGAGAACTTCATATTCACATAAAACTACCCACTCCCAAATCAGATCCAGCAATCCGGACCCGGCTAATAAAAACCGAATGAATTTCGTGATTCACATTTTCCCTCATTCGTGAAAGTTCATGACTTTCATAGCAACAACCGTAACTACTCTCTTTTTGCTTCCGAAAAATAGGCCACATGAAAGCCCAAATGACTCCTCTTGAGGAAATCCGACATTCTTCTTCGCACGTTCTGGCCACCGCGGTCCTTCGACTCTTCCCAGACGCGAAGCTCGATATTGGTCCGCCAACCGATACAGGGTTCTATTACGATTTCGACTTGGAGCACAAGTTTACCGCGGAGGATCTTGAAAAGATCGAGGCGGCAATGAAGAAGGTCATTAAAGAGAACCAGAAGTTCGAACGCATCGAAGTTTCGCGCGAAGAGGCCGTAACGATGATCACCGACTTTGGCCAAACTGAATATAAGTTGAGCCGCCTTCGGGACATACCTGAAGGCGAACAGGTTTCCTTCTACCGAAATGGGGAGTTTCTCGATCTCTGTGCCGGGACACACGTCAACTATACGAAAAAGATCAAAGCCTTTAAACTATTGAGCGTTGCCGGGGCCTACCATCGTGGCGACTCCAACAATAAGCAGTTGCAACGTATTTACGGGACCGCTTTCCAGTCAAAGGATGAACTAGCAGAGTACCTCGAGATGCTTGAGGAAGCCAAGAAACGCGACCATAGACGTCTCGGTAAGGAGATGCAGTTATTCACCTTTGATTCTGAGCACGTCGGACCGGGTCTTCCGCTCTGGATGCCGAAAGGAACGGAGCTCGTGGAAGAGCTTGAGAAGCTCGCTAAAGAAACCGAATTCGAAGCGGGATACGATCGTGTAAGGACGCCTCACATCGCCAAAGAATCGCTCTATCTAACGAGTGGCCATCTGCCCTACTACGAGGAGTCTATGTTTCCTGCCATGGAGTTCGAAGAAGAGACGGGCGGTGAAAAAGTCCGCTACTTCCTCAAGGCAATGAACTGCCCGCACCATCACAAAATTTACGCCGCTGTACCCCGAAGCTACCGCGACCTTCCGCTGCGTTTAGCGGAATACGGAACGTGCTACCGCTACGAGCAATCCGGTGAGCTGATGGGTCTAATGCGTGTTCGCTCCATGCAAATGAACGACGCCCATATCTATTGTACGGCGGAGCAGTTCGAGGCAGAGTTCAATGCGGTCAACGAGATGTACTTGAAGTATTTCAAGCTCTTTGGCTTCGAAAAGTATCTGATGCGATTCTCCACCCACGATCCGGACAAGCTCGGCAAGAAGTTCGTCGATAATCCGGAACTCTGGCTCAAGACCGAAAACATGGTGCGCGATGTATTGCAGGCCTCAGGAATCAACTACGTCGAGGTTCCAAATGAGGCCGCGTTTTATGGACCCAAAATCGACGTACAGGTCTGGAGCGCTATCGGCCGAGAATTCACTATCGCCACCAATCAAGTCGACTTCGCCGTTCCAGCTCGTTTCGGCTTGGAATACACGACCAGCGAGAACAAGAAAGAGACTCCATTGTGCATCCACCGCGCGCCGCTGGGCACACATGAACGGTTTATCGGTTTTCTGATCGAGCACTTTGGCGGCGATTTTCCGACCTGGCTGGCTCCTGAGCAAGTGCGCGTCCTTCCGATTAGCGATAAAATAGCGGACTATGCCCAAAGTATTCTGGCAGATTTGAAAGCGGCAGGCGTTCGAGCAACCGCTGATCTTCATGCGGAGAAACTCGGGGCTAAGATTCGAAAAGCCGAGCTTGAGAAAGTCCCTAATGTTCTCATCGTCGGAGCCAGTGAAGCCGAGGAAGGCAACGTTTCCGTACGTTCACGATTCGAAGGAAACCGGGGGAGCATGAGTCGAGAAGCATTTCTCACTGATCTTCTCGAGGCGATTCAGGTACGAAAGCTGCAAATCAAGGAATAGAAGCGAATTCAACCGCAGCGATCGTGTGAATGGATCGCTCGTCACGATCGCAAGTACGTGATCAGCTAGTTGTTTCTCGCAGAAGCTTGCCAAGAACCATCCATCCCCAATCGTGCTGATTACGCTTTTCGCTTTGGCAAGAACACTCGAGCCTAGCATGTCGGCTGACTGGTTCACTGCGACCATGGATCCATCTTCTAGATAGCCAACACCCTGCACATCTTCCTTGCCGATTTTCATGATCGATACGGAGAGAGCCCCACCGATTGCAACTTCTTGAGCCAGAGCCCTGTTGAGGTTCAGAATATCGACAAAAGGAATGCCAATGTGCCTCGCTTCCTGAAGAAGTGCTTCGCGGGTTGCCAACAACAGTCCCTTCGATGAGGAAACCACGAACAGTATTTTCTCGTCCCTTGGATCGCTGCTTTCCAGATCACTATCGATCACACGGAAATCAATAAGTTCGATGTCTCTGAGTTCGCTGACCGTCTTCAGCCCTCTCACTCCACGGTTTTTTTGTATACTATTGATGAGCTAGAAAGCTTATGCGACTCGATCACGACAAATTTGGGAGTAGCGATCGCGTCGCTCAACAAGCGGGTATTCGCTAGCTTAACCACGCACCCATCAACAAAGGTGCTGGTATCAAGCACAACTGGCGGAATCTCGACGCTCTGTGGCTCAAACTTGGCGTAGGGCATTGTAGGATTGAATTCGTCCCAACCTTAAAAGGCAATTACTTTAGACAAGCAGGTTACTCTAAAGAATACACACAATCGGGAGATGTAGATCACCTGAGGTTATCCACCGTCAAACAAGGGGAAATCGTTATGAAATGAGATGCTACTGCTCCCATTCGCAGCCCAAAAGTTAACCCGGACAACGCTCTCAGCGAAAATCCCTTTAACAGGATATCAAACAAAACCAGAAGTGCCCCGAGCAAACCGCAGAACATTACTGAAATGCCGCGTGGACATTGATATCTGGGAACAAAAAGCCACTGTTTAGTCCCCAATGTAGGAAAACAGCATCATAATAATGCGAATAACTAAAATGGATTGATTTTTTGGTGCCTGGAAAGCGAATGGGCTCAGCCTTGCGACTGGAGCACATATATCGCTATCAGCAGCAAAATGAAAATCGTCATAAGGATATAAATCAGCTGTTTCGCTTTACGCGCCTTTTCAATCTGTTCTGGTGTTTCGTCCATAGTCTCCTATCACTATTTTCTATGCGACACTGGCTCGTAAAGCAAGAACCCGAAACTTATCCTTGGTCTAGACTCCTCGAGGATAAAAAGACGATTTGGCACGGAATCCGCAATTACCAGGCCCGAAATTTCATGAGAGAGATGTCCAAGGGCGATCTGGTCTTTTTTTACAACAGCGGGAGGGCAAAGGAACTAGTCGGATTGGCCAAAGTTGCTAAATCAGCCTACTCCGACCCGACAGCGACCGAGGGAGACTGGGCCGCCTTTGACTTAAGGGCCATGAAATCCCTCAAGCAACCCGTTACCCTTCAGCAAATCAAAGCGGATCCTAGCTTCCAGGAACTGCATCTCGTGCGAAATTCCAGGCTTTCCGTCATGCCGATTGGAGAAAAAGAATTCAAACACTTGCTGGACCTCGCTCAAACAACCGCTTGAATCCCTCCACGTGCTCGAGAAACTAACAGTGATTGCCCCAGGGCTGCTCGGTGCTTCTATTGGAATGGCCGCTCGGCAGCGCTCCCTCGCGAAATGCATATCCGTGTGGGCCAGACGGGCCGAAGTGCGACAAGCGCTAGAATCCAAAGACTGGTGCGATGAGGCGCCCGCCAGTATCGAAGACGCCTGTTCCGGAAGTTCGTTAATCCTTCTCTGTGCCCCAGTAGAACGAATCAATGAACTCGCATCAAAAATCTCCCCAATGCTCGATTCCAACCCGATTGTTACCGACGTTGGCAGCGTAAAAAGCAAATTGAGCCGTCATTGCCATACGGTTCTAGAATCAAAGGGCCGATTTGTGGGCTCTCACCCCATGGCGGGATCGGAAAAAACCGGCATGGAAAATGCCGATGCGAATCTCTTCGAAGGAAACACCTGCTTCATTACACCCTTTGAAGAAACGGACTCAAACGCCGCCAAATACGTATCCGATTTCTGGATTGCTTTGGGAGCGAACGTATTGCAGGAATCACCTGAACGCCACGACGCCATCGTCGCAAACGTAAGTCACCTTCCTCACCTGCTCGCCTCCAGTTTGGCAAACTATCTATCCACCGCTCTACCCGCAGCAGCCCAATTTTGTGGAAACGGATTAAAGGACACAACCCGAATCGCTTCCGGCGACCCGCTAATGTGGCGAGACATTATTGTGCAGAATCGACCAGAGATCATTCGATCATTAGACGCCTTTCAGAACGAAATCCAAAGTCTTCGGACTGATATCGCAAACGAAGACGACTTCGCGGTCTTGGGAAAGCTTGCTCAAGGTAAAGCGTTTCGCGATCAGCTCGATTCCTAAGGAATCCATAAATTCTTTATGCAGGATCCCTATCCCATTTCACCCTTTACCGTTCCCGTTTCAGCCAAAGTCGCCATACCGGGCTCAAAAAGTATCACCAATCGAGCGATCCTCTTAGCAGCTCTTTCGGAAGGTGAAACCCGTCTCGATAATTGTCTTTTTAGCCGAGATACAGAAATCATGATCACTGCGATCCAGGATCTCGGTTTCGAAATTTCCAAAGATGAATCCCAGAAGCGGATATACATCCGAGGTCTGGGCGGTCTCATACCGAATACCAAGACTAAAATAGACATTGGCAATTCCGGTACATCCGCCCGCTTCCTAACTGCAATGCTGGCCACCTGTCCGGAAGGCGACTTCGAGCTTGACGGAGACGCTGCCATGAGAAAACGCCCTATCCAAAAGTTGGCGAATACGCTCATCTCTCTGGGTTGCCGGATCGACACCTCCGATGGTCTTTTCCCTATTCGAATTCGCCCCCAGGGACTCAAAGGGGGTAAAGCTACAGTCGATGCATCCGAAAGCAGCCAATTTGTTTCGGCTCTCCTAATGGCGGCCCCCCTTGCGAAGGAGACACTTAAAATTGAGCTTAGCGATTCTTCCATTCGAAGGGGCTACATCGATTTGACGCTCAAGATGATGGAGCACTTCGGAATTTCACCAGAAAAGCTGTCCGCATCAACAGACAACTACCATGTCAATCCCGCCCCCTATTCCGCGCCGAGAAATGGCTATTTGATTGAAAGTGACGCCTCTGCAGCCAGCTACTTCATCGCCCTTCCGCTCGCGACTGGAGGAGTGGTCGAGATCGAAGGCGTATACAAGGATTCCCTCCAGGGTGACATCGCATTCGCTCAAATCGCTGAAAAAGCAGGCGTCACTCTTGAATGGAGAACAGATTCCCTCGTCGTGAGCGCAAACCTTAGCGTTAATCCTATACCCCCTCTTTGCGCCAACTACTACGCGTTCAGCGACACTTTTATGACTGGCGCGGCCATCTCGCCGCTGGCGAACAGTCCCACATTAATCGAGGGAATCGGACACACGCGACATCAAGAATGCGATCGAATTGAAGCCATGGCCGCAGGATTGGCCAATGCCGGTCAGTCCGTCCACGAGACGGAATCATCTATCGAGATAACCCCCTCTCTACTCAAACCAGCTACAATTGAAACTTACGAGGACCACCGAATAGCAATGAGCTTTGCAATATTGGGAAGTCACGACGCCCTGGGCAATGGTAAACCTTGGTTGAACATCGTCGACCCGCTCTGCTGCGGCAAAACCTTCCCGAATTTCTTCGATGTTCTTGAATCGGCTCGGGAACAGAGTTTAGCCAATCATTCGTAATCAATCACAGATACCTCGGAAAATCCGATTCTAGCTTATGCTCAACTGAAACATCAGACAACATTTATCAAAATCCATCCTCGTGATTCGTAAATCGAGACGTACCGTACACGCCTAGTGACCAAAAGTAAATTCATCATCGTTGCTGTCGACGGAGGTGCCGCTGCCGGCAAGTCATCAACTTCAAGAGCCCTTAGTCAACGCTTCGGTCTTATGCATGTGGATACGGGTTCCTTCTACAGGGCGACAACTCTCAAACTCATGGAAGTAGCTGTATCCCCTGAAGATGAGGCCGCGGTTAGTGATGCCCTTTCTAAGATTACAATCGGAACTTCCATCTCCGGAAACACGGCTTCCATTACCGTCGATGGACGAATTCCCAATGCGTCCATCAGAAGTCAGGCCGTCAATGAGAAAGTTTCCCAATTCGCCGCGCTTCCAAAACTTCGGACCTTTCTTTTGGACTACCAACGGTCTCAGGTGGAGGTCGCCCGAACAAATGGATTCAGCGGTCTCATCATGGAGGGTAGAGACATTGGATCCGTGATTTTTCCCGATGCGGACCTGAGGCTCTACCTTTTCGCAGATCCCGCCAAACGCGCTCAACGCCGTGCTAAAGAAGGAATATCCGATAGCGTAGAAAAACGGGATCAGATGGACTCTTCCCGCAAAACCGCCCCCCTTCAATGCCCAGATGGGGCTACCCTACTGGACAGCTCTGATATGACCCTTGAAGAGGTGATTGAAAAAGTGTCCAGTTGGATCGAGGAGATTATTTCCCCATGAATTTCGACAGGAAGGTTTACTGGGTAAGCTTCTGGTTCATCCGCAGTTTCTACCGAAATCTCCTACTAGGAGAAGTCCGGGGCTTAGATAATGTCCCCAGAACAGGCTCGATTATTCTAGCATCCAACCATGCTAGCCATCTCGACCCGCCTCTGCTGGGATGCAATATCCTGCGCATCATCACATACTTCGCCCGAAAGACCCTCTGGAAAAAAGGGATTGGGGCGGCCTGGATGGATGCTGTGGGAGCGATCCCCATCGATCGCGATGGCGAGTCGGATATCAAGGCAATGAAGCGAACCTTGGCAGCCCTCAAAAGCGGGGGAGTACTCACCCTCTTCCCTGAAGGTACTCGTAGTCCCGATGGTACGCTTCAATCCGCAAAACCGGGAATCGGCCTGATCGCTGCCAAATCGCAATCCGCGATCGTCCCTTGCCGCATCTTCAATGCCCACAAAGCTCTGTCAAAAGAATCGAAACTCCCCAACATGAATCTCTCCATCCACATCGTATACGGAAAAGCACTACTTCCATTAGAATACGATCCGGGAAAGTCCGTTGGCAAGGAACGATACCAGAAAATCGCGGACAACATCATGTCCGCGATCGGAAAAATTAAACGCCCTAGATCAAAGGTACTCTAGCCTAGGAACATAGCTTGCCTTCGGTCTCCAAGCAAACATCTTCACTGGCACAATCTCATCCGGTCTTTCACCATGTTCACAAAACCGGAACGCCGGTATCTTAATGCAGCAGCTCAAGAGAACTTTAATTCCAAATGATCCGATGAGGGGACTAACTAATTCGCACTACGCCGCAGTTCCAACGATAAATCATCTTAAGCGGTGTCGCACGAGCAACCTACAAGCCTACGCTTAGGTCACTCTTCACGATTTCGGGGGTTGATCATTTTCGTTCATCGCCAATATTGTCTCTACGTTTGCTAACCTACCTGTGGAACTCCTCAATGAGTGCAATTCACTTTAACCCAAAACAAATTATGATCCACTCCCCTATTTCACTCAACACTCTCCTCAAACGAGGGTCTCGCCCACTACTTGGGCTAATTATTGCAGTCCTCATTTTGAGCGTCGTCTCAGCGCAGGAGATTCCTCGAGGAATTGTAACGAATGAAGCGGAAGCGTTCCAAGGCTACACGCTCTACGCTCCTCTCCGAGGAAACGAGACACTTCTCTTGAACATGGAAGGTAGGGTCGTTCACAAGTGGACGAGTGCACACCACCCTTCCAACTGCGCCTACCTCCTGCCCAACGGCGATCTCCTCAGGTCAAGCAAAGTAATGGGAAACGAGGTCTTCGGAAGCCGAGGCCCTAGCGGTGGTCGAGTCGAATTGTTCGACTGGGAAGGAAACCAACTCTGGGACTTCGTGTTCTCGAATGGCGACCATCACCAGCATCACGACATAGAACCTCTTCCAAACGGCAACGTCCTAATTCTCGCATGGGAGCGGCGGACGAAAGAAGAAGCGATCGCTGCCGGACGGAATCCTCAAGCGGTATCTGAAAATGGGATATTTCCCGACATCGTGGTTGAGGTGAAGCGGAACGGTCCGACGACCGGCGAAGTTGTCTGGGAGTGGAGAGCCTGGGACCATCTTGTCCAGGACTACGACGAAACCAAAGCTAACTACGGAGACGTTGGAGTGCACCCTCACCGTATCGACGTAAATCTCAATCCCCGACCCCGCACAGACTGGATGCATACTAACGCGATCGACTACAGCCCCGAGCTGGATCAGATCGTACTCAGTCCACGCAGCTTCAATGAGATTATTGTCATCGATCACAGCACGAATACCGAAGAAGCCGCCAGCTCGACGGGCGGACGGGCTGGTAAAGGCGGGGACATACTCTACCGCTGGGGAAACCCGGCCAACTACCAAGCCGGAACGCCCGCAGACCGCACGCTGTTCCAGCAGCACGACCCGCGATGGGTGCAAGCGGGGCAACCCGGAGCAGGCAATCTCACCATTTACAACAATGGCTCGGATCGTCCCGAGGGGAAATACTCAACGATCGAGGAAATCGTCCTGCCTATTAACTCAGGTGGCTCCTATCGAATCGAATCAGGCAAGGCCTTCGAACCCGTGCACCCTGTTTGGTCATACCGCGCGTCAAAACCGACCGACTTTTACTCCTCCTTCATTTCAGGAGCGGAACGACTCCCTAATGGCAACACCCTCATCTGCTCGGGAGCCGAAGGCCTGTTTTTCGAAGTCACTCCAGACAAGAGGATTGTTTGGGAATACCACAATCCCGTCACCCTGCCTCCCGCAGGGCCAGAAGGTCCTCACAGCGTTTTTAGAGTTACTCGATACGCCTCAGACTATCCCGCATTCAAAGGGAAAAACTTGAACTAGTCACCCATGAAGCGGCACCAACACATCGCGTTCTTCCTTACATCCCTAATCCTTCTCTCTAGCGCCCTGCTAGCGGCCAATGACGAATGGTCGATACATCAAGATTCTGTCGAAAACCCAGATGTACCCAAGGGCGAGATCCTCACTTTCACGTTTGACGACTCAAAAGTGTTCCCCGGAACGTCCCGGAAAATCTGGGTCTACGTACCGGCTCAGTACGAAGGGACCCAACCCGCCTGTCTTTACGTCTGCCAAGACGGCATCAAATACGAAGCAACTACTGTATTCGACAATTTGATTCATCAAGGCGATATGCCGATAACGATTGGTGTTTTTGTCGCCCACGGGCGCCTCTTAGTCGAAGATCCCGAAACTCAGGTGGACCGATTGAATCGGAGTTACGAATACGACAGCGTTATCGACAGCTACGCTCAGTTCCTGCACGAGGACCTCCTTCCCACCATCGAAGGCATGAAGACGAGCGATGGACGCCGAATCCACCTGTCCCCGCGAGCGACCGACCGAATGATCGCCGGAAACAGCAGCGGAGGCATCGCCGCTTTTACAGCAGCGTTTCTCCATCCGGAATGGTTTTCCCGAGTATTCACCGGCGTAGGGACCTATGTCGCGATGCGCGGGGGTGAGCAACTGGCCGGTTTGATTCGAAAAGTAGAGCCCCTCCCCCTTCGCGTGTTCTTGCAGGGCGGGAGCAATGATAACAATAAAGACGTCGGCGACTGGTGGATGGGTAATCAATCCATGCAGCGCTCGCTAGAGTTCGCGGGATACGAGGTGAAGCACGCCTGGGGCGAAGGAGGCCACAATGCCAAGCACGCCACATCCCTTTTCCCCGACGCCATGCGCTGGCTCTGGAAAGACTGGCCTGCCTTGCCTCAAAACCATGGGCACTCAGGAGAATGGTACAACCGGTCTATTATCCCCGATCAGCCTTGGGAGCTCATAGGCGAAGGCTACGGATTCACCGAGGGTCCCGTGGTCACCCCCAACGGCGAGGTCTACTTTAACGACCTGAGGCACAGCAAGACCTACCATATCGACCTCGACGATCGAGTATCCGAATGGATGAGCGATACCCAACGAGCAAACGGCATGGCCTACGGGCCGGATGGCCGGCGCTATACTCTGGCCGCCAACGTAGAGGAACTTTGGGCGTTTAATGAGAAAGGTCATAAAGATGTCGTGGCTAAAGGGATACGGGGCAACGACATTGCCATAGCTTTCAATGGAAACATGTACATAACCGAACCCGTTAGCAACGCCAGCAAGCGCTCCGATCGAAGCCGCGTTTGGCTGGTTCGTCCTAATGGTGAAAAGCAGGAACTCGACTACGGTTTGAAATTCGCTAACGGAATCGCCCTCTCACCTGACCAGACCCAACTCTATGTATCCGACTATGATTCCCATTGGATCTATAGCTATATGGTCCAGCCCGACGGCACTCTTGCCTACAAGCAACGCCTCATCTGGTTGTACAAAAAGGACTCTGAGGACTCCTCCCGAGCGGACGGCGTGCGTGTGGACCGATTCGGAAACATTTGGGTCGCAACCGCGTTGGGTATCCAGATTTGCGATTCAGCAGGCCGCCCTCGCATCATCCTGCGCACACCTAATGGGCGGGTGGCCAACTTCTGCTTTGGAGGACCCAACTTAGATACGATCTACGCCACCTGCGGCGACAAGGTCTTCAAACGCAAAGTGAAATCTATCGGGGCTCAAGCTTGGCAAGCCCCTATCAAGCCCAAACAGCCGAAGACCTGAATCGCTTTCCATATCTAATTTAGAGTTTCTCCATTAGGTCACAACGACACGCGGGGCTCCTGTTGCTGGCAAAAGAGACATGAAGCTGTCTCTCTCAACCTTATCGAGTAGGCACACAAACGACCTTTGTCGTTAGGCAAACGAATTAGGAATTTCAAATATGGATTGCTGTCTAATTTTCACTGAGAATCCCTAGCCTCAAGTGCTCACTTATTAAAATAACCACTATATTAATTCCTTTTACCTTCATCAAACCTAAAATACCTCCTAAACTATCCAATTCTGATGGGATATCAGTTAAAACCTTGTTAGGCCCGCAAAAAATCGGGGGTAAAAACTATGAATACGCAGAGAAATTCAATTTTGTTTATCCTAATATTTTCAGCTTGAGTAAGTTGGGGCATAACTCCCCTCTAGGCAATTATTTCTCGCACCTTGGTGCCATTTCATCCAATCTAAGGCAACTTAAACGAATTTTCTTTAAATCGACCTGTCTAACCGTACGTTTTTTAACTTTGTGAGCCTACCGAAACCCATAACGCTTCTCCTCGTAGCTGCCATCGCCAACCCGATGTGCTGCTGCCTGAGCTTTGCGGAGATGGATCTTGAGGCTTCGTCGGAGGCAAGTGCGGACTCTCACGCCTGTTGTCAGCAAGCGGACATATCAACTCAATCAGAGCAATCGTCTCCTCCCGGGGATCACGATTGTTTTCACGAAGAGATTGAAGGTTCACAATACAGCGACAATACAGGCTTCTCTACCACATTCTCAACTGGGCCCTCCCAACAGGTAGTGGACTATGTAGTTGCTACAAGCCTTTACACCGTACCGCATTTAATCGCTATCTCTGACTCGGCTAACAGGCACTGCCCCTGCTGTAGGGGAACTGAGATTTCGTATTCACAGAAGTACTGCGTCTTCATACTTTGATACGTACAATCGCTGCTTGAGCAACGTCGCTCGAGTTAGCTCATTCCGATTGGATCAGCCGGTCCACCGTGGGCCGACCAGGCCTGCTCAGGCCGCGCAAGCCATCCAATCCCAACAGAGTCTTCACAGACTCCCATTGCACGTACACAATATGAAACTCACAGTCTATTTTCAGAAAAAAGTTTATCGGTTTTGCCTCAGCTTGGCGACCCTTTCTACTATTCCGCCGATCTATTCGCAAGTTCCCGAATCGAGCGTGCCTGAAGCCTTGCTGCAAAAAGACATCGCGGGTCGCTACATCCTAGAGGCCCTCCAAAATAATCCTGGGATACTCTCGCAGGAAAAGCGTTACCAAGCGGCTCGTGCCTCAATCACCACCGCTCGGGCTTTGCCCAATCCGCGCGTTCAGATTACGCATTTCGTTGAGTCCATCCAGACGAGGACCGGACCGCAAAGGCAGGGAATTCAACTGCAACAGCCCTTTCCCGCTATGGGAACCCTAGGCCGAAGAACCGATATCGCTCGCACCCACGCTGAAGCACTTTGGCACGCTTACGCGATTCAACAGTTCAAGCTAATGGAGAAAGTCGTCGAAGCCGTGTTCGACCTGGCGTACATCGAGAAGTCAATCGAGATCACCCTTAAAAACATAGACCTTCTGCAGCGTCTCGAGTCCATTGCCGAGGATCGCGTCAAATCGGGTGCCAGCTTAACCGATCTCTTGCGGATCCAAGTCGAAATCGAACGCCACTTCGATAGGGTATCCAAACAAGAAACGCAGCGGGACTCTACTGGCTATACGCTGGAAAGTCTTTTGGGAAAGGACCCCACCGGCAGGCCGTTCACCCTAGACTGGGAAGCGCCGCAACCCATTGAGATTGAAACGAAACAGTGGATCTCCTTCCTACGCGAGCATTCCCCCGAGGTCGCCATGTTACGTTCAATTGAATCCAGCCAGGAAGCACGCGAACGATTGGCCAAGCTCGCGAACCGCCCCGAATGGTCTGTAGGATTAAACTACCTACGCACCGGCGATGCTTTGAATTCAGCAACTTCCGGAAGCGGCGACGACCCTTGGGCGATTATGGTCGGCGTATCACTCCCGATCTGGGGCAAGGCCAATAATGCCATCAGTATAGCGGCCGCTCTTGAAAAAGACGCCGTGTCTGCCCAAATCCTAAATCAGGAGAGAGTGCTTATTGGAAATGGAATGTCATGGATTGCCAAACTGGAAGACTCACAAAAACGCATCCAGAGATTCCAAACGAAGCTCATTCCACTTGTCCGACAAGTCCAGGAAATCACCGAATCCAGCTACCAGTCGGGGAACGCCAGCGCGCTCGACATTATCGATAGCGACCGAGCCCTTCTCCAACAGGAAACTGAATATTGGCGAGCCGCGGCGGACGCCTGGATCGCCCGCTGGAAACTCGCCACCCTCTCAGGAGGGCTCTGGTTGAACTAAACTAATTAGCCCAGGAACTGATACCAGCCACAGAAAGCGTAAAATCCAGAAGAATGCTTAAAAACTTACACATACCCATTCAGATCCTATCATCCTTTTGTGACTTCTGTGCTCCTTGTAGTTAACCTAAAATTTTTATCATGAAAACTAAAACGTATCTGATATCTGGAGGCATCGCCCTCCTACTAGCCATTTTCTTCCTTGGGCGCTGGACTGCACCAAATTCCACCAACCCCCACGGGGACCATAATCAGTCGGCAACGGCGCCTTCTGCCCAACAGATTTGGAACTGCTCCATGCACCCACAGATTCAAGCGACCGAGCCGGGGAATTGTCCCATATGCGGCATGAAGCTCATTCCCATCGGTCAAGGGTCCGGATCCGAAGACGGGTCGAGATCGTTTAGTATGAGCGAAACCGCGAAAGCGTTGGCTGATATTCAGACCAGTCCCGTCGAAAAGCGATTTCCCCAAGCGGAAATTCGACTGGTGGGAAAACTCGGCTACGATGAAACCAAAGAAAAGTCCCTGACTGCCCGCTTCCCCGCCAGAATCGACGAGCTTTTTGTTAACTTCACTGGTATTCCCGTTAAGCAAGGAGATCACCTTGCTCTGGTTTACAGTCCGGAGCTTCTAACGGCTCAAAGTGAGTTACTATCCGCCTTCCAATACGATCCAAATGGCTCCACGACATTGGCAGCGAGAGAGAAACTACGTCTCTGGGATTTGCTTCCCCAACAGATTGATTCCATCATTCAAAGCGGTAAATCGAGCGACCATTTTGAACTTAAAGCCCCTATTAGTGGGGTCGTCGTCCACAAGAATGTCAATGAAGGGGACTATATAAAGACGGGTCAGCCTTTGTTCCGAATTGTCGACCTCAGTGCTCTCTGGCTGCGCCTGGAAGCCTACGAATCCGATCTAGCCTGGCTTCGCTTTGGTCAGCAGGTGTCATTCAGTGTCGAGGCTTACCCCGGACAAACTTTTCAAGGACGGATCACTTTCATAAACCCAGAGCTCGACCCGAAGTCACGCACCGTATCCGTTCGGGTAAACGTTCCCAACGGAGATCGTAAACTGAAGCCGGGCATGTTTGCCAAATCGATCGTCCGATCAAATATCGCACTGGCCGGTAAGGTCTACTCTCCAGCATTCGCCGGCAAGTGGATCAGTCCCATGCATCCGGAAATCGTAAAGGACGCTCCGGGTAAATGCGATATTTGCGGAATGGATCTTTTGCCTGCGGAAGAGCTGGGATACGTACAGGACCCAAATGCGGAACCCCCTCTTGTCGTACCCGCCTCCGCTGTACTGCGGACCGGAAAACGAGCTGTTGTTTATGTTAAGATTCCGGATACGGAAACGCCCACCTACGAAGGACGGGAAATTGAAATAGGAGCCCGCGCTGGGGACGTCTTCATCGTTTCCTCGGGTTTGAGTATAGGTGATCGCGTCGTAATCAATGGCGCATTTAAGATAGACAGCGCCCTTCAAATTAGAGCCAAGCCTAGCATGATGAATCCCGAAGGCGATGGACCGACACCCGATCACGATCATGGAGACACTGTGCCAACTACTGGGCAGAGCGAGCACATTGACGGCAATCTTCTCGAGTTTGATTCTGCGACGACGAAGGATGTTCTTCCCCACTACTTCGCTCTTCATTCTGCGCTGGCCGCTGACTCGATCGACGAAGCAAAGAAGGCCCTCAGGGAAATGATGGCGGCAACGGGTCATAGCGGTCCCGCTGGTGACCTGATTCACACAATGCTGAAAGCCGACTTGCTCGACGACCTCCGGAGACCCCACTTCGAAGTACTCTCCAATGCGCTAATCAAATCGGTTTCTAGCTACGATGAAGCCTTCGAAGGGAACCTTTTCCAAATGCACTGCCCAATGGTCTACCCTGACCGCGGTGCAGACTGGCTGCAGAAAGACAACCAACTGAAAAACCCCTACTTCGGAGCAATGATGCAAACCTGTGGAGAGATTCATAAAGAATTTTAATTAACCACAAAAAGTACAAAATCTACAAGAAATGAATACGGAGGTCCAACAACTCACAGATACTGTACGCGAAACTGCATTTTCGCTTCATAGCTACTTGAAGAACGGCCTGCTCGAAAAAGTTTATAAAAATGGACTCGCACATCGGCTTCGAAAGAAAGGATTGAAAGTAAAACAACAGTGCCCAATTCGAGTCTACGATGAGGATAGAATACTCTTGGGAGAATACTTTGCCGATCTAGTTGTGGAAGAATTGATAATTATTGAACCGAAAGCAGTGAAGACACTTGCTGACGAGCACACCGCTCAGGTACTCGCCTATTTTAGATCGGCAAAGCTAAAACAAGGAATCCTTTTAAACTTCGGAAATCCTAAACTGCAAATCAAGAAACTGGCACAGTGACAGCTCGCAACCTAAGTTTTTGTGCCTCCTGTGAATTCTGTGATTAGAACACAAGCTAAACCTATCATTACATGATCAATCAGCTCATACGTTTTTGTCTCGAGAATAAGATTGTCGTGGTCCTATTTACAGCGGCCTTGATTCTCTGGGGCATAATGGTGGCTCCGTTCGACTGGAAGATCGATGCCTTGCCACGCGATCCCGTACCCGTGGATGCGATACCGGATATCGGAGAGAACCAGCAGATCGTATTCACCAAATGGATGGGGCGATCCCCGCAGGACATTGAAGACCAAATCACCTATCCGCTCACAACGGCGCTTCTCGGACTTCCCCAGGTAAAGACGATTCGCAGCTATTCCATGTTCGGATTTTCCTCCATCTATATAATTTTCAAAGAGGAAGCAGAATTTTATTGGACGCGTAGTCGCATACTGGAGAAACTGAACAGCCTTCCTTCCGGCACGCTCCCGCAAAGCGTCTCACCGCAACTCGGTCCCGACGCGACTGCGCTGGGACAGGTATTCTGGTATACGCTCGAGGGACATACGCCCGACGGAAGCCCTTCTGGAGGCTGGGATCTCGATGAGCTCCGCTCTACGCAAGACTGGTACGTTCGCTATGCTCTTCAAGGCGTCGATGGTGTCGCGGAAGTCGCCTCAATCGGAGGTTTCGTGAAAGAATATCAAGTCGATGTCGATCCCGATGCCCTGCGGGCCTATGGCATCGCCCTGCACGATGTCTACAACGCCGTCCGTGCCAGCAATATCGATGTCGGCGCTCGGACGATTGAAATCAACGCGGCGGAATATGTGGTTCGCGGGCTCGGATTCCTCGAATCTCTAGACGATCTTCGCCGAACGGTAATCACTCAACGGGACAATGTGCCCATAACCCTCGACCAGATTGCGGAAATAGAGTTTGGCCCGGCTCTCCGCCGCGGAGCCCTCGATAAAGCAGGGGCCGAAGCGGTCGGCGGTGTGGTAGTTACCCGCTATGGCGAAAACCCTCTCGCGGTCATTCAGCGCGTCAAAGATAAGATTGCCGAGATTTCGCCCGGACTCCCCAAGAAAACGCTCGAAGACGGAACCGAAAGCCAAGTTAAAATCGTTCCCTTCTATGATCGCACGAATCTTATCTATGAAACACTTGGCACTCTCGAAGACGCGGTAAGTCAGCAAATTCTGGTTACAATCATCGTCGTCGTCTTGATGGTGCTGCATCTGAGAAGCGCCGCCCTCGTCTCAAGCGTCCTCCCACTGGCTGTACTTTTTGCCTTCGTCGGCATGAAACTCTTCAAGGTCGATGCCAATGTGGTTGCGCTTTCAGGTATCGCCATCGCTATCGGCACCATTGTCGACATGGGAGTTGTTCTGATCGAAAACATTCTAAAACACTTGGACGAATCCTCGGAAGACGAAGATCGGCTTGAGGTCGTATACAGAGCTTGCACGGAAGTGGGCAGCGCAGTGGTGACTGCAGTTCTTACAACTGTTATCAGCTTCCTCCCGGTATTCACGATGGAAGCCGCCGAAGGAAAGCTATTTCGGCCCTTGGCATTCACGAAAACATTCGCTCTGGTCGGTTCAATCGTAGTCGCGCTAACGATCATCCCTCCGCTCGCCCATTGGCTGATAGCGGGAAAGTTCAAAGCGGGCCGGACGAAAATGGGACTTTGGGTAGTCACCGCTCTCGCCGGAGTTTTTTGTCCCTTCGCTTTAATCTGGTTTCCCGCATGGCTTGGCTTTGCTCTCTTCGGCGTTGCTTCGTTTAACCTCCTCAAGGACCGCCTCCCCACGCAAACCCAACAATGGGTGATCTACAGTTGCAATTTTCTGATTACCCTTACAGTGGCTCTAGTTCTCGCGTCTGACTGGAAACCGATCGGCCCAGATCAGTCGATAGCAAACGCAGCTTTCGTTATTGTTGTTATAGGCGGACTGCTAGGATCCTTTCATTTTTTCATCAAGTACTACTCTTTCCTTCTGGCGTGGGTACTGAGAGCAAAAGGGCTTTTCCTCACTTTCAATGCGGCGATCATTCTATTTGGCTTGATGGTCTGGATCGGCTTTGGAGCCGTTTTCAGTTGGCTTCCGAACGCCCTTAAAGAGAACAGGATGTGGAGCAGTGCCGCCCACACGCTTCCTGGTCTAGGTAAGGAGTTCATGCCCACTCTCGATGAAGGTTCCTATCTTTACATGCCAACCACGATGCCCCATGCTTCGATCGGCGAAGTCATGGATGTACTGCGAAAGCAAGACATGGCGATCAATGCCATACCCGAAGTTGAAATTGCGGTCGGAAAACTCGGCCGCGTGGACAGCCCGCTGGATCCCGCTCCCATTTCAATGATCGAAACGATCATATCCTATAAAACCGAATACAAGGTAGACAGCAACGGTCGTATCCTCACGTATTCCTTTGATCGAGAAAAAGGAGCCTATGAGTATAGCCCCGGGGGAGATCTCATCCCCGACAAAAACGGAAAATCGTTCCGACAGTGGCGCAGCCACATTAACTCGCCCGAAGACATATGGGCTGAGATTGTTCGAGCAGCCACCATACCCGGGACGACCTCTGCTCCGGAGCTTCAGCCGATCGCCGCTCGCATCGTCATGCTCCAAAGCGGAATGCGGGCTCCAATGGGCATGAAGATCTACGGACCCGATCTTGAAAACATTGAGAAGGTGGCCTTGCGCATCGAATCTCTCTTGAAACAGGTTCCCGCCATAAAGCCGGAAGCGGTACTGGCCGATCGCATGGTCGGAAAGCCCTATCTCGAGATCGATATCGACAGGGATGCCACTGCCCGCTACGGCATTAAAATCGCCATGGTGCAGGACGTGATTGAGGTAGCCATTGGGGGCAAACCCATCACCCAGACGGTCGAGGGGCGCGAACGCTACGGGGTTCGCGTACGCTACCAGCGGGAAC
Organism: Candidatus Pelagisphaera phototrophica; assembly: GCF_014529625.1. GTDB lineage: Bacteria > Verrucomicrobiota > Verrucomicrobiia > Opitutales > Opitutaceae > Pelagisphaera > Pelagisphaera phototrophica. Next base: position 2,538,522 of record NZ_CP076039.1, read on the forward strand.
TGCGCGACAGTATCGAAGAAATTGAGAACATTCTCGTCACCGCTCCGGATGGCACTCAGATACCACTGGGGGAACTTTCAACGATAAACTATCTGAGAGGCCCCCAGGTGATCAAGGCAGAGGACACCTTTCTCGTCGGTTATGTAATATTCGACAAGCAAGCAGACTTCTCGGAAGTAGACGTTGTTGAGCAGGCCCAAGGCTTCTTAGCGGACAAGATCGAAACCGGTGAGCTTTCGATTCCGTCAGGCGTCAGCTACAAATTCACTGGCAGCTACGAGAACCAAGTTCGAGCGGAAAAGAAGCTAATGGTTGTGCTGCCAATTGCTCTTTTCGCAATATGGCTAATTTTGTATTTCCAATTCAAGCGTATCACCACTACTTTGCTTGTGTTCTCAGGGATACTATTCGCTTGGTCCGGAGGCTTCATCCTAATCTGGTTCTACAATCAACCCTGGTTTCTCAACTTCGAGCTCTTCGGAGAAAATGTGCGATCGCTCTTTCAAATGAGCACTATCAACCTCAGCGTCGCCGTCTGGGTCGGATTCCTCGCCCTATTCGGAATCGCCACCGACAATGGAGTCATCGTCTGCACATACCTTCAACAGGTGTTCAGAGATAAGTCGCCGCAATCCATCGAGGAGATCCGGGAAGCGACCCTCATTGCCGGCACACGCCGCGTACGTCCCGCCATGATGACGAGTGCCACTACCATCCTAGCGCTACTTCCTGTATTGACATCTACAGGACGCGGCTCCGACATAATGGTTCCCATGGCCATACCCACGTTCGGAGGCATGCTCCTAGCTATCATCACAATCTTCGTCGTGCCCGTACTCTATTGTACGATCGAAGAGCTGAGAATCAAATTCAAACATTGACCCGTCCCACGGACCTCGGTTTTCCAACGATCCATACATCATTTTAAACCTACTAAAACATGAAAACACTCATTGCGTCATCTATCGCAGTCATCGTGACAACATTTAGCTTTGCGGACATAGAAGCGGAACTCACATGTTCAACTCCTCAGTTCGAAACCTATTTCGAAGCCCAGACCGCGCTTGCCAACGACGATCTCTCCGCAGCTCAAACCGTAACGAATTCATTAGTCGAGCTAGCAAAGGAAAAGGGTTGCCCACTCGAGAGAAAAGAGTGTTGCGCCGCTGAACTTGAGGCCGCTAGCAAAATCGCTAAAACGACCGACATCGCAACGGCCCGAAGAGCATTTAAACGGTGGTCCGATGCGCTTTTCGCTAAGTTAGAAGATTCCGGCTTGGCAGAAGGTCCCGTCTACAAGATGCACTGCCCGATGGCTTTTGGGAATACTGGCGGCATCTGGCTTCAGAACTCGAGCGATCTTAGAAATCCCTATTACGGAGCCATGATGCTCAAGTGTGGCATGATTCAGAAAGAGTATGAATCGAAACCGGAATCATAGAGCTCCCACCAAGCCAATTCGCATGGAGCGCATCAACCTTCAGAATAAACGGCTATTCGAAAAACTCAGTCCCACCCATCGATTAAGAGAATCGCAATTTGGCAGAAATGAGCAATGACTTCTTCTAAAGATAACCCGGATTGCTGCCACCAAAATAGCGACGGCGAGCATCCTGAGAACGCCCCCACTCCCAACAGGAAATACTATTGCCCGATGTGTCCCGGGGCAGAATCGGACAAGCCTGTCGATTGCCCCAAATGCGGCATGCTCCTAGAGCGCAACCCATCCTACCGGGAATCCACCCAAACGATTTACACCTGCCCCATGCACCCGGAAGTGCAGCATGGCCATCCGGGTCAATGCCCCCAATGCGGCATGGACCTGGAACCGATGTCACCCGTAAATTCAGACGAGGAGGAGAGTGATGAGATCCGTTCCCTCGCCATAAAGTTTTGGATCGGACTTGGACTGACCATTCCCGTTTTTCTCATCGCCATGGGAGGCATGATTCCCGGGCTGTCGCTCGAGGAATTCCTTCCGCGTTCCGTTACGAAATGGGTTGAACTGATTCTCGCCACTCCCGTCGTCTTCTGGGCAGGCGGCCTGTTTTTTGTCCGCGGTTGGCAATCTATTGTCAATCGCAGCCCCAATATGTTCACGCTCATCATGTTAGGTGTGAGTGCCGCTTGGGGATTCAGCACGGTCGCCGTTGTCTTCCCAGAGGTTTTGCCGGATTCCTTCCGCATGCACGGCGAAGTTGGCGTCTATTTCGAAGCCGCCGCCGTCATTACCGTATTGGTTCTTCTCGGACAATGGCTAGAAGCTCGGGCCCGCCGACAGACCGGCCAAGCCATCCAAAGCCTTCTCGATCTGGCCGCCAAGACCGCTCACCGTGTCGATGATAACGGTGACGAAGAAGACTTAGACATCGACGTGATACAAAAAGGCGACCGACTGAGAGTCCGGCCAGGTGAGAAGATTCCCCTAGATGGATCGATCCGAGAGGGCAAGAGCGCCGTCGATGAATCCATGATTACCGGCGAACCGGTTCCGGTCGAGAAAGGCGAAGGTGACAAGGTTATCGGGGCCACCGTCAACCATACCGGCAGTTTCATCATGGAAGCCGAGGCTGTCGGTGATGAAACGATGCTGGCGCGCATCATCGGCATGGTAGCGGACGCCCAGCGCAGCCGGGCCCCCATCCAGAAACTCGCGGATACGGTCGCAGGCTACTTCGTCCCAACCGTTGTGCTTGCAGCCGTAGTGGCCTTCTTGATGTGGGCAATGTTCGGCCCCGAGCCGGCAATGGCATACGCGATTGTTGTGGCTGTCTCCGTTTTAATCATCGCTTGCCCCTGCGCTCTGGGACTCGCCACGCCGATGTCGATCATGGTCGGAGTCGGCAAAGGGGCCCAAAACGGAATCTTAGTGAAGAACGCCGAAGCGATTGAGCGAGCGGAAAAGGTCACCCATCTGATAACCGACAAGACCGGCACCCTGACTGCAGGAAAACCGGCCGTAGTGGCTCTGAGCCCCAGCAATGGAGTTTCCTCCAAGGATCTCCTATGTTTAGCCGCTGCCGTCGAATCACAGTCGGAGCACCCTCTGGCTCGCTCCGTATTCGAAAAGGCGAAATCGGAAAAGCTGGAAGTTTCTCAGGCCACGGATTTCAAGAGCACGACCGGAGGAGGCGTCCAGGCGATGGTAGGCGAGACTCTCATTCGCGTCGGCAAGCAATCTTTCATCGAAGCGGAAGGAATTGAAATTCCGCAGGGTTTGACTACTGGGTCCGAGCGCCTTCAAGCGGAAGCCAATACGGTGATCTGGGCCGCCCGAGACGATCAGTTGCTCGGCTACATTGCGATTGCCGACCCCATCAAGGAAAGTTCGAAAGAAGCCATCGAATCCCTTCACGCGATGGGCATCACCATCGTCATGTGCACCGGAGACAATTCAAGAACGGCTAACGCAGTGGCCACAGCACTCGGTATTGACAAAGTTCACGCAGAAGTTTCTCCCGAGGATAAACAACGCATTGTGAACGAGCTAAAGGACGAAGGTCGTCATGTCGCCATGGCAGGCGATGGGATCAACGACGCCCCGGCCCTGGCTGCGGCTGACGTGGGAATCGCCATGGGCACGGGCACCGACGTGGCGATCGAGAGTGCCGGGCTAACCTTGGTTAAAGGTGACCTGCGTGGCATCGCGGGCGGTTTGCATCTCAGTCGGGCGACGATGCGCAATATCCGGCAAAATCTGTTTTTCGCCTTTGTCTATAACGCTATCGGTATTCCGATAGCGGCGGGTATACTGTATCCATTCATCGGAGTTCTATTGAGTCCCATGATCGCAGGCGCTGCCATGTCCTTCAGCTCAGTTTCCGTCATCACCAACGCCCTACGACTTAAAGGGCTGAACCTGAAGTAAAGGTCCGTCGTGTATGCTTCGAGGCAGCACAAGCTCAATATTCCCTCAGGCATCTTGCCTGTGACAACCGGCTAGAACCCTCTCCTACTTTTTCAATAAATCAGGTCCCATTGCAGGTCCGCTATCCTTGTCACCTCTCTCCACTTCGATTTCAATCGAACTGTAGGTGATCCAAGGGACCTGCTGCAGTCTGGATCGAATCCCTTTTAGCTGATCTAGAGAACCTGATGCATGAATCGTGGCTGCAAAGTGTTGCGGGGCGATTTTCCACAGGCGAATGCTTGGCGTTACCGCTTGACCCGACGACGCTACCAATTCCCGAATCTCCGCCTCCTTCTTTCCGTATTCGCCACCGTCGAGCAGGATTGACGAGGTTTCCCTTAACAGGCCCCAAGCCCACTTCGTGATAACGACGGCACCGACTATTCCCATCAACGCATCAAGCCAAAGCAGTCCGTAGAACTTTCCAGCCGTAAGTGCCACGATGGCGAAAACAGATGTCAGGGCATCTGCCAATACGTGAAGGTAGGCGGCCTTCAAATTATGGTCGTGGTGATGATGATCCTCGTGTCCCTGATGACTGTGGGGGTGGTCATCCGTTTCGTCGTGAATATGGCTATGAGAATGGCCGTGGCCGCTGTCATGCAGAATCTTGGCGCAGCCTAAATTTACGATGAGACCGATGATCGCTACGATGATGGCTTCGTCAAAAAGGATTTGCTCTGGCGAAAAAAAACGACCGACCGACTCAAGCCCCATCACAAATGCGACCACAACAAGAGCGACGGCACTGGCGAACCCGCCTAGGACGCTTACCTTGCCGGTACCGAACTTGTAGAAAGGGTTGTCCGCGTGTCTTCGAGCATACCAATAGGCAAACAACGTGATACTGAAAGCAGCCACATGAGTTGACATGTGCCAACCATCTGCAAGCAAAGCCATCGAACCGAATAGAATTCCCGATACAATCTCCCCCACCATCATGATGGCGGTGATAGCGATCACAATCTTGGTTGAGCGCTCGCCCCGTTTATGCCCTATGAGCATCTCGTGATTATCGCCGTGAGCCCTCATTTCAAATAGCTCCTTACAATACTCTGAATCTCTTTTCCAGTATCGCGAACCCCTTCGCTAGCATCGTCGCTTTCGACCAAATGATGTTCGATATGACTCAAAATCAATTCTTTTGTCAGGGCGTTGAGGGCACCTCGGCAGACAGCTGTATTTTGGAGGATAGCGAAGCAATCCTCACCCTCAGTTAACGTGCGTTCAACGCCTTCAAGTTGCCCCTTTAAACGTTTCACGCGAGCGATGAGCTTTGTGTTTTCTGTAACTAGATGTACCAACTTTATGCGATAGAGGGGTATTGTATATTTCAGTCAAGTTGAACTCTCATAATCCAAGAAGAAATAAAGCATCTCCGGGGAAAGTCCCGAGGTATTTTAAGGTAGCGACGAACCCACCGACACCTCGAGTTCAGCGACAACAGTCTTCGCCTTTCAGGCTACGCCCGTCATGAGCTTAGAGGTATTTACCCAAAGGGTATAGAACGACTACTAGAAATGCAATAGCACGTTAAACGTATTCCATGCAATAAAGACCAGAATGGGATTGTTTCGAATGGCTGATTTGGCTCAAATGCCCAATATGCTCCAAATGGCGAAATGAATTAGTTGATGTCTCTAGAATCTAATACGATAGAACAAGTTGTCCTACTGGATGACGAAGGGTGCTCCATTGGCGCCATGCCGAAGTCTCGCGTTCATACTGCGGATACACCTCTCCATAGCGCGTTTTCCATATTCCTGTTTGATGGGAATGGAAAAATGCTGGCCCAACAACGAGCCCATTCTAAAAAGACTTGGCCTGGGATTTGGTCGAATGCGTGTTGTGGCCACCCCGCCCCAGGCGAATCGCACCAGGCCGCCGCTCGCCGACGCCTTCGTCAGGAACTTGGCATCGACAATATCGAACTCGAACTCGCATTGCCCGACTTTCGATATAGGGCGGAGTTTCAGGGAATTGTCGAAAACGAGATCTGCCCCGTATTCATTGGTCTTTGCCATCAACAACCAGTCCCCAATTCTACCGAGATTGCCGCCATCGACTGGGTTGACTGGAATGACTTCGCGGAAGCCTGCAACAGAGAAACCAATACTCGATTCGACTCGTTCTCTCCTTGGTCACTAATCGAAGGCAAAGAGCTTCAGCAACAGGTAGTCATCGAGTCTTATACCTCCGGGTTGAAATCCTAAGTTTTGTTGGCGAACCGTTAGGTCACCGATTGACCTCTCACACGAGCACCTTGTAAGCTATTTCGGGGTAGAGCTCCGCATAGAAAAGAAAGCTTTGGCAAGAATTGCTGTAAAAATTAGTTAGGCAATCCCGGATACCTCCATTTAAAACTTGCAGCCTCTGTTCTGATTAATAATTATGGATTTTAAGACATCTGTTGTGACACGTACCTCATCCATTATTGCACTCCTTTCCATGGTTTTCAGCCTCGCCGCTGCAAGCTCTGGAGCTAAGGTGTTTTGTTCACACCACGATGGATTCGGGCACGTCATTTCCTACGAATCACACGAAAAGGAAGTCCATGCTTCTTGCGTCCACCAGCACGCGGATCAGGGGCACGCCACGCACGATCATTCTCACAATGAGGCCGACTGCGAAGACGTCGAATTGGTAGATTCAGAACTTGAAGACCTGTCCTCAAATAGCGACCGCTCGAAGGGCAAGGCCCCTACCATCCAGCTAGTTGCCAATATTTTCTCAAGCTGCGAAATAGAGATGTCGCTCGAAGTCGCTTCCCGGCCTCCGGTTTATCGCATCTTAAAAGAAAACGAAAGTCGTCGGTTCGCCAAGATCGTCCAGATTCGCTGCTGATTTCCTAATCAAGAAGGGTGCACCCACATTGTCTGGTGCACACAGAACGACAGAGACCGTCTTCAGTCTCTGGGTTACCTTTCAATTGAATTAGGAAATTCTATGTACAAACGAATTGCAGCGATCGCTGCTACAATATTCTCCATCGCGACTTCTATTGGCCAAACGGACCCTTCCCCAAATCGCGAATGGGACCAAGCCAAAGCGATCGCATTCGCCTTGGAAAACAACGCAGATCTGCGAGCGGCCCGACTTTCGATCGAGCTGGCAGAGTCCAGGTTGGCCAGAACTGGCATTCGGTCCAATCCGACTATGATTATCGAATACTCGAGCGACTTCCTGTTCAACGACGAAGGCGAACACACCCTTGGCGTGGGTTTTATGCAAAAGTTTCCGCTAGCGAATCGCTTGAAATTAGCCAAAGCGGTTTCTCGAGTCGATATTGCGAAAGCCAAAGCCGAGGTTCGAATTCAGGAAATAGCCATTGCCCATTCGATAAACGAGGTCGCTCTGGAACTTCAAGTCAATGATACCCGCCGGGCCTCTTTGGGCAGGCTCCTATCAAAGTCAGAGGAAATCGCCTTCTTTATTCAATCAAGGGTTTCATTCGGAGAGTACTCGCAGCTGGAAGCGAATCAAGCGACTCTGGAAGCCCGTTCTCTGGCACAGGAAATCAATCAGCTTTCCGACGAACGAAACCACCTTCTCCACGCCCTTGAGCCTCTACTGGGTCTCAAGGCGGAAAAGGAAATGTCCTTTATTGAGATTAAGGAGATCGACCTGAGCGATGATTCGCTCCTGTACGAGGACTCGATCTTCGATCGTCATCCGGAATTTCAATTGGCTACCCTTGAGGCTTATTCAGCCGAGGCCGAGATCGCTCTCGCCGAGTCAGAAAACTGGGAGGACGTAACCGCCCGGCTCTTTTGGGAAAACGAACGTAGTGTAGATGAGCCCAATGGCTTGGGAACAGATCGGTTTATTGGAGTGGGATTGTCGATTCCCCTACCGTTGCGAAAGAAAGGAGAGCTTCGGGCTCGCGAGCAGCGAATCGCCCGCGACCAGTCACATATGAAGGCCGCAGCAATAAGGCTGAGAGTTCAACATGAGATCGAGCACGCGCGTCACGAGATGGACGATCTCAGGAAAAGCATCCATAGCTACCGAAAGGAAGTCATCGAACTCGCGGAACAGCAGCTAGAGGAGACGCAGGCTGCCCACCAGAAGGGACAGGTGAGTTTCGTAACTCTCATGGACGTCCAGCGCCAACTTCTCGAAATCGAGCACAATCATTTGGATACATTGGAGTTCTTTGCCCGAGCGAGACAAAAACTGGAAATCGCCCTACTGAAGTCGCCGGGGCTCTCTCAATAATTTTGGTAACCATGAAATTTCTTAGACCTATCAGATTCTGCTCGATCCCCATCATCTGCCTGTTGGCAAGCCAGGCCATGCTAGGACAAGACAAGCCCGAAAACATTGTCATCCTAGACGATGTGGCAGTCGTCAATCTAGGGATTGAGACCGTTGAAGTCGACTACCAGGACTTCGCCGAGACTCTCTTTGTGATCGGGCGCATCGAACCCATTCCTTCTCGAAAAAGCGTACTTAGCAGCAGAATACCGGGACGTGTTGTCAAGATTCATGCCTTTGAGGGCGACATCGTATCGCAAAATGCGCCTATCATAGAGATCGAAAGCCTGCAACCCGGCGACCCTCCTCCCCGAGTCAGTCTTGGCGCCCCATTGCCCGGAATGGTTATGAAAAACCACACCCATATCGGGAAGCCGGTGGTATCCGATCTGGAGCTATTTGAGATCGTCGACTTGTCGCAGGTTTATGCCGTCGCTAGAATACCCGAGGACCAGGCTGGAAAGCTTTCCATAGGGACTAAAGCGGAGATTCGCGTCGCCGCATTGCCCGATGACGTTTTTGAAGGAGAACTCGAGCGATTCGGAACGGAAGCCAATACCGAGAACGGTACGATCGACGCCCTTTTCATTATCGAAAACCCTCACTACAAGGCTCGCCCCAACATGCGGGTGGAATTCTCGATCCTTCTGAGCACAAAGAAAAAAACCCTCTCTATTCCTCGATCTGCCCTCCAGGCTGACGGCATCAACCGTATCGTATTCGTCAAAGACTTCGAACTACCCAACGCCTTTTTGAAATCCCCCGTGAGGATTGGGGCGCAGAACGAGTCGTCGGCAGAGGTGCTTAACGGCCTCTTTCCTGGGGACGAAGTCGTTACCAAAGGTGCCTACTCGCTCCTCTTCGCAGGCGGCGGCATCTCCCTCAAGGAAGCTCTCGATGCCGCGCACGGACATGAGCACAACGAAGACGGATCCGAAATGACCGCGGAACAGCAGTCGGGTCGCGGATCCCGCGACGGGATGAGCCAAAACGAGTTTTCTGCCAATTCAAAGTTGGGCCAACTGATCGTCTTTCTCGCCATACTCAGCGGACTACTCGTGATCCTACTTGTATTGAGCATCGCCTTCCCTCGCCACCCAAAAGAACGGGCCGAAAGATAGAATCAAGGTATGCTAAACGCTCTCATTAGATTCTCCTTAGCCAATCGGGGCCTGATTATCGCAGGAGCCATCGTTGTCATATTATTCGGGATACAGACTGCTCGTAAGCTTCCTGTGGAAGTTCTCCCCGACCTCACTAAACCTACCGTGACGCTTCTCACAGAAGCGCCGGGTCTCGCGCCGGAAGAAGTGGAAACACTGGTTACCCTGCCCCTTGAAAGCGCTCTCATGGGCGTGGCTAGCGTAACCCGACTACGGTCCACCTCTGACGTTTCCCATTCACTCGTATTCGTCGAATTCGAATGGGGAACCGATATCTACAAAGCGCGCCAGTTTGTACAAGAGAGACTCCAGTCAGCTCGCGAGAACCTGCCAGAAGACGTCTCCCCCTACATGACACCGGTTGCTTCCTTGATGGGTGAAATCATGCTAGTGGGACTTCGCAGCACCGACGGGAGCGTAGAACCCAGAGAATTGAGAACGCTTGCCGATTGGACCGTTAAACAAAGGCTCCAAAGCATTCCCGGCGTCGCCGAGGTACTTTCGATGGGAGGCGGTATAACGCAAGTCCATATACAGCCAGATCCATATCGAATGCGTTCGCTGAATATAGGATTCGACGAATTGAGAGAAGCTGCCACCCAGGCCACAAGCAATACGACCGGCGGTTTCATGTCCGCCAATTCCCAGGAAACCATGGTCCGCAATCTGGCGATGACGACGGACTTAGAAGCGATCGGATCCACTTTGATCAAACACGTCAATGATCGGCCTATCAAAATTTCGGACGTAGCTAATGTCGTTTGGGACGTAGCGCCCATGAGAGGCGATGGCGCGGTCAACGGATCCTCCGGCGTCATCATGAGCGTCACCAAAACACCAGGGTTCGACACGCTCACTTTAACGCGAAAAGTTGAGGACGCACTCAAGGCGCTTCAAGCGTCTGCGCCGCAAAGTGTGGAACTCATCCCGCTTTTTCGGCAGGCCGACTTTATTGAGAACGCGATTGGAAATCTGGAGGAAGCCATTCGTGACGGAGCCATCATGGTTTCGCTGGTGCTTCTACTCTTTCTGCTGAATGTGAGAACCACGCTGATAACACTGACCGCGATTCCCCTTTCCTTCGCCATCACCTTGATAGTATTTCGCTTTTTTGACATCAGCGTCAACGCAATGACGCTCGGCGGTCTGGCCGTCGCCATCGGAATGGTTGTGGACGACGCTATCGTGGATGTAGAGAACGTGTTCCGACGGCTTCGGGAAAATGCCACGGCCCCGTCCCCAAAGCCTGCCCTTGAAGTCATTGCCAGCGCGTCGGCTGAAGTGAGAAACTCGATCCTGTACGCAACCTTGTTCATCATTCTCGTTTTTCTGCCCCTCCTGGGACTAACCGGCGTAGAGGGACGGCTTTTCACTCCCATCGCAATTGCGACAATTACGAGCATGAGCGCTTCTTTTCTGGTTTCGCTAACGGTCATTCCCGTTCTCTGCTCATTGCTCCTCAAGCCGAAACCCGGTCGCGTCCACAAAGACGGAATCATTATCAGGTCCTTGAAATGGGCACTGAAAAACACATGGCTACGCCTTTCCTTGAGCTACCCGATCGCGGTTATGGCCATTGGGGCGGTATTTCTTTCCGGCGCCCTCAGCCTTTATCCCACAATGGGCAAGGACTTCCTACCCTCCTTCAATGAAGAAACCGCGTTGGTGGCGCTGACAGCGGCTCCCGGCACGTCGCTTGAACAGATGAACGAAATATCGGATGTCGCGGACCGGCTTCTCCTCGCCATCCCAGAAATTCGGAACGTAGGAAGACGCATTGGCCGTGCCGAAAGGGGCGATCATGTGGTCCCTGTTTCCACGGTCGAGTTCGATATCGACTTCCGGGCAAGCGACCGATCGCGAGCTGAAATCCTGGAAGATATCCGAGCGACGATGCGCACGATTCCCGGAACGTTCAGCGCCCTGAGCGGACCGCTAGCGGATCGGATTGGACACATGCTAAGCGGTGTATCCGCAAAATTAGCGATAAAGGTTTTCGGTCCGGACTTGAACGAGATTCGGCGTATCGGAGAGCAAATCCAAAAGATCGCCCAAGGCATACCAGGATTCGAAAATGCCCGCACGGAACAACAAGCGCCCATTCCCCAGCTCCGCATTGAGATCGATAGAGAAAAGGCGCTTTCCTATGGGGTGACCCCCGGTTCGCTAAACGAACAGCTCAGCAGCCTCATTGGCGGCGAGCACTTAACGGATCTTTACGAGGAGCAAAGATCGATCGACCTAGTCCTGCGACTCCCTCCCGAATGGCGCGGGTCACCCGTGCGCTTGGAGACCCTTTATATTGATACGAAGAGCGGTCTCAAGATACCTCTCTCGTTCGTCGCGGACATAAAAGAAGCACGCGGACCCAATGTGATTCACCGAGAGAACATGATGCGACGGTTTGTCGTTAGCATAAATCCGAACGAAAGGGACCTCGCTTCTCTAGTTACCCGTCTGCAATCAGAAACCACTTCCAACGTGTCACTGCCAAGTGGATACTTCATAAGCTTCGAGGGCGAGTTTCAAGCCCAACAGGAGGCTTCCAAGCGAATTGCTCTCCTAAGCATCGTCGTGCTGCTGATAATCTCGTTTCTTCTCTACAACTATTTCTCCTCTCCTGTTTTTGCAATCCAGATTCTATGCGACATCCCGCTGGCTTTGATCGGCGGTATCGCTTTCACCTGGATAATGATCAACAACATCAGCATTGCCACCCTGGTTGGCTTTATAGCAGTGGCAGGCATCGCGGCCCGAAATAGCGTCATGCTGATATCCCATTACCTGCATTTAATGAGACACGAAGGGGAACGTTTCTCCCGAGCTATGGTAGTTCGAGGAACCTTAGAGCGTCTGGCACCGGTTCTTATGACTGCGTTGTCAGCGGGTATTGCCTTGATTCCGCTCGTCCTCTCTGCCGATGCTCCTGGCAAGGAAATCCTTCATCCGGTGGCAGTTGTCATCGTCGGCGGTCTAGTCACCTCGACCATTCTTGGCCTTGGGATCACGCCGGCTGTCTTCTACGCCTTCGGTAGAAAGGCGGCAGAAAAAGCCGTCAGAAACAAAGCGGCCGCCTCGAACTAGCGTATCCATTAGGAAAATAGTCAGTCATAGTCATAACGCACCCCTTTTTCAATCACTCACCACCCAGTCAATCTCAATAATGTCTAATCCTTTCAAAATGATCAAAAAAACGTCCAAAACTCCACTACGCTTCTTATCCGCAGCTATGTCGATCGCTGCGCTTTTCACACTAGGCTGCTCCCAAGATACGTCCGAAACGCGCACGGCTCACGTTCATAGCCATGATGAGGATCATGATTCCACGTATCACGACGAAGTCGCCCATCAAGATGACGGCGAAAAATCGGAAGGAGGACCCAATGGAGGACGCCTGATAACAAGTGTGGAGCCCGCCGTAGAGTTCATCGTGCAGGAGGACAGAACTGTCGTAATCCAGCTGCTCGATGAAAACCGGAACCCAGTAACTCCAACGAACCAGGTGATAACTCTCATTGGCGGAGAACGGACCAGTCCGACCTCGCTCGCATTTGCCAAGAAGGGTAATCGACTCGTATCAGACCAGCCGATTCTAGAAGGCGCCAGCATTCCGGTCGTACTGCAGATCATGGCCTCAGCCAACGCCGCCGTCGTTCGGGAAAAGTTCAACATAAACCTGAGCGAATGCCCCACCTGCGACTACCAGGAGTACGCTTGCGTCTGCGGTCACGATAACCATTGAGCGCATTCCAAAGAAGTCGAACTCTTGAAGAGTGTCCAGAGACAGGATCCAGCAGCTCGAGGGTACCGGGCAATCGCCGAGCACCCGCAGATCGTAATACAAGCTTCGAAATCGCCTACTACCCATTTTGACTAAGAGGTAAACAGATCGCCTGGTAGCGATCTATTGGAGCTGAACGATTCCGCTCAAACGAAACTTGCTTGTCCCTTATCCTAGATCTAGGCTGAAGGGCAAATGAGTCGAAGCATTCTTCCGATCCTATTGGCACTGGCCGCCATCTTGTCATTTGACCTCTGCACCGAGGCGAAAGAGCCGGAAACTTGCGGCCCCTACACAGCTTTGGAGCGCAACACGGAGATCGTTAAGGACGTCAAGGTTTCCGCGACGGGAAGGGTCTACCTCCTTATCAATCCGACGCACAAGGAGAAGGAGATCGTCCTCAAGAACTCTCAGCAGTTCAAAGCAGGCTACCGCAACTGGTACAATGGCGAGAAAGAGCTCGTTTCAGCATCCAACCAGGGCAAAGCCCCCAGCGAGTATAACGAATGGGTAGAAACCTCAGCCAACTACATCGAGTATTACATGGATGGAGACATCATTCTTCATCTAGTAAAATCCGAAGTACACACTTTCCAGAAATAGAGGCTCTTAAACCTAGTTTTCTACAAAGTCGCGATCCATGCACGAACACTCGATTCTCACCGATCTCGCTTGGATTCTCCTTTCTGCCGCCGCCGCAGCCCTTATACTACAACGCTTTAGGATTCCGCTCCTGATCGGCTACCTCGTAGCGGGGTTTCTCGTCGGGCCCCACCTCGGCTTGTGGCCTACTCTGGTAGTACTGGAGAACGTACAGGAGCTCAGCGAGCTCGGCGTCATTTTTCTCCTTTTCTATCTAGGGCTCGAATTCGATTTCAGCCGGTTGAAGCGGGTTTTCGGTCCCGCATCGGCCGCACTGATCCTGCAAACGCTCACGATGCTTTCGCTGGGCATGGAGGCAAGCCGCTGGCTTGGACTCTCCAGCGTGGACGGATGGTTTCTCGGAGGGCTTCTCTCGATCAGCTCGTCCATGGTATCCGTCAAACTGATTCGCGAGCGAGGGCTCTTCAACAAGCCGCACACGAACCTCACCATAGGCGTTCTAATCCTCGAGGACGTTCTGGCGATACTCCTTCTCGTCCTCTTAAGTGGAATGGCTACGGAGGGCACCATGAACGTCGTAGCGGTCGGCCGCTCTATCTTGTTCATAGGGATTTTTACGGTGCTTATTTTCCTGATCGGCAAGCTGGGCGCTCGCCGGCTCGCCCGATTCCTAGCTGTTCATGGCACGACGGAGCTGATCACCATGGCCTCGCTAGGGCTCATCTTCCTGATCGGGTTACTCGCCCACAAATTCAACTTTTCATGGGCCCTGGGTGGCTTTCTGGCGGGAGCGATCTTCTCCCGTTCCCATCTCGCACAGAAGATCGAGCTTCTAACCGAGCCCCTTCGGGACATGTTCAGCGCCATGTTTTTCGTAACAGTGGGCATGCTCATCGACCCCAAGGCTCTCATATCAAATGCCCCCATTATTCTCGGACTGTCGGTAGTCGTTATCTTGTGCAAATTCTCCTCCTGCTGGCTCGGCTTTTTCCTCGTAGGTCGGTCTCCAAGGGACGCTTCGCGAGCTGCTCTCATTAAGTCTCAAATCGGCGAGTTCAGCTTTGTCATCGTGGCAATCGGCACCGCGCATGGAGCCACCAGCACCGACCTACAGTCAGTCGTTTCCGGTGTGGCGTTCATAACGATTCTAGCAACTCCTACCCTCGTCCAGAACGAAGGCCGCATTCTCCGCCTCACCAGTCGGCTATCGCCAAAGGCCCTTGTCAATTTCTGCACGCTCTATTCGCAGTGGATCGACACGGTCCGTCTTTCATTGAGTCGCAGCGTATTTCTCAAGCTCGCCAAAAAACCCTTTACCCTAATCAGTATCCATTTTTTAATTATAATGGCGATTATCATCGCGGCAGCTCTTGTATCCGCCCGATTGCCGGTACCCAACTTCCTCCCTTTGTCGCAAGACCTCTTCCAGCAGTCCGTCTTTCTGCTATCGGTTCTCTTCTCGCTACCCTTTTTGGTCGACACCATGAGAAACCTGAACGTCCTCGTTTGGCTCTTCTCTGACACAGCCCTAAGTAGGCCCGCCTTTCAGCAGTTCTCCAAGGGGATCTACCGCTCCGCTTTCAACGGGCTGATCCTGCTTATTCTGCTAATGTTCTACGGTAGCGTATTCCTGCTCGTAGCCGCCAAGTACTTCCCTACAGGATACGCCTTCGTCGCCTTCCTTATGATAACCGGAGTGGTCGGTTGGGTATTCTGGAAGAAGCTCGTGCACATGCACCACAATTGGGAGACCGCCGTCGTTAAGTCTATGGCGAGCGAAGTGCAGGATCGCATTTCGCAAAAGATTTCGACTAACTTGGAGGCTCTCGAGTCACGCGAGCCCTGGGATGTAAGCGTGGAACCCGTCATATTGAGCCCCGATTCCAAATGGGTAGGCATGGAGGTACGGGAAATCGATCTGCTGGCCAATACCGGTGCCCTGATTGCGGGTATTGAACGAAACGGTTTCGAACTCGTGAGCATTGACCCGGTCACCCATCTCTACCCCAATGACCAGATATTCCTTTTAGGCGAGAGTGATCAACTAAAGCAGGCCAACAATTACCTAAACCAGAGGAGCGAGGACGGGTCGTCAAAAACCGAACCGTTCGTTTTTAAGCGGGAAATCATTCCACCTCTTTGCAGCTGGATCGGTATGCGCATACAGGATACTGAAATTCGAACCCGATTCCAGATTACCATTGTCGGCATCCAGAAGGGTGAAAATCGCATCATAGGTCCTTCGCCCGAGCAAATTCTCGATGAGGGAGACCTCATCCTCCTCATGGGATCAAGTGATAAACTGAAAAACTTCAAGCGCGAGCTTAGCCAGAAAACCAATCCCGACGACATCAACTCTGACTTTTCTGAGGATTAGGCTCGAACCCGTGGTTAGCGCTCGTCGCCCCAACACTATTTCCTAGCTTGCCACGTCTATTGCTAAACCCTTCAATGGATCCGTGAAATCAATTCTCGACGGCATCGGAAAAGTTCTGGCTAGGCACCTATCCCAACCCACCCAGCGGGAACCCCGCGGAGCCACCGCCCCGCCCGAGAAACTGAGATCCACCCTAAGGAAGGGAGATGTCCTACTAGTAGAGGGCGCAAGCCGCTTTAGCGTAGCCATCAAGTACCTAACTCAGTCCACCTGGTCCCACGCAGCGCTCTACATTGGCGATGCCGTAGACCCTCCCGAAGAAGGCGAAGACGCTCGGGTAATTGTGGAAGCCGACATACGCGAAGGCATTCGGCTGATGCCACTGTCGATTTATTACGAGCGCCATACCCGCATTTGCCGTCCGGTCGGACTAAGCACTGAGGAAATCGACAGCCTCGTCGACTACGCCGTATCCAGAATTGGCGGCCGGTACGACCTGAAGAACATCTTTGACCTCGCACGCTACCTCATCCAACGCCCCCCTGTACCCGGGCATTGGAGACGGCGACTCCTTTCCATTGGCAGTGGCGACCCAACTCGTGCGATCTGCTCATCACTTATCGCTCAGGCGTTCCACTCAGTCAGCTACCCCATCCTACCTGAATTTGTTCGCTATGAGTCGGCGGACCCTAGACGCCCCGGAATCGAAAAAGAGTACGCTCATATCAGGCACCATAGCCTCTTCGCTCCCAGCGACTTTGATCTGTCACCCTACTTCGACGTAATCAAGCCCACCGTCGAATACGGATTCAACCCCAAAGACATCAACTGGAGACACCCCTACGAGGCCATCGCCGACGCCCACGAATAACTTTTTGAATTCATAATTCAATTACGGTAAGAACTCGAAAGATTGTCCCTCAATGCCCTCAGGTCTTTAAAACGATCGGGTTCGATGCGCATGAGGTTTCGCTTCTCGTAAGGATCCTTGGCGACATTGAAAAGGAACTCGCCGTCGTCCGGAGTCTGCAAGTACTTCCAGTCGCCAGACCTTACCGCGCTCCAGGGATTTCGCCCAAGCTCAGCGTGCACTCCTAACTCCCAGAAAAGCATACGTTCGCTCCACCCAATTCCTTCAATCATCACTGAAGACAAATTTCTTCCATCCAGCCTCGATTCATCTGAGGCAATCCCTGCCAAACTGCAAAAAGTGGGGAACAGATCCAGAGAACTGCAAACAACGTCGCTTGCGTTCCCCGCCTCAATTTTGCCCGGCCAACGCATGATACAAGGAACCCGCAAACCACCTTCAAACAAAGTAGCTTTATCTCCGCGATAAGGTAGATTGTTTCCCCCATACACCGGATCTCCTCCATGGTCTGTGAGAAAGATGACGAGCGTGTCTTCAGAAAGACCATTCGCATCCAGTGCCTCGATGACCTTTCCCACTCCGTCGTCAAGCGAAACGGTCATCGCTGCGAATTCCCGACGAACCTTGTCCTCAATTCCAGATACTCGCCTCAAGTCCTCAGCCTGCGGCTGCATGATGTTGATTGGCGTCCGAGTGCTGGGACTCCACCCTTTTCCAAAATGAGGCGCATTGTAAGCCAGGTACAGGAAGAACGGATCTTCCTCGTCCTCTCGATCTTCAAGATATGAAATTGCCTCGTCAGTTATCAGTTCAGTCGCGTAGCCATTCTCACTCACATGAACCTCCTGGTGATACCAGTCTGGTATATTGCCATACGTCATCGTGAAAAAGTCGATACAACCGCCTGTATGACCGATGAAGGAATTAAATCCGTGGCGGGTTGGGAGCAGATCTTTCCCGCCGTGACCCAAATGCCACTTTCCAATCAAGGCAGTGTCGTACCCCGATTCTCTAAGTTTCTCCGCAATAGTCGTTTCACTTTGCTGGATACCGGTTTCCTTATGCTCATCCGCCATGAACATCAATGCGCTCAGCAACTGGTCTTTGGACCGACTTGGATTCTGACCTGTCAGCAAACCGAATCGTGAAGGCGTGCAAATCGACGAGGCGGAATACCATTGCTCGAATTTCAACCCCTCGCTCGCCAGTCGATCAATATTAGGGGTTGGAATTTCACTCCCATAGCACCCGACATCGTTGATCCCCTGATCATCGGTAAAAATGAGAAGGATATTGGGCCGGTCCGCTGCGAGCGATGTCGAGGCGAGGCATAGCGAGACAATAAGGGCTCGAAGAAAACGCATGGAAAAGTTTCACTCAAAAAGCATCCGATAATCAAGACAGGAGATTTTTACAGGGATTCTCCGGGCAGCCAAATCGTCGCGCCAGCACTAGCACTATTCCGCGTTTCTGGAGCACCTGATACGGAACATCGCAAGCGCTGGAACAACAGAGAAGACGAATCGAACTTACCGAGCGGATAATATATTTTTAGAACCCAATGTAGGAGCGGCTTTACGCCGCTATCATGCCAACCGAGGATAGCGGTGTAAAACCGCTCTATCCGTTCGCAAACTCTGTAATTAACCTAATCAATCCAGAAACCTTTAACCAAAGCAGGCAAGATGTTAAATTTATCTATGTACTCCGCGGAATCTGTCGCTAAAACAGCCCTTTGTCTCAAATACACTCTTTATGAAAAACCGATACTTAGGAAATTCCGGATTAGCCGTTTCACGCGTGTGCTTAGGCACCATGACTTTTGGAAAATCTGATTGGGGGTGCGACCAGCAAGCCTCCCAAGAGATGGTAGATGCTTACATCGATGCCGGAGGCAATTTCATCGACACTGCAGATCTTTACGCAGAAACCGCGTCGGAGACAATCCTAGGAAAAACGCTAAAAGGAAAGAACCGCGACAATCTTGTAATCGCATCCAAGTGCTGGTTCCCTTTGAATGCCACCCCGAATGCTAGAGGCCTCTCTCGCAAGCACATCGTGGAAGCCTGCGAGGCTTCTCTCAAGCGCATGGATCTCGACTACATTGACCTCTACCAGATCCATGGTCCCGACCCCTATACCCCAATCGAAGAGACCATGAGCGCCCTCAACGATCTGGTAACGTCCGGAAAGGTAAGATACATCGGCTGCTCCAATCTCTATGCCTGGCAGCTCGTCAAGGCAAACGCCGTGGCTCAGAAAAACGGATACGCCCCTTTCATTTCAGGTCAGTACCTTTACAATCTAATCCGACGCGACATTGAAACGGAAATCATCCCCGCGTGTGCAGACCAGGGAATGGGCGTCCTGTGCTGGAGTCCCCTAGCGAGTGGACTTCTAACAGGAAAATACCGCGGGGTCGATATACCCGAACCGGGTTCAAGATTTAAAGAAATGGGGGAAATCCTAAATGAACGATTCATCTGGAACGAGGCTCTCGAACTGGTCGATCTGGTCTGTGAAATCGCCGAGGAGCTTGGTAAAAATCCCGTATCTGTGTCCTTGTCTTGGCTACTAAAAGACTACGCTATTACATCTGTGTTGGCAGGAGCCCGCTCGGTTGAGCAACTCGCGCCGTCACTCGAATCCGGTGATTGGGATCTCCCGCGAGAGCATTACGACCGTCTCACCCAAAAACT
This sequence comes from Candidatus Pelagisphaera phototrophica, assembly GCF_014529625.1. Lineage (GTDB taxonomy): Bacteria > Verrucomicrobiota > Verrucomicrobiia > Opitutales > Opitutaceae > Pelagisphaera > Pelagisphaera phototrophica. Next base: position 2,558,183 of record NZ_CP076039.1, read on the forward strand.
TCCGCGAGAGCATGGCTACCCTTGCGACTGGATGAAGATAACCCTTCTTTCGAATTTCACAAAAACGGAACTCGAACCCAATCGAGCCCAGCGCTTTCCGCCTTTGGCCTAAATCTAAGTAACGGTAGTGGGCGATCTCCGAGCGCCCACCAACTATAAAATTCCTGAGGGCGCTCGAAGATCGCCCGCTAACTTAAAAAAAAACCTCGGGACTTGACCCAGGGATACTCTATTGGCCACGCATAACCGATATTCGGTCAAGTACGCAGTCCTAAAGACGCTTCGAGGTCAAAACGGTAGACCCTACGCGACTCCCATCCCACGCGGTCGCTATCACGATGGCGCCAGGATCCATATCCGCTAAACCGATCGACCCAACCTCTCCCTTTTTACCGCTACGTGTCGCGCGAATGGCCTGACCTTCTTGAGTCGAAAACCGGACATCTGCGTTGGGAAGGGTTCTAAACGCTTCAAGTCGTGAACGAGCGATACGACCCGTCGACGATGCGAACGTTTCCAAACTCGATCCTCCACGGGGTTTCTCGCTTGGGGAGTCTATCAGATTTCTGACCCGCAACCCAATCGCCGGATCCTCCCCTCGGGGGTCGAATTCCATTTCCAGAAAATTCCAATAGAAAGGGTCTCCGGATTTCTGCGGCTCCAGTTCGGGGCTCGCGTGTGTTTTGTGATAGAGGGCGTGGATTTCCAGGTCACGACCATCCACGTCCTTCATGCGAGGTCCAAAACCCGGGATCACAGCCCTACCTCCACTTCGTCCAATGGGACCGAAGCTACACTCGATCACGTTGTGCTCTCGGTTCTTCATAATACAGCCATTGTGGACATCACCGTAAACCGTCACGACTCCGTCCCGCGAACCGAGGAGCTCCAGGACCCTATCGGCTCCTGCCTTGACCCAGCCTGCGTAGTCTGCGGTTACCCGATCGCGCTGCTCGAATCTTTGCGGATGGTTCGCGCTCGCGGTCCCACCGGTCCAAATAGTATGCATTCCATTGATACCAGTTAAGCAGATGAGCTTGGAGGAATCGGTCGTGATCAAATCATTCAACCAGGAAAACTGATCCTCTCCCAATAAGCTCCTAGTCGGGTCCGTTCGATCGTAGAGGCTTTTGAAGGCATCCCATCCGCTGTCATCCCAGATATCCACGTTCTGCGAGCTTCGCCACAATCTCGAGTCGAGAATCGCCAAGGTAAAGTCGCGATTGGGCATTTTCCAAGCCCGCCATTTCTTCGGGTTCTCCAACGGATCCACTTCTTCCGCTCCCGTAATGAGGTGATGCACAATCTGGAAATTGCGCTTCATATATTCTGTATCTTGCCCTAGTCCCTTTATCTTTCGGATCACTATCTGCTCGGGACCTTTCACATCGTCCATCCCATAGTCATGGTCACCCGGATTGATGATGTTCCAGTGCCGCATACACTGCCATCGACTGGTCGGACCACATATTGAATTCTTCACAACCTTATAGGCATCGTCGGTACTCGGCGGATACAATACCAGCTCCATGTACCAAACATCATCCTCCCAAACCATAATCTGGAAGTTGTAGTTCTCCAGGTACTTATACGATCCCTCCGAAGGCTGGTCCCGAAATTGCCATTCACCTCCCCCACCTAGAATTTGGTAGCCACCGCCTGTCTTCCTTTGAAGCCCACTGGTTAGCGCATGGCAACTAAGGCCGCACAGCTTGTAGGGAGCCGCTAAGCGTGGAAGCCTCCCGACATAGTTACCCGTCCTTGGCACATCGCCCACAAGCCCCGTTCCCGGCCCCACAGCTGACGTTCCGATCCGGGGATCAGAGGTCACATTCACACCATCTTTCCATACCGTGTAGTACATCGTCTTCTCAGCAGGAGAATGCGGCAAGGAAACTTCAATTACCGCCGTGTTGCGTCGAAAGTCGTTGCTGACAATATTGGCAGAACCCGCTAAATGAACTGACGCCCATCCATCTTTGGGATTTTCCGTATCCGAAATTCGAATTTCCGCCTTAGTTCCATCCGTATCGAAAATCCCGATAAAACGAACCTTCCAAACACCGTCATCCTGTGCCAACGAGTCACCGAGCGGATAGCAACTCAGACAATCCGCATGGCCCGGTGCTAATTGATTCGACGCATCTGCGATCACCTCAAACGAATCGACCGAATAATCCACTAGCCCTCGACCGGATACTCCGACATAGCCTTGGGTCGCCACTTCCGGTAATTCCGAGGCAATTTTCACAGTCTTGTCGTGAACCTTTAGTGACAATTCCACAAGGCATATCCCGTTCCCCAATGGAGCCATGGTAAGCCCCATTTCAACCGAATCCCCCGGACTCAGCTCGGGAAACCCCTCTTTTAGAACTTTACCCGGGGCAGCGTTTCTCCCGCTGCTTTTTCGCCCGTGCATCAATGCGAACTCACCCTTGTCCGTCCAGACCGCGTGATTCACTTTTTCCGCTTTGTCGTAGCTTTCGAATACGGATGTCGCTCCGAAAGCGATTCCAAAAAGGCCGTATCCATCCTGATACATTTTCCATTCTTCCTTGTCGCCGGGCTTCGGTTCGGAGCGCGGTGCCAAATAGGTGAAACGGGCTTTCACCTCATAGTCACCCTTGAGCTTCCAGTCATTCCGATAAAGAATCCCGAGCGGCAACGAGGGATCGTAGTCCGTTTCCATGGACCTCCCAGCCGTTTGAGAATGAAACGGGAACCCCGTTCGCCGGGCCCGATCGCCCACGTTGACCAGACGCCTCCGCAATGCCCTGTCCTTGATTTGCCAGTAGCCCGGATTGAGCGACTCCCAGCCGGGACCCACCACCAGACTGTCCGGCTTCGCGAAGGCGTAGCGAGTCGCAGATATCCCGCTCGCCGTTTGAGCTCTAAATGGAACCGATCCCGCTAGGGCCATCGCTCCAACAGCGCCTGCACTGGACGCGATAAAATCACGGCGGTTAATACCATTCGAGAAATTTGGTTCGTTGGGTGATATCGAATTCATAGAGAATAATGTTGAACGAGATACATCCTAAGAATTCAAACCGGAGCCTCAAGGATTTTACCTAAACATTTTGATCGACGAAATTATCACCAACGAAGATCCGTCTCTAGTTGAGATAGTTTTTGTGACGCTTAGTATCCTTCGTGGGATAAAAATTGATACGCTTTACAACAAGCTTAGAGGCCCCAAACTAACGTCCTGGTTGCAGGACACTCATTAAAAGCGAAGATGTGATTTTCGAAGTAGGGCTGTACCTCAAAAAAGAATCTATCCTTAGTCATTGTATTCAAGGGCCTTGAAAACTCTAGCGAATCGCCATGCACGGAGGCTATCAAATCGAATTCCCTCGTCGCCTTTTGTTTCAAAAGGGGTGGTGAAGATAGAATCGACCCTCAGAAAGTTACGTCTCCCACAATCGGTCGCTTATCAATTGCGTCTGCTCCTCAGTGAAATCTAGAACACACTCGCTTTACCTTCTTCAAAGATTGAGGCGCTCTTCAAGTTTAACATCGAAAGTGGATCGCATGAAAATGCCGTTTCGGTTATCGACACTCGATTCCAAAAAGATGCGCGTCTTTGCGTTAATGACAGCCTCATCTCCACAGACCGTATCAATCCCCAGATTCCAATTTTCGATAGGAATCGACTACTTCAGCAATTTTTCCACCCGCCGCACTTCTTTGAGAATCAAGGGAGCGGCCGCGTCTCTCGGCGAATGCCCGTAACCATCGAGCTCCATGATGCGGGCATCCTTGTGACCCGCGACGCGCATCATGCGCATCATGTAGGCATTTTCTTCGTAGCGGCCGAGCATTTCGAGCTCGCGATCGCCCGTGATCATGAGAAAAGGCGGCGCGTCCGCACGAACGTGATACAGAGGCGCGAGATCGTCGATGATCGGCTGCGTGCCTTCGATCCCTCGCTCCGCCCGAACCGTGAAGTGGGTGATCGTATGTCCGGCGAGTGGAATCAGTCCCGCAATCCGATTGGCGTCGATTCCGTGGGCTCCGAGCCAACGCTTGTCCAAACCCACCATGCTCGTCAAGTAGCCGCCGGCCGAGCTTCCGGAGACGAAAATCCGCGAGGCGTCACCTCCGTATTTTTCGATGTTTTCAAAGACCCAGGCCACCGAAGCGGCGGCATCCTGAATGTAGACGGGAGCTTTCACCTTGGGATGAAGCCGGTAGTTGACCGCGACCACCGCAATACCCTTCTCCTTAAATCCCTCCGGTACCGATTTATTCCCGTTCTTCAAACCACCCCCATGAAACCACACGATGGTTGAAAACCCTTTACGATTCTCGGGAGCATACAGATCCAACACGCAGCGTTCCGCGATGTATGGATCCGTTTTTCTCGGGTCATCCTTCTGATAGGGGATATCTTTTTGCAGGGAATAAGAAAGGTCCTGCCCAAGAAGCGAAAGGCCACCTACCAGAGACAGAATTGAGGCGACTAGAATCGCCGGTTTCATATCTAACATAGTGCCGTTTCTAACTGGAAGTGCCGAAAAGGCAAATACTTCCCGCTCGAGAGCAAAAGCGGGCTTGGTTTTCGTATTGAAGAAATTTCTGTTGAAAACCGACGCCCTTCCTATCATCACCATATTTTAGATTATGTCGCGCCCATACTCCAAGAGATTTCCGCCCCGCCGCCGTGAACCTGCCAACCTTAAAATGGCCATCATCGTTGCCTCGATCGTGACGGTCATCATGCTCTGCCTAGCAATGTTCACAGACGGGATTGAGAATGCTCCTGAATGGACGCTGTTCCTAGGCCACTTCCACCCTGCCCTCCTCCACCTTCCTATTGGCTTCTATACGATCCTTGCAGTCCTTGAGTACCTCGATAGCTCCAAAAGCGGTCCCCGGATCGGGAAGGCCTGCGAAATCGTTCTTAACTACACGGCAATCGTGGCAGTCATCGCCGCGGTTCTCGGCATCCTGCTCGCCCTACCCGGGGGCTACAACGAAACCCTACTCGATCGCCACCGCTGGCTAGGCTCCCTCTCGGCCATATTTGCCTTCTGGCTCATAGTCCTTCGCAACTGGGCAAGATCCAAAAGCCGAAACGGCTTCTCAATTCCCTACCATAGCGCACTCGCCGCAACCCTAGTTCTTCTGGTTGTGGTCGGTCACGACGGTGGCACGCTGACTCACGGCTCTGGCTACCTAACCAAACACATCCCAAGTCCTCTGAAATCGTTATTCGGGATGGAAAGCGACAGCGACGAAACCGGTCCCATCGCAGTCGCTGAAGCGGATGTATACCAAGACTTAATCCACCCAATTTTCGAAGAGACCTGCATTCAATGCCACGGACCCGACAAATCCAAAGGGGACCTCCGAATGGACTCCTTTGAATTGGTAATGCTTGGGGGTGAGCTCGGTGACACCATCGTGCCTGGTGACATCGATGCGAGCGAGCTGATCTACCGGCTCCATCTCGAAATAGACGACGATGAGCATATGCCGCCTGAAGGCAAACCACAACCTACGGAAGGGCAAATCGCCATCCTGGAATGGTGGATACAAGTGGGGGCTATGGAAAGCGGTCTGGTTGGCGAACTCGAGATTCCTGAAACGGTAAAATCCGCGATGGTTGCCCAGTTAGAAGGTTCCGCGGAAGTTGAAGAAAAAGAAAAGGTCCCTGAGATACTAATTCCTATGCTCACCTGGGAAGAGGCCGAAGCAGAGATTGCTACGATAGAGGAAGAACCCAATATCGACATCCTTCGGGTGGCACTCAATTCTCCCGCGGTTCGGGTAAAGGGACCTTTTGGCGACAGCAAATTCAATGATGACGCACTCTCCAAGCTCGAACCAATCGCTAACAATATTGTGGAGCTTGAGATTGGTTTTAGCGATATTACCGACAGAGGACTGGCTGCCGTCGCCAACATGCCTAATTTGGAAAAGCTCTATCTCCAGAAAACGTCGATCACCGACGAGGGCATCCAACACCTGGAAAGTCTGATACGCCTTAGGTACTTGAATCTCTACGGGACCCAGGTTACGGATGACGCCCTCGATGCCTTAGTTGATTTGCCTCGCTTAAAGAGCCTTTTCGTCTGGGAAACTCAAATCAGCAAGTCTGCAGCGGACGACTTCCAGGAACAGAAACTGGAAGCCACCGGAGTACAAGCATGGCAGGATGAAATCGCTGCCCTGAAAGCGAAGATCAGCGACGCAAAAATCCTCGTAGACACTGGGATCGAAACGGGAAATTAGAGAATACTCCATATTTTGCCGACCGGTTCTAATTCTATTTGTAAAATCGCTTCTACATTTCACTTTGCTAGAACTTGGCAGGACACATCAATGGTAGAGGGCGATCTCGCACCTCCTCTCGAGAGGTACGGCGTCACAATTTTAAACTTAGGCGATCTTCCAAATGAGAACTAGTGACGGAAGACTCATCCACTACCTTTTAATTGAAAACGAGATTGGTTAAATAATTCCTCGTCTAAGAATACCCCTCTAGTTTCCCAGAAAACATTCGCGATCAATTCTCTTGAGCCAGGAACAAGATCCTCCCTAAATGCCACACTTGCGAACGCTTGGCTACCCTCGAAACCTGGCGTACCTCGTACCTGAACGCAAATGGACCTCAAGCCATAAAGTTACCCGGCACCCCCATCAAAATGAAGTCGCTGCTGGACGGATACTATCGCGTTTTAAAAGTCACCCTGACTTGCCTAATGGGACTTATGATCGTCCCCGTGTTTATGCAGGTGGTATCCCGTTTTACCGACCTTTTGCCGCGATACATCTGGACTGAGGAGGTCGCTCGGTTCTGCTTTGTCTGGATTATAATGATCGGTTCCATGATCGCCGTTAGAGATGGTACGCACTTTGATGTGGATCTACTCCCAAAGCCAAAACGATTTAGTAATCGTGGTATTCTAAAGCTGGTACGCCACGCCTCAATGTTCGCTCTCGCGATCGTATTTCTCGTCTACGGCATTGATTTTGCCAAATTCGGAATGGCTCAGAGCTCGGAAATGAGTGGCATCAACATGCTGAGCATCTACATCACCTTTCCCCTCGCCGGCCTCACCTGGATCCTTTTTCTCCTAGAAAAGCTAGCCCTGGATTTCAAGCAGATCAGAAGTAACCGCGAACCGGAGCTGGAGGCATGAGCACAGGAGAAGCAGCCGCAATCATGTTTGGCGTCTTCGCTGCCCTCGTGCTCCTGAGAGTACCCGTTTCGTTCGCATTGGGTCTAGCCTGCCTTCCAATACTTTTTATCGATGAGCGACTCACACCATTTCTTCTGATCAATGAAATGTGGAAGTCCTACAACGCATTCATATTGCTCGCTGTGCCCTTCTTCTTGCTAGCGGCTAATCTCATGAATGCCGCCGGAATTACCGAGCGCCTTATCAACCTGGCACGTGCTTCTGTAGGGCACCTTCCCGGCGGGCTCGGGCATATCAACGTCATGGTCAGCATGCTCTTCGCCGGAATCTCCGGTTCTTCCACCGCAGACGCAGCGGGTATCGGATCACTGCTGATTCCTGCCATGAAGAAACAAGGCTACGACACCTCATTTTCAGTAGCGATCACGGCTTGTTCTTCCGTGATGGGCGTTATCATACCCCCGAGCATCATAATGATCGTCTGGGGAGGCCTCATGTCTGTATCCATCGGCGGACTTTTCCTCGCCGGGATGGTCCCTGGAATCCTCATTGCCTTGTTTATGATGTGTACCGTGCTCGTCTACGCGAAAACTCGAAACTACCCCATTTACAAGAGAGCTTCTCTCATGGAGTTTTTCCAAGCATTCGGGAAGTCCATTCTCGCGCTGGTCACTCCCACGATCATCGTCGGAGGAATTATAGGCGGGCTCTTCACTCCGACCGAAGCATCCGTCGTCGCGGTCTTGTATTCCGCTTTTCTCGGTGGATTGATTTATCGAGCAATCGGACCGAAACAATTCCCGAGAGTTCTCTACGATTCCGCTCGGCTATCCGCTATTTCACTCTTCTGCATAGGGACTGCATCCGCTTTTGGCTGGCTACTCGCCTACTACAGGGTCCCTCAAGCCCTGGTGGATATGGTCGCCGCTTACGGTACTGGAATTATAACGACAGGATTTATCATCGCCCTCTCCTTTTTGGTTATCGGCATGTTCATAGATGCGATTCCGGCCATAATTATTCTGGGTACGATACTCTTACCTCTAGCTGAAAAAGCCGGAATGCACCCCATACATTTCGCCATCATTGGAGTCATCTCACTCGCCTTTGGTCTCGTCACACCGCCCTACGGCTTGTGCCTTCTTATTTCCTGCTCCGTTGGCGAGGTCGCGGTTTCGAAGGTCCTAAAAGATGTCGCCATATTGTTGCTTCCCCTGCTCCTCCTTTTGGGGCTAACTATCGTATTCCCAGAAATCGTCCTATTCCTCCCGCGCTGGCTGGCTCCTGAGTTTCTGTGATCTTAAAACGCTTCGTGAGTCACGGGCTTTATTAACCTAAATTCTGCCTAAAAATTTAACCAAAAAAAGAGCAAGAAACACAGATTGAGAAAATCGCGTCTCGTGTACAGGATGTTGTTTCTATCGTGCTGGGAAATTAAAAACTATTGTTGAGGTATATACTCCGTCAAATAAAATGAACAAGACTGCGCTCTTGGCAAAGCTAAAACTGAACCCTCGCCTTGCTGTCCGATTTCATAAAAATCACCTCCTAACCAACCATTTTAGACACATTTGGACGGAAAGTTTCATCAAGTAGCCCCACCCAGTCGATTCCCAAGTCAGCCAAAATTAGGCTCCCCCTAAACACGGGGAGCAAACACCAGCTATCAGCGACCCACTACTAGACGGCACCAAAACAAAACAGGAAACCCTAACTGGCGCCCCTTGAAATGAACATTTCCTAACATTAAAATTTGAATACAAAACTTAAATCTCCAGTGCCCGAAGGCACCGAAGCCTGAAGTTATTTTCTTCCTTTAACGCGATTGAAGCGTAGCTACAATCCCGCCTCGGGTCTTTTGATTTCCATATAGACCATGGCACCAAAGGCCAACACAGCCATAATTTCGAATACTATTAATGCAGTCGTTTAGTTTCTCCTCCTTTAACTTTTTCTACGTCGAGAGAACGGCGAAACTAGAGATCCAGTTGTGCCATTTGACCGAAAATCCGATTTTCGATTTACTCGCTTGTCGCTCGTCCCGCTTACGTGATATCTGAGTATTTACACTCCGCTAAAGTCCTCTATGAAAATATTCTCAGCCACACTTTTCTTCCTTTTACTTCTTATCCAACCTTTCGCGGCCCCGTCGACACTCATTCGACTGGAGGAACGCGACTTCGGAGAGCTCGATGATGGGTCAACCGTCCGGCAGTTTCTTCTTCGCAATGCAAATGGGATGACAGTGGGGGTTATATCTTACGGAGCGATCATAACCGAAATACAAGCACCTGACCGGACGGGAAGCGTTCGCAATGTCGTAGCCGGTTCCCAGTCTTTAGATGACTATCTCGGCCCGTTTCCCGCCGCAGCTGTCATTGGACGTTTTGCCAATCGAATCAAAGACGGACGGTTTAAAATTGATGGCCAAGACTACCAAGTCACCCAAAACGCTCGAGCCAACCATATTCACGGTGGTGCAAAGGGTTTCGCCAAAGTCAATTGGAACGCAGAAGCCTTGCCGGTCTCGAAAACGGAAGCCGGCGTGGTCTTCTCATATTTCAGCAAAGATGGTGAGGAAGGTTACCCGGGCAACCTCACCGCGACCGTGACCTACACGCTCAACGACCAAAACGAGCTATCGCTCGCTTACACCGCTAAAACGGACAAACCGACGATTGTAAATTTGACCAATCACGCCTACTTCAATCTGTCCAACGGAGGGGGCTTTGAAGATCACATCCTTTGGCTCAATGCCCATCAATACACCCTCGCCGATTCCGATCTGCTTCCGACCGGCGAACTAGCTACAGTGTCTGGATCTCCCTTTGACTTTACCGTTCCACAAACGATTGGCTGGCGGCTCGATCAGATTGGAGAACCTCACCCCTACAAGTACGACGACAACTTCGTCATCAAAGCCGGCAGAAACCAATTAGTCGTGGCCGCCCGTGTTCACGAGCCGGAGAGCGGACGACTCATGGAAGTGAGAACCGACCAGCCTGGCGTTCAGCTCTACACGGGAAACAAGCATGGCTTTTGCCTCGAGACCCAGCATTATCCGGATTCAATCAATCACCCGCAGTTCCCCTCTCCTATAGTCAGACCCAGCAAACCGTTTAAGAGCACCACCCAGTTCGTATTCTCAATTCAATAGTCTGATCTCAGCCGCTTTTCTCCCGATCAATTTTCCACCCTTTGAATCCTAAATTTATGAACTCCTCTTCCCGCCAAACAAAACGTGCGTTTGTCACAGGTGGAACCAGCGGCATCGGCCTTGCAATCGCTCATGGGTTTTCAGAATCTGGATACGAAGTAGTCGCGGCAGGGATCGGTGACCTTCCTGAGCCGACAGACGGAATCGATTTTAGAGCCTTGGATGTCCGGGACGAGACATCTGTCACCAAGGCCTTTGCGGGCCTGGATCGACTCGACGTTCTGGTGAATGCCGCTGGGGTAATCCGCCGCCAAGAGGAGCTTCAGCCGAAGATTTTCGACTCAGTCGTCGATATCAATCTAAACGGCACTATGCGTGCGTGCATCGCTGCTCGCTCTCTCCTCGCGCAATCAGGTGGATCCATCATCAACACCGCTTCGATGCTGAGCTACTTCGGCGGGGGTATAGTACCCGCTTATTCCACATCCAAGGGGGGCGTGGTGCAGCTCACCAAGTCCCTCGCGATCGCCTTTGCGGGCGACGGGATTCGCGTCAATGCAATTGCTCCTGGCTGGATCGAATCTCCGATGACCCAATCGCTCCGCGACGACCCAAACCGAAACCAGGCAATCATTGACCGCACACCCCTCAAACGCTGGGGCGATCCCTCTGAACTGGTCGGGCCCGCTCTTTTCCTTGCTAGCGCATCGGCTTCCTTTATCACCGGAACTGTTCTCAACGTCGACGGCGGATATGCCGCGATGTAATTTATATTGAATTACCGAAACAGCAAATCCATCGCAAAATGCCGCTTTCCGAATCTGATCCAAACCCATGTGTCCCGTACCAGCACCCCATGCCGCCTGATGCTCAATCTGACATCGTTGTTCCCAACGCCATTCCGGATGACGAGGGAGCCTGGGTACCACAAGCCGAGGGTGTCTTTTTCCGGCCCCTTTGTCTCAACATATCCCAAGGGTATTGGATGAACATGCTCAGAGTGACGAGAGCCGGAATCCTGTCCCGCCACCGGCATCCCAATGCCGTGCACGGCTATGTGATCAAAGGACGCTGGCACTACCTTGAACATGACTGGGTAGCCACTGAGGGCAGCTACGTTTACGAACCACCGGGTGAAACGCACACCCTCGTGGTACCCGACGATGTGGAGGAAATGATCACCTACTTTCAAGTAAATGGAGTCATGTACTACGTCGACCCCTACGGCAAACACCTTGGATACGAAGACGTTTTTACCAAGATCGACATGTGTCGCAAACACTATACCAAAGTCGGCCTAGGATCAGACTACGTAAACCAGTTTATCCGGTAAGGGAATCTTTTAACACGATTCGGCGAAATAAGGTAGCGGGCGATCTCCGAGAGCCCACAAAATATACCAATCTATGGGTGCTCGGAGATCGCCAGCTACCTTTCAACAATCCCAAATCACTTTTCCCCAACATACTGTCACTTACGAAAGGTAGATCCTTGAGCATCTTTTTGCCGGCTTCGTTTTCCATGAGATCCACATCGGTAACGATGCGTCCTATGTAGGTCAGGAAGCCTACTTTCACTTCGAATTCGTATCGGTATTGAGACCCGTGACTATTCAAGCCTGACAAGGAAAAATCGTAAATCTCGTAGACACCCGGTATCAGAGAAAAGGAGAAAAGACCCTTCTTGGGCACAAGTTTCTCGGGTTTTCCCAACCCGTCCTTCCAGCGAATGTCATTCGTAACTTTGGGTTTCGATTTCCCCAGATCACACGCCAACAAAGCCGTTATTGCAAACAGTATGCCATTCGACCTCAGATCCAGCCAAGCCACTTTATTGGGGACCATCTTTTTCGCCAGACCGTTCCTGCAGGAAAATGCAAAAGCCAGAATGAAAATGAGGCACAATGAGCGTTTGTCTCTCAGTGATCCTTGAGAGCACACAAGCCTATACACGGGGATGTAATTGATCCATCCTTACTTATTGAAAGCGCCCCCTCATGAGGTTTTTCACGGGTATTTAAATCTTCCAGGAACACAACAAACCCCAGTGCAGCACTAGGACTGCAACTGGGGTGCTGAAAAAGCTACTTGGTAGTTTAGACTATCACGCTAGAGCCTAGCGACGCAGTCAAGAGAGGTCAAAGCGATCGAGATTCATCACCTTTTCCCACGCGTCAACAAAGTCCTGCACGAATGACGCCTTCGCGTCATCACAGGCATAAACTTCTGATAAGGCACGAAGCTGGGAGTTCGATCCAAAGACAAGATCAACCGCCGTTCCTGACCATTTGAGTTCTCCCGTGTTAAGATCTTTTCCTTCGAAGAAGTGCTCGCAACGGGGAGACTTCTTCCATTCCAGGTTCATATCGAGCAGGTTGACAAAAAAGTCATTCGAAAGCGAACCGGGCTCCTTAGTGAAAACTCCCAACGGGCTTTGTCCTGTATTCGCATTCAAAACACGCAATCCACCAACGAGCACCGTCATTTCGGGAGCGGTCAGCGTCAACAGATGGGCCCTGTCCAGCAACAGCTCTTCAGTTGACCGATCTTCATCTCCTTTGGCGTGATTCCGGAATCCGTCTGCCTTCGGTTCGAGCACCGCAAAGGATTCGACGTCGGTCATTTCCTGTGACGCGTCCGTCCGTCCTGGCGAGAAGGATACACTTGCCTCGTGCCCCGCTTTTTTGGCCGCTTCTTCGACCGCCGCGCAGCCTCCGAGAACGATCACATCCGCAAGCGACACCTTTTTTCCACCTGAGGCAGAGTTATTGAAGTCGGTCTGAACCTGCTCCAGTTTTTGCAGCACTCTGGCCAAATCTTCCGGGCTATTCACTTCCCATTCCTTTTGCGGTGCAAGGCGGATACGAGCTCCGTTAGCTCCCCCGCGTTTGTCCGTACCGCGAAAGGTCGAAGCTGACGCCCAAGCGGTCGTGACCAACTGAGGGATAGTCAATCCGGATGCCAGGATCTTGCCTTTGAGAGCAGCCACATCGGCGGCGTCAATCAACGGACGATCCACTTCCGGAACCGGGTCCTGCCAGAGGAGGGGTTCGTGGGGAACCATTGAGCCCAGACAACGGGAACGCGGTCCCATGTCGCGGTGGGTGAGCTTGTACCACGCTTTGGAAAAAGCTTCCGCAAACTGGTCGGGATTCTCGTGGAAGCGCCGTGAGATTTTTTCATATTCCGGGTCCACGCGAAGAGCGAGGTCCGTCGTGAACATGATGGGAGCGTGTCGCTTTGACGGATCGTGAGCATCCGGCACGGTGCCATCAGCAGCCGCATCCTTTGGAATCCACTGAGTCGCGCCCGCGGGGCTTTTGGTCTTCTCCCATTCGTAACCAAACAGGTTGTCAAAATATTCGTTATCCCATTTTATTGGATTGGTCGTCCATGCACCTTCCAGTCCACTGCTGATCGTATACTCCGCGTTGCCCGTGCCAAAACTGTTCTTCCATCCGAGCCCTTGCTCTTCAAGGCTGGCTCCTTCAGGCTCGGCACCGACGTACTGGTTTGGGTCGCCCGCGCCGTGCGCTTTACCAAAGGTGTGTCCCCCCGCAATAAGAGCGACCGTCTCCTCATCGCCCATCGCCATCCGGCCAAAGGTCTCGCGAATGTCCCTTGCCGCCGCCAGCGAGTCTGGATCTCCATTGGGGCCCTCAGGATTTACATAAATGAGACCCATCTGAACGGCTCCAAGCGGGTTTTCGAGTTCGCGGTCACCCGTGTAGCGCTCGTCACCCAGCCATTCGCTCTCGACTCCCCAGTACACATCGATTTCCGGTTCCCAAACGTCTTCGCGCCCGCCCGCAAAACCGTAAGACTTCAAGCCCATCGACTCGATCGCGCAAGTGCCCGTGAATACCATCAAGTCCGCCCATGAAAGCTTGCGACCGTATTTCTGTTTGATCGGCCAAAGTAGCCTACGAGCCTTGTCTAAGTTCACATTGTCAGGCCAACTGTTCAGAGGAGCAAAGCGCAGTGTGCCCGCCGACGCCCCGCCCCGGCCATCTCCGATTCGATAAGTGCCCGCGCTGTGCCACGCCATCCGCACGAAAAGGGGCCCATAGTGACCATAATCGGCCGGCCACCAATCCTGCGAAGTCGTCATCACTTCCTCGATGTCCTTCTTCAATTCATCCAAGTCAATCTTGCTGAACTCCTGGGCGTAGTTGAAATCCTCGCCCATTGGATCGGACATAGGAGAGTTTTGATGGAGGATTTGCAAGTTTAGCTGGTTGGGCCACCAGTCCCGGTTCGACTTGGAGCCTGCCGCGGTGTGCCGGCTCGCCGCTCCGCCCATCACCGGGCACTTGCTAATACTATTCATATCTTGGTCGGTACTCATAAATTACTTCAATTAATACAGGTTTACAGATTGGGTTAGGATTTCGCCTTCGACTGGCAATCGGGGCACAAACCCCAGTAGATGACTTCTGCTTCGTCGATCCGGTAGCCGTGGTTGTCCTCGGCATCTAGGCAAGGAGCTCGGCCGTTTTCGCAATCGGTATCCACCAATGAGCCACACTCTCGGCACACTAGATGATAATGATTGTCGACTCGGTCCTCGTATCGAGCGGCCAATCCGGCCGGCTGAATCCGACGGATTAGCCCGTGCTCGGACATAACATTCAAAGTGTCGTATACTGCTTGACGGGAAATCGCACCGATTTCGGACCGCACATGATCGCAGATCTCATCGGCCATCGTATGGGGGTGATCGCTCACCGCTTTGTGTACCGCCAAACGCTGAGCGGTGACCTGTAGGCCCGCTCCCTTCAACGCAGCAGATACATCTAGGGGTTCGGATGAAGACATTAACTTCCAGAGATAACCTAATTTTGGACTAGATCAAGAATTCGTTTCAGAAATCTTTCCCGCGACCTACCGATAGGAAGACTCCTACGCTTTCTTTTAAGTGGACTCCAAATCCTCAAATCCAGCTTTAATGGCAGCATCCCGACCTGAAGATTGAAGATAAATCTTTCTTTATCCTGTGAAATGGGCAATGACACTTCCCGAAGTTTATCTTGGTGGGGACCTCTCGCTAACTTTCGAACATTCTGATCGGTCCAATCCTGACGCCTCCTCTGAGTCTAACTCGGATAAGGAGTTCCCATGGAAAGAAATCACCACTATCAGTGCTGGCGAAGCAATCAATTGCTGTCTCAGCCCTACGACCGTTTGCTACATTTCGGAAGCATCGCCTGACAATGCCGTTCTCTCTAAAAGAGCGATCGCTATTGAAAAGCGAATTTTGGCGAGCTCGGTGGGAAAACAGCTAACGGCCTGTAAGGCATTCTGATAAATACAAAATCCTATCTATCATCGATAGCTAAAAAGCGGGACTGGACACGGACTTCGTTCTCGACGGCGAACCAAACGGCATTCCCATCTTTCGCAACCTAGCCGATGCCTTGAACCAGGCCGAACTGCTCCTAGACTACTTCGTTTTTGGAATTGCACCTGCGGGCGGTATGTTGCAGTCGACAGAACGCAAGCTTGTACGGGAAGCCATCCCGTCTATTCGACCTCGAGCTTTATCCTGAGCGAAAGTTGTCCGGCCGGTGTAATCTTGCAACGCACGCCAAATCGGCAGCATCGGTATGGCTTCGACCAGATGGAAATGGCAACGCTCGGAGAGCTTTGTGGAAATGATGCTCTCAGCTTTCCCTCAAATTGGGGAAGGTTATCAGACAGGCCAGCCTAACCATTACGGGTTTGGAGCAATTACGCGGGAGGGCTAGCCGTTGGAAACTAAGACCCCTCCCAGCTCAATTACAGCGCCTTGCTCTGCGCCATGGCTTCCCCCTTTTTTTGAAAAACAGCGCAATCGCAGTCGGAACACAGCTGATTTTGAGTGAAGAAGTCCCCAAATGTTCTAAATCCCTTTTCCTGACTGCCGAACACTTCTTTCTACTTTCACCATTGGTTTTTCATTCCGCTCCAGTACGTCATTCCAACCGATTCCCATAAAACCCTACCTTATACTCAGCAGGAACTGATTCATAATTTCAATACGCTTAGCGTCAAAGAAGGCTTTCCCACCATGCTTGGCTCCGTGAATTGGGATGAAGGTAACATCTAGATTGAGCTCATTGTATTTACCCAGCAATTCAATAGATTGATTGATCGGCATTTGAGGGTCCTGGTCGCCGTGGATCATCAGTAAGGGGGGATCCGTTTCGTCGACATGAAACACCGGACTGGCGAGTTGGGTCTCCTTGACGAGATCTTCCGGTTGTCCCCCTATGAAGGCTTCCAATGCCGGAACTCGGACACTCAGACCATGAGGCGTTGATTGATTCAGAATAGTGGTCAAGTTACTCGCTCCATACAGGGAAACGATTCCTTGAATGTCGGAAGAGACGTTTCCGTTTCCTCCCACCGATCCTTCCAATTGAAACTGACCATTAGTTACGCCGACTTGGGCTGCCAGGTGACCGCCAGCAGACGAGCCAATTACAAATATCTTATTTGCTCGTAAACGGTATTCCTGCTGATTGGCCCGGAGGAATCGAATAGCGCCCTTTATGTCGTGTGATTGGGCTGGAAAGTGCGCTTGACCACTCAAACGATAGTTCACGCTGGCTAAAGTCCAGCCCTTGTCCACGAGCCCGAGTATCGGCACTTTATCCTTCGAGCCAGATCGCCATGCACCTCCATGTACCCAAACGATCAATCCATTTTTCGCTTTCCCTTTTGGCTGATAAAGGTCCAGAGCCAGAGAGGTGTCCCCAACCGTTGCGAATACTATGTCTTTGGTGATATTTCGTTCCATAGCCATTGAATTCAACGGCATAGAGCTACCTACCAAGATCAACGCTGCCGCATATCTCAAAACTCGAACAGTCATACCCAAATTTCATTGCTGGCACCAAAAAAGACAACGCTTTTCACGTATAGAATCCCGTGGGGAGAAGTGGGCCGGTCTTCCCAGCCACAAAAGGACCCTCAAACCTCCACGAGGAGGTCATTGGCATAGAGTAGTTTAACGAGTTCAACGTCCGCAAAATGGTTGCCCTTGAAGTCGGTGATGTTTCCCACAAAGCGACCTTCCTCTATTAGGGCCAGGGCAGCGACGAGATCCAGGATGGCACGATGCCAAGCCGCCTCAAGCGACTTGCCTTCGAATTGATGAGTGGGCTCGTTCACGTAGCCCCACTTCCCTGCAACGAGAATATTCCTCTTGTTGTATCCAATATTTCGTACATCGGCAAAGATCTTCCCAAAGGTTCGAATGAGCATCATTTGCCTCCAGGTCGCGTTGGTACGGGCCGTTGAACCATGATCGAACGAGCGGTCATTTAGCACGAAACAGATACGCTGCTGCCCGATCGCGTTGGGAAAATCGCGAGCACAGTCGACTCTCAAAGTCCGGTCACCCGACTGACAGGGCGAAATCGTCGTAAATCCCTCGTGGGGAGTGCCAATCGTAACCGTTTCTTTAACCGTTAGGTACTTAACTTCTCCGGGACACTCCGCGCGTCCCACTTTTTTCAACGCAGTAACTAAGTCTTCACTTCCCGCATTAAACAGGGGCGGATCTCCGGACTTCATGCGGATCATCAAGTTGTCCACGTCCATCCCTGCCTTCAAAGCGATGATGTGCTCCACCAGCCTGGCGTAATTATGCGCCGACCCCGAACGGAGGACAATATTACTCACGACCTTGCCCGTCGTCCAAACGTTTCGGACCGAAACCTTGATGGGACCCGAATCCGGAAGATCTTCTCGGTCAAACCACCATCCGGGTTTATCGGTAGGCTCAAGTTTCAGGGTCCGTATCTCATCTTTCGCAAAGGTTCCCGGCGCGCTTACCGCAACAGGGTTTGCAATCGTCAAGGGATGGTCATGTGACGGTCCGGCAGAATCGTTACTCCAGTCTTGGTCGACCGGCAGCCCACTGAATCTTTGGTACGACCGTTCCAAGGCATCATTGTTGCCATCCAAAATTCTTCCAAAATCGAAGTCTCGGGCCATCGAGGAATCGTCATCGCTTAATTGGAACGCTTTGCAAGCTTTTCGAAGGCAAATTTGATGAGAGCCTTACCGTTTCCCGGTGAGCTCCCAATGCCGTCTGGAACAACCCGGATGAGGCAATACCATTAGAACCCCAATATAATTGTCGGCATAGCACAAAAAAACCATTGTACCTTTTACTCTCCTTTCTCAAACCGAATCTCTCCTTTCTTAATGGGATAGCATCTTTTACAACTCCGTAAGCAAACTACCGATTTAATTGGTTAAGCATCTAACTATCTGGCTCTTATACTAGTTCTAAACAACATTTCGAATATGATAGCCTCCAAACCAAAGTATCCCGGAATTCTAATCACTACGAAAGGGAATCAACTTGTAGCCCTTTACACCGAAGTGCATATCACCGAAGCAGGCGTCTTCTACCCCTTAACCCCTTCCACCGAGATGGGCGAGTTTGCTCGAGCCGAGGGCCAACTCAATGTTTTCGATCGCTCCACCATATCCATCGAGTGCAAGGGAGAGCACGCTGCTGAGGGGGGCATCGCTCAATCGGTTACAGGGGAGCGTACAGTCAATTTTACCTATGACCAAGGAATCGTCTACGGAATCGAGCAATACTACCACGCTCCATCCAAATTGAGTACGATGTTTCTCGAAGTGGCCGCCACTATTCCTTCGTCACTGAGTGCAACACGGACAATGCTGACACGGTATTCGTGTCATTGGTATCGTCAGCGGAAAATATCGAAGCGGACATCGACCATATCAAGGAAAACCGTAGCGTAGAAGTCGGAGCCATCCATCTCAACATCATACGACGCTTACCCGAGGCCGCAGTCGTGGAAGTGCTGGCTGGCAAGAAAAACATCAAAATCATTGAGCGTACGGACGAGCCCATGGCGGGCGACAATCCGCTGGCTCGAGACGTGCGCACCGCACTCACCAAGGCGCTCACCAATCATGCGGGCAACCCCTCGAACATCCCTGCCATATCCCCCGAAGAGATGCCTCGTATATATTCAGGTATCTATGGACTGGGTCCGCACGAATTCCGGCCAGAGGACATCCTCGGGGCCTACGAGTACACGCAAGGCAAGATCAGGCGCCAAGACGGCAAACACAAGGACGACGGCGAATCCTACTTCACCCTGGGAATCAACCACCCTTACAATGTTCGCTCAACGGAAACACCTTCCATTCTGCCCAAAAATGCGATTACGGTCAGCCCTTAGACGCTCCCTTTTCAAATAAATGCAACCACTCTTGTCAAGAATGCGTCTTTTAAGCGTTACAACCAACCATCCTTGTTAATTATGAAAATCTTACGTTTCGCACTCGGATCAATCATCCTTTCACTATTTACTTCAATGGCCATAGCAGGAATAGACGTCGGCAGTACCGTTAACGGAGTTGTCGCCAATGACGACAAGGGCAACCTTTGGAGCTTGGATGAGCACATCGGCAAGAAAAACGTCATCGTCTACTTCTACCCAGCTGCGATGACTGGCGGCTGCACGAAGCAAGCCTGCGCCTACCGCGATCAGTCGGTTGCCCTGAACGATGCGGACGCAATCGTCGTCGGCGTCAGTGGAGACTCGGTCAACAACCTAAAGCTGTTCAGAGAGACTAACGGTCTCAACTTCACCCTAATTTCGGACATTGACGGAGCGATTGCCAAAAAGTTTGGCGTAGCGACTCGCGATGGGTCCTCAATTGAACGAGAAGTAGATGGCGTCATGCACACACTCACCCGCGGAATTACCACGGGACGCTGGACATTCGTCATCGATAAGGCGGGTAAAGTTATTTACAAGGATGACGCGGTCAAAGCGACCGAAGACACCGCAAACGTTCTAGGCCTGCTCAAAAAGGCGTAGGGAACCGTCCCCTGCTTAACTTTCCCAATCCCGTTTGTTTCCGGAGAGGGTTTTTTATGACTACATTCTTCGGTAGACGTAGCTGAACAGCTGAGCTGACTTGCTTTGATTTCCCATGATCCCTATGCGGATACTTATTTTTGTGAAGATGCCAAAAGTCCTCAGTTTTATCACGACCTTTGTATCGCCCTGACCACGAAAAATGAGCGTGTTGCGACCAGCATCCCGCATTTTCTCATCCACGAGAACGTAATCTAGGCCTGGCAGGAAATTCTTGAAGCCGGCCTCAAGTGGACGAATCTCCTCGTTCAAGCGAATTTCCCAAATCCCAGTAAACGCTTTGTACTTTGCTTGCTGGACTCGCTTGAGAGTATCCTCCTCGCTGTTGGTCGCGACCGAGCTTGTCGCCGACAGGAACACAAGACCCATGCCTGCAAACACTCGCTTGAAAATACTCGATTTCATCAACATGATCCTAACCCTATGCCAGAGGATTTTTTTGTCAACCAGCGAGCCTGGCAAAACCCTTTCCCGAAGCTCTAGGCTTTCTAGCCGAGAGCCTCTTTCACGGCGGCAGAAGCAAGTCGCATATCCAAAGCGGAGCCATGTTTCTTTTTTAACGCAGCCATGACCAAACCCATCTCCTTCATCGACGTCGCACCCGTTAAGGCAATTGCTTGGGAAACCAGTTTCGGATAAACCTCCTCCGCTAGCTTGGAAGGCAACAACGCAGACAGCAAATCAGCGCATTCCTGTAGCTCTTTCGCCTGCTCATACCTTCCCGCCTTGGCAAACGCTTCCGCCGATTCCTTGAACTTGCCCGCCTCCTTTTCGACTACCGCGACCATCTTCGCTTCATCGAAATCCTGATTTGCACGGACTTCTCCCTCTTGAATTGCCGCCAACGCTGCCCCGTACGCCTGGGTGCTGTTTGCATCGCGAGCCAATCGCGCCTTCTGGTGAAGTTCTTTGAGCCTAAATTTCATAAAACTCGATAGAGGACATACCCGAGTCGCTTTGGCAATAAGCAAAAAATGGCCCCCTCAAACCCAAGGACTGATTTCCGGGGCAGTTTCCAATCACCAGTTCCGGATCATTGCTCTCGAATCGATACCGCTTCTACCGCTGGAAAATCATAGGGAACAGCCTGCGTCACTTTTCCCGTTGCTGCCCACTCGGTCCCTCTCAGCAAGGTTGTAATAAATCCAACGCAATTGAGGGAGGGAACCCGCTCATCGTCCTTCGTATTACAGTGCCCTAAGGTGGTATGGAAGATGCGACCTTCACCATAACGAATGTCCATAAGCATCGGTTCGTGGTTGTCCGTTCCCTTGTCCACCTTTCCCTTGTCGGCTTTCGCGGTAGCCAAAATCGTCACGTTCTTTGCCGGACCCCGTAGACGACTATAGATCTCGTCGTTAGGATGCAACCATCGCACGGGAAGCCCCTTCATAATTGGATGCTCAGGGGCCCGTGTCACAATTTCGAAGTCATGTTTCGGCGGATGCATCGCCGACCCTGGAGTATTGAGCAACTGCGCCTTTCCATCAAACCAATGGATCTTGCGACCGAAATCGTCGCCTCGACCTCCCCAACCTCCGACGCCAATCATTTCGTTAAAAGCGGGCCAATCGGCAAAGGAGTTATCCGTCGCATGAACCGAGACCAAACCCCCTCCACCTCCGACAAAGGCCTCTAATCCCTTTCGAGCTGACTCGGGCCAACTATCACCCTCGTAGTCCAAGACGACCACATCATAGGACGCGAACTCGGGGTTAAAACCAGAAAAGTCTTCACCTTGAGCCGGTGAGACGACTTTGGTCACCTCGAACAAGTCCAACGCAGAAAGGCGCTTTTCTAACAGCAAGCTGCTCAGCTCCCAATTGTGGTACTTGCTACTCTGTCCCGTCAGCAGCATCACCTTGATTTTTGAAGCAGGCGACTCCTTCGAACAAGAACATAGGACTATCCCAGCGAGCAAAGCTAGGAAGAGCCGTTTAAAAAAATTAGAAATACGAAAATTGATTGGGTACATAAACTTCAAAAACGATCGAGAGTCTCCAGTAGCTTACTCAAAAAGCAATCCGAGAATACTTGCGATGGCAGACTCGATTGCTCGGAGACATAATTCCATAACCAAACGAAAAGAGAACGACTCATTTCTCCCCCACCTAATGAATCGAAAAGAATCGGCGTGGAGTTCGGGGAGTTTCATAAGCCAACTCCCTGACACAGCCCGTTTTGCATCGACAAAGCCTGGGAACTCAGGGACAGATTCGTGCCACATACCGACTACATTGGCAACGCCTAATCCTAACCGATTGTCGCCAACTCCTTGGATTACATAGTCGCTTCTCACGTCGTCGAACACTGAGCGACCCCCGTGAAAGCCTTTGTTGAATTCTACAGAGTCATCAAACCCGGGGGCATGATCTACATCGTAGTGCCAGATAAGATCAAAACATTAGATCGCAACCGACCGACGACATCCGTGGACCACATGCTCGAAGAATTTTCGAACGATGTCGAAGACAGTAACCCCAACCATATCCACGGTTTCACCCTCGGCATCGATTAGTAAACGATATACCCAGAATTACCCCAATCAGACTATGATCGTGAAAACTGGACCACCATGAATGCTATACTAAGGTAAACAGCGAGGGAGAGGGAACAACAACCACCTCCATGTATTCGATAAATTTAATACAATAGATCCCGCCAACAACCTATCGTCAAACGGGACTTTGGGTATCAATTGGGAAGTGCTGGACTATCGAGACGACTTTCCCTCCGAAGATCCCCAAAGTTTTCTTCTCGTACTGAAAAAGAGCCCAAAGAAGAAAATACTCAACCAGACATCCATTGCCTTCCAGAAATAGTTCCACCGAAACTTCCCCATGACCACTTCCCGGTTCGAATACCAGGGCCGTTACCCAGCGATAATTGGCGCGCATTCTAAAGGATGGAACACGCTCTTAAAAGGGCCGTTTCGATATCGCCCTCAAGTGAAACTTTTTTCCTCTCAACACGTATTCTACCGACGTCTCGGTACAGTGGAGACAAAGCCGCTTCAATCCTTTGGAGCGAGCGACTTGTTTGTTTTTGGCAAAATTTCCATAGGTTCGGTCTCCTACGATCGGCAGCCCTCGTTTTGAGGCCTGGATCCGCAATTGGTGAGTTCGTCCCGTTTGAGGACTGAGAGTAAGCAGACTCATAACAGGAATTCCCGGAATGGGCTGGGAACTCAATAGTTTCGTTTCAGCGGTAACGCCACTTCCCACGGAAGCTCGAAGCCCGCCCTGGCTCTTAGACACGGACAAACGATCTTTCCATAGATTGGAGCCCTCTCTACGTGATGTCCCAAACACCAGCGCCTCGTAGACTTTGCGAATCCTCCTTTTTTCAAAAGCGTCTCGAATCAGATCCCTCAATTTCTTGTTCACCGTCATTAGCAGCAAACCAGACGTCGCCGAATCGAGCCGATTGAGTAGGTAGAGGGGTTTATCTGCATCAGGACCCCTTCCCAATTGGAACGCCTGCACCTCCTCATCGTAAGGCACGTTCAGAAGGCAACCGCTTGCCTCTCCCTTGCGGTTGGGATGTGACAAAATTCCCGCCGGCTTATCAACCGCTATCAGGCCATTCCCATCGAGGGCCGCTATCTGGACCCCTTCCCCCCAGGGATAGGCATTTGCATCCACCAATTCTTTCAACCTCACGAACCCAAAAGAATTGGCCCCCTACTTTCAACCTTAACTCCAACTAATTTCATTTCGATCGATCTGCCTACCGACAAGGAGTAACAAACTTGCGCACACAGCAACTTGCGTGTGCAAGTTTTTCTGAGTATCATTTAGGTTGATTTTTGCAAATGCTAGCTTGGCTAATGCCTTTCGATCAGTACTTTTTCACCAATGGCATCTTCTCAAGAATTCCCTGAGTTGTTACGGGAAATCGGTCTCGAAACCTTTAAAATCGACCTTAACGACGAAAACGCATCGCTCGAAAACCTCACTGTGAGCGATCTTCGCAAGGCCCTCAACGCCGCATGCGATTCCGGGCAAGCCTTAAAAATGAAGGAGGGTATGGAATCGAGTCTTCTTTTTTGGCAACTGATGGAGTCATTACCGGACCATGTTTTCTTCAAGGACAGCAAAAGCCGATTTATTTGCATCAACCATTCCCTCGCCCATTTCTTCGGACTGGAACACCCCGACGACGCCATCGGGCGGAGCGACTTCGATTTCTTCCAAGCGGAGTATGCTAGAGCAAAGTTCGATACGGAACAGGAAATCATTAGCTCAGACGAGGGCTGGTGCTTTAGGGAAGAACGCGACCTGCAAAGCGATGGAAGCGAGAAGTGGGTGCTAACTACCAAACTGCCGCTCCACGATCTTAACGGTGATGTTTGTGGGACCTTCGGGATCTCCAGCGATATCAGCCAACGCAAAAAGGCGGAACTGGAGCTTGACCAACAACGCCACCTCCTGGAAACCATCGTCGAGATTTTGCCCTGCCGCATCTTTGTTCGCGACAGCGGAGACCGCTTCGTTATGATCAATGAGGAGTACCGCAGGGCCTTCGACCTCGAGACCAAAGAAGAGGTTATCGGGAGGAAACTTACCGAGATCCGCGACAACGAGCAGGCCCATCGTATTGAGGCAATGGATGCTGAAATCATCAAGACGGGTATCGCCGTACTGGATGAGCTCGAGTTCAATAAGAGTCTTCTGGGCAAGGAACGTTGGGTTCTTAATTCGAAGGTTCCCCTTATGGGTCGTGATGGTAAGCCGGAAGGAATCGTGGGTATGACTCACGACATTACCGAGCAGAAAAACGCCGAGGAAAGCGCTCGAGCGGCAGGCAAGGCGCTGGCGGTAAAGAACAAGCAATTCGAGGCGGAGCTATTTGTCGCTCGCCAGTTGCAAGAGCAGCTCATGTCGATGGGTTTTAACGACCAATCCACCTATAATAGAATCGGCAAGGCTTGGGAACTGGAAGCATCCTACTTATATTCGCCAAGCCACCACTTGGCCGGAGATTTCTTTTACCTCATTCCTATTCCAGACAACAAATTAGGCATACTGATTTGCGATGTCATGGGTCACGGTATCAAAGCAGCTCTGGTAACGATGCTGATTCGCGGACTGATGCTAGAGGCTCCTGTTCTCCTGACCGATCCGGGAAAAGTTCTCAAGCACTTGAACGATAAGCTCGTTGTACTTGCAGAGGACCCGGAATTCCCCCGTTTCGTAACGGCTCTTTATACCGTGATCGATTTGAACTCCGGCAATGTAATTCTCGCTAACGCGGGGCACCCTGCTCCCATTTGGCGAGTTGAAGACCAATCCGGCACCCACTTTGAGCTTTGCCCGACCGAAAACATGGGGCCGGCTCTTGGCCTGATCCCTGAAGACACCTTCACGAACAATGACTTCACATTAACTCAGAAGACCGAACTTCTCTTTTTCACTGATGGTATCATCGAGCAAAAGACTAAAAATGGCGAGGAATGGGGTGTTGAAAATCTTGAGGAAACCGTTCTTGACCACGAGAGCGACGAATTGCCCGTACAACTCAAAGCGATTTCTCAAGAACTAAAAGACTTGGCAGGCGCTGAAGAGCTTTCGGACGATGTTTGTGTCATCGCCGTCAGGCTTTTTCCGCGCTGAAAGGTTGCAACGGGGGTCGCACCTCTCAACCTCTGACGACTCAAACTTTCTGCTGTATTCAAATAAGTTATGCTTACTATAATTTCACCTGCCAAAACGCTCGACTTTGATTCCCCCTGCACGTGCAGCGACTTCACCCGTCCCAATTTCCTGTCACAATCCCGTGAGTTGGTCTCCATGCTGAAAGCAAAACCGGCCTCTGAAATTAAGAGTTTGATGTCTCTAAGCGACCCCCTCGCCACCTTGAATACGAAGCGATACAAGCAGTGGAAGGCTCCGTTAAAACTGAGCAAAACCGCCCGCCAAGCGGCCTACGCCTTCATGGGCGACGTCTACCAAGGCTTGAGTTTCGCGTCCTTAAGTTCTGGAGAGCAGGACTACGCCCAGCAGCATCTACGCATCCTGTCAGGTCTTTACGGCATCCTACGACCCCTCGATTTGATCGCCCCTCATCGCCTCGAAATGGGCACTTCCCTCACGAATCGGAAGGGTCGCTCTCTCTATGCGTTCTGGGGTGATACGCAGACTCGATTCATTAATCGGGAGGCTAGCCAAACCCACTCCAAGGTACTTCTCAATTTAGCATCCGACGAGTACTTTAAGTCAATAAAGCCTAAGGATCTCAAACTGTCGGTAGTCACCCCACGGTTTCTGGATTCAAACGACGGAGCGTCCTATAAAGTTATTAGTTTCTACGCAAAACGCGCCCGAGGTCTCATGACTCGTTGGGCCATTCAGAATCGCGTTCAGGATTCGGAATCCCTGCAGGATTTCAACGAAGTTGGCTACCGCTTCGACAAGGCCCGTTCCGAGGAAAACCGACCCACTTTCATTCGGTCACACAACTAGCCAAAGCTCACCCTAAGGCGGGCGACACCCACTGCTCCTTGCTCGCGATCGCCTCCGCGCACCGGATTCCGTCGAGGGCTGCCGATACTATACCGCCTGCAAAACCGGCTCCCTCACCACAAGGATAAAGACCTTCAACTTCTGGATGTTCCAGTAATTGAGGATCGCGAGGAATTCTAACCGGCGAGCTCGTACGCGTCTCGAAACCGATCAAGTTCGCATCCTGAGTTACATACCCATTCATCGACTTGCCAAACTGACGCAGGCCTTCTTGTATCAGGTCGCCCACCCCCTTGGGGAGCAAGGCATGAATGGGTGCTGGAGTGAGACCCGGAAAGTAGCTCGAATCGGGCAAGTCAGCGGAGTCCCGCTTTTTCAAAAAGTCACGCATTCTCTGGGACGGCGCCTTTTGCTTGCCCCCTCCGGCTCGTGAGGCCACCCGCTCCATTTCTTTTTGGAAAGCAACCCCTGCAAGCACGCCATGCTCCCTTCGTAAATCCTCAGTGTCCTCGGGCTCAATGCTGACCACAAACCCGCTATTCGCAAAGGGTGAGTCCCGACGGGCGAGTGACATTCCATTGACCACAACCTCGTCGCTCTCTGTGGCTGACGGCACTACAAATCCGCCTGGGCACATGCAAAACGAATGCACACCACGATCGCGAATCTTGGTAGCTAAGCTGTAGCTGGCTGCGGGTAGCATCGGATGCCGACTAGCCGTTCTCTTCTATGAGTACTGGATGCTATCGATAAGTGGCTGCGGATGCTCAATGCGAACGCCTACCGCAAACGGCTTCTGTTCCATCCGTACCCTCTCCCGCTCAAGGAGATGGTAAATATCGCGGGCGCTGTGGCCGGTTGCCAACAAAACTGCATCCCCAAGAAATTCCTGACCCTCCTTTGTGGATACGCCGCGTATTTTTTCCCCATTTGAACTCCGGATAAATCCCGTCACACGCATCTCAAAATGGACTTCTGCACCACTCGCCAGAATTGTTTCACGCATTGCTCGAACGACGTTGGGCAGCAAATTGGACCCGATGTGGGGATGTGAATCTATCAGGATACGGGACGGCGCTCCATGTTCGACAAACGTTTCGTAGACTTTTCGAACCGGTCCTCGTTTCGTCGCTCGAGTATAGAGTTTACCGTCGGAATAGGTACCCGCACCCCCCTCCCCAAAACAGTAATTCGAATCCTCGATAACGCGGCCCTCCCTCAATATCGGGGCCAGGTCAAAGCGGCGGGCAATCGCATCTTTTCCGCGTTCCAGAATAATTGGCTTCCAGCCAAGCTCAATCGCCCTCAAGGCGGCGAACATTCCAGCCGGGCCCATCCCAACAATCACCAGCCGCTTGGCACCACTTGGAATTCTCGGGTAACTCGGGTTGCATTCAGGTTCTGGGGGAAGCTTCCCATTGACCGCTACATCCAGGCGTAACTGCACTTTTATCTGAGCCCTCCGGGCATCGATCGAGTGTTTCTTCAATCTAATCTCGGTAATCAGTGACGGTTCAACACCAATCTTTTCTGCCGCCGCCTGGCGCCAAACAGATTCGTCATCCGACTGTTCCAGCAGAAGCGTTATGGTTACTGTATGGCAAGTAGGCTCTGTCATGACTGGGACGCAAACAGATGATCCACGCTATCCCTGCCGTCCAGCCCAAAGATCAAGGAATAGAGGAGTCTTCGTAAAGATGGGTTGATCAATCGATCGCACCAAACGGGATTTTGGCTTTGCAAGCTATTGAATGAAACGCTTTCCCTGTGCGAGTCGAGAATACCGCCTTTGTCTCTTCTTCTCTCGTGAACGATCTCCTCAACCAGTTTCTTGTCGTATTCCAAGCTGTGGCCCAAATCGGGCTCGTAGTCCTATTCGCGGGCTGGCTGGTTCGTCGCCAAATCTTACCCGCCTCCGGAGTTAAACTGATTTCGGACACTGTTATTACCGTCTTTTTGCCCTGTCTCATATTCTCCCATATTGTCGGTGGATTCTATCCTGCGGAATTTAAGGGCTGGTGGATTCTTCCTCTTTCTTCCGCCGTCCTAATTTCAATCGGATGGGCGATCTCCTTCCCTCTTTTTTCTAGAACTGGCGAGGCGAGGCGCGAACTCATGCCCGCCGCCTTTCTCCAAAACGCGGCCTACTTCATTCTGCCGCTCGGAAAGATTATTCTACCGGAGCAGTTCGATGAATTTGCCCGCTATGTCTTCCTTTTCATACTAGCTCACAACCCCCTTTTATGGCTGATCGGAAAACACTATTTTCTGAAAAGAGGGAGCGGTGAGCCATTCCACTGGAAACAACTACTCAGTCCTCCCATCTACGCGAACATCATTGCCCTCACATTAGTGGCCACCGGTGCTCGGCCCTACGTGCCCACCTTTGTGGTCGATACGGCGACTTTTCTCGGAGAAGGAGCAGTCCCGCTAGGAACCTTCGCCTTGGGAGCCACCCTGGGCACGATTCATATCAATTTTCGTCGCTACCTAAAGGTCGCAGGCCTGGTTGCTTTCCAGAAATTGTTCATCATGCCTCTTATCGTACTGGGAGCGATGGCCCTTGTCCCATGGCTTCGATCCAGCCCAGTACTAATCCTCCTTTTTATCCTTCAAGGAGCCTCGCCTTGTGCAACTTCCCTCATACTTCAGAGCAAAAGCTACAGCGAAGATTCCGAACGCATCGGTACCATCATTGTAATCTGCTACATTGTATGCACTTTTTCTATACCTTTGTGGGTCGCGATCTCGAGTACTCTATACCCGTAGACCATACTTCCAGATTTCAATTACCCCGTTTCGATCTAAAACGACCGATTCCAGCAAAGTGTTGGGAAATTAGCATGTCCCTACGCCATTTCCCTTAAAATAACTAAGTAAGTAATTAACTTCCACAGTCGGCCATCCCATTACCTCACACCTATTTCACAGGAGAGGATTAGTGGAGTTTCTTTTCGCAGTATCGACCTTATTCACATTACCAATTATTCTGCACGGTCTTTACGAATCCGACCGGATCATGCGGATCTTCAAACAGCGTCTCCCCTCAAAGTGGTGCGAATCCGGGTTTCCATG
The DNA here is from genome assembly GCF_014529625.1 of Candidatus Pelagisphaera phototrophica. Taxonomy (GTDB): domain Bacteria; phylum Verrucomicrobiota; class Verrucomicrobiia; order Opitutales; family Opitutaceae; genus Pelagisphaera; species Pelagisphaera phototrophica. Next base: position 2,587,949 of record NZ_CP076039.1, read on the forward strand.
CGGCTACTTCAAAATTCCCAGCGAGTTAGGCAACAACTAGTGGGTCCGAGACAAGTTTGTCGTGAAGCTTTCTTTTTGTGGATCAAGATCGATTGGATTGGGAAGGATGCCGAAGCCATGAAGCGAGGCAAACGCATCGCCTTCATGTCTCCTCTGGTCATCGTCTGTGCCGTTTCCTGGTGGTTAGAAATTCGACCTCTGTTCGCTTAAACAATTAAACCAGGTCCAGATTCAATCGATTGATTTGGGACTCAACGATACTCAAGACCGCTCAGCAATCAAATCGATTTACTTGAAGCTTGGCTGAGCCCACATATTCACGCAGCCTAACTGTTTATCAATCTCGGCCCCCAAGAAAAGCAATGACCTCGAAATATCTGTTTCCTCCCGCCAAATTCATTTTCAGCTTTTTAACGGCCTCGATGCTGACTACTGACGAATCCTGGGCGGACCAACACCAATCGGATCAAAAGCTAAACATAATTCTCGTTTTCATCGACGACATGGGCTGGGGAGACTTTTCTTGCTTTGGCAATACAGATGCCGAAACACCAAATATTGACCGGCTCGCCCAAGAGGGCATCGCGTTCGAACAGTTTTACGTAAACTCACCCATATGCTCGCCGTCACGCGTAGCGATTTCGACCGGTCAGTACCCTCAGCGATGGGGAATTACGTCGTACCTTAACAACCGTAAGTCGAATGCTGTGCGTGGTGTTCGTGATTGGCTAGACCTCAACGCTCCCATGCTCGCCCGTTTTCTCCATGACGATGGTTACGCCACGGGACATTTTGGGAAATGGCACATGGGTGGACAACGCGATGTGCATGAGGCTCCCTTGATCACGGATTACGGATTCGACGAATCCATCACGAACTTCGAAGGGCTGGGAGCCCGCGTCCTTCCCTTAAAGTACTCCCCAGGGACTCAGCCACCCGTACCGCACAATCTGGGATCCCACACCCTCGGGCACGGTCCAGTTATTTGGCACGATCGAGCTTTTGTGACCGAAACATTTACCGAAGCTGCGGTCGCCTTTGCCAAAGTTGCGGCTTCCAGAAACCAACCCTTCTACCTCAATCTCTGGCCCGACGACGTTCACACACCCATGCATCCCCCTCTCCATAAATGGGGTGATGGCAGCAAACGCCATCTCTACCTCCAGGTTTTGGAAACGATGGACACGCAACTAGGCGTACTGTTTGATCTTGTACATAATGATAAAAACCTTCGACACAACACCCTCATTGCCGTTTGCTCGGACAATGGACCTGAGGTGGGCTTCGGATCCGCCGGTCACTTGCGGGGGCACAAAGCGACCTTATTTGAAGGGGGTATCCGTTCTTCGCTCATTGTCTGGGCACCGGGACGGATGGATAAGGAAGTGCAGGGCACGCGGAACTCTAGCTCGATTTTTTCTGCGATAGACCTCGTCCCCTCGCTGCTCTCTGTAGCAGATGTCGATACCAGTGTAACTTTCGATGGAGAGAACCTCGAAGAGACCCTTTTAGGGAAAAGTAAGGCCTCCCGATCCCAGCCGCTCTACTTCCGACGCCCGCCTGATCGCGAGAACTTCCGGCACTACAAGGGTCTTCCGGACCTAGCGGTTCGCGATGGAAAATGGAAACTTTTTTGCGACTACGATGGTGCGAATCCAGTACTCTATGATCTCTCAAAGGATCCTGCTGAAACCACCAACATCGCATCGAACAACGGCAACATCGTCAAACGCTTGGAAGCGCAACTACTCAAATGGAATGCGTCTATGCCCGCTGACAACGGTCCAGAGCTGGGTCGCTTGGCCCGAGCCGCCAAAAAGTAAAGCGATCCAAGCTGTGATACTTTTTTGGAACCTTTCAGCATTGCCTAGCATTTGCCTCAGTATTAACCGGAAATTCCGAAAACGCGGCCCCCAAAAGAAAGATCCACATGGCTACCCAAAATCACCTTTCCCATTGCAGTCGCCTCCATCCAACAGATAGAAGGCAATTCCTAAAAACCTCCACCTTGGTAACCGCGGGTGCCGCGATATTGCCTGGAGGAATCGTTTCTCAATCGTTAGCCGCCTCCAAACCTAAGCAGTCCCAAGCAGAAACCCTCGTTAAAACCTTATACAATAGTCTCTCTGAAACACAGCGGAGCAATGTGTGCTTCGACTTCGATCATCGTCTCAAGCACGAGATCGACAACAATTGGTTTATCGTGAACGACCATCGAGTTCGCTCCTACACCCGAGAACAACAGGCCATGATCCGCGAGATCTTCATGAAGATGCACAGCGAAGAATACGCGGACCAAGTGATGAAGCAAGTCCTTGAAGACAGCGGACGTGGCGGATTTGGAGAATGCTCAATCGCCCTATTCGGAAAACCGGATACCGGCAAGTTTCAATTCGTGCTAACCGGTCGCCATACCACCAGACGCTGCGATGGCGATTCCGTAGAAGGCACCGCGTTTGGCGGGCCTATCTTCTATGGCCACGCGGCACAGTCATTTAATGAAAGGCCCCAACATCCGGACAACGTCTACTGGTTCCAGGCTAAGAGAGCAAATGAAGTTTTCCAAATGATGGATGGAAAACAAAGAAAACAGGCCTTAATGGTGAGATCGCGCGACGAGCAAGGAAAGAAAACCATCGCCTTAACCGGAGAGAATGAAGGTCTCGACGGCGTCCGAATGACCGAGCTAACATCGGACCAGAAAGACGAAGTTCGCAACCAGCTTAACGACCTCCTTCTGCCCTTTCGTGAGGGAGACCGTCAGGAGTCACTGAAGCTAATTGAGAAAAGCGGTTTCGACAATCTGCACCTCGCATTCTACAAGGGAGATGATGTCGGCGATGACGGCGTATGGGATGTCTTTCAAATTGAAGGTCCCAATATGATCTGGTACTTCCGCGGCGATCCCCATGTCCATACCTGGGTGCACATCAAAGATCACGTCTAGAACATCTGAATACGATGAAGTTGTCTTGCTGCATCTGGGCACTGGAAGAAGGTAGGGGTCCTTTGCGGTACTGGAGACGATTTCAAAAACGCCGCGTCTCCGAAACTCAATGCCTCAATCAACTCGCTGAACTCGGTTTCCATTCGTTCGATGTGTGCCCCACCATGCAGCGAACACCGGAAGCCCTGTTGACTCGGGAACAACGCGGTCTATCGGTCACCTGCCTAAGCATTTGCCATGACGCCCCGTCAAAAACCAGCTTCCATAGTGACGATCCTTCCGTCTGGAAACCGCTTTTCGCGCACGCGAACGATGCCATCATACACGCCTCCCGTCTGGGGGCTCATTGTGCTTACGTGGTACCCAGTCCTCCTACCGAAAACCTTTCGAGCTACGCTCACCGATACACCGAATTAGCCGAGCTAGGACAACAAAACGATATCAAGATCGGCATTGAACATTTTCCGGGAACCGCTTTTCCCACGGTTCAGTCTACGCTCGATTTCATCAAATCGGTTGATCACCCCAATCTCTATTTGCTCTTCGACATTGGTCACGCCCAGATGTCCAACGAAGATCCCACCGCGGCCCTTCACCTCGCGGGCGAACGCCTAGCCTACGTTCACTTAGACGACAATAACGGAAAAGACGATCTCCACCTGGCCCTAACCGATGGCGTGCAAACAAAGCAAAGCCTGAAATCTTTTTTTTCCGCTTTAGGAGATATTGGATACGAAGGGACGATCAGCCTAGAAATACATCCAACCCTCCCCAACCCTCTCGATGCGATTCGCCGCAGCAAACGCATCGTTGAGGATCTCATCGAGATTCGCTGAGCCCGACCTTTAGCAATAAAAAGCGTCGAGGTACTCCACGGTAACAAGCGTGGATCTCCCAGCACCCAAAATAAAACGCAGCACCCTCTCGCAGCGCCCCTAGCCCGCTAAGGCCAACCCCGACTCCGGGTCATCAACCACCTCAAAAAAGTTGATAATCATCTCGTCCCAAGACTGCTGCCCAAATAGAACCCGTATTCTATTCAGACTAGCTCACCGGATCCAGGATACCAGCAGGACAGTAGTGTAGCGAGCGATCCTAGAAATTCTTCAGCAAATAGGCTGAAACAGCAGGTCATTTTCGCGAAATCGACGAGTGCCAGCCGTTTAACTCGACCAACGTTACCATTAAAGCCTTGCGGTCCCAATAATCCACGGAGTTTCTAACTTGATAGAGCCAAAACAACCTTCAACCTCTCCCAAACCAGCTCAGAATTCCCCCGTGACTCTTTCCCAACGCTATCGCTTCGAAGACTTCACCCCGCGCGTTCACGCGGTCGTACTATCGTGCCTCGCTCTAGGCATCCTCGTCCTAGCGATGCTGTTCATCCACTACCGCGAAGTCAATGTGTGGGAGAGCATGGTGGCGGGCAAAGCGCTGCTCAACCCCTCCTACGCCGAGCGCATCTACGAAAGTAGCGTCTTCCGCACGCGTGCAAATACCTGGTCAAACTACGGATTTGTCGCTGTCGGTGCCTACGCCCTTGCCCTAGCCTGGCTAGACTCAAAACGAAAGCACGACGCTAGAGCGGGGTATATTGTGCAGAATCCAATATATGGGGCCCTGTTCGGCATTGGCTGTATCTATCTTGGCATAGGCAGCGGCTTCTTTCACGCCAGTCTGACGCGTTGGGGACAACAGTTGGATGTGGCATCGATGTATGCCTCACTAACTGCGCTGATAGTGATGAATCTGGAGCGGAACCTGCCAAAGTTGCCTGGCCCAAAGTGGTGCACCCAAGTGTTCTGGGTAGCTTGCATACTCGCCGCAAGCGTGTATTTCTACATCTTCAAGTGGGAGATGTCGTCAAAAACGATATTAACAACGTTGCATTTCACGATGGTCTTTTTTTGCGTCGCCGATCTCTTCCGACGCAAATCGCACTTTCATAAAATCTGGGCGCCCCTGTCCTTGGCAGTGATTGTGTTCGCTGTCTACATTCGGCAGTTGGGCGTTGATGGCAAATTCTCCGGCCCCGACACCGTATTCCAGGCGCACGCTATATGGCATCTCATGTGTGCGGCGTCCCTCGCATGTATCTTTCTGTACTACCGCTCCGAGCACATCGTGCTCGACCGTACGAATGCAGCAAGGTGACCGTTCTGAAAGCGTATCCAAAGGCTATTCCCTCAATGCTTTATTTATCACTATGAAAGATGTGTTTGCTCCAAGCAACAGCACCGAAATCCATGGCTCAGTTTGGGTAACTCGACTAGAAGGGTCTGGTTCGTCGCATTTTCAAAGTTTGGGATAAGCAAGAAGGTCGCGAATTCAGCGAAGTCTGGTTTAAGCACTCCAAAGCCAAAGCCATCATTTTCAAAGAACTCGTCCGAATCATATTCCGTATGCCTTGGTATTCACGTTATAAGTAGACATTGTCGCATACACTTTGGCGAAATTTGCCTATATGGTGCACGCAACAGGCGTCCATATCGACATTTTCTCTAATTGGGAAAAACAGCGACTGACCAACCCTATCCCAAAACAGCTTGGCGAAATTGCTGAAGAAGTGAATGAAAGGCTGAATAACCCTCCCAAGGCATTACGTCTAATGTTAGTGAATGGCCTAAGAAATAACTCTGCTGGGATAAGATTAAAGAACAATCCATTGCTCTGAACCCCGATCTCAAAGGTATCCTCATGAACCACGAGCAGAATAGAGAAAAGGTTAAGGAAGGCTTCCGCAAACAAGCGATACAGGACTCAATACATGGGCAAACTCATGTAGTAGAGAAAGATGCTTCCTTTTGGAGCAACTGCACGAATGGAACCATACCAATCGCAAATTAAGTCCAAAAGAACTCGGTATTCTCAATACTGCTTACTCAATCCCACGTAAGATACCGTCTGACAAGCAGGCCACGACTCTAGTCAAAGCAAAGGAGCGGGCTAAAATCGAGGAGTTCTTCGCAGATGGGTGAGTAGAGCTCAGGTTACTGATAGTTTTGATTGTTGATAGGAAATTCAATTGAATTTCCTATCAACAATAACTGTAAGATTAGCTTTACGCCGCGATCCTCAACAATGTAGATTCTCGTAGTTTAAAAACGGTACTGCGAGGACGCAGTTGACCTACCAGAAGCTCGTTTACCCTATGAAAAAAATATCCGTATTAATCAGCCTCATAATCCTGAGTTCATCTATACTATCAGCACAAAATCAAAAACGAAACAAAGGAGCCGGCATCCCTCCTGAAATATTGAACGCTTACCAGGCTCTCAACTTCGAGGGTATGCCCTATCGCTTTCTTCTGCCTGATAATTACGACTCAAAAAAGAGCTATCCGCTGATACTCAACTTGCACGGACGTGGTGGTATCGGAGACGACAATGAAACGCAGATGCGGAACTGGACCGAAGTATTTGTCGACAAGGTCTGGCGCAAGAAATACCCCTGCATCGTGGTTGCTCCCCAGTCCTGGGATTCCTGGTCCGTTTTCAATGAACAAATTCCAAAATTGACCGCTGAAGAAATAGCGAGATTCAGTCCGGCTTGGAAACAACGTTTTGATTCAGGCCGTTACCCAACGACCACTGTATCCACAGGAAGCCTATCCATGGCCTTTCTTCTGATGGATAAAATCTCCCAGGATTACAGCGTGGATACCAAGCGTATCTACGTCATGGGACACTCGATGGGAGGAGCAGGATCTTGGAATGCTGTATGGGCTGCCCCTGAGCGTTTTGCAGCGGCCATTCCTTCTGCCGGAGGGATTCCTCCATGGAAAGACAAGGCCCGTTTCAAAAATGTCCCCATCTGGACCTTCCATGGAGATGCCGATCCTACAGTACCTTTTAGTTTCTCCAGCGAAATTTTCGATGCGATGAAAGAAATGGCTGGAAACATGAAGTTCACGGTTCTCAAAGACGTTAAACACGGTTCAAGCATCTACAGCTTTTATTATAAAGGAGACGACCAGGAAAAGGGCTTCATCACTCGCTCCAGCAGTGATCATTGTGACCCAACACCCGACGTTTGGGACTGGTTATTTAGACAGAAGTTAAAGTAGGGCACGGCTTCCAAGCTGTTTTATTTGTGCAGCCTTAGTCGTAAGACCGAGAACGGCAACCTTCGACTTTCCCTTTTGAAGGAAACAGGTAAAATGCCAGAACCTCCAGTAAAAACTGTCTTATCTAATCCCAACTAGCTCCAACATCAGCGGGAGAGAAAGTGGAGCCGCCCATCGGAATCGAACCGACGACCTATTCATTACGAGTGAATGTAGTTGATTTTACAGCACGTTTTATTTGGTCCTAATTCGCTCTTTTCCAGGTGTTTAAAAAACCTAAGGAACCATTAACGAACCGCCAAAAACGTAGATAAACCCTAGTTCCTGCCCAATTTTTGAGATAACGATCAAACAACCATCCCCTACCCACCCATCAGCTTGGGGTTGGCCTCCACAATCTGGCAAGGGCGAGAGGTATGGGGCTTTTTGAGAAAACCTTAACCCAGCCTGCGTCTAGCAGCGGCTAGCACAACCACACCAACTCCGAGAAGAGCTGCTGTGGACCCGTGTCGGGGAAGGACCTGTACTCAACTATCAAACTATTGGCGCCAGTATCGGGAACGGCTGTTTGAGCTGCGAACCGATAACACCAATGATGGGGAAGCTGAATCACCTCGATACCCGCTTCCGATATCACCTTTCTGGGCTCTTTGGAAAACCAGTATTGAAAACCTCGCATACATTCACCCGTTGGTTGATCAAAAAGGGGCCACGAATACATTGATTTACTTGGTGGCCAACAAAAGCGTTCAACAGTGCAAAGCCTCTTTCACCAATTTACAGAATGTTATTATCAGAGTTCTCGAATTCGAACTTTTCGGACCCAGAACTCCTGGCCGTGATCTTGGATGGCAATCCAGCCTTTTTTGGCTAGCGGCTTATCCAAGGGGCGAGCCTTATCTAGATTCAATTGCTGTACGATCTGACCATTGAGTCTTACTGCGAGACGGGAACCCTTAAGTCGAACGATCATCTTGTTCCATTGTCCAGCTGGTTTGACTGCATTCATTTTCGGTCCTGAGGTTTTAATGACGCCCCCGACGTCATGGTGGCCGAGTTCCTTTTTTCCAAAATCATCCTTCAATTGAATCTCGAATCCATATAGAGTAGCGTCTGACTGGTCTGAAATACGAAAGTAGAATCCCGAATTTCCGCCGTCTCCGACTTTGAATTCTAACCGGCAAACAAAATCCTGATACTGTTTCGGAAACCAAAGGTAGGCATCGTAGCGCTTCCAGCCGGTTTCTCCCTCACGTGGTTCGAGATGGAGAACACCCTTACTCTCTTCCATCCAATTCCCATTAGTCTTAAAATTTGAAAGCTTATAGAGCTTAATTAGCGGGTTCGGATTCTTGGAGACCTTTTCTTTCTCTGCTGGGCAAAGATTCAAAGCAAAGAAAATAAAAATTGGGGCTATTAAGATTCTCATGGCGGGAATGAAGTGCGACTAGGCCAAGGATGTCACGACGAAACCAAAGCGCTGACTGAGTCCATAGAATATATCATGAACGCTTGTTCGGATCATGATATATTCGTAAATCTATAAGCGAAAGGATGTTCGCGAATTTCAAAAGAAAATGCCCGTGATCCTGGGGCACATGAATTGCAGATTTTTTTAGGCACTAATCCCGTTGCTGGATTATCCACGGTCGCGTCGATCCGCGGAGGGGATTTGGTATAAACTAGACGAAAACTCCGAATCTACTCGCTAGTGGATTGCAACGAACATTTTTTTAAGATTTTCTGTCGAGCATGTTGAGAGTATCTATTTTGTTTTTTGTTGCTAGTACTTTAGCCGTTTCAATGTTGGCTTCTGACCCGCCGAGGATTGTTTTTTTGACAGGAGACGAGGAGTATCGGTCAGAGGAGTCAATGCCTATGCTGGCAAAAATTCTTCGTCGCGATTTTGGCTTTCATGTTTCGGTCGGGTTTTCACTGGACGAAAATGGATCTATTGATCCTAACGCTGCGACCTCATTGACTAGGACGGAAGAGTTAAAGGACGCGGACTTGATGGTGCTGTTTTTGCGTTTCCGCCGTCCGGACCAGGCCTCGTTTCGGCACATTCTCGACTATCTCAAATCGGGCAAACCGGTGGTCGGCTTTCGTACTTCAACCCACGCATTTCGTTTTGCTAAGGAGTCCCAGTATTCCGATTGGGGTTATCAGGACGACCCCACTTTCATCCACAGCTTTGCTGGCGGCAATTTGACACGTGAACTTTTAGGGCAGAAGTGGATCACGCACCATGGTCACTTTTCGGACGGCTACAAAACTCTGACCAGCGTGACGATTGATTCTGCGGCAGAGGACCACCCAATTCTTAGGGGTTTGGAAAGGTTTGAAGCGTATTCATGGCTATATCACGTTGAGGGCGGTGGTGATACAATTGCAGGGGATCCTCAATTTTTACTCAATGGAAAGTCCCTGCAGTCGAACAAAGAAGATCGGGGACAATTGAATAGATATCCTATTTCTAATCCAGTCGCTTGGACAAAAACGCATAGCCATGGGTTTAGCTATGCTCGAGTATTCATGACAACGTTGGGGCATCCCTATGACTTCAAAATACCGATGATGCGGCGTTTTGCCTTACAAGGGATTCTATGGGCCCTTTCTTGCGAGGAACTAATACCACCTAATGGGGTGGGTACGGAAATTGACGGAGTGTATAAACCAAACAATTCTGGTTTCGGAGATAAATACAAAAAGGGTCTGAAGCCGGATGACCTTTTTGAGTAGCTATCGAACTGCCTTATATTTTAAAAATAACGGACATTAGCTTAGAGTGAAAATATCCATCTATTTAGAATTCATCATCGTAGTTATCCTCTTATCCCGTGAAGGTTTGGCTCAGCGGATCGAAATAAGCCAGGGAGAAAGGTTGGTTATCGTCGGATCAGGCATGGCTTCTCGAATGACGAAGTTTGGCCATTTTGAGACTGAACTGTATCTGAATTTTCCGGACAAAAATCTACATATTCGTAACATGGCCGATGAAGGAAATACGCCTGGTTTCCGGCCCCATCCAGGCCGTCATTACGAGTATCACTTCGCATTTCCAGGAGCGAAAGAGCTCGTTCATGAGTCATACCACATCGATACGAAGAGTGAGGGACATTTCGAGTCACCGGACCAATGGCTAACCCGACTCAGGGCGGATACGATCATAGCGTTCTTCGGCTACAACTCTTCGTTCGAAGGCGAGGACGGGCTAGAACGTTACGAGAAAGAATTCGAGGGTTTTGTGAAACATACCCTTACCCAGCGCTACAATGGATACGGTCCACCTAAGCTTGTGGTCGTCTCACCAACGGCTTTCGAGGAGAAGCCACGCAATTTCGACGGTCCAGACGGAGAATCAATCAATCGGAATCTGGAACTTTATACCGATGCAATGGCTGTAATCGCATCTAATCATGGCGTACTCTTCGTGGATGCTTTCAACGCCTCAAAGCAATGGTATACTGGAAACGATATTTTGACAAATGATGGCGTCTTGCTCAACGGCATGGGATACCTAAAACTGGCAGAGTTTCTGTCCGAATCGATTTTCGGGAGCCGATCGATACGGGAAGGTATTCGTGAAACGATTAACATGGCGGTTAATGAGAAAAACTGGGCATGGCTCAATAATTTCAAAATTCCCAATGGGGTTCATGTTTATGGGCAGCGTTTCGCTCCCTTCGGTCCGCAAAATTATCCAGACGAGTTGAGGAAGACCGAGGAGATGACGGCCGTTCGTGAGCGAGCTATATGGGCCGCTTTGAATGGGCAATTTTTTGACATTGAGGCAGAGGACAACAAAACGCATCCGTTACCTGATGTGCCGACAAACTATACTTTAAGTGCCAAAAACGGGACTGTCGATTACCTGCCTGGGAGCGATTCAGTATCGAAAATTGAAACTGCGGAAGGCTACCGGATGGAATTGTTTGCCTCCGAAAAAGAGTTTCCTGATTTAGCCAATCCCAGCCAGATAGCCTTCGACAATCAGGGCCGGCTCTGGGTTGCTACGATGCCGAGCTACCCGCACTACCAAATTGGAGACGAAAAACCGGCTGACAAGCTATTGATTTTCGAGGATGCTGATAGTGACGGCAAAGCGGATAGTCTACGCGTTTTCGCAGACGACTTGCACATCCCTATTGGCTTTGAAATCGCACCGGAAGGTGTCTACGTATCCCAAAGCGATAGCCTCGTATTGCTGAAAGACGTTGATGGGGATGACAAGTACGATGAAAGGGAATACATCTTAAGCGGATTTGACGATCATGACACGCACCATGCGATCAGTGCATTTTCTGTGGATCCATCTGGTGCTATTATTATGGGAGAGGGCTATTTTCTACATAGCAATATCGAGACAATCTATGGGCCTGTAAGAGGTTCTTGGGGTGGCTATTTTAGATATGATCCAAGTCGTCGGAAGTTAGACCGTATCGCCCAGCTAAATATGCCAAACCCATGGGGAGTTGCGTTCGAAGATTATGGACAGGGCTTTTTCCTCCACACATCGAATCCAACTGTTAGTTGGCTAACCCCTGCGTCTGTGAGACCAATTTACGGATATAATATGTTGGCTCCTCAAATTCTTACGGACAGTTTTGTTCGCCCCACATCGGGCTTAGAAATTGTATCAAGCGGGCATTTTCCTGATGAGGTTCAAGGCGATCTACTTTTCAATAACACGATCGGATTTTTGGGAGCAAAACAACATGAGTTGGAGGAAGAAGGATCAGGTTTCTCCGCAAAATGGCGCCAGAACCTATTTTCTTCTGACGACTTAAATTTTCGACCCGTCGATTTGGAGTTTGCTCCAGATGGTTCCCTATATGTCGCCGATTGGCATAACGCGTTGATTGGTCACATGCAGCACAACGCCCGAGATCCTTTGCGGGATCACGTTCATGGAAGAATTTACCGGGTCACCTACCCGACGCGACCGTTAATCGAGCCAGCCAAGATTCATGGTGCATCGATTGCTGAGCTACTCGAATCTTTAAGGTCTCCACAGTTGCGAACGCGTTACCGAGTTCGGCGCGAATTGCGTGGCCGAGAGTCAGATGAGGTCTTGCCAGCATTAAAGTCGTGGGCTGCTCGGCAAAGCGATGAGCGGCTGAAGCTAGAGGCATTGTGGGTCTCTTGGGGTCATAACGCCGTGGACAAAGGGTTGATGGAAGAGCTCTTCGCCTCGAAGGATCACCGCATCCGCTGCGCGGTTATATCTGTGGCCCGATACAACCTTGACCAGCTTCCTGCCGCTATTGGAATCGTAGACTCTGCGGCTAGGGATTCCCATGCTCGCGTTCGATTAGAAGCCCTTGTGGCTGCTTCTTGGCTGCCGTCTGATATAGGCTTACCTATTATTGAAGAAGTTAAGGGTATGGGGCTGGATAGCGACGTTGCCCGCTACAGCTACGAGTACGCACAAGCAGGACTGTCTGGACGACCCGTGCACCCGAGTGCGACGGACAAAAATTACCAACATGAAGAAGCAGGAGCACAAGACGCGTTTACGAAGCTTGGTATGGAAGTTTATTCGCGCGAAGGATTCTGTGGAACCTGTCATCAGCCAGATGGGAAAGGTTTACCTGAGGCTGGATTTCCGCCCCTAGCAAATACTAAGTGGGTCACAGGGAATAAAGAAACGCTTATAAAAATTACCCTTAAAGGCCTTGCTGGACCAATTGAAGTGAATGGCATAATTTATCCGGGACAAGTGCCCATGACTGGTTATGAAAGCCTCGTTAGCGACCGTGAATTGGCTGCTGTATTGAGCTATGTTCGCTCGTCATTCGGAAACAATGCCAGCCCCGTAAGCTCAGCCGATATCAAGTTTGTTCGTGAAAAGTACTTAGATATAAACGGCCCATTAGACGCATCGACGTTGAGTCCAGATTAGCTGGCTCTAATGTTGGCTTCTCGTTTCTTCAAAATGGTTTTTCTCCTCGACTAAAATGTAAAGGTCAGTCGTTTAAGTTGGAGACGCCCATCGGATTCGAACCGGCTAACTGTTATTTATGAGTAAACGTATACGATTTTAAACTACATTTTATTGGTCTTGATTTTCTCTTTTCTAATTATTTACAGAACCATATGGCACCAGGAAGAAGCCGCCAAAACGTAGATAAACGTTAGTTTTTTCCCAATTTTGAGATGACGGATACGGAAACCATCCCCTTTTAACCCATCAGTTTGGGGAGGGGCCGGCTACAGGTCTTGAAGGTGTTTGTCCATCCATTGGACATAAGTTACGGCCAGATCAGGCAGGTTTGTTGCCCCGGCAAAATTATACCCATGACCGCCTTCCTTAATCCGTAATAGTTTGCTAATTACGCCGGCTTCACTTAACATTTCGTGCATTTGCTCGGACTGGGAAAACAGCACAGTCTCGTCCGCGTCGCCGTGGGCTAGCAATATTGGTGCGTCGTCTGGGGTTACGTGGTATATGGGGGAAGCTTCAGTGGCGATGAGGTATTCGATCGAGCCTTCGATAAGGCGCTCTTTTTCACGGAAACCTAGGAAATAGTTGGCGTCCTGCCCATCGATGAAAGAGGCAGGGGCCGCTCGAGCGACAACGCATTGTACTTTTCCGCTCAGTTGGTTGATCGGGCCATCATCCTTCGTAAATTCATCTCCATCTAACACTCCGAGCATACTTACCAGATGGCCACCTGATGAACCACCTATGGCCCCGATTTTGTCAGGGTTAATTTTGTAACGTTTAGAGTGGAATCGAATGAATCGTACAGCTCGCTGTGCATCTTCGACTTGATCCGGGTAGGTAAACCTCGGTGTTGCTCTGTGATTGAGTGCGAACAATGTATACCCTGCTGCTAGCATAGGTTCGCCATCGGCTTTAACATGTTCTTGATGGTTTAGGATGCGGGCGTCATATCCAAGAGGTCTTGTCCAGCCACTTCCCGATATTTGAACAATGGCAAATCCATTGGGATTCTTCGGATGGTAGACATCCATCACTAGAGCCAGGCCGGAATACATGCCGTAGATGACGTTTCGCTCTACGTTGGCAGCGTTTTCCAATTTAGGCTGAGCATCGATATAAGTTGTTATTACAAAAACGGAGCACAAAAGAAGTTTTTTAAGCATATTATTGTTTGATTTGCGGTTAATTTGATAATTGGAGCTTAGATTCAGCCGCGTTTTCCTACAGCTATAAGCAACCCGAAAGCAGACCAAACAGTAATAGAGACAACCGCTCGCGAAATATAGATTGACGCTACTTCAACCTCGCACCATCTGGCAAGGGCGAACGGTGAAGCAGGCTTATAAAGGAACCCCTTACATCAACCGTCGCCTAGCATAGTTGTAAAGCAAACCCGAATAAGCCTACGCTTGAATTACATCACATATAAGTGATCGTTTATTCATTAATTCAAGCCGTAGACCTTAAGAGCATTCTCGTACATTACCTTCTTCAGCGTTTCTTGACCTTTCCTTGTAAAATAATGCGTCACTAATGCCTTGTGTTTAGCATACTCTCCCGAGCGTTTTGTAACCGGCCAATCACTTCCGTAAATCAAACGATCTTCACCAAAAATCTCGAGTAAGAAGTCTAAGACGCTGCGGTAATCAGTCGGCTCAAAGCTGTAAGGTCTTATAACACTTCTTTCTAACAGAGCCGAAACCTTACAGAAAACATTCTCGTTTCTCGCGATTTCTTCGAAGCGTTTCGACCAATTCGGTTCGATATTCTCACTATCAATAGGGTACCCACCAACGTGGTTCATCACAATCTTCAAATCTGGATACTTTTTCGCAATCGTCTCTACCTCGTAGAATCCAATATTAGCAGTGTGATTGTTCATGAGGAGATCCAGGGTGAGACCGAGGTCATTCGTGAGTTGAAGATCTTCCCAAATGGAGCCAGAGAAAAGTTTCCGATTGTTTGGCCTTCCTGAAATCCGGAATCCTAGATAGCGCGGGTCTTGAGCAAGCCGAATCAGCATTGGCCTAAATTCTGGCGTGCCAATATTAGGCATATTTCCAACTATGCCAACAAAGAGTTCCTCGTGTTTCTTGGTAATATCAAGGTTCCATTGATTGTCGGTTAGTCGATCACCCGCCTGCACCACGATCACCTTGCTGACGCCATTAATCTTGGCTACAGGGATAAAGTTTTCAGGCATTGACTCTTGGAAGAGAGTCGAGTCATCTTTCGATGGCCAGGGAATACCATCCTCGCGGTGAATGTCGAAAACGTGAACGTGCGTATCAACTACTTGTATACTGCTTTTTTTGAAAGAATTGCAGCCTATGCAGATTAATAGCACGGGAAGTATAGGCGTTAATAAAAAGATCTTTCGAAACATGACCCGACCCTAGTTTAATCTCGTGCAAACTGGCAAGGGCGAACGGTGTGTAAGATTATGACAAAGCACGCACCACAATAAGACCCGAGAAGTGTTTAGAGATCAAGAGCTCTAATTATTTCAAAGGATAGGAACTCTCTTTTTCCTCGAGCCGTTGAGAAATTTACCCAGCCAACGGTAACGCACTAAGTGCTCGTAGCTTAATAAAAGAAGTCCAGTGGAGACGATACAGATCGATCCGAACTTTAAAAAAGGAGAAACGGGCCAATCAGCGATGATAAACTGCATGCACATAACAAGCGGTAAATGCGAAAGGTATAGCCAGTAGGACGAATCCGAAAGGTAGCGAACCCAGGGAATAGGCCTGTCGAGCAGCTTTTTGAACAGACCAATGCATCCGAATATCGTTAACCAAGTATAGGACGTCGAAATAAGGAGACCGAGGCAGGCAATGAACTTTGGTTCCAAACCCGTTTCCACATTTTTAAATCCTAAGACAATACCTAGCGGAAACATGAGGAACAAGGCGGTAGGCAGGCACACTTTCCAACATTCCCTCACCAACTTATCGGAGGAATCCTGATAGTTTAGTGCCCCAAACGCGAAGAATATACCGTAGTACAATAGGATGTGAGGCATGGGAAGCAGACTGCTTGAAGTATCAGGACCAAATGAACCCGGGGTCACCATCAGTACTTGGGGGATAAGCGTCAAAGGGATCAAGCAGAGGCGGTATTTCTGCGAAAGTCGCTTCCAATTATGCAGTTGCTTGATCCTAAGTAGGCGTACTGCTAGAATAAATACGGCGAACAATACAATAAGCCAACAAAGGTACCAAATGAACCACATATGGCTGAACAGAGGAAGATTGAATAGTACGGTTCCTGTTAGGCCGCGATAACGTTCTATGAAAGTTTTGGTTACATTAGGAGCTTCGCCCAGCATAGCGGCGATTCGTATGCGGCCATCTAGTACCTCACTTTTCTTTATATTGACTTTGGCCCAATTGGCTAGTCTTTGCGTCGCCTTCCAATTGTATTGAGTGAGGTCTAGAGGGGTAATGCCATCATCCCGTCGGATGTGCGGCTCGGCACCATTTTCAATCAGCAGACGGGCAATCTCGCTTCGTCCGTATAGAGCAGCAAAATGCAATGGGCTGCTTTCGTCGTTGGCCTGCCCATCTACCTGAGCACCATTTTTCAGCAGATAACGAACAGCGTCACTTTGGCCTCTGGAAACAGCAAGGATCAATGGCGTAATCCCTGTCTTAGGTCTCTGTGCATCAATACTAACCCCATTGCTCAGAAGGTGTTCTAGTTGGTTGATATTACCTTTCGATGCTGCGTTCCAAATGGACGGTTTGACAGTGCGGGCCTTGTCGTTCGCAATCGATATTGCGATTACAAGCGGCGTGATCGTAAAGACGGCGAGTAGGCAAGGTAGAAGCAAGCGTTTGCAGCGGTGGATCAGAAGCGCTTTCAATCCCCTTTTATGCAAAAGCATCGCTGTAAAATAGCCACTTAGCAGAATGAAAAGAGGCATACGAAAGCCGTGGATCGCTGCTATGAAAAGTGCAAAAAAAACGCCTGATTGGTTAGGTTGGTTGTCAAAACTTAAGGGTAAATAGGGTATTGCTGCGTGCAGGCCGATACCAAGCAGCATGGCAAAACCTCGCAATGCGTCTAAATCGTGACGTCGAATAACGGGTTGGCCGGGAGGTTCCTGGCTGCTCAGACCTATATTCATTATTTTGACCAAACCTAGTAACCGGGACAGAAGATAACCGAGTGCTTTAAATATTTCCTCCTACGGGGCAGATTTACTGACCCCTTCTATTCCAGATCCGTTTATTAAAACAAAAAAAGCCTATAATCGAAAGTAGTACCGCGATACGCCTCTTCCTCAAGTTATTATACTCACCATGCAGCAGTAAAAGAATCGGTGCACAAAACAAAAGTATAGCACCAACTATCTCGCGACTACCAACAATTTCGGGGGCCAAAAAGTAAGCAAACCAAGCAAAAATTAGCGTGGCATACGCCCGCAAAAGAATGATTGTTCTCGCATATTTATTCCCAGTCCAAAGCAAATAGGCACAAATGCCTTCGACGACGGCAGTTACTAATGACGACAACAGTAAGCTGAAAATCGAGAAACCCAACAAGTAGAAAACCACTATCTGATAGTCTGAATGCTTCGGGGGGTCCTCCTCTCTAAAGCTCTTCGACATCGCTCAGCATCTGGGTTGAGGAAGTCTACACCGAATAGCAAGGAGGAAAATACGATACCTTCTTCCCAACCGATTTGGAGGCTTTTGCAGTAATCTCGCGAGGTGATTTACGGCTTTCAAAATCGTTAGTGCCAGAAGGAGCCTCAGGCACTATTTTCTCCCTAAGTCGGTCTGGAGTAGCTTCGCCGTTTCGTAATCAACATCGATCCTTTCAATTTGAGAATTTGCTTTTTCGAATCCCCTCCTCACAAGAATTGTATTCCTAGGTCGTACCTCGCTACCAGATGCGTGTGCATGAAAAACGTGATTAAAGGCTAGCTTTTACCCAATTTTTGAGATGACGGTTACGGAAACCATCCCCTACTCCCCCATCAGCTTGGGGTTGGCCTCGACCATCTCGCGGGCCATTTTCTGTGCTTCGGCGATTTGATCGGAAGTCATTTCTTCGGCAACTATGTCTCTGTTTTTAGGACCATCTTCGTACCCATTGGCTGCGGCAATATTGTACCACATGTGAGATCTGACGTAGTCCTGAAGGACGCCTTGGCCTTTAGCGTAGGAAAAGCCAAGGTTGTTTTGTGCGCTGGCAATACCTTGCTCCGCGGCTTTTGTGTACCACCTTACCGCTTCTTTTGAATCTTGAGGGACGCCTTCGCCTTTGGCGTACATCATGCCAAGCCTATGCTGAGCGAAGTCATGGCCTTGCTCGGCCCACTCTTTAATCTCTTCAAACGTTTCAGCCCAACCCGAGGACGAAACCGAGCACACGACAAAAGCCTACGCCCTCTGCAGCAAAATCGATTTCGCATCCAAATACTTGAGACACGACATCGGTTTCAAAGAGCTCAACCGCGGCCAGTAAGTTCGCAACGGACAAACAAAAGCATTTCAAACAAAGTGCCTACTCAACCGAGTCGGCGTTTTTGATTATAAAAAGGATAGGAGCAAAAAAAGGAGCCACTCGAAGAGTCACTCCATAAATCAATTACAAAAAATTGTAAGCTACTTAGCGAATCGGCGACGCATGCCGGCGAGACCGAGGAAGCCCAGTCCGAAGAGAGCTAACGTGCTGCCGGTGTCTGGGACACCTCTAGCAAATGTAATATCATCCACCCCCCAGTGGCCACTAGATGTGATTAGCGAGAAACTAGAGAAACCTGATGT
This sequence comes from Candidatus Pelagisphaera phototrophica, assembly GCF_014529625.1. Lineage (GTDB taxonomy): Bacteria > Verrucomicrobiota > Verrucomicrobiia > Opitutales > Opitutaceae > Pelagisphaera > Pelagisphaera phototrophica. Next base: position 2,606,692 of record NZ_CP076039.1, read on the forward strand.
TTCAATTGCTCCGAAAAACGAATGGGTATCATTTAAACCAAAAGAACCTACACTAGATCCATCAAATAGGACTGATATTGAGGGGGCAGTACTATTTTGGGTCCTAAACCAGCCACCAACTCCATAAAGTGTACCAATGCTATTCGTACCGAACAGCTGATCAGGGTCCCCGAAGTCATCGTAGGCTGCGAGCGGGGATCTTCCCGATGCCCAAAGAGTGTTGACTTTCACGTTACCAGAAGCAGTCCACGTGATCCCTTGACTTGAAGTGCTAGCAACACCCGAAGTTGAAAACCCACTTTCAAAATCTTCGGTAACTGATGTATAGGATGAGATCGCTTCCTAGTCAGATTCGTCGGAGAATCAAATTTGAAGCCTATGACGGGGGCCCTTGGGCCGTTTGTTAGATGGTTCCCGTTACTCCCCTAGCCTTAAAGTCCCAACGTCCTCAATAAGGCCGCTGTTGTAGACCCAATTGGTCCAACCAGTGGCGGTCGGACTCTCCGTTATACTTGCTGCATTGCTTGATGATACCAGAATGGTCAAAAATCCAACTAAAGTTAAGCGACGGAACATGAAAAAAAGCCTACTAGGCGCCGAATATAGTGCTATACATTTCGCCGTGCTAGAACCTGATCGTACTGTCAGGGTTTCTTGCATAATCTCCAAAACTGCCATTCATTGATTTGTGGTTTTCGCATTCAAAGCTCTCCTTGTTCTTTCATTTTCATTGTTAGTCGGCTGCTCAAAAAGCTCAACGGAGCCGAAGTTGGACGAGCCAATACTCAAGCCCATTGAAGCCTTGGACTTCTCCCATGACGAGGAGCAAGACGATGGCGAGTGGGATGGTTTGGAGAAAGTCTATGCAAAGCTCACTACTCAATGGTACGTAGATACGAACGATCCTAAATGGGGTTGGAATTTTGAACGCCCGGGATACGACCTGCGTGAACGGGAAGCGTTTCTGGACGGTGCCTGCTCTTTGCGGCAAGTTGTGAAGTCGAAATTACAACATAATCTATGTAGTTGAGACTGAAGAACTACTTGCAATTAGAGATTCATTTCGAGAGCTTTAGATGGGCAAAAATGCAGTTAAATACATGAATAAAACCAAAAAGAATTTTCAAAGTCGGCGGCAATTCCTGAGAAAAGCAGGCTCTTACTTGACTCTAGCTGGGTCAACCTTAGCCAGCCCACTACCAGCCCTTGCGCAGAGAGCCAATCTCAAGGTCCGCTCAGTGGAAGCGTATCCTATCTATATTAATAAACGTTCAGAGGGACTATACGATTCCCCATCTTTTTCCGGCGAGGAGGACCCAGCTCGTTGGAGATTTGGTGGTCCTTTTCAGCAATTGCCCTCTGCGATAATAACCATCGTAAAAACAAATGAAGGTATAACTGGTTTTGGAATGGGGGCCGGGGGAAGTGCGGCCGTCGAAATTATTGATGGTCATCTTAAGCACTTTCTACTCGATACAAATCCATTGAACGTTGAGCGACTTTGGGATCAGATGTATACTTCTAGTGTTTTTTACGGGCGTCGCGGCATTTTTGCAATGGCACTCAGTTCAGTTGACAATGCTCTGTGGGATATCGCCGGCAAATACTTAGATAAGCCAGTGCATGAACTTTTGGGTGGCTCGGAGCGAGATCGTATCGAAATTTATCAAACCAACGGCGATTTTTTAGAAGCACAGCGTAGTGGGGTGAAGAATTTCAAAAGGACAACCTACGGCGGGCCTAGAACCCCCAAAAACGTTTTAGACCAGTTCGTTATGTCCGTTTTGGAAGCTCGAGACCAACTTGGCCCGGATGTGAGACTGATGACGGACTGCGTTTCTCGGGATGGAACGGTTGAGTGGGCTATTCCTTTTTGTGAGCGACTGCGGGACGCAAATCCCTATTTCATGGAAGAGCTTCTCTCTCCAGACGATGTCTTCGGATATGCTGAGTTGGCCGACCGGATCGGTATCAAAGGCAATGGCTGGACACGAATCGCCTGCGGTGAACACGAATATACCGAGCATGGGTTCAAGGTTTTGGTTGGCTTGGGCTCAGCAGATATTCTGCAACCTGACATCACGTGGTGCGGCGGGACAACAGCTGGACGCAGAATATCGACATTAGTCGAGAACGCAGGCCTTGAATTAATACCCCACCGAGGTGCGAGCTGTTGGGGATTCCCTATTGCTTTAACCTCACCGAGCTGTACTATGGCAGAGAGTTTTCCGGAAGGATCAGCTATTTTAGATGCCATGTCATGCAAAGTTGAGAAAGGTTATGTTTTTGCCCCTCAAAAGCCGGGGTTTGGGCATTCTCTCAGCGAAGAAATGGTGCTAGATTTTCGGCTTACACAGAGGATATAACCTGATTATAAAAGAGATGAAAATTTTTCAGAAAAATAGCTATTGTGAATCAGCATTAAAGAGCAGAGCTTTTTTTGATAAAAAGTATAACGTACTGAATTCGCCTATTATACTGAGCCTATTGATTTTTTCAGCTATTCCCGGACTACTTTTTGGGCAATCAACTGTCGGAGATAGTTTGAGTACCGCCCGCTCAGTCGATGGTTCTTATATAAGCTGGAAAGAACACTTAATTGACGATCCAGTCACATCTGGAGTTCCATTTAGTGGGAGCGACGGTTTGGTTATGGGTGACCTAGATCTAGACGGAATAGACGACATTGTTTCCGTTCATGAGTCAGATTCGACCTATGATTCTTCGGTTCCCGGAGAAGCACCGGATGCTATGGGCCATGTCAGAATAGCTTTCGGTTCAGAAAATCCCAATAAATGGGTAAATATCACTCTCGCGGAAGGCAAAGAAGCGTCGGCTGCTGAAGATGCTGCCATCGCGGATGTTAATGGAGATGGTTTTCCAGACATAATGGTCGCTGCTGAAGTATCACACTTGATTTACTTTCAGAATCCCGGTGAGAATATTAGAACCCTACCATGGGAAAGGTTAATTCTCCCAATGACGCAAGGTCGAGGTTCCTACATCAGGGTTTTCTTGGCGGACCTAGATGGCGATGGGCTGCCGGAAGCGATCGCACCGAATAAGGGTGCACATATGCCCGCTGTAGAGGACTATCGACGCTCAACTGCGGTTTCTATATACAAATTTAATGAAGACCCTTTGGTAGGTTCAAACTGGAGTGAAATTGAGCTTGGTTTTTTCAGTAGTCCAAGGAACTCCGAACCTGTAGACATAGATGGTGATGGGGATTTGGATATCATTGTGGGTAGCACTGGTGAAAAACGCATAATACTATTCGAAAATGTTGATCCCAAAAATCTTACCTTCATCGAACACGCTATTGGAGTGTATGGGCAGTCGACTGGCGGATTTAACATGAAGTTCCTAGATCTGAATGGGGATGGGCGTCTTGATATAATTGGTGCAGCTGCCCAAAGATTAGCTTGGTTCGAGCAACCCGCCGACATAGATCATACTTGGATTTCAAGAACCATAGGGTCATTTCTCCCTGATACCATGACGGGTTTTGAAATCGACGACATCAACGGGGATGGTTTCATTGATATCATTGCGGGTAGCTATAGCAAAGGTCCTAGAATGGGCGATGGCGATGTGACTGTAGAGGATAAGCTTGGCCGGATAGGCTGGTTCGAGAATCCGGGTGTCCTAGAAAAACAGTGGATTCGACATGATATCTCGAGGAGGAAGAGAGGAATGTACGACAAATTTATTGCTCGGGACCTAGATGATGATGGAGACACTGATTTTATTGCAACACGTGGTAACAGTTATCCATATGATGGGGTTTTTTGGCTTGAACAGTTAAGAACGGCAACTCGAAAGCCGGCATTCGAAAGGGCCAGAGAGAGAGACAGTCCCGAAATGCCACTTCCTAAATAAAGAATTAAACTAGCCGTATTTCGGAAAAAACACTTGCAGGTCAAGGATGACTGAAAGCCAAAGGCAAACGTTTTAAGGCCCACTCACTAGGCTTTTTACAAAACTAAAATCAATCGGTATTTTTTCTCTGGCTGATCGACCCGGTCTTGGCGAGGGGGCATTTGGTTTAGAGGTGCCCCACATTGGGTTTGTGATGCGACACAGAACGCCAATCTCAATGAGACCGTATAAAATCTAAAAGAGTACGATCAGTAGTCCTCTAGGACGGCGAGGAAGGATTCCAGATCCTCTCCGATGCGCTCGTTAATTAGTATGAGCCTTCCTTTCCGTGCTATGATTTGCATGACAGCATTTTGGAATTCAGTCGATGACCTCAAAAAATTCAGATCGTATGCAGGTGCTATGTCCAATATCGTGCTCCCCTTCCCCCAAAATTGATGGAGCCGGTCTGACGCGAGGTCGATCTGATTGTAAATATGCTCCGCGTTTTTAAGACGGGTTTCTACAATATTTTCAATATCTCGGGCCTTCCGCGCTAGACGTTGATCACGCGAAATTATTTCAAAATTTCCATTCAGCAAATCGCCAAGCAGACCGCTATCCACTTGCGACTCGTTGTAGTTCCCAAGAACGCTAATTCCATCTTCAAAGATCATCAAATCTTCTGGCTTAGGATCGGAAATTTTGAGAATCGGGATAGCTAACATTCCCATTTCAAGAAATCTCTCCATCACTTCCTTGGATTCCTGTACGCTGGCAATCGAATCCCGAACATCCTCCCGCAACTGCACTAAATACGTGTCAAATTCTGCACGCGTCTTCCTATCCTCATTCCAATCACTTATCTTCAAAGCGAACAGAATTCCCACAATGATAAGAACCACCTCCCCTGTAGCGTATCCAAGATAGCGCAACAGCTTGCCTTCGGTGAATAGCTTTTGGCGTATGGCTCTAAACGGGGACTTCATAGATTGGCGAGTAAGGACTCAAATCTTTGGATTACAATATCATCGAAAGACATTATCCTGCTTTCTAGGGTATGAATAGTGTAGACTACAATCTTGAAATCGCTGTACGCCTCAGAATTTTCCGAATCGTAGATCAGCGTTCTTACTAGCATTCCAAAACCTATTCTATCAATCGGTCAGTCTAAGGGGGTTTTCTGCGGCCCATGCGACCCGGCCTTGGCGAAGAGGTATTTGGTTTAAAGACGGTTACGGAAGTCAAATCCCCATTTCTTACCTTTTTTGCAAACCCCTGATGCTTATAGGTTTAAATGGAGCCGCCCATCGGAATCGAACCGACGACCTATTCATTACGAGTGAACGTAGTTGATATTCCTTTACGTTTTATTTGGTCCTAATTCGCTCTGTTCCATATGTTTACAAAAACCTAAGGAACTATAAACGAACCGCCAAAAACGTAGATAAAACCTAGTGTTGCCCAATTTTTGAGATGAAGGATACGGAAACCATCCCCTACTCACCCATCAGTTTGGGGTTGGACTCCACCATTTCGCGTGCCATTTCCTGTGCTTCGACGATTTCTTCCGAGGTCATTTCTTCGACCAGGATGTCTATGTTTTCACGAGCTCCTTCAAATCCAAGAACCTCCGCAATTGGGAATACATTGGGCCCTTCTATAAATCGGATCGCAAATGGACTTCAGAGGGACGCCCAGAACTATAAATTTAGGCCTAGATTCCCCTCAACGCTAACTAGCTTGTCCATACGATTCGGAATCCCCTCAGGCCCATTTCGTTTTTCTTCCAAAACGAACCTTCCTTCGCCAAATCGACGATAAATAAAAACCCTAGGGTTTCGATTCGAGAAAGCCATCGAGCTGATTTCGCATCGTATTCAGCGTTTCAACAATCGCGGGCTTATCCGCTAGCCCGAGGGCTAGGTTAGTCAGTTCATGCGGATCGTTCTTCGTATCGTAGAGCTCTTCTTCGCCTGATGCATAACGTATATAGCGCCAACGCTCGGTTTTCAGGGCATGATGATCTACGAAGGTAGTCCAAGCAGGATGGTCCCAATCAGCATTTGCGTCCTCCAACAAGGGACGCAGCGAACGCCCATCCAAATCATGAGGAGGCGTCGATCCCGCATAGTCCATGACCGTTGGATAGATGCTAAGCAGCTCGACAGGTTTGTTGCATACGACGCCCTTTGGAATACCAGGACCCATGATTATAAACGGGACGCGCGTCGCCATCTCCCAAAGGGTCGCTTTACCCCAATGGCGTTTCTCGCCCAAGTGATAGCCGTGGTCCGAAAAGCAGATTACATAGGTATTGTCGCACAGTGTGCTCTCCAGCAGGGCGTCAAGCACCCGACCCAACTCGTGATCCATGGCCGAGGTACTCGCTAGGTAGGCTTGGACGATTTCCTGCCAATTGCCATTCGCCTCTACCCAGTCATGGGTCCAAAGTCCCGGCGCCTCCACATCTTGGGGACGCCGTTCTCGCTTGCCGAAATAGACTAGGTCTTCCGTATCGCCCTCCACTGCACCCCTCGGGAGACGCACGCCGTCTAGGGCATGAAGGTCGAACCATTCCTGCTCCGCATACATGGGCGTGTGCGGGCGGTAGAAACCGCAACCGATAAATACCGGCCTATCATGGGAATCTTGCAAAGCACCGATGGTCCGCTGAGCAATTTCAGCATCGTGACTCGCGCGGACCCCATTTGGAGGAACGCCCCAATCGGTTAACGTCCAACCTGCATTGAAGTTCACCTTGGGGTCTTGCAAGGGACCGTAAAAGTAGGCCTGAGAGCGCAGCCACTCACCTTCTGAACTTCTGACTTGATGATACAACTTACCGTATCCATAGCTTGCATATCCATTGGCCAGCATTGCCTGCGACAGCGTAACCACCTTTCCCACGCCGGGCTTTTCCCGAAACCAGCCAACGGGATTTGAGTGGATCCCTGTAGTCGTAGGTCTGAGACCGGTCCAAATCGCTGTCCTCGAAGAATTGCAAACGGGAGACACGCAGTGAGCGTTGGTAAAGAGCGTTCCCATATTCGCCAAGCGGTCCAGATTGGGAGTCGACGCGTTGGGGTGGCCATCCAGACAACCCACGTAGTCGTTCAAATCGTCAATGGCGATAATAAGAAAATTGGGTTCCGTCTCTTTGGCGCGAACGCCGGGCAGCGAAAGAGACAACAAGGCAACTAGGAGAAGAAACAGTCGGATAGCTCGGGACTGGTTTGGACTCATTAGCAGCGATAATGACTGAAGAGGAAACATCGATTTGAATTTTGAACATAAAAAGATCTCTAGAGCAAGTGAACCTCCAGAACGCCCGCCCGAAAGACAAGCTGCTCCCTAAAAAGGGCTGGATCGCCATTCAGGATCACGTTCAGGAGTTTTGGATTCTGAATATCCGGATCCGCGAGCTCTAATGGATTCGGTTTATATCCCAGCTCGCGGGCGACGTCCTGAATCCTCAGTCGCGTTTTCTCCAACAATTCGGGGCTATTCCTCAACGCGAGCGAAACGGTCGGCTTTCCGACACCCGCTCTCTTGGCGATCAATTCGAAGGTAGTGTTCTCCGACATTTTAGGAGACAGACCGGAAAGATGACAAATTGAAAGATGTTTGAGGTAATGTCATAAGGGCGCTTCCCGACTCTACCGACCTTTTATGCTATGATGTCGTGCACGACGTGACCATGCACATCGGTCAGACGGAAATCACGACCTTGATGGCGATAGGTTAACCTTTCGTGATCAATCCCCAAAAGATGGAGACAAGTTGCGTGGAAATCATGAACGTGCACTTCATTTTCGGTAACGCCAAATCCGAACTCGTCCGTACTTCCATAGGTAAAGCCTTTTTTCACGCCGCCACCGGCCATCCAGATACTGAAGCATTCCTTGTGATGGTCGCGCCCAGGCGGGGTCATTTCTCCCGTCCCGGCATTGTGCTCCTGCACCATTGGCGTTCTGCCAAATTCCCCTCCCCAAATGATAAGCGTCTCATCGAGGAGCCCACGTTGCTTCAAATCGGTGATTAGACCCGCACAAGATTGATCGACCGCTTTAGCCTGCCAAGGCAAAGCGCCATAGATATTAGCATGGTGATCCCAACCTTTGTTAAAGACTTGGACAAATCGCACGCCTCGCTCGACTAGTCGCCGGGCAAGCAGGCAGTTCTTGGCGAAATCGCCACCCTGACCATTCTCGTCAAGGCCGTACATATCCAAAATGCTATCAGGCTCGCTGTCCAAACCTGCTAATTCGGGCACGGAGGTTTGCATCCGATAGGCTAACTCGTACTGGGCAATACGCGTCTGAATTTCCGGATCCTGATAACGATCGAAAGCGTGGTTGTTTAAAACGCCAATGGCATCGATAACATCTCCCCGTTCAGAAGAAGTGACCCCTTCGGGATTATCGAGATAGAATAGCGGTTTAGCGCCCGTACGGAATAAAACCCCTTGGTGCTTAGATGGCAGGAATCCGCTTCCCCATCCTGCCGGCCCAGAATTAGGCGGCTTATCTTTAAGTACTACATAGGAGGGAAGATTCGAGTTTTCAGTTCCCAGCCCATATGAAGTCCAAGCCCCGAATGTTGGGCGTCCGAATCGACCATGCCCAGTGTGGAGAAAGAGTTCGCCCGAACCGTGATTGATCTCGTTCGTCTTCATGCTTCGGATCACACTAAGTTCGTCCGCGACGTTGGCTAGGTGAGGAAACAGTTCCGACATGACGATGCCAGACTTGCCGCGAGGAGCGAATGAGTAGGGAGACTTGATCGCCCGCGCTTCGGGACTGATGAAGGCGAATTTCTGCCCTTTGGTCAGCTCAGAAGGAAGGCTTCTTCCATCCCACTTATCCAGCTCAGGCTTGGGATCGAATGTATCCATCTGAGAAGGACCACCCACCATGTGCAGAAAAATAACATTCTTCGCCTTGGGCGTGTGGTGGGTTCTGGACCCCGGATGCTGGTGACTGGGTTCTTGATGCTGGATGCTGGATGCTCGTAGCTCGCGGTTGAGTAGGTGCGACAAAGCGAGAGATCCAATTCCCAACGTACCTTGGCGCAGAAATTCTCTCCGTTTGATGCGTCGAAGGTGTTTAGAAATATCGGTCATGACTTGGTAAGCGTTTCATCTAAATTCAGAATAACTTGGGCCACAGAGAACCAGGAGTTGTGCTTGTGAAAAAGCTCCAGCAAGGCTGCCGTTTCGGCTTCGGAAGGTTTACGCGACACCGCAGTTCGAAAGGCAGCGACCACTTTGCTCTCGTCATCTCCCGACATGGATTCGAGCCAAGTTGCGAGGGCGTAAGCTGCCTCAACATAAGACGGATCATTGAGCAAGTTGAGAGCCTGGACAGGTGTATTGGAGCGGTCTCGGTTGACGGTGCAAACGGAGCGCTCCGAACCATCGAAATTCAGAAACATGGGATTGGGATTACCTCGCCGCAAAAAAGTGTATAGCCCTCTTCGATAGCGATCTTCGCCTTCGGAAGTCGGGTAATTAGTAACGTCAGCAGTAGAGATCTCTTTCCACAATCGTTCAGGCTGAGGCGGATAGACGGATGGACCGCCCATTTTGTCAGACAACAGCCTCGAAATGGACAGCAAATTATCCCGAATCAATTCGGCCGAGAGCCGGAAGCGCGGTCCTCTCGACAGCCAAACGTTTTGCGGATCCGATTGAATCTTTTCAGCCGCAACCGCTGAAGACTGCTGATAAGTTGATGAGATGACGATCGTTCTTATCAACTGTTTTACAGACCAATCATCCTCCACGAACTGTATCGCCAGCCAGTCGAGCAATTGTGGATGAGTGGGCAGCTCGCCTTGCATTCCGAAATCTTCTGGTGTATTGACGATACCACGACCAAAAATCTCCTCCCAGATTCGATTGACCACGACTCGCGGCGTGAGTGGGTTTTCCTCATCAACTAGCCATTGGGCCAAACCTAAGCGATTGACCGGCAATTCAGGATCTAGAGGATGCAAGCTCTCCAGGACACCGGCTTCGACCGGAGCACCCGGAGCGGTGTAATCCCCCCTTAACATTATGTGAGTCTGGGAGGGCATCTCAGAATCCTGCATAACCATGGTAGCTGTTTGCAGTTCGGCCAACTGTACCCGAAGATCCGCTACACGTTTTTCAATCAAGGCTTTTTCAGAGGAGGCTACCCCCAACACCTGGTCCAGCAGAATGTAGTGTCCCTCATAGGGACCACTCCCTTGGGCAGTGATCTGGATTTTATCGATACGCGTCCAATCCACCGCTGTGGTGGACCACGCGGGCTTCTTGAAATCGGCCAATGGAGCTACGATCTTGGTCCAAGCTTCAGATTCGGCGTCCATCGTAGAAAACCCGAAAACGCTTGCCTGCCTTCTGCCTGAATGAACCTGCAGGTTGAACTGACTAGCGATGTCGGTATTTATCCAGAAGGTAATTTCACTGTTGCCAGACAGATCTTTGGCTGGAAATGAAAAGCCTGTACCGAAGAAGCCCTTGGTCTCCGTCACCGGTTCCGCCACAATTTTGCCGGCAAACGCTCCTCCACCTTCTGGTACGAATTCGACCACGGAAGTGATCGCGGGCCTAGTTGCCACGTGCCTTTCAAAGGGATAGGGGTCTTCGAAGTCCAACAAGACTACTTCTTCACTGACTACCAAACTTGAGTCGTCTTTGCCTCGTTGAAGCAAAGCAGCGATCCGCTCCTCTTCCAAAGCGAGGTCTATTTCAAGCGCCTGTCCCTTTTCCCGGTCCTCTTCGTTTGCGTAAACCAATACATCGCGACCCGTGAAGTGTTTGCGAAACATACCGTCTCCTTGTTGGTCGAATTCTGGGATAGCCTTGTCGTAGAAAGCGTATAGCTGGTAGTACTCCTCTTGGGTGATCTCATCGAATTTGTGATCGTGGCATTGAGCACACTCCAAGGTAAGCCCTAGCCAGACAGCCCCGGTGGTGGCCACCCGGTCATGGAGTACATTGGCACGAACCTCGGGCACCTTAGTTCCTCCTGAAAAATTCGTAGGGACATTGCGATTGAATCCGGTAGCCACCAGCTGGCTCTTGGACGGCTCTGGTAGTAGATCACCCGCCAGTTGCTCTATGGTGAATTGGTCGAAAGGCATGTCATCGTTGAAGGCGTCGACCACCCAGTCGCGATAGGGCCACATGGTTCGCAAGTCGTCATGCTGGTACCCATTTGAATCGGCGTATCGAGCTAGATCTAGCCACCCTGACGCCCATTTCTCTCCGAACCGTGGTGATTGGAGCAATTTCTCCACGTGCGCTTTGTAGTTTTTCGCTGAGGGATTCGCCTCGAACGCGATCACGTCATCTGCCATTGGCGGCAAACCGATCAAATCGAGGTAGAGGCGGCGTAATAGTACAGCCGGTTCAGCTTTGGCTGCAGGTTCAAGACCCTGCCCTTCCATGCGATTCAAAATGTAATGATCAAACTGACTAGCAGGCCATTTGCGATTCCGAACCTTGGGCCGTTTAGCCACGCTAGGGCTTTTATAAGCCCAATGGGCTTCGTACGCGGCCCCGTCGGCAATCCAGGCTCTAAGCTTTTCAATTTCTTCCGAACTTAGTGGATCCCCTTTTGGAGGCATGCGCAGGTCCGGGTCATCAGTAGAGACGACCTCGAGTATCCAACTTTCAACGGGATCGCCGGGAACAATCACATCGGCATCGATTGCAGACTCGCGGCGATCTAATCTGAAGTCAGCCTCCCTAGTTTCCGGATCAGGTCCATGGCACTTAAAGCATTTTCCGGAAAGAATGGGCCGGATATCGCGGCTGAAGCTGGGCGATTCGGATTCTCCGAAAGTGACGAAGGTGGCCAACAGTAAGGAAGCAATAGAGTATCTAAGAAGTCTATGCATCTTTCCCAAATTCATTGTACTATATCCACTACCCAAGAAAATTAGGGAGGACACCGGCTCGGTCCTCCATTTCACAAACTCTTCGTAGGACTGAGCCAGTCCTCCCTGCCTTCAAATTCCAATTCCATCTACAATTCGGTTATACGAATGTTCCGCCAGCGACACACGGCCCCTGGAGCCCAGCGCTCCCGGCTGTTGGGACTGTCGTGGACTTCCAGAGCTATATGGCCCTCGCTTCCGAGTCGTTCGGTTAAAAACTCAGGATCGAATCCAACGATATAGTCTCCCAGTTTAGCGGTATCGAACTTGGTTATGCGAACTCCATTAATCCAGGTTTCAATAACCGGTATTTCGCCTACGCAACGTACGCGTATGGTATTCCAGTCATCCCGTTTCCATGCCTCAAGAAAGTCTTCTATCGGGGCCGCGTATTCCGGTTTGAATTGCGGCCGGTCCAGATATCCTTCCCGAAGATTGGTCACCTTGAAGTTCACTTGTTCGTCCCCGTTGATCACGAAGGGAAAAGCCCGGAAATTCCAAAGCCCATTTCCGTAGACGCCTCCCATAGCTCCGTTAGGGCGGTAATCGAGCAAAATCTGGAATCCAATGGTTCCCACTTCATGGGCTCGAATCATAATTCCGGTATCGGTGGGAAAATCCGGGTGGGCTTCGAATGTCAGGTCGAAGTCTCTATACTTCTTATCGGACATCAGATAAGCGCCCAGCACCGTCCCCGGGACCTGTCCACCCGATATTGCTCCATCCTCGACTTTCCACACGCCGAGGTTGTCGACTTTAGAACGCATATAGGCTTCAGGATGCTCGCGGTGAAACTGGACGACTGCATCCTTTAACTTACCGGACGGAATCTTATCGAATTCCTCGTTACTGGGAACGTATAGGCGCGGAATGGCATGCCAACCCTCAAGGGATTTTCCGTCGAACAGGGAAACCGCTTCGGGCTTTTCCGAACATCCAGAGAAAAACGCACCAAAGGCCAAAAACAGGACTGTTAGCAATCTAGGGTTGAGGTGCTTCGCGTTCATCATCTGTTTCTTGAGAGATAAGTATGCACTGGGTCCGCCCCAGTCAACTTATAGCTCCTTAATATAAATATTCTTCCACCGTACCTGAGCACCCGGCCACCAGCGTTCTTGGCCTTGCGGGTCGTTGCGCCCATTGTTGTGCACCTCCAGCGAGATATGGCCCTTGCCCCCCGTCATTTCCGCGATTGCTTCAGCGTCGTAATTTTCCCATTTGAGATCAGCCATATCGAGTGCGGCAATTTTCAGGCCATTGACCCATGTAGTTACGGTTGGGATACGGCCTTCGCAACGCACTTTGAAGGTATTAAACTCCCCCACTTTCCATACCTTCAGGAATTCCTCTACATCCACCGCGTACGTTAGAATCGAACGCGTCTGTTCCCTGAGCTCCCCACGCCCTTTTTCCGGGTCAGCGGAAATGACGCGAACTGGCTTGCTGTCCTTATCGACAGCCGCATCGATGGCGAACGACATACCATGAATTCCCGCAAATCCGTTGCCATAGAACCCGCCGATTCCGCCTTGGGGACGAAAATCGCACAAGATCTGCAATCCAGGACTGCCTCCAGGCAATGTCCGTATGAGGAAACCGGTATCGGTTTTCCAATCCGGTTTCATGTCCACCATCAATTCGAAATCCCCAAAAGCCTCTTCCGACACCAAGTATGCCCCGACGCCGCTGGCCGGAGGATCCTGCTCGCCTACGATTGCGCCGTCGACAATCGACCACTTTCCAACGTTCTTGCGAGCGTTCTGCATCCACTCGCCATTCGGATCGACCTTAAACGGCGCCCCCGGATATTTGGGAACCGGCAATCGCGCCCTTGGCGCCCAACCCTCCAAAGTCTCTCCGTCGAATAGGCTGCGGAAACCGGGTGGAGGCGCATTGTCGGAAAAGGCGACAGTCTGAATGCCGAACCCCAGTAGAAACGCAGCCAAACCGAGCGATCTAAAATAGACGCATTTAGGGCAAGAAGAAAACATGATAACGATTTAGGTTAAGTGAACTCAGAACTCTATCGCATGCAAGATCGCGTTTATGATAATCCCACCGACTACCTCATGGATTTAAACGGAGCCGCCCATCGGAATCGAACCGACGACCTATTCATTACGAGTGAACGTAGTTGATATTCCTTTACGTTTTATTTGGTTCTAATTCGCTCTGCTCCAAATGGTTACAAAAACATAAGGAACGATAAACGAACCGCCAAAAACGTAGATAAACCCTAGTTTTTGCCCAATTTTTGAGATGACGGTTACACAACCACCCCCTACTCACCCATCAGCTTTGGGTTGGCCTCGACCATCTCGCGGGCCATTTTCTGTGCTTCGGCGATTTGATCGGAGGTCATTTTTTTGGCCAGCCTATCTCGATAAGTGATGCCAGTTTCATTTCCATTAGCCCCAGCAAAACTGTACCACACGTGGGGCTTAATTTGGTCCTGTAGAACGCCTACGCCCCTGTCATACATCCGGCCAAGTTTGTACTGAGATTCACTATCGCCTTGTTCGGCGGCTTTAGTGCACCACGCAAAAGCTTTCTTGTAATCCTGAGGAACGCTGTCGCCGTTGTAGTACATACGGCCAAGTTGTCTTTGTAGCGAAATTTTTCCTTGCTCGGCGGCTTTCGTGAACCAATTAACCGCTTGCTTGTAATCTTGAGGAACGCCTTCGCCATTTTATTGCAAATCTTTTCGAAATTTGCGGGCACCGGCGAAACTTTACGCTCTCCCGCAGAGATGACTGAGATTGTTCCAGTACCTAAGCGTTTCTAGACAGCTAACTCCTCGTCTTGAGCTCAGGTATCCCTCTCTTTCTTGACTACGGTAAAGCTGGAGGGTTTTTTGAGAGCCAAGATGCCTTTTTCTGCTCTCTTGCCATCACTTATTATTGCACTGACGATCGTTCTTCCACGCTCCTTAGGCCATGATGAGCAGAAAAAGCCTGCCCGTTCTGGAGAAGCTATTTACCAAACGTATTGTGCCACATGCCATGGTTTGAACTTCGAGGGAGGCAAGGCGCAGTCCCTTATCAAGGAGATCTGGCAATTCGGTAGCCAGCGCTACGCAATGCGCGACCATGTGAATTTTGGAATTCCGACAGTTGGCATGCCAGCTTTCGGAGCAGCTCTAACCAGCGAGGAGGTAGACAACGTGCTCGACTTCGTGGTTTCGAAGCAGGGGGTTGAGCCTACTGCCAATCCGTCTGCTCGAAGAGAAGTACCAAAGAAAGTCGAAACCGAGCTCAATACGCTAGAGGTAGAAGTTCTCGTCTCAGAAGGATTAGATATCCCAACGGGTATCGAATTCGTAGACGACCGCCGAGCACTCATTACTGAGCGGGCGGGCGGAATGCACTGGCTCATTGATGGCAAGCTGGACCCCAAAGAAATTCAGGGCCTGCCGCCTACCTGGTATTTTAGGGATGCCGGTATGCTGGATTTAGCTCTGCATCCAGAATACGAGGACGATAATAATGGATGGGTCTACATCGCCAATAGCCACCCTCTAGGAGATTCCAAGGATCGTAAAGCCCCGGCCATGCTTCAGATTATTCGAGGACGTGTAAACGATTACGATTGGATTGACCATGAGGTTATCTTCTCCATTCCCCGGAATGACTACACTGTTTCGAGTATTCATTTCGGAACTCGTATTCTCTTTGACAAAAAGGGGTATTTGTATTTCTCGACTGGGGACAAAGGGGTACCGGAAAACTCGCAAGACCTTTTTAGTGCCCAAGGCAAGATCCACCGCCTTCACGACGACGGTACCATACCGCAAGATAATCCTTTTTATAATCACCCCACCGATTACAAGAGCATTTATACGTACGGAAACCGTAACCCACAAGGCATAGACCAGCATCCTGCGACTGGGGAGATCTGGGCTACTGAACACGGACCGATGGGAGGCGACGAATTAAATGTCGTTCGTCCTGGTTTAAATCATGGATGGCCAATCACAACCTACGGCAAGAACCATGATGGAACCATAATTTCAGATAAAACCGAATACCCAGGTGTTACGCCTCCGATTCATTATTGGGTGCCGTCAATAGCTACTTGCCCCATTGCCTTCGTCAGCAGCAAGCTCTTTCCTGAATGGGAGAATCAGCTATTACTTGGTGCTCTGAAATATCAAGAAATTCGTCGCCTTGTGATCGAGGACGACAAAGTCATTAAAGAGGAAACTCTTTTTCAAGGCTACGGTCGCGTACGCGAACTAAAGTTTAGTCCCGATGGAGCCCTGTATGCTCTCACTAATAATCCTGATCAGTTGCTCCGCTTTAGTCCGAAAAAGTAGCTTATATCCGCTTTGACCAAAAATTAAGCTATGCTCCAATTTATAAATTCATTATGCACGACAATCGTCCCCTTTGCCCTCCAATTTTAGCAGCTTCACTTGTGTATTTTTGGACAGCGGGCGTTTTGGCACAAGATCATCCTGCTGAGGATAGATTCAAGGGTACGATCGGCCGATTCGCTGAAGTTTCTAATCCAGATATGCTGAAAAAGACTCGAGCACCCAAAAATGCTCCGAATGTAATATATATCGTACTGGACGATTGCGGGTTTGCGGATCTGGGTTGCTTCGGATCAACAGTGTCTACACCCCACATCGACTCCCTTGCAGCGGGGGGTTTGTATTTCAATAATTTCCATTCCAAGTCGGTTTGTTCTCCAACTCGAGCCTCATTACTCACAGGACGTAATAATCACATCGTCGGTATGAAGGAACTACCGGGAAATGACCAAGGCTATCCGCACACTCGTGGCCAAGTGACGTCTGCGGCTGCAAATATCGCCCAAATTCTTAGACGAAACGGTTACCTGACGATGCTAGCAGGCAAGTGGCATCTCGTGCCTAAACCGGATATGCACGACGCAGCGGACAGGACGCATTGGCCTCTGCAGAAAGGTTTCGATCGATTTCATGGATTTCTTTCTGGTTGGACGGACCAATACCGACCGGACCTCGTAATCGACAATAGGAATGTCAAGCCTCCGGCAGATTTCGACTACCATTTTTCGGAGGATATAGTGGATCAATCGATCGACATGGTAAACTCCAATACAGAATTTCGGCCAGGCTCTCCATTTTTTCTTTATCTCGCATTCGGGGCAATCCATTCGCCCATCCAAGTTCCAAAGCGTTACATTAACAAATATTTGGGGGCTTTCGATCATGGTTGGGATGTCGAGCGAGAATTGCGCTTCAAGCGACAACTAGCCAGCGGCCTTATTCCACAAGAATCGAAACTGCCACCAAGGAATCCAGGCGATCCAGCTTGGTCGGATTTGAACCAGGTCGAGAAAACAGTATTCGCCCGCTTCATGGAGGCCTACGCGGGATTCCTAGAGCATACGGACGAACAGATCGGTAGACTTGTTGCTCATTTGAAGCAGCATGCTCTCTTCGACAACACGTTAATCGTTCTCATCTCGGATAATGGCGGAGCTCCAGAGGCCGGCATCGAAGGTAATTTTGAGCATCCTTACAACGGAAATCTGACTGTAGAGCAAATGTATCAACGTTTGGATGAATTGGGCTCTCCCAGCACGCAGCCTCAATATCAACGTCCCTGGGCCGCGGTGTCTGGGACTCCATTTCAGTACTACAAGCTCTGGCCATTCAACGGAGGGGTGCGCACGCCGATGGTAGTTTCATGGCCAAAACGAATTAAAAATATAGGGCTTCGTGAGCAGTTCATTGATGTTATTGATATCACGCCAACCGTTCTAGATTTATTGGGAATTCCCGTACCTGATATTTTCGATGGAGTCGCCCAAATTCCATTACAGGGAGCTAGTCTTCGAAAAGTATTTGCTCGCCGGGATGCTCCTTCTCCACGCGATACCCAATTCTGGGAACTGTGGGGCGCCCGCTCAATCTACCATAAGGGGTGGAAGGCTGTTGCTTTTCACAAAAACGGTGCAGCGTTCGAAGATGATCATTGGGAACTATACGACCAGAATTCGGATTTTACAGAGCACTCAAACCTAGCAGACAAGCATCCCGAAAGGCTTAAAGAACTCCAGGCCCTTTGGTGGAAAGAAGCCGAAAAAAATAACGCATTACCCATGTTAGAAGCCCAACGAAACCGCATGAAATCCTACGACCAAATTTTAATTAAAAACGGATTGAAGTAATCGAAAGAAACGAGACCACCGTACGATTTTAAGTTAACGGTTACAAAATCAAAGGGGTAATTGATACAATAAGTCCAGGCTTGTGGGTATAAGGTATAAATTTGCCAATAACATTAACGTTTGCAAAAATATCCCTGATATCTCATATAATGATTACGCATCCTACCTTTTCCCACCCGCGAAACCGTGAGCCGGGGGTGTTGCACCGGAGAGGGGATTCACTACGCTCAGAAAGATAGTAACAGGGCGGTCGTGAAACATGCTGTAGTACATAAAAGCAAAAAATAGACCTCGACTTTTAGCCGTATGGATTACCTTCAAATATTTTACTACTTACTTCGTTATTTTGATCAGCCAAACATTTTGGCATGTGAAATGCAGTTAAAACTTATTCGTTTTTGAGCTTTTTTATACTATGACAGAAAGATCCATTTCGAGCGTTGTCCTTTTCGCTTTAACTGTAATTCCCAATCTCCCATTAGCCGAGGCTTACTGGCCCCAGTTCAGGGGCCCCGAGGGCCGTTCGGTGGCAATTGATCAATCACTGCCAAAATCGTTCGGGCCCAAAGAAAACGTTCTTTGGAAGACCGAAATTCCGGAGGGACACTCCTCTCCGGTGATTTGGGGCGACCGCATATTTATAACCGCCTACAAAGATTTGAAGCTACTCATGATCTGCATCAGAAGATCGGACGGCTCAATCCTCTGGCAAAACGAACGCCCGATCAAAGAATTGCAACGCTACTCCCACAAAGACAGCTCGGCATCGGCACCCACACCATGCACAGATGGAGAACAGGTCGCTTTCCTGTTCGGCGACTACGGTCTCGTCGTAAGCGACATGGATGGCAATCTGCTTTGGGACAAAGCCTTCCTGCCCTCTAGTAGCGATTTCGGCTACGGCGCTTCACCTGTTCTCGTCGACGGGAAGCTACTCATCAATTGCGATGGAGGCCTGCGCCCCGGGCTGCTCTGCTTGGATTTTAAAACCGGCAAAGAACTTTGGCATGCGGAACGCCCCGCAACGATTATCAGCTATTCTACACCTTATGTTTGGCCCCAAGGAAACCGTATTGAGATCCTTCAATGCGGATCCGGATCCATCGCTTCCTACGATCTATCGAGCGGTGAAGCCATCTGGCACGTAACCGAACTCCCGGGCTTTACCTGTCCCTCTCCTGTCGCCAGCGATGACAAAGTCTACTTCGGAGCGTGGACAACCGCCCATGTGACTGGAAGCACGAGAGTCGAATCACTCTTTTCCGAAGCAGATCAATTGACTCCAGAACAGCTTGCCAGCTTCCCGGCGTTCATGGACAGATTCGACAAAAATAAAGACGGCAAAATCGCTCCCATGGAATTTCCTCCTAGCCGAGCTCAAGATGCTTTCAACTTCAACGATCAAGACCAATCAGGATATTGGGAAAAAAAGGAAATAGCTCCATTGTTTGAAAACTCCGCCAGATCCCTCCGAGGTAGAAACATTCTTGTCTCCATATCCGCTGGAGGCAAAGGAGATATTACCGAAACGCACGTAAATTGGGAAAAGAGGAAAGCACTTCCTTATGTCGCCTCTCCGCTATTGTATCAAGATCGTCTATACTACGTAAAAAAAGGAGGCTACCTCACCGCCATTCATCCGATCTCGGGAGAACCGTTCTTCGAATCGAAAAAAATAGGCGTATCGGGAGAATATTACGCGTCACCCATTGGTGTCGACGGCCAGATCTTAGTCGCCTCTAAAGAGGGTATCATCACGCTTTTCAAGGCGTCTGACGAATTCGAGATCATCAAGAAAATCGATATGGAGGAATCCATACTGTCTTCACCCGCAATCGTCGACGAAACTCTATACCTTAGAACAGGCAGCCACCTTTGGGCATTTAGGGGCTGAGCCCTATTATCTCAGCGAATTTGGCCCTCGTAAGCCCCAGCGTGTCGCGTAAAAGACGCAGGCACCTATTTTGGTGTGACATGCCCAGAATTATAAACTAACTCTGGTTCAGGTCAACGTGATGTTTCAGCTTTCTGACGACAGGTCGGACACGTTGAACAGGCCCTTCTTCCAATCGTCAAAATCAGACCTTTTTATCCTAATAAGCCCAGACGTTAATACCTGTAATGTAGTTGCCATCATTGATTAAATCTTTGTTGTACTGGAACCAGATGTCTCGGGCACGAGTCCTTTCAACAGATTCATGGTGAGTGAATGTATTTATTATTCTAATACTCGTAATTTTTTTGATTTGCTCTGCTCCTCATCGTTACAAAAACATAAGGAACGATAAACGAACCGCCAAAAACGTAGATAAACCCTACTTTTTGCCCAATTTTTGAGATGACGGTTACACAGCATCCCGCTCTAATCACCCATCAGCTTTGGGTTGGCCTCGACCATCTCGCGGGCCATTCTCTGTGCTTCAGCGATTTGATCGGAAGTCATTTTTTTGGCAACGGTGTCCCTTTTGCTCGCCCCATCTGACCACCCGTTTGCAGCACGAATGTTGTACCACATATGGGCTTTCACGTAGCTTTGGGGGACTCCTTTGCCTTCGAGGTAAAAATCACCAATTTTGTCCTGATCCCACTGTTGCTCCGCAGCTTTTGTGTACCACTTAGCCGCTTGTTTGTAGTCCTGAAGGACGCCTTTGCCTTCCTCGAACATCTGTGCGATACTGGACTGAGAGTAGGGAATACCTTGCTCTGCGGCCATTGTGTACCACTTAGCCGCTTTCTTTTAATCCTGAAGAACAAGT
Source organism: Candidatus Pelagisphaera phototrophica (assembly GCF_014529625.1). Taxonomy (GTDB): domain Bacteria; phylum Verrucomicrobiota; class Verrucomicrobiia; order Opitutales; family Opitutaceae; genus Pelagisphaera; species Pelagisphaera phototrophica. Next base: position 2,627,403 of record NZ_CP076039.1, read on the forward strand.
TTGCCTTATTCTTAAAACCCGCCAACGTTATCCCGAGAACAGAACAGAGCAGACACTGCACTTGTTCGCGGTGAGAGATTACTCGATGGGGTAGGCGATAAATGACATCGTTCCCTTGACAAGGTCCACCTCGCCCTTGGCATAGATCATGTCACCATTGGAGAACTGGTCTAGGGTGTATATGGTGACTATCTTGCCGTTGCGTTTCCAAATACCCTGAAGGGTGCCTGCGACCAGGACGCCGTCGTTGTTAATGGTTCGAACATCTCCAGAGAAGTCGCCCTGGTTCTTGTCCGCACTGCTGCTGACAAAATCGTAGCTTAAGTAGACCTTGCCGTAACCTTCACCAACCTCGCCCTCAGCCGTCAGGGCGATGCCGTCGACGTTGCTGGTCCAGCTGGTGATATTAAAGTCCGCATCGAAGGACTCGCCGCTCACCTCAAAGGCATGGAGGGGCGCAGCGAGAACGGTTACCAGCATGGCGAGGATAAGGGCGGTATTTTTGAGTATCTTGTTCATAGAAGTTTTCCTTATTATTTTTGATTTACCGATTATGCATCAAGCCCAGTGAAGATGATAGGAGATTCAGCTCTCCCTTGGACTCATTTTCTTGATTCTGAGATTGATTAAAGAATACTGAATTGTGCGTTCGTTTTCCCTTCCGTAGGGACTTTGTAGGTACCGACACCAGCAACCCCATTCAGGTGCTTAAATTTTGCGGAGGCTGTGTGATGATGATTGATAGTTTTGAAGATCACTCCTCCATCAGCTTCCTTACCTTGGGCAGAGCCGCTCCCTTTGAGATAGATTACCTCTCCACGCTCGGTGCGTTAGAACCTCGTCGCCCTGGCCATAAATGCTGCAATCATTGCGTTGCACTTGGGTGTAGGTCCAGAGAGAATTGTAGATTGAGCCTTCTAATGTCCCTTTTGTGGAAAGTGACACTTCGTAATGTGCTCCCACAGCAGTAGGGGGCAAAACACGAATCCCTGCTACCTTACCAGTTTCATCTCTGAATTGTGGATTGTCTGGCATAATTAAATTTCTTTTCTAAAAATTTTGACTGAGAGCTTCATTTCATCTGTTTGAAGGATTTGAATAATAGACTTTTACCATCATTGACTTCGGAAGCCTTTTAAAGATCTAAAATGCTGGAAAGGCCCAGTGAAAGCGGGCGGCCAAAACCCATATTGCAACATGCGCTCTTTAGTTGCCTGAGGGGGATCGCCCAAAACCGTAATGGATGGGTTTGCTATGCCTGCCATAAACAGCTCAGTTCTAAGGTTCTCAAGATGCATTTGCTGTGTCGAATCATCAGGAAAGCATTCTATCAATGTGGCACGCTTCGGACTTGTTATATCATCAACGTAAATTTCATAGCTGCTCATCCCGTTTTCTTGCTCAATGCCTACCTGCTTGCCGACGTATTCACGAAATTGCGCGGGGTCTGTGACATCGAAGACGACGTAGCAATACCAATGTGAGCCTTCTTCGTTTATTTTATTTTTTTCATCCATGATTGCTAGGAATTTTCTTGTGGCGGAAAGGTCTCTAGGCTGACTGACTTTTTTGGAGCCACAGATCGCAGCTTCTCAACCTCTAACATCTTGGCATTCCTCCGTCTAACGGCGAACTTGTAATCTAAGGTCTTTAAAGACGTTCTGATCTGCTTACCGTTAAGCTTGTAGAGCAGGTAGTATTCGCCGTTGTTGAGGTACTTTACTAGGTTTGGGGTCCTAGTTTTGACGAACTTTCTTAGTGTGTGTGTAACCGTCATTGTCTCTAACGGTTACACAAGCCGGTTACACGCGTCAACAGGCTATTTCTTTCGTTTTCATAAACCCCTAATTATTAAAGGTTTAAATGGAGCCGCCCATCGGAATCGAACCGACGACCTATTCATTACGAGTGAATTGCTCTACCAACTGAGCTAGGGCGGCTTCGAAAAGGCGGATCGTGCTATTCGGCCTTCCAATGGCAAGCAGAAAAAATCCTGTTAAAACACCAAAGCTTCCCCCGCTATTGAACGAATTCCCTACGATACATACGCCATAGCTACGAATTCTGCTCCAATCGAATCTCAACGCTTGCTCCACCGTGAATCGCGCTTTCACTAGATCAAGTGAGCGAAACGGGACAGACAATTCGATTTCATTGCCAAAACATTCACTTGGACTCTGGAGAAATGGCGGCGGGAGAAGTAAGCTGCACAAAAGGGGAACCCCTAGAACTTACCCTCGGAACCAAATCAGGCGAAAGTATCAAACTCCCCGATACCGCCCATATTGCTCTCGGACGGGTAGATCCTCACGTCCACTTCCGTGAATGCGCCGAACCGACTCCCGAGGAAGTCGAAGCGTATGGCCCAGACGGGATCGACTATGACCAACTCATCCAGTCAATTCGAAGCACCAACGCCCAGTATTCGATCCGATCTGGCTGCCTCGCTGCCCTTAAAGGAGGCGTTTGCATAGTCGGCGCAATGGGAAATACGCCCTGGGGTCCCGTAGGCCCCTACCGGCACCAGCGATCTCAGGATTACTACACCGAAGCCAGCCTACTCCCTATTATTCTCTGGCCCCGAATGGAACCGGGGGGCCAACCTATCCCGGAACACGAGGGCAAGGACTTTGGCTCTACCTTTGGTGGCTCCGGGCTAACCGGACAAACCCGCCGCGACATGTACACCCTTTGGGAAGGCGAAGCGGTGTCCTATCATAATGACCAGACCCGTACCGATGAAACCATAACCGAATTCAAAAATCGGACGCATCCTGACCCTCGACTCCTGCATCACGAGTACTTTGACGGATCCACGGTCTTGGCCTGTCAAAAAGAGACCATGGATTTGGCAGAATCCGTCGGTGTATCCAGTCTGCTCGCGCGGCACATTCCAACGGGTCCGTCTCTGCAGCAAATTTTGGATCGAGCCCGAAACGCATCCTTCAAGCTTCCCGCCGAAATCGGATTGGACTATATTTACTGGTGCCGTGAACGCCTACTGGAACAAGCTTCAGAGATCGCTCTTATCAACTACCGTCGACCCGCCCATCCAAGCCGCGAGGACCAGCAATCGCTCATCCGACTAATCCAGGAAACCGTCCGAGCCGGCTACTCTATTTTCTTCGGTTCCGACCATGCGCCTCACGCTCGAGCGGCGAAGGAATTCAAGAATGGTCTCCCCGAAAGTCCGGGTACTCGAAATATCGAACACAGTCTTCAATACTACTTCGAGCTTGCCTCAACGTACGGCTATACGTGGCACGATATCGATCGGCTTGCTTCGATCAATCCTGCCAAGCACGTTTCTCAGTTTTTCCCGTTTCCTCTGGAAATCGGAACCCTGCAGTCCGGAGCCATGGCCAATTTAGCGATCTTCGACGAAGCGGCTGGTTACCGAGTCAACGAAGCGAAGCTCACTCAAGAACTGGAAGACCCAGAGTACCACAGTGCTCTCCAGGGAGAAACCGGTCTCCGCGGCCAGTCCCTCTTCACCGTTGTCAACGGCAAGGTCTACGACGTTAAGTCCAAAATCACAGCGTTAAACTAGATGCAAGGAAGGCGACGATCTGGATCTAACGGTTCGCGTCCATACCTACGCCTACATCGATACGGTAAATTCCCAAGCAGGCCTCAATTCAGAAATCGAAAACAAGCAAGTACGATCAAACTGATCGCCGCGGCACCAACAAATCTTAAGAGGGCAGTTAATAAGTTCTAATCCAAATCACTGAGAAAGCAGAGACCGACGTACCCCATGTGGTTATGAAAATGCTAACGCCTGGCACACTAGCTAATCAAAAACCTGTGGAACCTAGATGTTCAGAGTCTTGCAGCTGCCTAGCTCGCTTTAATGACTGTAAAGTGTTAGTTTTTCTTGAAAACCTATTATAACACGAAGCCTATCGGTTAGTCTTAAGTCACTTGAATTTTTCTTTTTGAAAGTGGTGGCGAGACCCGGAATCGAACCGGGGACACAAGGATTTTCAGTCCTCTGCTCTACCAACTGAGCTATCTCGCCGCACCTAAGTCCCCAAGGCTTTACCTTGAGAAGATTTCGGACAATAGAAGCACCTTCCCTTCCGTCAATGATCATTTTTGACAAATTTCAAGGGGTATTTATGGGGCTGGAATTTATCTCCGAATCTCACAAATGATCGTGAATCGTTGGACTTTAACTATTTCACTTCTTCTCATCCCCTTTTTCCCAATAACCCGCCTCTCATGCCGAATATCTTTCAAGAGCTCCCCGACAACATCGCAGTCGAACATTTCGAAACTATCACAACCGGACAGAACGTCCGCATTGAACGAATCGTCTCAAACGAAAACACGACCAACGAAGGAGAATGGTACGACCAGTCTCAAAAGGAATGGGTCATAGTCTTGGAAGGTAGCGGGAGCATTGAATTCGAGGAGGGCCTATCGGTAACTCTCAACAAGGGAGACCATCTTCTAATCGAGAAGCAGGAACGCCACCGCGTAACGCACACTGATCCGAATACCATTTGGCTGGCCGTTCACTTCGACTGAAAGGAAATATACTACAGTGAGGAATTTCCAACCAAGGAGTTCGTATCAGTAGCTCAGTGCTTTAGCCTGAGTCGCCATTACGAGTTCTAAATTGGCTTTTTGCTTTACGACTTTGGCTCAGACTAAAGCACGGAGCTACTGATTGTCGTACAGTGCTGGTTTTTTACCTCCACCACAAGTACGGCACCAGGACAGGAGTCGATTTCTTGTAGGCTTCATATTCGTCTTGGCCTCCCCACTTGTCATCGGATCGCTTTTCTAACAAGGGAATGCCACTGACTCCGGTTAGCAAGAGGGTCACAAAGATTGGCGAACTGAGCACGATCCACTGCCAGCCTTGCAAAACGGGTATGGCAATGACAGCTACTCCGGACCAAAGCAGAATCTCTCCAAAATAATTAGGATGACGTGAACGGCTCCAAAGACCATTACGAATAAATTTGTCCTTGTTTTCTGGATTCGCCTTGAACTGGCTCTTCTGCCGGTCTGCCACCACTTCAATCGCAATTCCGACCAACCATAGCAGAATCCCTATGGCAGCAAACCATCCCAAGGGCTCCTTGTAATTGGAAGCGATTGCCGTCCATGCCGCCGCAGCGGTAAAAGTAATCCATAGACCTTGCAACGTCCATGCGGCCAAAAAGCGGACAAAGCAATTCTTAATCACATCAAACCTTCCGTCTTTACCCGCTTTATGAATTCGCATAAAGAGAAAAGACCCCAACCGTAATGCCCAAATAAATACCATCAGACCCAAAATAACAGAACGAGTATCTAGACTCTCGCTCAGGATGAGTAACATCGCAGTCGCCAAAATGTAGGTGGCACTCCCGACAATGTCGAAGTACCGCTCCGTTCTACCCAGATAAGCAGGGACAAACGCCACCCACTGCAGGCAAAAGGCAAGTAACACCGCCCAGGCAAATGGAGAGCTGATCCAATCCATACCACGTCCACTGTCCCCAGTAACAGCGAATCCCCAACCGATCGTGATCACGGCTGGAATCGCTAACAAAGCCTTCCATTGGTCCTTATTCATTAAATAACATCTCCTCTCAAGTACACAGGCTTTTTGCAAGGATGCGACCACCACCCTACTCCACGCTAGTACGATACTCTACGCTACCTGACACAACCACGAAAGGCCTCGCGAACAAAGTAGATTCATTATTTAAACACTTATTGAACAATATTTAGGGCAAAAACCCCTCGCTATTCGGAATTATCGCCCATCCATTATCCGTTCATCTAATACCGTGACTTTTTTTCCGAACCGAATCGACAATCAGACTCATCAATAGCGGGTGCCCAGCCTTGCCTGTCGCATCGATCCTCATTCCATGACTGCTGAACCCCTACGTTCGCCCTTTTCCATCCACTGGCCCACAAAGGCGGGCTACAGTTTTGCCTCAGTGGGGCTGAGCGCGATTGAGTTGATGCTCCAGGTATTCCTGTTGGAACTATACATCCTCGCGGGCCTGGCGCCCTCTATGGCTGGCTTGGCCATCGCGATCGCCGTGATCTGGGATGCCGTTAGCGATCCCCTGATGGGCATTCTTTCAGACAAGACGCCCGATTCAAAGATCGAGGGGAAGCGCGTCCCTTATCTCCTCACTGGGGCAGCGATTATCGGTTTCGCCTTTTACTTTCTCTTCAGCCCTCCGGTTGAGTCCGGCCCAAACGCTCTCTTCGCCAATCTCTTGGTATGGTACCTAGTGGTTAACACAGCCATGACGCTCTTCAGTGTTCCCCATCTCTCCGTCGTCAACGACCTTTCCCGTTCGGAGCAAGAGCGAGCGACTTTTTTCGGCTGGAGAATAGTGGCAGGATCTGTCGGTCTGCTTCTCGGAATTGGGCTGCCCGCCTACCTGGCATTCCAATTCGATGGTAGTTCTATCGCCAATACTTTGGAACTGCGGAGCGCCACCGGACTCGCCCTGGGTCTAACGGCATCGGCTGGCTGCCTAATTTCGGGATTGTCTATCTGGTGGGCACTCAAAGAAAAAGGCAAAGAATCGCCTCTCAAAGTCAGTGTGTCCTACCGGACTGTGGACATTTTGAAAGAGAGTGTCAGGTCCCCTTTCTTCGTCCTACTCGTGTTTGGATTCATGGCGATCGCGGTAGGCCGCTCCTTCAACTCTAGCCTCGCCCTTCCCTACTACAAAACGACCCTCAAACTGAACGAGGAACAAATCGGGATCATCCTTCTGGTCCTCACCGTCTTCATCATACTGGCCGCACCACTATGGGTTCACTTTTCAAAAGCGATCGGCAAGGCACGCTTATTCTTTGGCGCTGTGATATCGCTCGCCCTGCTTTCCGCCATCGTATACCCCATCCTCCCGGCCGGCCTGCTTTGGCCTGTGATCCTACTCGCAGGAACCGGTGGAGTTCTTGTGGCAAGTATCGTTCTCCTCGAATCGCTGTTTTCGGACTTCGTCGAGGACGAGAAAACCCGCACAAGCAAGAATGTATCCGGAGTTTATTATGGAATTTGGCGCATGCTATCGAAAGTGGCCCGGGCTCTCGGAATCGCCTGCACGGGGCTCTTTCTTTCCCTCGTCGGCTATGAACAGGGTTCTCTAATTCAAGCCCCGTCAATCGAACGCTCTATCGCCTGGGCGTTTGGACCCGGAGTAGCTGTGTTTCTTACAGCTGGCGGGTGGTGCATTTACAAAACTAAACTATATCACAACAGAGAATCACAACAATGAAGAAAATCTGCTCAACTCTCAGTCTCATTTCCGGAATCCTTCTGCTCGCCGCCTGTACGAGCAATCCGGTGCCCAACCAGGAATTGGCCGAGAAGGTCGATATCGAAGAATTCATGGGGACGTGGTATGTCCACGGATACACGCCCACTGCGATTGACAAAGGGGCATGGAACGGCACGGAAACCTACGAACGCCTGCCCGACGGCAAAATCCAAACCACTTATGAATTCCGGAAGGGATCTCCGGATGGCAATCTAAAAACCTACCACCCGGTCGGCAACATCGTAAACACCGAAACCAATGCCGAGTGGCGGATGCGTTTCTTCGGCATCATCAGCGCCGCCTACTACGTTCTCTACGTCGACCCGGACCACACGTTCACCGTAATCGGTCATCCCAACAAGAAATACGCCTGGATCATGTCCCGCGATTCCAAGATCAACGAAGAGAGGTACTCTGAGCTGCGGGGCGAACTGGAAGAGCGAGAATACGAATTGTCAAATTTCGTGCGGATGCAACATCAGTAGTTGCAGCCTACGACTATTCCAGGACAACCACCAATTGCTTCAGTCGAGGAACTCTATAATTCCAAACAGCTGATTTTTGTCGTAATAGGGAAACCGCATTTTATCGTATCCACTTTCCTGAGCGATTCTTCGCCATTCCTCCCATGATTCCGGTATGTCGGTTCGACGTACATGATTTCGGATACTCTTCAATTGCTCAGCGGTAAAGATCGTCCAATCTGTTTCGAGATGCCTGACCGCTTGATTCAGGTACTCCTCTCTTGTCTTCTCTTGCCGATGAACGACATCATACACAACGAGCAATCCTCCGGAGTATTTAAAGAGGCAAAAGGCGCTCTTTTTCCCATTTCATCGAGATGGTGAATGGTGTAACCGGCAACAATGAGATCAAACTTTCCTTGAATGCGGTCGATTTCCTCCACCATTTCTCCATTGATCAATTCAAGGTTTTGCACCTTTCCCTTCAGCTTTGTCGCGGCGAAGTCCAATGCATTCTTGAAAGCTAGATACCACAGTACCTTTCAATGGTGAAGAACCGTCCCATCTCGCTCACCACATGAGCATCTCCAAAGCCCACTTCCAGAATACTCAAATCCGACCACCCCAGCTTCGTCGATCGACGAACTAAATAAGACAGGACTCCGTATGGATCATGTAGTCTTGCTCAATAACTGTCGTGTAGAGATCCCACCCTTCGAAAAACGCCCGTAACTCATTTATTCTTACATCATCACTGGCCATCCCAAACAATAGATAGGTATACTCTAATTATTCTTCAATCGACTCTTATATTCCGGGCGTAATTTCCAATCCTTAAAGTAGGGCTGGTACTCGGGCATATCCGTCCAGAAAACCCGACGAGCATTTGGATCTGTCAACTCACCTTCACGGTAATCCTGACCTAAATCGCTTTCGACAACTCCCTGGTTCCACTTTTCGAATTCCGTCTGCAATCGCTCAGCAACTTTTGGCAAAGCCTTAACTACGTCTTTGGATTCAGTCGGGTCGTTTTTTAAATCGTAGAGCTCATACTTTCGGCTCTCCACATCCAACGCAACCAATTTGTATTGGTTGTCTAGCAACGCACCCTTCCCCACAAAGCGAAAAGGTATCGGCTTTTCGCGGACTCCAAATTCTCCGCTTTGGATCGACGGCTTCAAGCTAACCCCATCGAACGGCTGTAGGATCGCCTCTTCTGGTAGCCCCACAATTTCTGCTATAGTCGGGAACATGTCTAACACGCTAGCAGGTGATTCCGTTCGAACGCCCCTTTTAACGACCGCGGGCCACTCAATAATTCCGGGGACACGTAGCCCTCCTTCGTAAACCGTTCCCTTCAGTCCCCGCAATCCGCCTACTGACGGAGGATTAACCTTTAGCCCACCGTTATCACTGCAATACCAAACGAGCGTGTTCTCCTCGATACCAAGATTTCGCAGCCCCTTTCTCAGAGTGCCAATACTGCGGTCGAGCGCTACTAATTCACCGTAGTGATGCTGATCAGACTCCTCCAGGTTTTTAAATGGAGCCCGATCTGCTTCGTTCGCCACCATTGGCGAGTGAGGAGACCCATACCAAATCGTAGCGAAAAACGGTCGGTCGTACTTCGAACGTCTCTCGAAAAATTCTAAAGCTTCGGCCACAACAACCTCCGATGAATCTCCCTCGAATTCTTCGAAAACGCCATTGCGGCTTAAAATGGGATCCATATCGAAGAAATTCGTAACCGAAAGCCAATGATCATAGCCATAACGCCCGGGATGATACGGATCCTCACCTAAAATCGGAACGCCCGGTCCCCGAACGCCATTCAAGTGCCACTTGCCAAAATGTCCAGTCGCATAGCCCGCCTCCTGCAAAGCCCGGGCAATTGGTCGCTCCTGTAGTCGAAGCGCGTTCCCGTGCTGATAAACCCCAGTCCGGTCATTGGCCCTACCGGTGAGGACGCATGCCCGGGTGGGCGAACAAACAGGGGCACCCGCATAGAAACGGTCAAATCGAATCCCATTGGCTGCCATCGCATCAAAGTTTGGCGTCTTCAAAACCGGATGACCGTAATAGCCCATCTGGCCCCATCCCTGGTCGTCCGCCATAACCAGTATAATATTGGGACGAGTATCCTTAGCAGCGATACAGAGAAGATTCAACAGAGTCGATAAAACTAGAGCAGTTTGCAATAAACGGGCAGGATACATTTTCCGCATTTTTAATATATTGGGATGAAAGGAATTCTTGAGAGCCTCAAAAATAGAACACCGTGCCTTAGGGACACAAGCTTGGAAAACGCCCGCAACACCACCGATCGCTATCTCAGTACACGGACTTTAAAAACGGTAGGCGAGCGGAGGAAAGTCGTAATCTGAATTCTCTGAAAGCTGAACAAACTCCTGTCTACTCCTATCCAATCCCAGGAGGGATTGCTTAAGCTCCTTGACAAATCAACCGATAAACCTACACATTATCGAAAGTAAATGAGCCTAACCGCCCAAAATCTTCTACGACTTACGAAGCTTGACACTCTCCTTCTAGGATAGGGCGCTGCTGTCGGGACGCATTTACTTTTCTCGCCTCAAAGGAAGCCTCGCGAGATTTCTGCCATTCGGTACGAACAACCTTTTGTATTGCGTCACCAAGTTCGCCCCACATTCGTAATTCACAATGCCTTTTTAACACGATACAACCATGCATAAACCACCCATTAGCAAATACAGGTCCTATCCGGTCATAGACTTGCCGCATAGACAATGGCCCAACCGGGTCATCGATTCCGCGCCAATCTGGTGCAGCGTAGACCTTCGTGATGGCAATCAAGCCCTAGCGATTCCCATGAGCGTTGAAGAAAAGGTGGAAATGTTCCAGTCCCTCGTGAAAATTGGTTTCAAGGAAATCGAGGTGGGCTTCCCTTCTGCTTCAGAAACGGAATTCGCCTTCTTGCGCCGGCTCGTATCTGATAATTTGATACCTAAAGATGTTCACATACAAGTGCTTGTTCAATGTCGTGATCACCTGATCAAACGCACCTTTGAGTCTCTCGAAGGTGTGAAAAACGCCATCGTCCATATCTACAACTCAACCAATCCTTTGCAAAGACGCGTTGTGTTCGACAAGGACAAAGCCGCCATCAAGCAAATCGCCGTTGACGGATCGCAACTGGTTAAAGACATGGTGGCGACCGTACCCGATACCAATATCCGCCTCGAGTACTCTCCGGAAAGCTTTAGCGATACCGAACTAGAGTTCTCCCTCGAATGCTGTGAAGCCGTAGCCGACGTATGGGAGCCTACTCCGGAAAAGAAGATCATACTGAATCTTCCCGCTACCGTTGAGCTTTTCACACCTAATGTACACGCGGATCAGATCGAATGGTTCTGCAACCACTTCTCTCGACGCGACTCTGCCACGATCAGTTTACATACGCACAATGACCGGGGCACGGGAATCGCTGCGACGGAACTGGGATTAATGGCCGGAGCCGACCGGGTAGAAGGCACCCTTTTTGGCAACGGGGAACGTACCGGTAATCTGGATATAGTCACGGTGGCACTTAACATGTACACGCAAGGAGTACACCCACAGTTGGACTTCTCCAACTTGAACCAGGTTCGGGAGATGTACGAGCGGGTGACCCGTATGGACGTTCACGAACGTACCCCTTACTCAGGAGACCTTGTGTTCACTGCTTTTTCAGGGTCGCACCAAGACGCAATCAAAAAGGGGTTTGCCCAGCAGAACGAAGACCCTTCTGCCCTATGGCAAGTCCCCTATCTTCCCATCGACCCAGCGGATATGGGTCGAAGCTACCGGGCCATTATTCGGATCAATTCCCAATCGGGCAAAGGCGGCGTGGCTTATGTCATGGAAAAGGAATACGGTTATCGCTTACCCAAAGAGATGCACAAAGAATTAGGCAAAGCCGTCAACCGTATCGCTGACGAAACCGGAGATGAAATTACTCCAGAAGGGGTTTACGCGTGCTTCAAGAGCGAATACGTAGACAACGTTCAGCCTCTTGAAATTCTGGAATTCCGCAGCGAACGGATCGATGACAAGCACGTGGAGGTATGGGCGGTTGTGAACCATGTTGGCACCAAAAAGAACCTTCTTGGCACAGGAAATGGCCCTATAGCAGCCTTCTTCAACGCTCTGGAAGACGTAGACGTATCCAATTACGAGTTACTTTCCTACAATGAGCATTCACTAGGGCGTGGCGCGGATTCGATGGCAGTGTCGTACATACAATTGAAAGACAAGGGCACCAGCGTACGATGCTTTGGAGCAGGAATTGACACGAACATTGAACTCGCATCGATTAGAGGTGTGATCAGTGCGATCAATCGCCTTATTGGTAAACGATCCTAGATCAGCCATATCTTAATTAATGACGGTGGGACTCGTGCCCTAGCGAGTCCTACCGCAGTCATTTGGAACGGTGCCCGCCTCCGCCAACATAGCCGATGTCCTTAAGCGATTCTCCGGACACCTCGTAGGCACGACCAAACCCTAGAACTAGTCTGCCTTCGCCGGGAGTCAGTTTGAACAGGTCGAAGTCGACCAATTCCTTTAAATAGCTCATCGTTTCTCCATGGCGCGACTCCATCTTGGATATGATGTGCATCCAATCCGAAGAATCACGATCGACGATCAACGCCTGGCAATCGACCGTCAACCGCTTCCGAGCAAATAGGTTCTCAGTCACCGACTCGTCTTCGATAAGCATAACACTCGCTCTTTTGGAACGGCGGATTTGTGATGTGTGCTTTGCTATCGAACTGATGTAGATATAGAATCGGCAACTCTCGTCCACGAAGACGGGCGCATAACTAGAAAGCGGATCACCCGCCCCATCCACGGATGCAAGAATCACGCTTTGCACAGATTCGATCAGCGAATCCATTTCAATACGAGCGGTTTCAAATTCCTCTGACACGACAGACTAGGACCTTTCCACCTTTCGGCATTTTAGCAAGCGCCGCCTTCCTCCCACGTCCATAATTCCGATGGCGAACAAGTCCCCACCGTCTCTCAAACCCAGCTTTCGCTTCAAATCGGGACTCGATAAACCCGCATTCCTAGCCAGGACATTTGCTTGGCCTTCTGGAAACATTGCCGTAGCGCCTTTCTTCTGTAGCTCTCCCGAATCCAGAATCTCAAAGACTTTTCCGGGGAATCCCTCAATCATCTGTTCTGACGAATAGAAGCGCGTTCTCGGATGCAGCAATTCCAAGCCTAGCCTATCGCCCAAAGTTTTGAAACCTCCCCCTTTCATTATCGACGCATTAGGCTCATATAAAAATTTAGAATACATAGAGTAACTGCCCTGTGACGCCTTCTCTTCAGATCTCTTAAACATAAACGTATCCCAGTTGGAATCATTGAGCCGGTTAACGCATACGATTTCGGGTTCGCCCGCATGCTCTTCCCTAGCGATGCAGAAGCATTCTTTGCATTCATTCTCTATCGAAAGAATGTGGATTTCGAAAATATGGGGTAAACTTGCGATGATCCTGTCTACATCCAAACCGGGTGAAAGTTTAACCGCTACCTTTCCACTTTTTTTCAGAAGTATTTTCCAATATTGCTTCAAGTTCGGTTCGCAATCCTCCAGAGCAGAAACTTTCAAGCTGCGATTATCCCGCCTCGCAGGATCCAGATAAACCACATCCAACCTACCCGAGTATTTATCCAACCAGTCTAGCCCATCGTCAGCAAAAGTCTCGACCTGGGACTCTTTCCCTAGAACTAATACGTTTTGAGCGACCATTTCCGAAAGTTCACGATTTCGTTCGATATGGAAAACGCATTTAAATCTCTCCGAAAATGCGATCGCATCCACTCCAAAGCCTCCGGTTAAATCGGCAATCGTCGCTCCTTCTAGCAGGCCGGCCTTGTATTCCGCCGCATATTCCGAGGAGCACTGCTCTAAAGAGAGACTGTGCGGAAAGACGATCGACTCGTTCGCATACCAACGCGGCAGCTTCTTACGAATTCTCTGACGGGCTTTAACCTGTTGGGCCACAAAGGCCATCGGCAAATCCGGATAGCGCTTGGACATCAAAGCCACCGTTTCCGGAGAATCTTCCCGATAATCCTTAATGAGCCCAATGATATCCGGTGTCAGTCTCATCAAAAAAACCCAGGGCTTACGGAAACGCCACCATCAACGGTCATCGTCTGACCAACCAGGTAGCTATTAAGATCCGAAACCATAAAGGCGGTAAAACGAGCGATTTCAGTTTCGTCGCCCATCCTGCCGATCGGCACGATTTCTTCTAAACTTTTGCGCCTCTCCACCCTCAGCATGGTTTCCGTCATGGTCGCCAGTATAAATCCAGGGGCGATCGCCCTCCCGATCGCTATCGTGGAACTTGTCAACAGTGCCGTTTTTCCAGAAAACACAGTCGGGTACCCATTTGTTTCCATCCCCGGAGTTTCACGATCAGATTGATAATGTGAATCCGAAAATCCGTTTCATCACTTAAAGGATTAACAACCGAATTCAGCTACCTCGAAAAATCGAGGCTATCAGCCTTAATTGCATGAACCGAACCTGATACACGTAACCCTCAAACCAACTGCGTAAAAGGTTGACCCGAAATTCGCAGCACGGATGATCCCGATTCTCATTTCAAACCCATCAATGCTCATCTCTCGGAATGGCCCTTCGGAATTGCAATCAATCCCCAAACCTGCTCAGCGCCGCCTTTCGGTCTAAACGGGTCCTCTCTGCTTTGCTTTCAGCAATTTTTGTGGGCAGCTCCGCCATCGGTGAGTTTCCAGAAAAACCGATAAAGATCATCGTCCCAACGAACACCGGAGGCGAAGTAGATACCCTTGCCCGAATTTTTCAAAGGGCTTTTCAGAAGCACAAGATTCTTCCCGTGAAAACGGTTGTGGTCAATTTGGACGGGGCTGGTGGCACCATTGGGACGCGAAGGATAAAGGATTCCCCACCAGATGGATACACGATCGGGCTTTGGACTCCTGGAATCGTCACCTCAAAGGCCATGGGCATCGTCAGTTACGACCATACGGACTTTACCGTTATCGGCCGATCAGGCTATTCGAAGCTCGGTTTGGGCGTTCTGGGAAGTTCACGTTTTGATTCCATCGAGATGCTGGTATCCGAATCAAAGAAGGATCCAAAGTCTGTCAAAATAGCCACCAACATCGGGCTCCCGGTGCATTTGACTCCCCTCATGTTTGCCGAAGGAGCGGGAATCGAACTGAACTTCATCCAAACCGGTGGAGGTTCAAAGCGGCTCGCATCCATCCTTGGCCAACACACAGATCTCTCTCTCTTCTCGCTTCTGGAATTTATCAAGTATGAAAGCACGGGCCTCAAACCGCTCGTGTTCCTTTCAGAAGAGCGCCCACCGCAGTTTCCGGATACGCCAACCGCCAAAGAAATCGGCGTGGACCTAGTCATTAGCGACTCCCGTGTTTGGCTGGCTCCTAAATTCACGCCTGGCGATCGCATCGAATATATCACGAACGCCTTACGCAAAGTAATGGCGCTTCCTGAAATTGAGAAAGAATTCAAATCCCTCGGAATCCACAATGAGTTTGGCGGTCCTGAGATCGTCCACGAATTTCTCGACAATATGCGCGAGCGGGTCACGCCCATCGCCACCAGAGCAAGAAATCCTTAATCCATGGCTTCAAAATCCCGGACCCCTCGTCTTGACCTGGCCGTATGTGGTGGCTTGATCGCCTTGGCTGTATTCATATTAATGGGAGTAAAGGACATCCCTCCTCCTTTTTTTGATCCCGTCGGATCCGCAGCCTTCCCTAAATACGCCGCCTACTTGGTGATTGCTTTCGCAATCGCAATCGCTACCCGAGCGTACCGTTCGTTAAACACGGAGAAACCGAGAGAAGCCCAGGGATTTATTAGTGAACCCCTTCTAGCGCTATCCGTAGTTTTGATTCCCTGCCTTTACATCGCGTCAATGCAAAGCGGTCTGCTAAGCTACCGAATCGCCACAGTGATTTTCATTTTCCTTCTGAGCTCTATTCTCGCACGACTTGAAAAGCGCGTTATGTTTTCGAGCGCAATCATCGCATTAGTATTCGGTTTTGGAGGACAGTATCTCTTTACCGAGGTTTTTTACATGGATCTGCCCCAATAATTCGCTATGGAAATTTTGAATGCGTTCCAGCATGTTTTAAGCCCCTATCCGCTTATGTGGATAGTCGTCGGTGTCGCCGGCGGCATTTTTGTGGGGGCGATACCGGGCCTCGGAGGCGGAATGCTCATGGCTCTTACCGTGCCCCTCACTTTCTCCATGGACAGCACGAACGCGGTTCTGCTGCTCATGGGTATGCACGTGGGTTCCGTCAGCGGTGGATTGATCAGTGCGACCTTGCTCAAAATGCCCGGAACCCCATCCGCGATGATGACGACATTCGATGGCTACCCTCTTGCCCAAAAGGGACAGCCCGGCAAGGCCCTCAGCCTTGGTATTGGAGCCTCGCTTTTCGGCGGTATTGTCTCAGGCATATTTCTGATCGCCCTGGCACCACCTCTTTCACATCTGGCCCATAAATTTGGCCCTTGGGAGTACTTCACGATGGTACTCATGGCCGTGGTGTTGATCGCCTCCATCAGCCAAGGCTCTATGCTAAAAGGCCTGATGGCTGCCCTCCTCGGGCTCCTCGCTGCGATGCCCGGATTGAACGAATCAGACGGCCAGCTCCGCCTCACGTACGGTTTCGAATCTATGGATGACGGATTCAATCTCTTGCCCGTCCTGCTCGGGATTTTCGTCATGAGCCAGATCATCAAGGACGCCCTGGAGATCAACAAAAAGGGGATTAGCATATCGATGGCGAAGACCGACCGCATCTTCCCAAAATTCAGGGAGTGGAAGCAGCACATTTTCAACATCCTCAGATCCTCTTGCATCGGAACGTGGGTTGGGATCCTTCCCGGAATTGGAGCTAGCATCTCCTCAATGGTCGCCTACGGAATCGCAAAAACGTTTAGCAAAAAACCAGAGAAGTTCGGAACCGGACACGATGAGGGAATCGTGGCTGCGGAATCCGCCAACAACGCCAACGCGGGAGGAGCGCTGATTCCCCTCATCACAATTGGGATTCCTGGAGCGCCAGTAGACGCGATTTTGCTGGGAGCAATGATCATGCACCAGATCCAGCCAGGACCCCTGCTTTTCCAAACCAATGGAGATCTAGTCTGGTCGCTAATGACTGGATACATCATTGCAAATATCGTGATGTTCCTCATCATGGTTTTCTCCGCTCGCGGACTAGCCAAGGTTATCAACATCAACCGAGCCTACCTCATTCCCATTGTATTCGCGTTCTGTCTGATTGGAGCCTACGCTCCTTCGAATCGCATGTTCGATGTCTGGGTCGTGATCGGCTTTGGCGTTCTCGGATTTATTCTGGACAGAGCGAAATTCCCACTTGGGCCTTTCGTCATTGGCTATGTTCTGGCTGGAATTATGGAATCTGAACTCCGTTCTGGTTTGCAAATGTCCGAAGGTTCCTTCGTGCCCATGATAACCCGCCCGATTGCCGCCTCCTTTACCATAGTATCGGTCGCCTTTCTAATCTACTCCGTTTATCAAGAGTGGAGTTCTCGGAAACGTGGCACAATGGATGACGCGACAGCTGAATAGCCTTCCCTACTTTCCCAATTACAAAGCCAGCCAAACAACCGATGAATACGCTGCACATCGTCATGGGAGCTCCCGCAGCAGGCAAAACGACTTACGCCAAGCGATTGGCGAAAGAAAAAAAGGCCTCCCTCATCGACATTGACTCTGCCACTGAACGGGTCGTTCAAGCCGGGCTGGATTTGGCGACAAAAAACCCCGACGATCGAGATAGCCCGTTCTTTAAAGACTCTTTTCGAGCGCCTATTTACGAAACCCTATTCGCCATCGCCAAAGACAATCTTTGCCACAATAGTGTCATCTTGGTGGGTCCGTTCACCCTCGAGGCTCGCGACGCCAACTGGCTGGAGAATCTGAAATTGAGATTTGGTACGAGCGTTTGCGCTCATTTCATCACTTGTGATCCGGAGACGAGGCACCAACGAATGGCTAAACGAGGAAACCCTCGAGACCTAGTGAAACTGGAAGACTGGGAAAACTATATCCAGTACTATAGGGGCGACAATCCACCCGCATTTCCGCATAAATACGTTAATACGAGCTCCTAGCCAAAAGAGTCGTCATCCGAATTTCATAGACACTGGTCCTCCGTCTCTTAACTTAGCGCCGACCTAAGAAATGTCACACAAGCTACAGCCCAATATCGATCTCGAGACGTTTGAAGCCTTGTCAAAGAAAGGGAATCTCATTCCCGTCTATGCGGATCTCATGGCGGATTTGGAAACCCCGGTGACCGCTTACGCCAAGCTCAAATCGGAAAGTCCCGCTTTTCTTCTCGAATCCATCGAGGGCGGAGAACGGCTATCGCGTTACACATTCATCGCCTGCCGGCCTCGGAAAATCTTCCGAAGCGACTGGGACACGACCTATATCGAGGAAACCGGTCAGGAGCTACGCACCATCCCCACTCCAGATGATCCGCTTTCCCTCATCGAAGAGGAAATCGCCCAGTACAACCCAATCGACTTTCCTGAACTCCCTCCATTTACCGGCGGCGCAGTCGGGTACGTGTCGTATGAATACATTTGTAGAGTTGAACCAACCGTTCCAAGGGCTCAGTCAAACCATCACAAGTCCCCATTGAGCTACTACATGCTGGCGGACTCCATGGTCATTTTCGATCGGGCAAAGCAGACAATTCGGCTTCTCGTCAATGCGCGTCTGGCCGCTCATGAAAACCCCCAAGCCGCTTACGAGGCGGCTTTAGCCGAACTCGAGCAACTGCGCGAAACCTTAGCTAAGCCAAACCCAGCAAGCCCGGTTACGCTCCAAACGCCGAAGGACATCAAGATCCCTGACGGCAATTTTATCAAAGAGGACTTCGAAAACCTGGTGGAGCGATCTAAGGAGTACATCCGAGCGGGTGACATTTTCCAAGTCGTATTGAGCCAGCGTTTTGAGAAAGACTTCAAGCAAAGCCCGCTCGATCTATACCGCGCCCTGCGCACGGTAAATCCTTCGCCCTACATGTTCCTGCTTGAAGCGGACGGGTTCGCCATCGTAGGCGCATCTCCAGAGGTCCACGTAAAGCTAACCGGCGACAAAGTAGAGATCCGTCCCATCGCCGGCACACGGCATAGGGGAAAGACCGAAGAAGAAGACTTGGAATTGGAAAAAGACCTTCTCGCGGACGAGAAAGAAAAAGCGGAGCACCTAATGCTCATAGATCTGGCTCGCAACGACATCGGTCGTGTCTGCGAATACGGGTCCGTATCCGTTCCCGACTACATGACGATTGAGCGGTATTCCCACGTCATGCACATCGTTTCCCAAGTGGAAGGGAAGATCGCGGCCAGGAAAAACGCTTTCGACCTTATGCGAGCCACCTTCCCAGCAGGAACGGTAAGCGGCGCTCCCAAGATTCGGGCGATGCAAATTATTTCGGAAAGCGAGCCCGACCAGCGTGAGTTCTATTCGGGAGCCCTAGGCTATTTCAGTTACAATGGGAATCTCGACTCGTGCATAACGCTCCGCACTGCGATGATAAGTAGTAACAAAGTGGTCATTCAAGCGGGAGCGGGAATTGTAGCCGATTCAGATCCTACCTCTGAATACCAGGAAACGATCTTTAAGGCATCCGCTCTTTTCAAAGCTGTTGCAGTCGCCGATTCATTCTAAGATCCTCTAAAACAATTGTTTAGCGGCCTACTTACAAATGGTTTATCAATAAGATAGTGGTCGCTCTTCCTCGGTCATTTAATCTTCCCTCGAAAAGGTTAGAGACTTTGCTTCCCTTTGAAATCTACCTCCACAAAAACACGTTCATTCCGGCCAAGGCGTTTTCTAACAAGCGTTACCTCGCCCTTAATCAGGGTGATGATAGACTACCCGGTACTACCGCTCTGAGTCGTCTATGAACTTTTGAGTTTTTCCCCGTGAGAAGCAATGGATTCATAAGCCTTCAAACTGCTAAAATCAGACAGCAGACTAAAAGGTTTTTCCTATCGCGAAGCCCACAGGAATCCAGTCTCGAAAAAAAGATATTCATTCCATCCGATCGAGTTCCCGCAGAAGGGGAATCGAACCCTCTTTGCGGCAAATCAGTAACACACCGCTGCATTCGAAAGAGGAGGAAGTCGAAGCCACGTGGGAGGACATGATCGAAGTAGAACAGGCCTCCACCTACCTCTTCAAAGAGAACGATCCGACCAATGTTGCGACCGAGGAATCCTCCAATCAGCTCAAGAGTGATCTGGAAGAAGCGATTTCTCGCATTTCCGAACTGGAGTGTTCCAACGAGGAGCTCAAGGAGGCTCGTACAAAAGCGGAAAACTTCCTCTTCGAGCTTAAAAAGCACAGTGACGCAATGGGTGGTGCATCCGCAGAAACGGTAGAGCGAATAGCGTAGCTCGAGGGACGTTAAAAGAAGCTGAAAGAACGCGGGTCGCGAATTGCTAAGCAAAAGGCGGACACGGAAGTCCTCCTTGCAGGCTTGGAAGGGCTACAATTCGAACTCGAAGAAAAAGGGATCGCATCAGACTCGGGAACAGCCTAACTTCAAAAGAATCTCGATGCTGCCCAACTAGAGTGGAACGTGACAAGATTCGATCTGGAAGCGCAAAGGAAGCCGCGGTCCCCTTCCCACTGGTCGTCGCAGTTCCGAGGACTAGTTAGTCCCCGAAACTTACGCATCCATTGCGGTCCTGAATCCTAGGTTTCCCGTTGAGGAATCAGGGGTATTCGAAGTACGAGCAGCAACCCGATAACGGTTGCAGTAGCTGTCGTGGCAAAGATAGGACCCGCCCTTCATCACTTTGCGACCACCCGTATCGGGCCCTTGAGGATTCGGCTCCTTATGGATTAAGCGCCAGTTCGGAGAAAACCAATCGCTGCACCATTCCCATACATTCCCCACCAAATTGTACATTCCAAATCCATTGGCGCGAAACGACTTCGCCGGAGCGGACCCCACGTGACCATCTTCTGCTGTATTCGCTAGCGGGAAATTTCCCTGCCAAATATTACAGCGATGCTTTCCTTCAGGGTGGAGCTCATCTCCCCAAGGATAAATTTTCTGTTCTAAACCTCCTCGCGCAGCTTTCTCCCACTCCGCTTCCGTTGGGAGACGGTGTCCCTTCCATTGGCAATAAGCAACTGCATCTGACCAACTTATGTGAACCGCCGGGTAGTCCGTCCTCTTTTTAATGTTTGATCCAGGACCTTCAGGCTTTCTCCAATAGGCTCCCTCTACTCCGTACCACCATTCGAGCCCTTGCACGTTTTGTGGCTTGAGGCGTTTCAGAACCGAATTCTGTAAGAGAATATGGAATACATATGACCAGCCAAACTGTTCCGCTTCCGAGACATACCCGGTATCATCCACAAACTCTCCAAACTCGCGATTCGTTACGCAGCAGCGCGAAATCCAATAAGGATCCATAGAGACTTCGATCACCTTCTTTTCTCCATCCGCCTCCCAGCCTTTATCACTATCGGTACCCATCAGGAAAGATCCCGCTTCAATCAGGACCATTCCTTCGCGGCTACCATAATGGGGTGACCGCTTGGATTCGGGCTTTTCAGAACACTCATTTACAGTTACACGCTCTCCAGTGATTGATGATTTGGTTGGCAGACAGCAACCGGGATTTGGCTTGGGTTCCATAGCTACTAAAGGAATTTATAAACCTATGATCGCTCCATTCTAGTCCGAGTGTCAACCAATCCCAAAGGTTGGTGCACGCAACCTATCTCCCGAATGCCTGATCTTTTTTCGCACTCGTCTCACCCCTGCTGTGAGAATTCGCCGCGTTTCGGAATAGCTCCCGGCTTAAGTTCCAGATCCCTTTTCGATTGGCCCAGGCCTTACTTTCGACTGCTATCAAATTCTGACGAAATCCCACACCCGCCGCCAAATACTCAGCGAAACCAAGACTTAGCAATCGCCGATTCTATGACAGGAAGAATTTCTCAAGAATAGACAAGGACCGCTCCATCTCTCCATCCTCTATGAACTCGTCAGCCTTATGCGCTTGTTCGATATCTCCTGGACCAAACACAACCGTTGGGATCCCCGCAGCCGAATAAGCTACGCCATTCGTCATAAACGCGACTTCCTTAAAGTCGGTTTGACTACCCGCTTTCTCCGCGCTTTTCGCTAAGGCTTGCGGGAACCAATTATCATTCTCTGTATTCAGAGATGGCCGCTCCAAAAAGGTCGACACTTCCGTTTCCGTCTCCGACTGGACGATGGTTTCAATCCCCTCCCGGGCCACCTCCATTCTCTCTCCAATTCCAAGTCTCCGGTCCACATCGATGATACAGCTGTCAGGAATGATATTAAATCCGATTCCCCCGGTCACCTTCCCAACATTCAAGCTCCCTTTTTCAATGAACGCCCTATCTTCGTCCTGGGAAAGCAATTCCGCGTACCGATTTAGCTTCTCAACAATTCGCGCTATCTTATAGATCGCATTTTCTCCAAGTTCCGGGGTGGAGCCATGGGCCGCTTTCCCTCGAGACTCGATGGTGTAGCGGCAGACTCCCTTGTGCTTGGTAATGAGGGAGCTTCGCGTCGGCTCGCCGGTGATTGCCGCCACGATGTTGAGTTCCCCAACCAGCTCAGCGAGCTTGAACGCACCCAATTGCTTAGACTCCTCATCCGCGGTTGCGGCAAAAACCAGCGAATAGCTCAAAGGCGTGTCAGCCTGGGCAAGCCTTCGGGCCAATAGCATAAAAACCGCTAGACTCGCTTTCGTGTCGCACGCTCCCCGGCCGAAATACTTGCCTTCTTTTTCCGTCAAATCATAGGGACTTCCGTCGAACCAGCCCGCGACCCCAACCGTGTCCATGTGAGCCTCGACCAGAACCGCCGGCCGATCGTCAGGACCAATTCGAGCCATTAGGTTGTTCCGTCCTGGCAGCACTTCCTGAACTCGAAATTCGATGCCATGGCTCCTGAGAAAGTCGCTCACGAAACTTTCGACATGGGGCTCGCCCGGTCCCCCATAAACCGGATTTACGCTGGGTATGGCCACGAGTTCCTTAAGAAGCTTTAGACACTCACTCATTGTTGTAAAAACAATAGGGTTTTGAAGAATGGAAGCAATGGTCTTCGACCATTTTTTTGGTAGAAGCAAAGGATGACTCCCGGTTATCAAAAAATTTAGAAAGTGCCCTTCCTCCTTATTGGGGCAAACCGTGTAGTTGACACTGAAAACTTACGGTCCAACATGAAGTTATATGGCATGGAGGCTCGATCAGCACGTCATAAAAGGAGAAATTCAAAACCGTATTCCTGGCAAGGTAACGGGTCTTATCTGGCTTAAAGGCTTAAACCAACCGGTAGAGCTGAAGCTCAAAGGAAATTGCTACCGTGACCTGGCCGGAGCAAAACTTGTATTCGAAAATCCCGGACCCACTGAGGGCGATTACACCGGATTGGACATCTGCCAAGAAGGGGTGGTCGGGGATATAACGGCATCCAAGAAAGTTAAAATTCCAGTCGACCCGGAAACCGCGATCGGCAAATTTGTTGACGGAAAAATCCCCTACGTCATTGGCAACTGCCTCTATTTGGAATGGTTCAGCGAGCGCAATGGCCGAGTTCTTATCGAGACAACAGACTACAAATGGACGGTTACCCTCCCACAGTGGAGCTTGTCCGAGAACGAGGAAATCGAGCAACGGCTCAGGAACCAGCAAGCGATGTTCGACTTCATGGACAACTTGGCAAACGCCATAGAACCCGAAGATGACCCACTCCCTTCATCAGGAGAAATGAATGAATTTCAATGGGAGGCGTATTTGCAAAAGTCGGACGCCCGTAGTGATATGCTGATGGAGCTCTTTGAAAAATATGGGGACAACCCAAATTGCGAAGAGCTTGTCGCGGAAGCCATGGGCTGGGAAATTGAAAGCATTGATTATCCAGACGAGGAGGATGAGTTGTGGGACGAGAACGGTTTGCTCAATGAAGGAAAACCCTCGCCCGATGAGTATCTGCCCAAACACCCTCTCATTTCCGAGATGATGGATGTCACTTCCTGGATCTTCTTCGAGACGGAATCGCGAAAATTATTGAACGAAGAAAGCAGCAATCCGTGGAACCAACTTCTATGGCATTCTCAATTGACAGTCAGCAAACTGATTGGAGCCCTCGAAGAAGTCGCGGAGGGCGTCGATCCTGAACCTGGTTTCGTAGTCGCCACCTTGAAGCGAGCCTTGCATCTTATCCATATGACCATTTCCACCCTGGAAGCGGCTAGTTCCCTCCAAGAAGAAAAGGAATCCTGGCAGGTCGACATTCGAAAAGCCCTCTTCAACATGAGAGAATCCACTCTAAACCTCATGCAGGAATACCGTAAGAACTGATTTTTCGGTGTTCTACTAATCTCCACGGATCGCGCCTTACCGCCGACTGCGAAACGCTAATACCCAAAAAACTATCGTTTGAACACGAGACAGAAAAGAGCCGTTCTCAACCGACCGGCCCTAAATGAGCACTGTAGTGATAGATAGAAATTAGGTCCGACTAAAAAGGCGACGAGCGGCGGTAAGCCAAATAGCCCTATTTTTAGCAAAGACAAAGTCGTCTCGGAATCGGGAACGCCTGTGAAAACCAACTGGCATTATGGAATGTTTGACCATCGTTGCTAGTCAAATTCATCACCTTCACCGCAGAACCCGTGTAGCCATCAGCATAGTTGGTTACCTCTGGCGAGAGTGCGAAATTTTCTCGATACAGAAGGATCCGAACCAGATTCCATCGGTGGGCTTGCCCAAAGCGTAATTGGAAATAACCCAATCGAACTCATCATGGATTTGCTCGGTAGTTTCCCTACGAACCCGCCTCGAAAAGCCCGATCGACACAATCGCCCCAACCACGAGGATATATTTTGTAATCGTTATTTTCTTAGTAGGTAAATTTTGTTATCTCCATCGAGTCAAAACGTTCGATCCCTCCCAATGGAGTCATTCCGACTCCTCAGTTTAGATGATTGAAGCTCCTAAGTAAATCGGGCGAGGCTATGATTAGTTATCCCTAATGCATTTGGGTCTACCGCTCAACTCTCCTAGTTCAACCATCTCAGATTGAAAAACGTTGCCCTCACTCATCATCGCTAAGGAAGATGTGAAAGAGTGAAACCGAGAATCAAACTAGCAGATACCAAAACCGCTGATGGAGGGACTTTGTCTCTGTTTGAGCAGGATGGGGACTACTCTATCAGCTTTGATGGCCAAGAACTCATGCACTCTCGCCTGAACGCCTCCGAGAAACTGCTGGGAGAGCTCGGTCTCGCTCGACTTAAAATGCAATCGAGCGAACGCGTTCTCGTAGGTGGACTGGGACTGGGATTCACACTTCAACGCGTCTTAACCACCATCCGTAAGGATTCCCAAATAGATCTCGTGGAACTCTTACCCGATGTCATCGATTGGAACCGCAACTACCTTTTCAAACTCAACGGCTACTTGCTCAAAGACGCCAGGGTTAAAGCGATCGCTCAAGATGTGATCCAGACGATTCGAGATGCCGAGCCCGAAAAGTACGATGCAATCATCCTGGACGTCGACAACGGACCCATCGCTATGGTCTCGCCCGGAAATGAATCCCTCTATTCCCAAGCAGGATTATCAGGGCTTTTTCGAGCCCTTCGACCTAGAGGACGAGTGGTCGTGTGGTCCGCCGGGCCGGATAAGGGATTCGAAAAGCGCCTCAAACGAGCGGGTTTCGAAATGACGTCAGTTCCGGCAAAGTCACATGTTTCCGCAAAGCGCACTGCCTACCTGATCTACGTAGCAGACAAAAACTAGTCGGTTTCCCCATGCGATTCTCCCTTGCTAACCGATTTCATTTTCCGCATAGTCGATTCCGCCTCGAGCCCTTTCAATCCTGCTTCGGCAACCAATCTCCGTGAGTTCACACAAACCAACGAATACTCCTATCTGGAAACGAATCCAGGATCGACTCGGCGTAAAGGTTTCCAAAAAAGGGGCCAAGCTGATCGACGATAACGGCTTGCCGATTCCAGGCGCTGAATTAAGACAAGCTGTCGCCGGCAACGCTGACCTAAAATGGTTTATAGACGGGGGAAAACTGGGGGTAAAAACAATTGTTTCTGTCTTGGGTAAGCAAGGATTTGAGTTTGGTTTACTAGAATCAGTATTGGACTTTGGCTGTGGCTGCGGAAGAGTTCTTCGGCACTTGGGTCAATATGAAAACGTCCACTTGTACGGTACGGATATCAGTAGACCCGGCATCGCTTGGTGTGATGCTGATTTGAACTTCGCCATGTTCGGCACGAATCGTCTTTACCCCCCCACCCGATACCGTTCCTCATCCTTTGACTTCATCTACGCTTTTTCCGTATTCACGCATTTGACACAGGAACTCCAGACACTTTGGATGACTGAAATGCGTCGTCTCCTCAAGCCCGACGGCCTTTTACTGATCACGGTTCATGGAGACCACTATCTAAACCACCTTTCTGAAACAGAAAAGGCGGCGTTTTATAACGGTAGATTGGTTATCAAAGGAGGTGAATCCGTAGGCTCCAATCATTGCGCAGCCTTTCACCCGCAGAAATTCGTTGCCGATTATCTCGCTCCCGAAACCGGCTTTAAAGTGGTGGATTTCATTCCTGAGGGCGCGTTGGGAAACCCGAAGCAAGACGCCTATCTCTTTGCGGCCGATGCCTAGTCCCTGGTTCAAGTTCCTTCCTCAGTGGCTAGTCGTCGCTAGTCTCTCATTACTGCTTTACCCCACTAGCTCAATAGGGGCATCGTTTAAGCCGCCTGAAATTGATCGGGAGTTTCGGGCGGCATGGGTGGCTACGGTTTACAACATCGACTGGCCATCCAAGGCGGGTCTGAAAAAGGAGAAACAGCAAGAAGAACTGATCAAGTTATTGGATACCGCTAAGAGCATTGGGCTAAACGCTATCATCCTCCAAGTACGTCCCGCCGCCGATGCCCTGTATCAGTCTAACTTCGAACCCTGGTCGCCCTACCTTTCCGGGAAAATGGGTTTAGACCCCGGATACGATCCTTTGGCATTCGCAGTTGAGGAGTCTCACAAGCGAGGCCTTGAACTTCATGCTTGGTTCAATCCTTTCCGAGCCCAAACAAACTATAAGAACCAGGTATCCAAAACGCACATTTCGAATACGAGAAAAGACTGGATAAAGCGTTACGGAGACTACCTTTGGCTCGATCCGGGAAATCCGGAGGTCCGTGACTACACGATACGAGTTATGCTGGACGTTGTTCAGCGATACGACATCGACGGCGTTCACATAGACGACTACTTCTACCCCTATCCGCACCCAACCAACCAGAAGCCACACCCCTTTCCGGATTCCGATACATTCGAACGTTTTGGTCGGGGAGATCGCGACCCATGGCGCCGCGCAAATGTGGACGGATTCATCAAGAAACTGCATTCCCACATCAAACAAGCTAAGCCATGGGTGAAATTTGGCGTAAGCCCTTTCGGCATTTGGCGACCCGGAATTCCCAAAGGAACCGAAGCCGGACTGGATGCCTATGGACTGCTGTATGCCGATTCCCGCAAATGGATGCGCAAGGGCTGGGTCGACTATATGATGCCTCAACTTTATTGGAGTATCGACTCAAAAGGTCAAAGCTTCCCCAAGCTTCTGGACTGGTGGATCAGCGAGAACAAAAAGAAGCGCCATCTGTGGCCAGGCATCGCTACCGATCGCGTCAGTGACCAAAGACCCGCTTACGAGATGCAGAAGCAGATCTCGATTATTCGTTCCGCTAGCAAAGGCGCCCCTGGACATTCCCACTGGAGCGCAGACAGTTTGATAAACAATCAGAAGGGCGTTCAGAAGCTCCTCAAACGAACCGTCTACCGATCACCCGCTCTTGTTCCTCCATCCTCTTGGATGAAAGGGGAAAAGCCCGGCTCTCCTGCCATCGCGATCACTGCCGAGGGAATAGGATACAAAATCCGAATCGCCCCGCAATCGAACGTCCGATTCTGGATCCTACAAACGAAGCACGGCAAAGAATGGAAGCTCCAGATATTGGACGGAACAATCGAATCAGCTCGAATCGGTCCGACTGAAGTCATCGCCTTTTCTGGCTTGGGACTGACCGGGCTTCAAGGAAGAGCCGTAATTTACACCGTCAAAGAGTAATGGAAAGAGGCAAAGATCCTCGATAGGCTCGTTCCTGGCGATTGACCTAGCACAGACTGAGATTCATTAATACAGCTTAAACGTGAACCAAAACCTCAATACAACCGGAATCGCAAAAAGTGCGGTTGCTCGCCTTCACGCGGATGGAGGAACCACTTCGCTCAATGACGATGTGGTTGTGGAAGAGCCCTTAGAAATCCGAATCGGCAATCGCCCATTCGTGGTGACAATGCGGACCCCTGGCAACGACGAGGAGCTCGCCGCCGGTTTTATGACAACCGAGGGATTCACTCATTCAAAGTCGGATTTCAAGGAGATCGATCGATGTCGCATGGCGTCACATCCGGAAAACACGATTCGGGTACGAATGAGCACAGGTGTGAAACTCAACAAAATCGAATCTCTCCGTTACGGAGCGATATCAGCCAGTTGTGGCGTTTGTGGAAAAACGTCCATCGAATCCATTAGAAACTCGTATCCAGATATCCAGAGCGACTGTAAAATTGAGCGAGCAACTCTGCTTTCGCTTCCCGATCGATTGCGAAAAAGCCAAGTTGTCTTTGAAAAGACCGGAGGACTCCACTCCTCCGGACTATTCGACAAAGCGGGCAATCTACTTTGTCTTCGAGAAGATGTGGGACGTCACAATGCCCTCGACAAGGTGATCGGCTTTGCACTGCTCAACGACATCTGGCCACTCGAAAACCATATCCTCATGGTTAGCGGTCGTGTTTCTTTCGAAATCATTCAAAAGGCATTGGCGGCCCGAATTCCGATTGTAGCCGCTGTATCCGCGCCTTCATCACTGGCGATTTCAGTAGCTCGCGAATGCGGAATCACTTTAGTTGGTTTCTTACGAAACCCCACCATGAATGTCTATTCACATCCACACCGAATATCTGGATAACACTTTGATGAAGAAAACTCGCATTCCCATGAACACCTTATGGCATTTCTTAAAGATTAGCGCGTGCATCGCTGCCCTTGCCTGTTTCTCGCAACGCGCCGCATCCAAACCTAACATCGTTTTCATCATGTCGGACGACCATACTTGGCAAGCGATTGGCAGCTACGGCAGCCACCTGAAAGAAGTTGCCCCCACCGCAAATATTGACCGACTGGTCGACGAAGGCATTCTTCTTAAAAACGTCTTCTGCACGAATTCCATCTGCACACCCAGCCGTGCTACCATACTGAGTGGACAATACAGTCACAAAAATGGAGTCCTTACACTCGCCGATACATGGAATCGAGACCACCAACCCAACCTAGCCGTCGAAATGCAGAGAGCGGGTTACGAGACCGCGATTGTTGGCAAATGGCACCTGCATTCTGAACCGGTCGGCTTCGACTACTACAAAGTGCTCCCTGGCCAGGGTCTCTATTTTAACCCTCTGCTCAAAGAAAAAGGTAAGCCATGGAAAGACGCTAATCAGGGAGGAGAAGTACACGAGGGCCACTCCAGCGATGTCATAGGCAACGAGACCCTGAAGTGGCTCCGGGAAAAAAGAACAGACGACAAGCCCTTCTTCCTCATGTGCCACTTCAAGGCGCCCCACGGTTTATGGGAGTACGCTCCTCGCTTTAAGGACCTGTATGCAGACACGGATATACCAGAGCCTCATTCCCTTTTTGAGGACAATTCCGATCGCTCCGATGGATCTCGTAACTTCGGAAGTACCGTTGGCCCCACAAACCAGATACGTAACCGCGTCACTCGGATGCAGTCTAAAATCTGGCCTAACGGCCCTCTTGACATATCCGGAATGGACGAGAAAGCCCAAACCCGTGCCGCCTATCAACGCTATCTAAAAGACTACTTGCGATGCGTCGCCGGCATTGACGAAAACGTCGGTCGCATTCTCGATTACTTAGATCAAGCTGGGCTGGCTAAGGACACGCTTGTTGTATATACCGGTGATCAAGGTATGATGCTCGGCGAGCATGATCGCGTCGACAAGCGCTGGGCATTCGAAGAATCCATGCGCATGCCGTTCATCGTCCGCTACCCAAAGGAAATTAACGCCAATAGCATCAACAAAGACATCATTAACAACACGGACTTCGCCCCAACTTTACTTGACTTCGCTGGCGGCAAAGCGCCGCCGGAAATGCAAGGGCAGTCCTTTCGCAGAAACCTAGCCGGCAAAACTCCCCGAAACTGGAGGCGTGATACCTACTACCGATACTGGATGCATCGCGCTCACCACGACACTCCAGCTCACTACGCCCTTAGAACCGAACGCTACAAACTTATATTCTATTACGGTCTTCCCCTTCACCCAACCCTCAATGCCATAGCTGCAAATGAAACCGAAGTTGTGACCGAGGCCAACATGCATATGATTTCCTCATGGGATATTTCCAAGGCCAAGCCCACGCCTGCCGGACTGGAACTCTACGATTTGGAAAAAGATCCCTATGAACAGCAAAACGTTTACGGAGACCCTGTTTACGCTGAAGTTGCCGCAAAACTCAAACAGAGACTTCTCGCTCTGAAAAAGGAAGTTGGCGACATCGACGAACCCTATCCGGAGCTCATGACTCGACGAGAAAAAGCATGGCGAAACTAGCCTTACTCCACAAGGTCCACACTTTTCCTCATCATTTTTAAAGCAGCCATTCAACATCCTCTTTACATAACATGAAATTTCGATGCTTCATCCCTTCTCTCCTAGTATTTCAGCTCGTATCTAATAGTTGCCTACAAGCGCAAAACGAAAATCAGCTCACTCAAAACGACATCCTCGCCATGGTAGAGGAATTGTCCAATTGGGGTCGCTGGGGCGTGGACGACCAGTTGGGAGCCATCAATCTTATAACGCCTCAAAAACGCCAAGAGGCCGCTAAACTCGTTCAACTCGGAATATCCGTTTCCCTCGCTCGGGATGTCGAAACAGAGCTTGCCGCCGACAACCCGAATCCGTTCCAGCACAAAATGCTTTCCGATGGTCTAAACTTGCATGCCCAGTGGTGCTCGGATAACTTCTCCGTTTCCTACCATGGATTCGCCCACTCCCACATCGATTCACTCTGCCACTACGTTCACGAACAAACTCTTTACAACGGGATCTCCGCCAAAGTGGTGACTCCAGAGGGCGCAAAGAAACTCGACGTACACAATCTGAAGAACGGCGTCTTTACTCGTGGGATTCTTATAGACGGTCCCGCTCTGAAAGGAGTCGACTACCTGGAACCTGGAACCGCGATTTATCCAAGCGACTTAGACGCTTGGGAAAAAAAGATAGGCG
The DNA here is from genome assembly GCF_014529625.1 of Candidatus Pelagisphaera phototrophica. GTDB lineage: Bacteria > Verrucomicrobiota > Verrucomicrobiia > Opitutales > Opitutaceae > Pelagisphaera > Pelagisphaera phototrophica. Next base: position 2,658,674 of record NZ_CP076039.1, read on the forward strand.
TCAAAAGCGCTAGAGGCGATGTCGTCCTCATCTACACCGGCAGATGGGCGAGGCGTGAAGCCGTTGGCCCCTGGAACGGTACCCAGGCCGGACTGCATGCTACCTCCGCTCGCTGGCTGAGGGAACGCGACATCTCCGTTCTGGGAAGCGATGGTGGCAGCGAAGTATCACCTTCAGGAATACCAGGCGTGAACAGCCCTATTCATCTTCTAATGCTACACTCTATGGGGGTTCACATGCTAGACAATCTCGATCTTGAAGAGCTCAGTCAGAAAACGAAAGAGCTCAAGCGATGGGACTTTCTAATCACCTTCGCTCCACTCGCAGTCGAAGGGGGAACGGGTTCACCCCTTAACCCGATAGCCATTTTTTAAAGGCTCAATTGATGAAGTATCGCCTTGCGTTACTGGTAGCCATTTTGGCGCTTGTCTATTTCGGAGGCCGGTATGCTTACGACGGTGTTTTTCAGGCCGAAGATCCAAAGGATACCTCTTGGACAGAAAACAAGGACCCAACCCCAATGCCTGACTTTGTTGAACTCGCAGAATCGCATCCATTTGAAAACAAAGGCACTTATACATTGCCTGAGTTCTCACCACCAGATGGATTGGCAAAACGGGGCGAACTTCTAGTGTCTTTTGCAGATCCGCAATCCTATCGGTATTTTCTAGGTTCCTCCGATCACAATCGTATCCGAATTATTGATAGAAACGACCTTCTTAATTCTATTCGCCTCGGCGTTCACAACGAAGAAGCGGCTAGTCGAATCCGTGACCTAGCCGGAAGCGATGCGTCCTTTGACTATAACTACGTCGTTGCGGCACCCAATAGTCCGCAACCTTCTCCAAGCAGAAGAGCGGGTGTTCCATTCGAAAACCAGGCTCTCGAATGGCTAGGCGTTCCTAGAGAACACGAAGATTGGGGCCAAGGCGTCAAGATCGCGATCCTCGATACCGGCGTAGCCGAGCACTTTATTCTAGGGGATAAAAGCATCGAGCGAAAAATACTGGTCGAGTCTACTGAAAACCCCGATTCCGAGTACAACGGCCATGGCACCGCTATCGCATCAATCCTAATTGGAGAAGATGGTCTCGGAATCGCGCCTGCTGCGGACTTGATCAGTATCCAAGTCATGGATTCTGATGGCCTTGGCGATAGCTTTACTTTAGCCGAGGGCATTATTGAAGCGGTCGACTCGGGAGTATCCGTTATCAGCATGAGCCTTGGAAGCTACGGGTACACTCGAGTTCTCGACGACGCGGTCGCCTATGCCTTATCAAGGGGAGTCGCCCTGGTCGCGTCAGCAGGCAATGACGGGGGCAACATGGTTCCTTACCCTGCCCAGTTTCAAGGTGTGATCGGGGTCGGGGCCATCGATGCGGATAGTAAGCGAGCGGAGTTTTCCAACTATAGTCCCTCGGTAGATATTGCGGCTCCGGGTGTGGGGGTCTTCGCGGCCTGGGGTGATGAAGAATGGATCAGTTTCTCCGGAACATCGGCCGCCGCCCCCTATGTTTCCGGCAGTATTGCGGCCACTCTTTCCCTCAATCCGAGCCTCGGCCCTCAGGAAGCCGCAGATCTTCTTCTCCAATATGCAGACGATGGCGGTGCTCCCGGTGTGGATGTCGAGACCGGAAATGGAACCCTGAATATAGATCGGGTTTTAAGTCGCGACGAGCCCAACATTTACGACGCAGCTGTCGGCGATTTCTATTTAGACTACTCGCAAGCAACCGCATCCGCCATCCCCCTTCTCGTAACTGTAGAAAACCGAGGGACCGAACGACTCAATAGCGTGTCCATGGAAATCGTCCAGAACGGCGGTTTCCCACAAAAAGTCTACCTCGGCAGCCTTCTCGAGAACGAAACAACCGCACACACGATTTACCTGGATAGAACCCAGCTCGCCCCGGAATTCGGCTACACAATACAAGCAGAGACTATCATCTCTGGACGAGAGGATTCCCGGTCAGACAATGACGCCAAATCAGGATCGCTGGTCATCGCCACCGAGGAACCTTAGAGACTTTGCTTAGCCTAGGACTGTTTTTGTCTTACCCCATCAGCTATTGTTGATTTCTATGAAAGTTACCGACATTGCCTTCACCGGATATCCTGTTACGAATATGCCACGTGCCCGCGACTTTTACGAAAAGAAGCTAGGGCTCAGTCCAACCGTCTATGAGCTGGAAAAGGGTGCCTCATGGGTAGAGTACGAGATGCGATCGGGCACGCTCGCCATCACAGACATTGATCTTAATTGGCAACCCCAAGACAACGGACCTTCCATCGCTTTGGAAGTCGATGATTTCGATGCGATGATGATCCATCTAAGGGATAATGGTTTCACTATCTGTGCCGACAAAATCGATACTCCCGTTTGCGAGATTGGAACCATACAGGACAGCGAAGGTAACATGATCACGATCTTTTCCAAAAAGGCGGTGTATTCGGAATTTTCAAACGCTATCGTGAATTCGGCATAATAACAACCAACTTGTGGCGCGCCGGAGGATGGGAGGACCAGCCGCTACAAGATTCGACCTTTCCAACCACAGTTATCTGGGCGACGTTTCGCTCCCCTGATCGAACTATTATGAGCGAAGGTAAATCGGGCGTCACTCCCACTAAATTTGGCACTTTTGGCGGCCTCTTTACGCCTAGCACCCTCACGATGCTCGGAGTCATAATATTCCTGCGATTTGGCCAAGTGGTCGGCCAGAACGCGGACCCGGTTAAGGCAGAATCCAAGATCCAATCGTTGATTGAGACACCTCGCGCGAAAGCGACGCCACGTATTGTGAGAAGCGACGATACCTAATCGGAAATGAGAGTTCGCTCTGCCTCCGCCGCAATCGTATTTATAGGATTTGAAGTTCCAGTCGAAGGGAACGAAGATCCTTTTATGCAAACGATATCCGAACATGTCAGCGACTTGCCCAATCTAATTCTCGTCTCCAGTGCTGGGAACACCTCACTAACCGCATAATAAGAGTTTTTTCTGCCAACCTCAACTTTTATGGCTAAAAACAACTTCTACTTTCCTTTGATCATCGTAATAGGTCTATTTTTCACCTCGTGCACTCTCCGCGATGCCGATACGTCCGATCAAATATTGAAATCGTATGAAATCGCCTTCACCCAATCCTCCATCGTCATCGATGGTAAATTAAACGAGGGCGCTTGGAAGTCCGTACCACCTGTCGACGATTTTCAGTTCCCCTGGTGGACGGAGGGAAAAAAGGAGAAAACGAAGGCCAAACTTTTGTGGGACGATCGATACCTATATGTCAGTTTTGTCTGCAAGGACTCTCACATCTGGGCCGAACATACTGATCGCGACTCGCCCGTCTACAAAGACGATTGCGTCGAAATTTTCACCTCCCCCAACCCTGACAATTTGATGGACTACTTCAATATCGAGATGAACGTAAAAGGCATATCTCTCGACTTCCAACATCCGGAAGGTCCGGGTAGCAAAGTCTCCTGGGATCCAGACATTCGAATTGCCACCTCGATCGTTGGTACGCTCAATGACGATTCAGACACCGACAGTCTTTGGACCCTCGAAGTCGCCATTCCTTTCGCGGCATTTTCCCACGTCGCTAAAAACACTCCACCTAAACCCGGCGATGATTGGCGTCTCAACCTCCATCGCCTCGGCGGACAGACCAATTTCCAATACAGCCAATGGAATCCCTCGAAATCTGATAAGGTGCTCTTCCACGCTCCGGAGTTTTTCGGCCGAGTAACTTTCGTTAAATAACAAACCGGCAAAGAGAACCGGCTTGCCCTGAGCGGTGTCGCAGAGCTCGGTCCCCTTTTGGAGGGCATTCCAAGAATGTGGTAAAACTCAACTACACCAACGTTGAATCCAAAACTATCTCCAATCGCCCGTCCCTATCTACAAGCAATTGTAACTCTGAAAAACTAGCCCCTCGCCCGACGATTCTCGATTCATTCATTACCAACGAACTCCCCACGGCGAAAACGCGACATCCTGCATTCAGGGCGGACCGCACACCCGTCTCAGAATCCTCGAAAACCAAGCAGTCTTCCGGACGGTACCCAAGCTCCATTGACGCCTTCAAGTAAGCCTCTGGATGAGGCTTCCCCTCTAGCACTCCATCCGCCGCAACCAGTACACTTGGTATCGGAATGCTTGCCGCCCGCAGCTTTGCCTTGGCCGTGAGAAGGTAGCTTGACGTCGCAATTCCCCATCGACCCTGCGGTACCTGAGAAAGGAAACTTCGGGCTCCTTCTATCTCCCTGAGGTCAGCCAGCTCCCCGCGCTCTTCCGCCTCGATATCAGCCGCCGCCTGCACCGCGTCGAGATGGGGAGCCACTGCCGCAACCGTGTCGACCGATCTCGACCCGTGACTACGGTCTTTTATCTCAGAATACGAAACCCCATTTTGCTGGCACCATGCTTTCATGACTCGCTCAACAATTCCATTCGAGTCCACTAAAGTCCCATCGAGATCAAATAGGAACGCTTCAAATTTCTGCGACATTCCTTCAACACTACGCAGATGCTATAGTCCAAGTCACGGACTAATGACTTGGGAAGCTCAGGCTAAAGCACTGAGCCACCCATCTTCGTCCAATCATTCACGATCGCTGAGCACATCATTCCCCTACTTTCCGTTGTAGAAATCGAATACGAGTACTTTCTCGACATTGGGTCGCACGATTCCGCCAAACTCTTTGTGGGACGGATGCGGGATGTACACACCTCGGCCCACTTCGTCCTCAAAAGTGACCAGAAAGCAATGGCTGTATCCATCATCCAATCCTTCCGGACTGTTATTAAAGCCCCACTCGTAAGCAGCGATCTCTGAGATATCCCCCGGCAAGGAAGTGAATTTCGTCTCGATCGCTTCCTGCGATTTTTCGGTCATTCCTTCTTTGAAATCAAAAAGCACAACATGGCGCAGCTTTCCATCCGTATCAGTCGCCCCCTGCGAGTCCGTAGCAAAAAAGTCGACCACCGTTACCTTGTCCAGAGAAGGAAGCAGCAGATCGACAAACGCTTTATGATCCGGATGTGGCAAGTACTCTGCCCGGCCCGAATCATCAGCAAAACTCACTAGAAAACAGTGCGTGAACCCATTGGCCTTTCCTTCAATGCTCACATCGGTACCCCACTGATACTCGACAATCGACGGAATCTTTGAGGGCAACTCCCCAAAGGCGTCCACTATCTTACCCACCTGGGCATCGGTTGCCTCATCCTTGAACTTAAAGAGTACGACATGTCGCAGTAGCGGCACCTTGCTTGAGGCGGATTCTGAGTCAGGATCGGAAGAGCAACCAAAAGTCATAGCAAGAATAGAAATTAAAAGGGCAAATCGAGTCAACATGGTGAGGTGCGAACAGGTTTTTATGAAATCAGAATGAATTTCTCAGATAGAAACCGGATGGACTCAATAGCAAATACGCAATACAATCTCAGTCTCCCTCCCCTCAAACGAGCAAACCTTTGGTGCTTTACGATAACTCATCAAGAGTGGTGGCCCTTAATGCTAAACCCTATCAATTGACTCTGCACCCAGCCAGCCGTCGTTTTTGTACAAAGCTTAGATGGAATCGTCCTAGTCGCAGAGAACCGAATTAACCGATAATCGCACTCTACTCTCCACCCTGAATTGACAGACGACGAGGGACCCGCATTTCTATTCGTCCGTCTCATTTTTTATGATTATCCAATGAAGAAACTCCTTGCCGCCAACCGCAGCGAAATTGCCGTCCGTATTTTTCGCAGCGCGACTGAACTAGGCTACCGCACCGTAGCCATCTACGCGAATGAGGATCGCTTCGGAGTCCATCGCTTCAAAGCAGACGAAGCCTATTTAATCGGCCAAGGCAAAGGCCCAGTAGCTGCCTACCTAGACATTCCGAACATCATCGACCTCGCCAAAGCAAAGAAGGTCGATCTCGTGCATCCGGGCTATGGCTTCCTCTCTGAGAATGCCCACTTCGCACGATCTTGCGAAGAGAACGGAATCACCTTTGTCGGTCCCAATGCTGAGCTGCTAGAGCGGATGGGTGACAAGATTGAAGCCCGCAAAATCGCAGAAGGTGCCAATGTTCCTACTCTCCCAGGAACACCTGATCCAGTCGCAGATTCTTCAAAGGCGATTAAGATGGCACACAAAATTGGCTTTCCTCTTATCATTAAGGCTGCCTTTGGCGGAGGGGGTCGTGGAATGCGAGTCGTCGACGATCAAAAAGACCTGAAATCGCTCCTTGAGGAAGCTCAGGGTGAGGCCGAACGTGCTTTCGGCAACTCAGCAGTATTTCTTGAACGCTACATCAAACGGGCCAAGCACATCGAAGTGCAGATACTCGGAGACAAGCACGGGAACGTCGTCCATCTTCACGAGCGTGACTGCTCCGTACAACGCCGCCACCAGAAGGTAGTGGAAGTCGCCCCCTCCATTGGACTACCAGAGAAGACTCGACTCGAACTCTGCGAAGCTGCCGTCAAAATTGCCAAATCGATCGGCTACTACAGTGCGGGTACTGTTGAGTTTCTTCTCGATGCTGATACCAACGATTGGTTCTTCATCGAGATGAATCCTCGTATTCAGGTTGAGCATACCGTCACCGAAGTCATAACCGGAATCGACATCGTACGCAGCCAAGTGCTGATCGCCCAGGGGCACTCACTCTTCAGCGACGAAATTGGAATTCCGCTACAGGACGATATACCGAGAAATGGCTATGCGATTCAGGCCCGTGTCACTACGGAAGATCCCGAACACAATTTCGCGCCCGACTATGGCAAAATCGTCAACTACCGAAGCGCGGCTGGCTTTGGCATTCGCTTGGATGGAGCCATGGGCGAAACGGGAGCAGTTATCACACCCTTCTACGATTCTCTCTTGGTCAAGCTGACCGCATCCGCTCGGACTTTCGACTTAGCCATTCAGCGAATGGATCGTGGTTTAAGGGAGATGCGTATCCGAGGGGTCAAGACAAACATCCCGTTTATTGAAAACGTCATTCACCACGACACTTTTAGGTCCGGAGAGGCGATCACTACTTTGATCGATACGACGCCGGAGCTATTTAAATTCCATCGCAGACGCGACCGAGCTACAAAGCTCCTCAACTTGCTCGGCGAAACGATTGTGAACGGGAATCCCCAGGTAAAGAACCGTCCGGTTCCCTCAATGAGTCTCCCGGTCATCGCTCCCGCCTACGACCCAAAGGCACCCAAACCCAAAGGAACACGCGACTATCTCTTAAAGCACGGTCCGGAAAAGTTCGCCGAGTGGACTCGCAAGCAATCCAGGCTTTTGATTACCGATACGACACTACGGGATGCCCACCAGTCGCTCCTTGCCGCTCGTTTGCGGACTTTCGATATGCTTCGTGTGGCTGACAGCATTGCTCAAAACGCCCACAACCTTTACAGTCTCGAATGCTGGGGTGGCGCGACATTCGACACGTGCATGCGCTTTTTGCAGGAAGATCCCTTCCAGCGACTACGAGACCTTAGGGAAAAGATTCCCAATGTCTGTTTTCAGATGCTTCTACGTGGAGCTAATGGAGTTGGGTATTCAAACTATCCCGACAATGTAATTCGTGGATTCGTAAAACACTCCGCAGAGGCCGGCATGGATATATTCCGGATTTTCGATTCGCTCAACTACCTGCCCAATCTCAAGATTGCGATGGAAGCAGTGCGAAAAGACACTGGATCGATTTGCGAGGCCACCGTTTGCTACACAGGCGACATTCTAGATTCCGATCGCAACAAGTACACCATGGAATACTATATCTCCTTCGCCAAGGAGCTAGAGAAGATGGGGGCGCACATTCTAGCGCTCAAAGACATGTCCGGTCTTTGCCACCCCAAAGCAGCCTACAAATTAATCAAAGCTCTCCGCTCGGAGATCGCTATTCCTGTACACTTCCACACCCACGACACCAGTGGCATCGCCTCAGCATCGATCGTCAAAGCCGCTGAAGCCGGCGTCGATATCGTGGACCTTTCCATCGCGTCCCTGTCCGGTCTCACTGCGCAAGCGAACCTGAATTCGATCGTAAAAGCCTTCGTTGGCGACAAGCGGGACACTCGGCTCGATCAAGAGTACCTGGATCAACTCTCTATCTATTGGGAGGCAGTTCGTCAATTCTATGAGCCTTTTGATACCAGCCCCAAATTTGGCACCGCGGAAGTCTACGGACACGAAATGCCGGGAGGACAATACACAAATCTGCGTGAGCAAGCGCGAGCTCTTGGATTGGGAGCCCGCTGGACCGAAGTCGTTCGCTACTACGAAGAGGTGAACCAAATTCTTGGGGACATCGTAAAGGTGACCCCTAGCAGTAAAGTAGTAGGCGATCTAGCGATGTTCCTCCTCACCAAAGGTGTAGAGCCCAAAGACATGGTGAACCTGCCCGAAGGAACTTCGTTCCCCGAGTCGGTCATGGACATGCTCTCCGGCGGCCTCGGTCAACCTATGGGCGGCTGGCCTAAGGCGGTACAGAAGGTTGTGCTTGGAAACCGCAAGGCTCATAAAGGCCGTCCTGGTGCCCGCGCTCCCAAGGTCGACTTCGACAAAGTGAGAGAAGAAGTTACTGCCATCACGAAGCGCAAGTGCACCGACGATGAACTCTGGGAGTACCTTATGTACCCGGATGTATTCAAAAGCCTCGTGGCATCGATAAGGAAATACGGACAGGCATCCGGTCTCCCGACACCGGCTTTCTTTTATGGGCTAAAGCCGGGTGAAGAAATATCCGTCGAAATCGAGGAAGGTAAGACCCTTATCGTCAAACTAATCTATGTGAGTGAGCCCAACGACGATGGAGAGCGCATTTTAACGTTCGAACTCAACGGTAAAGCCCGTGAATGCGTTATCACGGATACCTCGATCACCATCGAATCGAAGCGACGCGAAAAGGCGGACTCTGCGGACTCTAAACAGATCGGTGCGCCGATACCCGCCATGGTAAGCGGTCTCTCGGTAACAGTGGGCACCAAAGTAGCGAAGGGCGACAAACTCGCGATTCTGGAAGCAATGAAAATGCAAACCACCGTATACGCTCAGGAAGACGGGGTAATCGACCAGATCGCTGTCCAAGTGGGCGATCAAGTGGAAAGCAAAGACTTGCTCATCGCTTTACGATAATCCGGCTCTTTCGACAACAGTTCAAATAAATGCCTGTGACCGCTTTTGATTAATTCACAGGCAGTAGCTAAGGATTGACCTCATAGCCCGATTTATCAGATTGTTATATACGCCGTGCTTTACCCCTAAATGAAATTTTCAATGAAAAGCCGTATTCTAGCTTCCTTACTCTTTCTAATCTTTGGTTTTTTCTCAACTGCAACCCCCGCAGCTGACAAGCCTAACGTCGTTCTTCTGCTGAGCGACGACCAAGCCTGGAATGACTACGCGTTCATGGGACACCCCCACGTCCGCACGCCACACATCGATAAACTCGCGACCGAGAGCATCGTCTTCCCTCGAGGGTATGTACCTACCGCGTTGTGCCGTCCTTCCCTGATGACTTTAGCGACCGGACACTACGCGCATCGCCACGGCGTAACCGGAAACGACCCGTCTCCCAAATACGCGGAAAGGAACTCCACTCTCTACAACACTCGCAGAGCCCAACTCATTTCATATATTGACGGATTCGATACGCTTCCCGAACTCCTAGGAGAGCAAGGCTACCTGAGCCATCAAAGCGGCAAGTGGTGGGAGGGCAACTATACGCGAGGCGGATTTACTCACGGTATGACTCGAGGCTTTCCCCAGCCTGGCGGTCGGCATGGCGATGATGGACTGAAAATTGGCCGGGAAGGATTAAAAGAGTGTTTCGACTTCATCGATTTAGCAGTCGAAGAGGATAAGCCTTTCTACATGTGGTATGCCGCCTTTCTCCCGCATACGCCCCACAACCCTCCGGCGAGACTTTTCGACAAATACAAAGACGACCACCCCACCACCATTGCGAAGTACTATGCGATGATCGAGTGGTGGGACGAGACCTGCGGCGACTTAGTGGGCTATTTGGAGAAGAGGGGTATCCGCGAAAACACCCTCATTGTCTACGTGGGCGATAATGGCTGGATCCAGCACCCAGAGAGGAATGGGTATGATACGCGTTCAAAGCAGACCCCTTACGAAGGTGGTATCCGTCAACCGACCCTTTACTCCTGGCCCGGCACACTTAAGCCTGAATTTCGTAATGAACTCGTAAGCAGTATTGATATTTTCCCGACTACGCTTGCGGCAGCAGGAGCAAAGCAACCTTCGATTCCTGTCCCCGGACTCAATCTCCTGGACCACATGAAATCCGGTTCGAAAATCGAGCGCAAAGCCATTTACGGGGAGAGCTTTGCCCACGACATCACCGACATCGAAAACCCTGAGGCCTCTCTTCTCTTCCGCTGGTGTATCGAAGGAAAATGGAAACTTCTTCTCACCTATGACGGTGAAGTAAACCGATACAAAACCACCCACCCTAGAGATGAGAAACGCCCGCAGCTTTTTGATTTGATAGCGGATCCTCACGAAAAGACCAACCTCGCCGGCAAGCACCCGAGAGTCGTTGCCCGCATGGCTAAAATGATCGAGGAATGGTATCCAGTCAAAGAGCGCAAGGTTCTGACTGAATATAAGTAGCTCAGTGATTCAGCCTGAGTCCAATCCCCTTCCCCAATAACTTTCAAGTTAGCGGGCGATCTCCGAGCGCCAACAATAAAAATGTAAAACAGGCTTCCAATCTGTTTTGATAATCAGTACACAGGCAAGGTGCCTGTGCTACTCTAAATGGGCACTCGGAGATCGCCCGCTACCATATTCAACTAAATCTATCCGCTTAAGTTATTTTGCATTGCATCATGAAACGCTTGGCCCCCTACCTTCTCTTTCTCGCGATCTCTCCAATCCTCCTCCACAGCGAGGTCTCCGAAAATCTAAAAGTCGAGCAGATCACGCATGGAGAGAAGCATACTTTTTTTGGGTACATTGGACACGTTCAGAATATCCCCTGGAACGGAAACGAACGGTATATCGTAGCCCTGCAATCAAACTTCCAGGACCATCTCCCCGGAAAAGGCGAGCCGGCTGATGTGGTTCTGATCGATGCTCACAACAACTACGCCATTGAAATCCTCGAGCAGACCCAAGGCTGGAATCCCCAGCAAGGGACCATGTTCTACTGGAATCCCGATGCTCCTGATTCACAGTTTTTCTTCAATGATCGAGATCGCGAAACGGGAAAGGTGTTCACAGTTCTCTACGACATCGAAAAACGAAAACGTGTTAAAGAATTTCGGTCCCGCAAACAGCCGGTGGGAAATAGTGGCGTGAAGCAAACGGGAGGGGCATTCGCTGCAATCAACTATGCCCGAATGGCCCGTTTGCGACCCGTAACGGGCTACAAGGATGCTCACGACTGGACCGTGGGCGTCAAGCACCCCAAGGACGATGGAATCTTTCTCATCGATTCAAGAACAGGCCGACAGTCACTCCTTGTCTCTTTTGAGCAGATGGCAGCGGAGATTCGAAAAACAGAACCGCATATTGACGACCTTGCGTTATTTATCAACCACACCCTTTGGAATCGTGACGGAGATCGTATCTTCTTTTTCGCCCGAGCGGGTTGGCGAAGTAGCGTCAATAAAAACAAGCACCCTCGCATCAATGCCCCTTTTGTCATCAATCCTGATGGAACCGGACTCAAGAGATTGAAACACTTCTTCGGCGGCCACCCTGAATGGGACTACGGCCATCGTATGCTCGGTGCGATGGATTCGCGTCAGATAATTTACGATGTAGACCAAGATCTAGTTGTTGGACAAATTGGCGACAACAACGCGTTTCCTGATCCTGAAGGAGACATCAGCCTATCTCCCCAGGGCGACTGGTTTGTCAACGGACACAAGGACAAGGTGCAGAAAATGAATTTCTACAATTTCTATCGACGCTCAGATGGAAGACTGATCCGCTCTCAGGGCTTTGACATCGAGAACTGGATTTCAGGCGATCTCCGTCAAGACCCTTCCCCAGCCTGGAATCGAAGTGGCACCAAAATCCTCGTGCCGGGGCTGATCGGGCAAGGTGAAAACGCCACCCGCCAACTGTTTGTAATATCGCTCCCGTAGGATCTGTAATAAAGTAGCTCAGTGCTTCAGCCTGAGCATCCTTATACCATTTGGTTCTGAGTAATCTACGGGAAGACACCGAATTTATGATCAGGCTACAAGGCAGCGATGTTAGATTCCTTGCTTCAAATACTTGCTTTCCGGAAAGTAACGTTCATCACTACATTACCCAGATGAAAAACAGAACACTCCCCATCGCGGCGCTTGCCTTCAGTCTCTCCATCTCCTGCTCCTCTCTCAGGGCCGTCGAATCCGTTGTCCAAGACATGGAGAACGCAGCCAATGCCTTTCTAGACTCACTAACGATGGAACTTAAGGCGAGAGCCACCTTTCCCATGGAAGTCGAAGGCGAACGCACGAATTGGCATTTCGTGCCCATCACTGGAGAACGCAAAGGGGTCGACCTGAAGGATCTTAATGACGCCCAGGAGGAAAAGCTTACTAATCTTCTCAACGCGAGTCTAAGCGCGATCGGTCAAACCAAAGTAAAGAAAATCCAGGAAAGTGAGTCGATTCTGTTCATTCTCGAGAAATCGGATCACAGAGATCCAGAACTCTATTACACAAGCATATTTGGAAAGCCCTCTTCGGAAGGAGCTTGGGGATGGCGCTTCGAGGGACACCACCTATCGCTCAATTTTACAGTAGTTGATGGGAAACTACTCTCCACTAATCCTAATTTTTGGGGAGCGAATCCTGCTAAAGTCCTTTCTGGTCCTCAAAAAGGGGCTCGTATCCTCAAAGAGGAAGAAGACTTAGCCCGGGACTTCCTTCTTTCGCTCAACAGTGATCAGCGCAAAAAAGCGGTGATTGCCGATAAGGCACCCAAAGATATTTACTCGAGTGACGATCCAAAAGTGTATCCACTTGGAGATGCTGGGATATCGGTCGCCGATCTAAACGCGAGACAAGTAAAAGGACTCAACCAGCTGATCGACGTCTATTTAAACAATATGCCATCCAAAGTCGCCAAGGAGCGACGAATGAAATTCGAAAAGGATGGGATGGACCGGGTTGTTTTCGCTTGGGCGGGAAGTGACGAGGTGGGTGAAGCTCATTATTACCGGATACAAGGTCCCAACTTCCTGATTGAGTACGACAATATTCAAAATAGAGCCAATCACATCCATGCCACCTGGCGCGACTTCGATGGGGACTTTGGGCGCAACATCATATGGGAACACCACAAGCACAGTCACTGATTTTCTAAATCATTTTTCGGGTTCATAATCCGTAGGGCTAGCGCTCGCGCTATGCCGCGTATTAAAGTCAATTCATTAAAAACGCGGATCGCCGTAAGCGACGCCCCTACAAAGTCTCTCACACCTCAGTTATGAACTCCCCCAATACCAACCGTCGTTCTTTTATAACTACCCTCGGAGCCATCGCGGCAACTCCTTTACTCGGACGTGACTATGGTCCAGACGCGGCACCCGTTCGCTATCCGGAGCCGGACGTCATCGCCCTTGAGCCGAGCTTTGCAAAGTATAAAATAGGCAATACCCCAATTGAAAGGCTTCACACAGGCATGTACTGGGCAGAAGGTCCCGCCTGGAGTGGCCGCGGAAACTACCTTGTCTGGAGTGACATCCCCAAAAACGTCCAGCATCGCTGGCTACAGGATGATGGTGGAGTAACGACAATTCGGAATCCCTCAAACTACAGTAATGGCAATACGTTTGATCGCGAGGGCCGCCAAATTTCATTCGAACACGGAACCCGTCGCGTCGCTCGCTACGAGCCTGACGGCACAGTCACTGTTTTAGCCGACAAGTATAATGGGAAGCCCTTCAACGCCCCTAACGACGGAGCGGTCCATCCCGATGGTAGCCTCTGGTTCACCGATCCAGGCTACGGCAGTCTTGGAAACTACGAAGGTTTCAAAGGCGAGTTGCTCCTCAAAGAAGCGGTCTATCGCCTCGATAAGTCGGGTAAGCTCGAGAAAGTGACGGACGATATTTTCAAGCCGAATGGTCTGTGCTTTTCACCCGACTACAAAAAGGTATACATTGCTGATACTGGTGCTTCGCACTACCCGGATGCTCCCAAAAACATAAAAGTTTGGGATGTCGACGGCTCGAAACTGAAGAACGGCCGCGAATTCGCTTCCATGAAAATGTTTGTCGACGGGGAGGAAGTCGCGGGCCAGGCTGACGGTGTTCGCTGCGACCGCGATGGCAACATCTGGTCCAGCGCCGGCTGGGTCGGCGAAGGATACGACGGCGTGCATATTTTTTCTCCAGAAGGTCAACGCATCGGCCAAATCAAATTGCCGGAAATTTGCAGTAACGTGTGCTTCGGCGGACCCCGCCGTAACCGTCTTTTCATGACAGCGAGCCGCGGCCTCTACGCCGTCTATACTGAAGCCCTCGGCGCCCACTGGTGTTAGCCTATCTTGATTCGCCACTCGTAGGAGCGGCTTTATGCCGCGATATTCGATGCCCTCAATATCGCGGTGTAAAACCGCTCCTACAAATTTCTTTTAGATGCGATCGTTGGTAGCGAATTCTTGTTGTCCCTGCTCCGCTCAAAGATCCAATAGGGCTTGCACTTGCACTAGCCCTAGCAAAACAATTAGAATATCCAGCTACTCAAATCTATTAAAGCGTACACCTTATTGAAGACCACGGCGATTTCGTTAATCCTGCTCTCCTTCGTATCGGGAACCCTCGCCGCCTCACCCAACTTCGTCGTCATACTCACAGACGACCAAAGCTGGGTAGGCAGTTCGCTTCAAATCAAGCCAGACGACCCACGCACGAAGAGCGACTACTTCAAGACCCCCAATATTGAACGGCTCGCTTTCATGGGTACAAGCTTCACCCAAGGTTACGCTCCCGCTCCTTATTGTTGCCCCACACGAAGAAGCATTCTTATAGGCCAGACTCCCGCCCGACACATCTATCAGAAAGACCAGAGAAACTGGACATCTAACTACCGAAAACAACTGAGCATACCTCAAATGCTTAAACAGGCAAACCAGGCCTACCGCACAGCCCACTTCGGGAAATGGGATATGCGTTTTGACGATGTGACTCCCGAAGAGATGGGATACGATGTTAGCGATGGACTCACCGGTAATGGGACCGGCGGAGGTAAAGGCAGTGGAGGACCATCAGCACAGGAGGATCCAAAGTTAATTTGGGAAATCACCGAACGAACGGGAACGTTCATGGAGGATCAGACCAGCGCAGGTCATCCCTTTTTCGTTCAGGTCTCTCACTACGCGATGCATCTCGACATCTTTTATCGAGAAGAGTCACTCAACGAAGCAAGAAATTGGAAGAAGGGGAAGAAACATTCCATGCCCGAGTTTGCTGCTATGACCTCCGATGTGGATACCGGCATCGGTCTACTTCTTGACAAGATTCATGACCTCGGGATCGAGAACGATACCTATGTATTCTTCTTGTCAGACAACGGCGGGCGAACGGGCATCCCTGGTCAGGACGATCCCGAGATTCACCGAAATGATCCCCTGCGAGACGGGAAAGGCTCCGTCTATGAGGGTGGTGTCCGCGTCCCCTTTATCCTCATCGGCCCTGACGTAGAGAATCAGGGCATCTCTCATGTGCCAGTAACCGGTCTCGACATACTACCAACTATCGCCGATTTAGTAGGCTACGCTAAGCCGCTTCCAAAGGCCCTCGATGGAGGTAGCCTGAAGAGTGTATTCATGAACGGCGGACGAGGCGAAGTAAAACGGAACAATCCTTTTTTAATTTTCCATCAGGCAGTCGCGCGAAGTGCAGAGAGCTCTCTCATTCTCGGCAACTATAAGCTCGTTAAAACCTGGGATAGAAATCGGCTAGAACTGTTCGATATTTCAAAAGACATTGGCGAAGCCAAAGATCTCTCTAAACAAATGGAGGCGAAAACAAATGAACTTCACCAGCTATTAGTCAATTTCCTTGAAGAAGTTGGAGCGGAAACTCGCAAAGTTGGTTCTAAAGCGGAAGTCTACGAAAACGCCACGCCGTATCGTCCTTAGGGTAACTATCTGAATACGACTCACCTTTTCAATCTTCACCTCGATCCGAACGAAACGCTCATCCTTGCAACGGATCCCAGATACCAGTCAATCATAAACGAACTACAACGATCTCTCGAACGCTGATGGAAACCCTAGCAACTGGCCATTTTCCGCATCCCTTTTTCCGGCAAAAGCAAAGCGAGATCGCTCGCTGCCTGAGATAGTAAAGTCTCAAAATCTATCCTCTGAAAAGGTCGGTCTGACTACCTCTAGTCGCCCGAATAGAATCGTACAATCGCGGCGGGCCTGGAGTTCCTCGCCCCATCCAACAAATTAGACCTTCTCACCACAAACAATCTGATACAGCCACTTACTGCAGCTGTAAACTAGCGGCGACCAGGCGAGGCAAGTCTAGTTTATAGCAGCGGTCGCCGCAACAGTCTCCGCCAAGGCTACGACCGTCAAGAGCGACGCCCCTACGGATCTTACTTCTTACCGATCTACTACGATCGAATCAAATGTTCGGGAAAATCCTGTATGGTCGGACACGCCACTTGCTCCATAACTTGCTGGAGCTGGCGTTTGATCATGGTAACCGTATGGGACCCACCCTTCTTGCCCAGAGCCCCCACACCGTACATAAAGGACCGTCCCATGAAAGTGAATTGGGCCCCGCTAGCGAGGGCGCAGGCGATGTCGGGACCTTCACGCATTCCGCTGTCAATCATGACCGTGATGCGGTTGCCGAATTTCTGAGCCAATTCGGGAAGCACCTCTATCGTAGACTGCCCCGCATCCAGCGAACGGCCTCCGTGATTGGAAATGATGATCCCATCTACCCCCAAATCCACTACCTTCTGGCAATCCTCGACATTGACGATGCCCTTCACTACTAGTTTCCCTTTCCAAATATCGCGAATCGCCTTGATCCGGTCTACTGTTAAACGACCGGAAAAGGTCTTATTCATGAAAAGACCCAGATGCTTCATATCGAGACCTTTGGGAATGTAGGGCTTCATGGTTTTGAATTCGGGAGATCCGGCGGCGAGCTGTGAAAACGACCAGGTCGGATGGGCCACCATTTGGCATATGTTTCGCAGGGTCATGCGGGGCGGAATGGAAAGACCGTTGCGAATTTCCAAAGGGCGATAAGCGAACGTGGGTGTATCTGCGAGAATCACGAGGACGGGACAGCCCGCTGCTTCGACTCGCTTCAGAAGCTTGTCGCGCAGTTCTTCTTCTGCCGGGTGGTACAACTGAAACCAAGCTTTACCCTCTGTGAGTTCGGAAACCGTTTCCACACTGGCCGTTCCCACCGTGCTCAAAACGAAAGGAACATTGTGTTCATTCGCAGCAGCCGCGAGGATCTCACAAGACTTGGGCCACATCAGTCCCTGCAATCCAACTGGAGAAATTCCAAACGGAGCACTGTAGGTCTGTCCAAAAAGCGTCGTCTCCAATTTTGAACCTGCGTAGTCGCGAACGTAGTACGGCTTAAGTTTGATCTTGCGAATGTCGTCCGTGTTCCGTTGCACGTTAACATTCGAATTGCATCCTCCCTCTAAATAGTCGAAGGCAAAGCCCGGCATGCGGCGGCTGGCTTTCTGTCGCAGAAACTCGATGGACGGAAGACTGGGGTCGAAGGGTTCAGCCATAACTAAAAAACAGGTGTCTTAAAAACGCTTGATAACATACGCATCCACTAAGGATAACCGACTAGCAATCCAATAATTTTGCAAACCTTGCCTCATTATCCGTGTAAGGCCCCGTATCGCAAGGATCAAACACCTTTGAAAGAAATGATTCTTCGACCAAATCACGGGCACTCTCAAGACTATCGATCTCCCCTTTGGAAATCATTTGAACGGCTATATTGCCTACCGCAGTCGCTTCTGACGGACCCGTCACCACCGGTACGCCTAAGGCATCGGCCGTCATTTGATTCAACAAGTGATTACGCGCCCCTCCCCCTAGAACATAGAGCCCTTCTAGAGACTGGTCAGAGTAGGCTTCCAGTTTTCGAAACACGTAGCGGTATTTCATCGCCAGGCTGTCAAAGACGCAACGAACCAAAGATGCGTCGTCAGCCGGGACTTTTTGCCCGGTTCGCTGGCAAAATGCACTAATGGCATCCGGCATGTGCTCCGGAGAAGCGAAATCAGGAGCGTCGGGATCTATCATTGAAACCATAGACGGAGCCTCGTTGGCGAGATCAACAATCGCCTCGTAATCGTAGTTGCGACCTGCTTCCGTCAAGTGCCGTCGGCACTCCTCGATCAGCCACATTCCACATATATTCTTCAAAAAACGAACGGTGTTGCCGTATCCAATTTCATTGGAAAAGCCATCGTTTAACGCATTTGTCCCCAGTTGAGGTTCCGGTAATTCCAGACCCATTAAGGACCACGTACCCGAACTCATCACCGCGAACCCTTTGCGGTTACCCGGCAGGGCGACAAACGCGCTCGCGGTGTCGTGACCCGCCACTGCAATCACAGAAATGTCGCTCAGACGGGTTTCTTTTTGCACTTCTGCCTTCAAAGAACCAACGATAGTACCCGGCTCGACCACCTCTTTAAAAAGTCCCGGCAGTAAATCGAGCCTTTCCAGCAGGGTTACCGACCACTTCCCGGTCATAGGATTTAGAAGCTGGCTCGTACTGGCGACGGTTCGCTCTTGATGAAGACTTCCTGACAGCCAGAAACTGATCAGATCGGGAATAAAGAGAATCCGCCGGGCCGCCTGAAGGGACCCCACATTGCCCACTATCTCTGAGTAAAGTTGATAAATCGTGTTGATAAAGAGAAACTGAATACCAGTTTCTCTATAAATGGTTTCCTCTGGCACCTTGTTGAATACTGCGTCCATCATGCCCTCGGTCCTCGAATCCCTATAGTGAAACGGGTTTCCCAACATGGCTCCGTTCGCATCAATAAGTGCATAGTCAACTGCCCATGAGTCGACGCCAACGCTTTCAATCCGATTGCCATACGTCGACGCAGCAAGTTTGAGCCCTCGTTTTATCGAACTATAGATACATAAGATGTCCCAATGGAGTCTGCCATCGACTCTCGTGATGGGCGAAGAAAAACGGTTCACTGTCTCTAGTTTCAGTTCTCGTTTATCCGCTGACCATACACCTGCAATTACCCTACCACTTGTAGCTCCCAGATCGACTGCGAGATAAACCTTGGCTTGCTTTTCCATAGTCATCGAATGGTGGCGGCCAATCTTAAAGTGGATGAGACGTTCGAAGTCTGGCAAGGTGAACCGGCCCGGTCCTCAAAGAAAGCCTCACCAGCAGAGGACTGTACCAGTCCTCCACACCCTTTTGATAGCCACTTAAGGATCGATTACTACGGGACGCTTTCATCTCAAGAACCCCTCATGCAAACCTCCATCGACAGGAATCACATGTCCCGTCGTTTTGCTGAGCGCATTTGTAAGCAACAAATAAATCGCTTCCGCTTGATCCGCGGGCGTTATGGCAGATTTGGTCAACGTACGCTGGGCATAGAAATTAGCTAGCTTGTCGCGCAGTTCATCATCACCTTCCGCTTCACTGTATTCTATATCATACTTTGCGAGCGAAGCAATCACTCGATCTCTTGGAAACATCGTGCTCCCCTTCACTACCGTCGCCGGAGCCACCGCATTGACGCGAGTGATTGGGGCCAACTCTACAGCGAGCTCCCTCACCATATGGTTCGCCGCTGCTTTGCTCGTATCATAAGCGATACTGCCTTTCTTGGCCACAACAGCGTTCGCGCTCGTAGTGATTACGACATTACTGGGTAAACTCTGCTTGGCAAAAATCTTCTCTGACGCTGTTTTCGTCGCCAGATAGCCCCCTTTTACATTGATATCAAACGTAAGCGTAAAGGCATCATCGGCTATATCACCCTTTACACTGGGCGGAACGAAAATTCCCGCTGTCACCACCAATGAATCCACTCCACCATAGGCGAGGATCGCCTCATCGAGCATACTGGACAGAGATGAGCGATCGGTGATGTTCGCGTTTACGCCAATAGCAGGACCACAGGCCGAAATACCCGTACCCGATACTCCGATACCTTCGCCCAGAATATCAGTGATTTCATTCGCCGTTGCGACAGCCGCGTCCTGATTCAAATCAACGCTTACGATATGAGCTCCTTCGCCCGATATTCGGTGGCACAGCTCTTTGCCGATCCCGCTCCCAGCGCCAATTACCACTGATACCTGTCTAGCGAGCGATTTCTCAGGCGGCATACGACGCAGCTTCGCCTCTTCCATGAGCCAATACTCGATATCGAAAGCTTCCTGTTCGGGCAAAGCACGGTATCGGTCCACCGTTTCCGCCCCACGCATTACTTCAACCGCACAATTGTAAAACTCTGCCGTCACTCGCGATTCGCTTTTGCTCTTACCCCAAGCGATCATTCCTATTCCAGGAATCAACACCACTGTTGGGACGGCCTGGCGCAAGGCAGGAGAGGTCGGGCGCTGGCAACGCTCGTAATAGGCCGCGTAATCTTTGACGTACTGATCAAGCCCTTCTTCTAAGAGCGACTTAAGATTTTCGATCGAATTTTCCGCATGCGGATCCCAGTCCACATAAAGCGGCTTAATTTTGGTACGTAGAAAATGATCCGGACAACTCGTACCCAGTTCCGCAAGTCGCTGACCGTCCACACTGTTGACAAAATCCAGTAGGCGCTCGTCCGTCTGGATCGTCCCAATAAAGCTCTTTTCCTGGCTTACTTTTCCCCGTAACCACGGCAGGATCTCGATCAAGGTTTCCCGCTTCTGGTCCTCTGATATCGATTCCACCCGCACTCCGCCAAAGACGGGCTTGTCCCCTTCGCGTGCTTCGATGAATCGGGCGGCTTTCTCAATCAGTGTGAGCGTTGACTCGTAACACTCTTTGTCATCGTCTGCCCAATTGATGATTCCGTGCTGCCCCATCATGATTCCCTTGGCCTGAGGATTCGCAGCGATCACATCTCGCATAATCAGTCCCAAGTCGAATCCGGGACGCTGCCATTCGGTCCAAATCACTTCGTCGCCATAAATCTCTTTCGTCAAGGCCTCGCCATTTTCCGCCGCTGCGATTGCGATAACCGCATTGGGATGCATATGATCAACGTGATTGAAAGGCAAATACGCGTGCAAAGGCGTGTCAATCGAGGACGCACGAGGATTAAGATTGAAGGTACAGTGCCGGTACATTTCCACCATCGAATCCTCGACTTCGGTTTTCACGCCACTTTCGGGATGGTCGCGATAAATTTTCTCCAAGGCTAAAGTCTTGCCCTGATAAAGGGACGAGAAGTTCTCGTTCTTAGACGTACGCAAGTCACCACCCGAGCCCTTGACCCAAATGACTTCCACGGATTCCCCCGTCATGGGGTCAATCTCGAAACACTTGGAGGATGTATTCCCGCCACCCGTATTCGTGATACGGAGATCCTGCCCCAGAATGTTGGATCTGAAAACAAGACGCTCCAAAGGGGACATCTCAGCGACCTTCTCATCGTCCCACAGATAGTTCACATGCCGATAATCGCTCGGGACAAAGGTTGATTGTGTTGTATTCATAATTCAGTTTCGGTTTCGTTTGGTAGGGCTGATTATCCTTAATCAGCCGTGCTTTAATGTTGCCTGCGGCCGCTTAGGGATAAGTAGCCCTACCTTCTTGCAATACCCTCCAAGCACCCTACGCATAGGAACCTCCGGCAACAATCCCCAATTCTTTTCTTCGAGCGGCTCTTTCTACCGCTATCTTCTCGCCATAGCCACTCTTACGATAAGCCTCGAGCGGATTGGGTTCCACTCCCTTTGATCTTCGCCAATCCGCTAGGAGTTTATCCACGTTCGTATTAAAAGCGGTTTTCAAAACATTCTCTGCATCCACAATCGCCCCCTCGCTCTGAAATTTTTTCAATGCCTGCCGATCCACCAAAGATGCCTTCACCCAAAGATCCTGTGCCGTCATCACCGTCTGAATCATCGCTTCAATCTTCGGTTTTAGATTATGAGACTGATCCACCATGTACTCTATTTCAGGATATTCGCCTTCCTCTTCCGCAAAACTATGAATCTCATTGAAAATCCGGAAAACCTGATAGGGATCAATGGATCCGAGCGTCAAATCGTCATCCGCATACCGTCGATCATTGAAATGGAAGCCTCCTAG
The DNA here is from genome assembly GCF_014529625.1 of Candidatus Pelagisphaera phototrophica. Classification (GTDB taxonomy): domain Bacteria; phylum Verrucomicrobiota; class Verrucomicrobiia; order Opitutales; family Opitutaceae; genus Pelagisphaera; species Pelagisphaera phototrophica. The sequence continues at coordinate 2,680,961 of NZ_CP076039.1, forward strand.
CATTTTTTCGTCCAACAGCCACGCCACGATCTGCTCAATATTCTGTGCCGTATAGTGGTGCCCCGTATCGACGAGTACTTTCGCCTGAGGTCCCGCGTCTTTGCACAGGATGTACGACATTCCCCAATCTGCGATGTCTGTGTGATAGAACGCGGGCTCAAAAGGCTTGTACTCCACTAGCATGATCTGGCTAGGGGAAAGCGCTTCATGACACGCTCGCAACCCTTCCTGAAAGCGCCGTTTGCGATCGCGAATACTATCCTGTCCTGGATAATTTGTTCCATCGGCAAACCATAGTGTGAACAAGTCGCTCTCCACGTCTTGGCCCAACTGGATGCAATTGAGGCTATGCTTTAAAGCTTTCTCTCGAACCGTCGCATCTGGATTCCCAAACGAACCGAGCTTGTAATCCTGATCCTGAAATAGGTTAGCGTTAATGGACCCAATCTTGACTCCCGACTTATCCGCAATCGCGGCCACCGTGCTCTTGCCCTGATCCACCGAAAAGTCCCAGAGTACATGGGCTGCCACCGTCGGACAACACGCGGTCAGTCGATGCACCATTCCCGCATCGGCAAACTTGTCCGCCGTGTCTATGGCCGCTCCATCCTGCAAAAATTTCCCAAACCGCGTGCCTGTGTCTGCGAATCCCCACGAGGGAAGTTCAATCTCTAGATGATCTAACGTAGCGAGCGCCTCCTCTTTCATTTTCGAATACTAGCAGAAATCATTCATCTTATCCATCGACAGAATGACAATCTTTATACAAATTCTGACACAGTGAAAGGTGATGAATTCTACTATCTCCCTCAACCCATTCAAGATTCCGCCTGGAATCTTGAAATCCAGGGAGCTGGCCAGTCCAACATTGGACCCAACCAGAGCTACCCTGCCCACAAGCACCCTGTGGAGTACCAGTTGGATTGGAATAAGGGTAGAATACTCCCTGGATTCCAGGTACTGTATATCACCCAGGGTACGGGTTTGTTGGAAACTCAAAAAACCCCCCCCATAATTCTAGAAGCTCCGGTTCTGTACCTTCTATTTCCGAATATCTGACACCGATATCGACCTAATACCGAAACCGGCTGGCACGAGCATTGGATTGGCTTCGACGGCCCAATACCGAGGCAGATGATCGCGACCGGAGTCATTAAATCGGAACAACCTCTCTTTCAAGTAGGGCATCACGACAAACTTCTGGCCCAGTTTCAGCTTGCACTCGACGAGGTCAAAAACGAGGCTCTGGGGTTTCGTCGCATCGCCGCGGCATCGGTTCTGCAAATACTCGCGCTGGCCACCAGTCTGCCCCTCCGAACCGAGGAGGAAAATCAGCCCATGCGGGCCACGGTCCGCCAAGCCTGCTTTCTTTTTAGGGAAAGAACTGACACCGCCGTATCCATCGAGTCGATAGCGGAAGAATTGAATGTTGGATACACCTACTTTCGCCGCATGTTCAAGTTGTACACGGGATTCAGCCCAAAACAGTACCATACCCAGCTACGTTTTGAACGAGTCAAACGCCTTCTCAATGAATCCGATCTCTCGATCGGCGAAATCGCGGCGCTCCTCAACTTTGACTCCACCTTCCACCTTTCCCAGTGGTTCAAGAAGCTCGCTCACTTCTCTCCCAAAATGTGGCGGAAACAAAAGCTTGAGATAGATAAACTTTGAATTCCTATGTAACGCATCTACGAGGTAATCTTAAATAGCGGGCTGTATCCGAGCGCCCGCTACCAAAGCCAGTAACGAATTCAATGACAAGCCGAGGTCCGAGACAAGCTTCGAGATATTTACCCGAAGGATAGGGAAGACTGCTTCCCCTTACTCCACAAACGCCGCATCAATCTTCCGTATCGACATTCCACGGGCCTTAGGGCTTCCACCCTTTCTACGGCATTGCGTCAACTTCCGGACACGCCTCATCCCTCAGGTTATTTAGGAACACCACTGATCAGTCAACCCACACCAATTGCCCTTGATTTCACTATCGATTGCGACGGTCGAAACGCCCGCCCACACGGTGCAGGTATTCAAATCCTAAGTTAAACAAAAGCACACCACCAAAGGCAATGATCGCTCCTGACAATCCTAAGGCGGCCCATTCGTTCTGCAATGTCCACAGAAATTGGCCTACACAGAGAATTGACACGATCATCAATGTCGGCTTCCGACCGATTCGACTCACGATCAAGGCCCCAAAAGGAGCCCCTAGGACGACCACAGGCGCCGCTGCTAACCAATTTTCGAATACACCTGATTGGAGAGAGCCAAACAAAGTCTTGGTCGTTAGCCCAATGAGCGAAGTAACGGCCATGATGATAACGGAAGTGGGAATCGCTATTTTGAGATCGGCTTGGCAAAGCAGCACCAGCACTGCGTAGAGAACCATATCCACACCCACCCCGGTGATGGATGAAATAGTGGCCCCCGCGATCAAGCCGACCATAAATCCAACGTTTCTATCAAACCGATGGGCGCCGGGAGCGAGGCCTTCGTGCTGTACGATCTCTTTAAAACGATACAAGTGCAGCACTCCGAAACTACACCAAACGACCGCAAACAATACTTTAATAGCAAGTCCGGACAACAGCGGTGCTAGGAACAATACCCCCACTGGCGTCCCTATCAGCGAGCCCAACACGGCCCAGCGAAGCATTGGCCATTCAATCGGTTGCCAGCGACAAAGGATAAAAACCGTAGCGCTGGTCATCCCTACGCTTTGAACCGCAAAACTAAAATCCCGCCCCATTGCAGGGGCCTCTCCAAACAGCAGAACTAAAACCGGAAAACCTACCGTTCCTCCGCCCATCGGTGTAGAGCCCGCCGCATAGGAACCCATCGCCATGGCAATCGCGATCTCCCAATGATCGATCAGTGTCTGCCAATGGTCTCCCTGCAAAACGATCAGAAACCAAACGACATAAAATCCGATTAGCCAAACTAGCCATGGCCGAAGCCCTTTGATCCCCGCACTCAACATTCTTTCAAATAAAACCTTACTCTCGATGCAACAAAAAGATGATAAAAACTCTATGATTCGAGGAAAGCCATCCCATTTATATTTTCGAAGAACGAAACCATATCTTAACCTGCCCTCAAAATTGTTCATCCCGCGCCCAAAAAGATTTGACCTAGTAGCGGTCGAAAATCCTAAGAGCGAAATAAATGCGGCTTCTTTCGCGCGAGTCGATGAACCCCCTCTCGTGACAGGATTCGCGAATTACCACATGGCTCTTAAATCTGCTCTCATCTTGATCGAACCTATATACCAGCGGTTCCTCGCTCACTGTAAACACTAGTAACTGGTTCCACAGCATTGATCCGTGCAGGCTTCAAAGTCTCCGTTGATTTCTTTTCGTGCATTCCGAGTCACCCCATCGTCGATGCTGCGCTCGTAATTGGGTCTTCATGGCTCGAGGCAAAGCCATGTAGGTTTCGGGCCGCACAATCCGCCACCGTGACCAGAGCATAGGGAGAATCGCCCTTGGCTTTTACTTTTTTCAACCACAAGTTGTGTGTATTTTTATTCTTCGGACTCGCAGCATTGTCCTCTCTTCGCCTATTCTCAATTCCACCATCTTCTTAGATTCTATACACTAGCGTATCAACTACTGGCCAATCGCACCATGACGGCCGCTAAAGTCCCGACTTTGGCTCGCTGGTTCGTCCACGATCTAGGGCCGTAAACTCCCCAAAGGTGTTGAGACGCTCATAGAGAACAGATAATGGACAACTATACTAGCCTATATCCTGTTCTTAAGTGTTTCATTAAATGCCCAATACCCTCTTATTCTCGCTTGACTGTTTAATCTTTATGCTACTATTTCTCAGTCAGCTTGGTCACGTAATACAACATCGAAACAATTGAAAAGAAAATGAGTATTGAACCCAACAGAATCAACAAAGCTAAAGGATTATTCCTCGCCGCTGCTGGAATTTCCTTCCTGCTATCCGTAGCCTTGTGGTTCACGGGGAGCAAGGAACAAGGTCTGTACGTTGGTATTTGGGTTCCTTCCATATGTTCCGCTGGTTCTCTGATATTGGCGGGGGGGCGTGATGGATGATCTGATATTGCTAATTATCGGCTTTTGCATCACTCTTATTTTCGGCGGTGGAGCATTTATATATGGCGTTACCAATCAAGGCGGTAACGACTCCGACTCCAAAGACTGAACCGTATACAGCATAGTTCTCCCAATGAGCCATCTCATGTGCTGCAGCGGGATTCATACCCCTCACTAACAGCAAACTAGCGGCCGGGAAACCGGGTACCGTCTGACCTAGTCTTCCAACTTGTCGCTTCTTCACACCATTGCGTTCACTCCTCGTGATCAGCCTCTCGTGCAGCCCTTGATCATTACAACTCGTCGTGGATTTCTGCACGACGGAGATTACTGGAACCCCCAAAGCCCTCTATTCCAAACCTCAGCACCGCGTAGGGAAGAGCAAACACTGTCCCCGCCGCGTAGACTGAAACGCTCGCACTCAAACATCTCCACCGGTTCCTTCAAACCCTCCGTCACGCTCTAAACAAACAACAAAGCGAGCAAAAGTCCTCACTTCAGGATACAAGGATGACGACAGCCTTATTTCTTTTCCGACCCGAACCCTTTCCTTGAATGCCGTAGCTCAATGCGGAATCAGTGTTGTCAATCATGGATAGCGAAAGCGACCGGTCTTCTGACACATACTATCTAAACACCATTCATAACGGACTTCCGTGCCATTCTTATACACTTATCAAGCGAATCCCAATTCCATAATAAGATTCGCATCAAACAGAAGAGGGGTGAGTCATGTGCTATAGCCTAAGTTTAAGCAAATCGAAAATGGAACTGCTGCAGCATCCAACTGGCCCACTATCATTGGGACACTTCACTGACCGTTAAGCAATCCTCTCATTGCGGTTAACGGAGTCGACCCTCTAATACTTGACGCGTTACCAGCCAAAGGCATTGTTTGCCTCCCTGACCCTTCTATCCTCACTATGAGCTCCACCGACCCTGCCGGGAATCCGGTTTCGATCGAAACTCCCGTAATCTTTGAATACGAGCGTGAACCCGTCCCAAAGAAAGCTCAGAAAGGAGCCAACAAGTTCTGGGGTATGTATGCCGGTGAACACGCAGCAGGGACTGAATTCATGATCGGACCGCTCTTTCTCCTAAACGGCGTCAGTCTTCAGAATATATTTTTCGGTCTTCTACTCGGAAACCTTATGGCGGTGCTCAGCTGGCGCTATCTTTGCGCCCCAATCGCGACAAAAGCGCGCCTGACCCTCTACTACCATTTGGAAAAAATTGCGGGCGAGAAGCTGGTTAAAGTTTACAATCTAGCCAACGGCATCCTCTTTTGCTTCCTCGCCGGAGCGATGATCACCGTATCCGCTACCGCAGTGGGCATTCCCTTCAATATGCCGATGCCCGCCATCGAAGACTCGTACCCGAATAGTCTTTCTTTTGTCGTCATTGTGATTGCGGTCGGAGCGATTATCGCCGTAGTGGCTTCGCTCGGATATGACACGGTCGCCAAATTTGCCAATATCGCGGCTCCGTGGATGGTTCTTGTATTTCTCTCGTGCGGGATCATTTCCTTCAAACAACTCGACGTATCCGGGTGGACTGAACTCAACGAACTTTGGACGGCATCGATCGTATTTGCTCAAGAAGGACAAGGAACGTCGACGATGGGATTTTGGAGCGTTGTCCTCTTTGCCTGGTTCTGCAACGCCGCCATGCATATCGGGATGTCTGATCTATCTGTCTTCCGCTTCGCCAAGAAGGCTAGCTATGGCTGGGCTTCCGCTGCGGGCATGTATATCGGCCACTACATGGCCTGGATCGCAGCAGCATTTATGTTAGCGGCCCAAATCAAACTTTCCCAGGACGCCAATCCTGTTCCGGGACCCATGGCCAGCAATGTCGCTGGGCTAGCCGGAATTATATGCGTCATCGTAGCAGGATGGACCACCGCTAACCCTACGATTTATCGGGCTGGACTTGCATTTCAGGCGATCGTGCCCAGCACCTCTAGATTCAAAGTAACGTTGATTGCAGGATCGGTAGCGACGATCGCAGGCGTTTTTCCGGCATTCGCATGGAAATTGCTCGGTTTCGTTGGCATCTACGGAACGATTCTCGCCCCCATCGGAGCCGTTATCTTTTTTGATTGGCACTTTCGCTGTAAGGGTAACGCAGATACACTGCACAATACGGTTCCATCGTCACCCTTCAATTTGTCCGTTCTCTTCGCCTGGCTGATTCCTGTCGGAATCGCCCTCTATTTCATTCAGGCGATTGGCATTACTCCATGGATTTTCCCCCTCCCTTGCTGGATCGTTTGCGGAGTCCTGTACATTCTCTTCAATCGAAAGTCCTTAGTTGTCTAAACCAAACGTTTAAACCATGAAAACTTTACCGAAAATCCTATCGAGATTGGCACTCGGACTAACGATCGTCCCTGCTTTTCTTTTCCTATTTAACTTGATGAGTCTTGAGACCGTCAAAGTGATCATGATAATCGTTGCGGTCCTTTGGATCGCAACAGCCCCAATCGTTCAAAAGCGAAATCCAGTCGTTCAGAACTAGTTCCATAATAATATATAACTTCGCGGGAAATTTGCTCGACAAAATTTTCATCCAAAACTCCCGGCATACTTTTCCAATCAAACCCGTTCGAAGACAACCAAAAGCATGATCGATCGTCGCGATTTCATAAAAACGACCGCTGTCGCTTCGCTCGGAGAACGCCCGCCCCCTCGAAGTTTCGCGGACTTGCCATGGGGAGGCTTTTTCAAATCGCGGCGTAAAAGTCTCTCCTACGATCATGAAGAGCAGCATGGCGTGACCAGCAGCCCTACCAACTACGTACTCAACCTACCATCGAGATCGCTTCTATCATATTCCGGATACAGGGGGTACTGAATTGACTTTCCATCACGTCCGCTCCGATAAATGGCTGTGAACAATTCGACCGTTTCACGACCCGCCTGTCCGCTTACGCAGGGTTCGCGATCTTCTATGATGGCCTCTAAAAAATCGTCAATATTCAGGGCATGGTAGTGTTCCATTGCATTGATTCGATTGAATTGAGCCGTATCTTCCTTAATCCATTCTGGCAACTTACTCTCTTCCCCAGGAACGGTCCAATAGTCGTTCAAAGGAGGCTCCTCAATCTTTGACATTCCTGCTATGAACATGGCTCCGCCATCTGTCTGAACGCCTACCAAAGATCCATTCGATCCTAAAACACTCACCTTTCCATGTATTGCCGGATTGTAGGAATTGCTCACAATCACTTGACCCAAAGCGCCCGACTTGAATCGAATAGAGGCGACTGCAGTATCATCCACCTCAATACTCGGATGATTCAAGTTACCCCAGTAGCCACTGACCTCAGCTACGGGACCCATATACCAAAGTAAAAGGTCAAGCTGGTGCACGGCTTGATTCACCAAGACGCCCCCCCCTTCCTCCTTCCAAGTGCCTCGCCAGGAGTCGCTGTCGTAGTAATCCTGGTCACGCCAACCCAGCACGGTTACGGTTCCTAGAATGGGTCGCTCGATCTTTCCGGCCTCAATGGCCTCATGGACTCGTGCGCACGGTTCGTAAAAGCGGCGCTGGCAAAGCATACCCAATTTCACGCCGCTTTTTTCGACCGCATCCAAAATAGCGTCACAATCCTCCAAAGAAGACGCCAAAGGCTTTTCAACTAGAAGGTGAACCCCTGCTTCAGCTGCCGCAACAGAAGGATCACGATGTGCCGGATGCGGGGTGCAAATACAAAGCGCCTCCACCCCAGATTTTTTCAAGAAGGCATCGAGATCGGTGTAAGCCTTTACACCATACTGATCGGCAAACTTATTAGTTTTCTCAGGACTTCGTCCCAATACCGAGGTAAACTCGCTTTTCTGGTTTGAAGCGAGCTCGGCCGCATGCAAATGCCCCACTTTTCCCGTACCAATGATACCCGTCTTAATTTTTCGCATACAAAATTATTATACCGAACGCAATTGTGTCAGAATATAGCCTGCCACTCTAGGTGCCGGCGAGCTTCGAGCGCCCACAATTTGAGTATTTCGATAGGCATTCGGAAATCGCCCAAAGCCCAAAACATTCGAGCAATCATGGTTTAAGAATAACCTTGGTAAGACCCTCTGCACCTTTGTGCAGCCGGGCAAACCATTCAGCTCCTTGATCGAGAGGCTTTACTTCGCTGATCAGGCAGTCCACATCGATGACCCCGCGTGCTATCAGATCCAAGCACGCTGGATACTCTCCCGCGGATGCACAGGTTCCGATCAATGAAATCTGTCGAGTAACAACTTCCTGCAATGGCACCTCAACCGTTTTAGCAAGATTTCCTACAAGCGTGCAACTTCCTCCTTTCCTAAGCGACGCTATGGCCCCTTGCAATGTGGGAGCGATTCCCACTGCTTCCATCGCAATATCAGCACCACGGCCTCCCGTTGCCTCTCGTATCGCTTCAGGAGCATCACATTCGGAAGGATTTACACATAGATCGGCTCCTAACTTCTTCGCGGTTTCTAGTTTACCCGCATCAAGATCGACCACCGCTGTGAATCCACAGCCAGCTGCTTTGAGAGCCTGTAAGCAAAGAAGCCCGATCATACCACCCCCAAATACCACGGCCGAGTCCCCTAAGTGAACCGGCGTCCTCTCTACCGCGTGCACCGCGACCGAGACCGCCTCCACCATTGCCGCTTGCTCGAACGTGATATTGTCCGGTAACCGATAAAGTATGTGAGCCGGTACCGCGACATATTCAGCGAAGGCACCATATCTACGATAGTCATCACACGACACACCTAACACCATCCGGTCATCACAAAGATTCACTTCGCCGCGCCGGCAATGCCAGCATTCACCACAATAGACCGTCGAATCAAAGGTAACCCGATCTCCTGTCTTCCATTGTTCTCCCGCAGTAGAACCGACCTCAGAAATCGTCCCAGCTGCTTCGTGTCCCATAACAATGGGAGGTATACGACGTCCACTAGAGCCATCCATACCATGAACATCGCTCCCGCATATACCGCAGGCCGCGACCCGGACCAGGACTTCGTTTGACTTAATCTCGGGAATTTCGATGTCCTTGTATTCAAATTTCTCGTATTCAATTAGTTCTAGAGCTTTCATTTCCAATTAAATATTTGCAGCGGCTGCCACGTGGAGCTATTTTCAACCCCATACCGTTCCTACCATTATAAATTCAAGACCCCAGCACGGCACAATCGTTGTCAGTCCGATAAAGTGGATAAAGTCCCCTTAGGGCAAGCCCCAAGGTATTTTAAGGTACCGGGTAAATAAGCCACCGACAAGAGGGGTTCTAATACAAGCTTCGGAATATTCACCCAAAGGGAATAAAGGCGGCCGATTCTAGGAAAACAAGCGGAGAAAATAACGCGGTAAAATTGATGTTTCCAACCGAGTATCCTACTGGCTTTCGCACTGCATCGCAGCACCTGCCAACTCTGGTTCCACCTCGGGGTTAGACTCCTGCGCTTTACCAATCATATCCTGCAATTCATCAATTACCACGAAAACCACCGGCAAGAGTATCAAGACAACTAGACTCGAACCCAGAGTCCCTAGTCCCAGCGAAATGGCCATGGGAACGAGAAACAGCGCTTGTTCATTGGTTTCGAATATCATCGGACCCAGTCCCAGAAAAGTGGTTATCGCGGTGAGAAAGATAGGACGAAAGCGTCGTCGAGACGCCTGAATGATGGACTCGAAAGAATCCAGACCTCGCTCCCTATACCGATTTCGAGTCATAGAGAGGACAAACCCACCATTGACTACCATACCGCACAGGGCGATCATTCCAAGAACGCTGTAGATGCTCAAATCGAACCCGAGCATTATGTGGCCCAATACCGCAGACCCAAGTCCCCAAGGAATCGTCAGGAGCACTACAGTAGCCTGAGTGTAACTTCTTAGGATGGAAGCCATGATGGCAAAGATTGCAAATAGCGAGGCGGTCAGTCCGATACTTAGACTCCGTGTAGCTTCACGCTGGTCTCTCTGTTCGCCTTCAAAAGTGTAACGTAAACCCGGATACCTATTTATCAACTGAGGCAGCTCACTTTTTCCCATTGCTGTCAGAACTTTATTCCCATTGGTCACATCGGACAAGACGTTCGCAGTCACATTGACCACTCGACCTCCATCAACGCGATCAATACGAACCGGAGCAGTCGTCTCGATGATCTCAGCAGCTTGGTTTATAGGAATCTCCGCCCCATTCGCCCCCTTAATCAACAACCCTTCCAACGCGCTCAACGTCTTACGATCCTCCTGGGGCAAACGCACCATCACCCTGAGCTCTTCTCGGTCTCGAGGTTGACGCAGCGCTTCCGCACCATAAAAAGCATTTCGAATTTGCTGTCCCAAATCGCGGGCAGTGATACCCAAAGCTTGCCCTGCTGGCTTAATCTCAAAACTGATCTGTGGCATTTCCCTGCCAAAACCCTTCCGAATATCGGTTACGCCCGGATACAGGGCCAACATTTCACCCAGCTCCTCAGCCGCCTGACGCAACGTTCCCACATCCGGATGGGCCAACTGAATATATATGGCAGCTTCGCCCCCTGGTCCGACAAGGTAGTCGAAAAACAAGGATTCCATATCTGGAATCTCAGGCACTTCATTCCGCCAAACATCCACGAATCCGGCACCGGTGACCTCCCGCTGGCTCTGCGGCACAACCTTCACTGCAACGCGGGCTCCATTCGTGTTCCGCCTAGCGATAGAGACGTTGTAGTTTCTAACGATGCCTTCCTCTCCAATTTTATCAATGGCCCGCTTAGCCGCTTCCTCAATTTGAAATATCACTTCCCGCGTTCGCGCCACAGGTGTCCCAGTAGGCATTTCCAGCTCTGCCTGAATGTAGTCGTTCTCGATCGTTGGATTAAACGTGAAATTCACTCGTCCGCTCATCGTGTAACCGATTAACACAAGAAGCGAAGCGGCAAAAACGGTGATCGTTATATAACGTAAGCGAATCGCTGTATCCAGAATCGGCCTATAAAAGCGCTCCATGGCCGCATCGAGACGAATGCGAAGACGCGTTTGCGCCTGATCAAACCGAGTAAAGAAAGAGCCTTCGCGCCGATTCTTTCGGCCAAATGCCAAGTGGGAGGGAAGAATCAACAGCACCTCCACCAGAGACACCGTAAAGACCGCTATGATAACCGCAGGGAGTACATGAAGAAAACGGCCACTTTCTCCGGGCACAAAGAACAAGGGCAGAAAGGCTATGATATTTGTGCTGACAGCAAAGATGACAGGAATGGTCATCTCCTTGACACCGGCAACTGCTGCATCGAGGCGCGACATTCCATGTGTCAACTTATGGAAAATGTCCTCCCCGACCACCACCGCATCATCCACGACAATTCCCAACGTCACGATGAAGCCAAATACCGAGATCATATTCACACTGGCATCCATCACCGGCAGGAGAATGAGTGAACCAAGAATCGATACAGGAATTCCGACCGCCGTCCAAAAGGCCACTCTCAATTCAAGCAGAAAACCGAGGGCGAGCAGCACCAGGAGAAGACCCACCGTTCCATTATACTTTAGTAGATTGATTCGCTCTTGATAGTCTTCCGTTCGATCGTAGCGAACTTCCACTAAAACAGAACGCGGCAAAGTCGGGGAAACTTGCTCGATGTAGCGATTGACCGCCTCGGATACCGCCATTGGCGGCTGATTTTCAGAAGCATAAACCGAGAGGCTAACCGTAGGCTTGCCGTTGTAGTAGGATTCACGCTTCGTTTCTTCGAAACCATCTTCGATCGTAGCAATGTCACCAAGGCGAATCTCTCCACCCGTATTACTACTTTTGATTGGCAAATTCGCAAATTCACTGCCGAAGTAGCGACGTTCGGTTGTCTTTAGAAGAATGTCGCCACCGGTCGTCTTCATGGTCCCCGCAGGCACGTCTTGGGCGGATTGCTCAATCGCCCGAGCAATTTCACCCAAAGTGAGATCCAGCGAGCGTAGCTGAGCCTGCGGTACCTCAACCAAAATTTCCGGGCGACGTACACCATCCAATTCAACGAGAGAAATCTCTGGTTGGGCCAAAAGGCCGTCTTCAATCTGACGCGCAAACTGAGCAAGGGTTCGTTCGTCCACATCCCCACAAACCGCAACATAGCTGACGCCTCTTCGACGGCTGGTTCCTAGAGATACACGAGGAGGTTCGATTTCATCCGGGAACAGACTAATGCGGGCCACCGCGGCAGTCACCTCTTGCAAGGCCCTGTTCCGGTCGAAGCTCGGCATAATTTCCACCGACACGGACGCTCTACCCTCCGAAGCAGTCGACTCTATTCGTCGTGTCAACTCCAGACCGCGCAGTTCTGATTCAATGGGGAGAATGATAGACTGCTCTACCTCTTCCGGGCTAGCGCCACGGTACTGCATGTCCACCTCTACTGTGTCGACTTGGAAGAGGGGGTAGATTTCCTGTCGGATATTTCGAGCGACCACGATACCCACGACTACGATCGCAAACATGAGTAAGTTGGCGGCTACATGGTTGCGAGCGAACCACGCGATAATCCCAGTCGCAGAAGATGTGTCATTGTAAGGATTGCGTTCCATAGTATTTTCCTACCTTCCTATTGTGTTCCCGCTACGAGTTCAGGGTAAGCGGTTGAGGGTTGCGGTGACACTTTCATATCAGGAAGCGCCACTCTAAGATCACTTACCACTAATTGCTGACCTTCTTCCAGATTATTCGATACGAGAACCGTTTCCTTTTCTAGCCAAAGAACTTTCGCAGGGAGGACTTTGAGTAGATTGTCTGATCCTACCACCCAAATTTGATTTCCCTCCCGGAGGGAATCACGTGGTATTCGCAAGGTGTTTTCGAGCGTTCCCGCATCGATCATGACTTCGACGTAACTGCCCAGCAACAGAGGTAAACTTTGTTCCGAATCGCTGCGCAATCCCAAGGGATCTTCTACCGAAATCACGACTCGGGCCATACGTCCCAGTGGATCCAGATCGCTTAACAAGCGAATAACACGACCTTCCCATTCCGCCGTGCTTCCTTCACCCGTATCCAAAATCACATTCGCCATGGCCCCAAGCTGACCATCTTTGGGAAAACGGATCCACTTCAGATCGGAAAAAGGCAATGTCACTTGTATCCAGAATTCATCAGTACCGACTAATTCACAAATCGTCGAATTGGGACTTAGCAATTGCCCCACTTCGATGGACTCTTCTACTACCATAGCGTTGAAAGGCACTTTAATTACCGTACGTGAGAGCTGCAGATCGGCCACCTCAATATCGTTGGTAGCCTTTTGCATCATCGCCTCGGCCCGTCGCAAATGGGGTTCACGCAAAACAAGCGAACGATTCACATCCTCGATCTCCAGATCCGATTGCAATTCATCCCATTCACGTTTCGCGATAACCTGGCGTCCACTCTCCACTTCACGCTCGAATCGCGCTTGCTCGAGATTGGACCTGACTTCGGAAAGTGCCAATTCGTAATCCTTTGGATCAATTCGCACCAACTCCTCACCTTTCACGAGCCGACCGCCAATCGTAATCGAATCGTTTTGATGTATCACCTGTCCCGATACTTGGGGTCTTATCGTCACTTTTCTGGCTGGAATGACACTGCCAAAAGCGCTCACGGAAACCGATCGCGTTTCAGCGGCGAGCGCAATGGTCTGGACGATCCTAGCCGAACTCGCTTTTTCTTCAGGCACAATCTCCGGCCCGGTCGATATCAGCAAATAACTCACTCCACCTCCTACGACAAGGATCAGGGATATAATCAGAATTGTGCTAGCGTGTGACTTTTTTTTCATTAGGGTTTGATTCGGCTACGGGGGCGTTGGGTGAAAAGATGGGTCCTCCCAAGGCTCTATGCAAGGTGACACGAGAGCTCAGGATATCCCGCCTTGAACTCACAATCTGCCTCTCGAGGTTCTGGACGATATTTAAGGCGGTAAAAACAGGGAGGTAGTCGGTCAGCCCCTGGCTAAAGCGATTGCGTGCCTCCGTCAAAAGCCGTTGAGCAGTCAATAACTGGCGTTCAACAAGAACGAGCCGTTCCTCCAACTTTCGCTCCCGCAATAGCACAGCTTCGACTTCCTGCACGGCGGTCAAAAAATCGCCCGAGTAGCGGGCCAGCGCTTCCTCTAGCTCTGCCTGTCGCAATCTCGCTTGAGCCCTTCTTTCTCCGGCAGCGAACAAAGGTAAGGCTAAATCGGCAAATGCCGCTCTGATTGCATCTCCCAGTTTAGGATCACCTCTCCAGTTGAGACTTCCCCCAATTCGCAATGTAGGAAGCTGTTCGGAAACGGCCTCCCCTACTCGATGATCCAACGCTAGGATTCGCTGCTGAGAGGCACGCAGGTCAGGCCGACGCACGAGTAGCAGAGCGGGCACGCCGACATCCGGCAGAGGGGGTAAGTTAGAAAATTTTGATGAGAACTGCCGCTGGCTAGATCCAGGAGTCTTGCCAATAAGTGTATCCAGCACGTATTCTACTTGGCCGATACGTGCCTCCACTTCAGGAATGCGAGCTTTTGTTTCGTCAAGCTGCTCCTGCTGCTGTAGCACGTCGACAATTGAAGACTGACCCTGGCCGAAACGGAGCGATGTCAGTTTCAGCAGGGACTCGTTTATCTCTATCTGCTCCTGCAGTACCTCCAGTTGCCTTTGCTGTTCTTTTATTTCGAAATAATTTTCGGATATAGCGGTTGATAAGAGTAATCGGGCATCCAACCAGTCCTGGACGGAAGCCTCTAACTGCAGTTTCCGGGCCTTGCGAGCCGATGAAAGGCGACCCCAAAGATCGAGTTCCCAACGCAACAGACCCCCTATGCTCGCGGACTCCTCAAGATCACCCGTGGATGGAGCGGTGATCCTTTCGTCTTCCTCCCATTCGTAGCTGCCGCTCATTTCTACGGTGGGGTACAAACGGGCTCCCGCTTGTCTGGCGGCCGCGCTGGCCTGCTCAACTCGAGCCAGAAACACCTGCAAATCAAAATTGGCGTCCAAGCCCTCTTGAATCAGCTCATTCAACACAGGATCATCGAAGGATTCCCACCAGGACCGATTCCACGAATCGTCGGGCACCGTTCCTCCCATGTGCTGTTCAAACTCAGTATTTAGCTCAACTGCTGGGACGGCCGCCTTCTCATTAACCCTGTGGATCGCGCAACCGCTCGCCAGGACGCAGATGATAAATGCCACCGGTCCTACTGTTTTGCGAGATCTCATTGGATACCAAAACAAATCGAAATGAATTACGGTCAAGGCAATTGATATGGACGAATTCTAGCAAGTTCCCTCTAAGTAAACACTTTAAGCAATTTCATACGGGATAATCCCCATGACGACTCCACAAGTTGTCTTGCCCCGTTCCGAGGAGGCCAGCTAACATCCGGATTTCCGATTTCGTCATACCGTAACATGAGCCGGCCATCCGAACCTGCAAAGCAAAGATCTCCGGAGCCACCGACGAATCGGGCACCACAGCAAACTTCGAGTTACGAGACCCATTGCAAATGAATTTGAAAGTTCCCCTGTAAGAACAAACAGGACGACTCGCATATTTCCAAGATCAAATGGAGCTAATAGCTATTCAACGTTACAAACAAGCCTATGAAATTTCTCGACGCCCGATCCCTTGGACTCCTTCTCTCAACCTTCCTCTTTGCAACCGGCTGCGTTACCGTGGCGAAAACAGCAGTGGAAGGAGCTCTCAAGGAAGCGAAGGCAGGGCCAAAGCCTTTGTAAAGGTCCCCGCATTCAAAATCAGCGACGATAGCAACAAAGATACCGCAACACCGCAACGGACGCACGATAACTATTTCTCACAATACTAGGATTTAAGAGGAGTTCATTCCAGCTAGTCCCAATACCTAATAGCGCAGCCATCCTACTCCAAGACTTGCCTGTCATGAGCTTATCATATCTAGTCGTAAGCTAGCACCTCAGCGAAGATACTGAGAATAAAATGCGTCGGGGATCGTTGTTCTTAAAAGGATTGGGTTGAGGGTTTATGAATTAACAGGGACCGCCGTTGGCGAGCAGGATTCCGCTTCGCGGAAGCAGGCTTTGTGAAGGACTAGGCTCAGACTGACGCACTGAGCTACTTGCTGAAAGGTGAGGTTACTAAAACCGAAAGATCGAACTCAGCTTCAAGGTTGTATCCATTTGCTTGAGAACCAGTCCAGTTCGCTCGTCTAAGTAGCTTTGGTTGAGGACGAGAAAAATTCGCTTTCCGGGGTGGTATTCCCAAATTAGTCGACTGTTTACGCCTAGCGTATCGGAAATATTATCGTATTGAAAAACATTAGACCAGGTGAAATCCGGTGTAATGTTCACGAGTGCTGTAAGTGATGCCAGTTTAACGCTAAAGTCGCCTCCAGGTAGGTTTACATTTTGCCGAGTATAACCAAGCGTCGTTCCAAAGTGTTTGGACGGGAGGTAGTTCACTTCAGTTTTACTCTCGGTTCGGTCCCCATCGTAAAAGTTTCCAAAGCTATATTCCTGCTCCATGCTTACCGTACGCTTCGTCGCAGTTTGAAATCCTAAAATGCCTCGGTTCCAATCGTAGTCACCAGCCTGAATCACGACTCCATCCGATATTTCAAAATCAGTGACCAAAGCATCGTAGGAATTCTCGTATCGAGCGTAAACACTATCCGACGACTCAAACATAAAACTTAAGGGAGTGAGCTCATGCCGTGATGACTCCAGCTCATTAGAAAGGTTAGTTACATACTCCCCTTCATAAATGAGAAAATACTGCCGCAGCCATTCGATGTCGTCTGTTCTAGGCTGATAGGTTAAGACCGAGGCAAAGCGGCGGATTCCACGGCGAGGAGCGAAGCCCATGGCCGGGTTGAAGTTCTCATCGATCTGCAGAAAAGAGCCGTCTATCTCGAATTCGTCCGCTGGAATGATTACGTTGCCCCCAAAACTCGGCGCTAAGCTGTCATCAAAGTCCGGATCATCGGACTGCGTTCCAAGCACAAAGGCGTTTGCCTCGAGTCTATACTTATCGAGAAAGTTGTTGCTGAGATAACGGAAGTCCGAACCCACTAATAGATTGTCGTAGTCTGAATTGGGATCTCCGTGAGTCATAATTACCCCAACCGTTGACTGATCCAATACCTGTTTCGTCGCTCGCCCAAGAAAGACATTCTGACTGTCCAATTCGGAGCTGGAATCTATCACCGCATCGATAATTCCAATATCGATATCACCAATACGTCCCGAAAGTTTCCCCGCCCCAATGAGGGGAACCACGGTTCCGCTGCTAGTAAGGCCGATACGCCGACTGAAGTAAGGCAGAAACACTGGACTGGTCCTCGCCCCACGACGGACTCTTCCTTCTAGTCCTCCAAATGTAAATACGCCCGCGTCTTCTAGAAAAAAACGGCGCTTTTCCTGAAAGAAAAGAGAAAATCGAGTCAAGTTGACTTGGCGGGTATCGGTCTCTGCAGCAGCGAAATCGGTGTTGTAACTCAGGGTAGCACTCATTTTAGGCGTGATTCGATACCTAAAGTCACCTCCCCAATCGAAATCGAATTCACTTTCTCCGGTTTCCCGGTTTTCCGTTTCCTTTCCAATAATATATGGATTCAACTCAAGTCCTAACCCCTGTTTCAATCCGTACAGCCCTTTGATCGTTCCCGCCTCGGCCATGTAGTAAGATCGGATGGACGCCCGTGGGGATGACCATATACCTCTCTGATCCAATCGCTTCAAATTACGCGTAAGGTTCATGCCCCATTCTGTGGAATCTGGATCAAAACTGAACGTATTCAATGGAAACGCCACCTCGGCAAACCAACCTTCCTCGGTTCTTCTCGTTTTCACTTCCCAGATTCCGTCCCATCGACTATTGATGTTAGAGTTGTTGCTGACTATTCCATCCTGGCGTGCGCCATTCGGATTAAAGCGAAACCAGTAGCCATTTCGTTGATCGTTGAATGTATCCAACGAGATGATAACATAGTCGTCAGGACTCATGCTGTCGTCACGACGCATGTAGCGTGAGACGATCTTGTCCGGCTCCGAGTCCCAACACCAAACTGCAACATAGATATTTCGGTCGTCGTGAGCCACTCGAAACTCGGTCTGCTGATCCATCGGCTTTCCCGCTTTGGGCCGGTACTGGATCAATGGTCCTGCCACTTCGGCATTATGCCACGCATCGTCATCT
This sequence comes from Candidatus Pelagisphaera phototrophica, assembly GCF_014529625.1. Lineage (GTDB taxonomy): Bacteria > Verrucomicrobiota > Verrucomicrobiia > Opitutales > Opitutaceae > Pelagisphaera > Pelagisphaera phototrophica. The sequence continues at coordinate 2,699,198 of NZ_CP076039.1, forward strand.
AGAATACCGTCAATACGAGGAGGATTCTCGACGCGATAAGCTTTTATTTCTGGTTTATGTCCCCTTTCCAGACGAATTGCCGGGATATCGGGATCGTCGGGAATCGTCCGCTCAATCATCGCTTCCGCAATAGCACGCTCAGATCCCAATGAATCTAGCAACAAAGCAAACATAATTATCAATTTACCTGTTATGTTGTTCTGGAGCATGGGGAGGGGTTGTGCAAGAATCAGAGTACTTTTCTGTTGTCGCGGAGGCTGACCCGCAAGTACAAATTAGATACCATTATCTTCCGCTTTCATGAGTAAGCGTCCTGAATTCGCCGGTTTGCAATTATCCAAGCTCGACTCCTCAGCATCTAGTCAAATAATAGCACCCAATCTTAGAAAAGGGATTTTTTCCCATCCGTCAGAAATCAACTCATTTGATCCAATATGTCGCCATCCAGAAGAAGCTTCGTCAAGTCGGCTGCTACCACGGCAGCCGCCCTTTCCTTCCCAACGATCATCCCTCGCCATGTGCTAGGAGGTGCAAACTTCGTTGCCCCGAGTGACAAAGTAAATGTCGCCATCGTTGGAGTCGGGGGTCAGGGCAGGCACAATACGCTCCAGCTTCTCCAGCTCGACGACGTTCAAGTGACCGCTATCGCTGATCCGGCGGAATACTGGAACCTCAACGATTTCTACTACAAGGCCATCGCCGGCCGCGGCCCCGTCAAAGACATCATCGAAGAACACTTCGAGAAAAAGACTCCAAACTACAAAGTAGCCGAGTACGTCGACTTTCGAAAGATGTTGGAGAAAGAGTCGTCGCTGGACGCCGTTCTCTGCGCGACCCCCGACCATACCCACGCTTTCGTGGCATCCAATTCCATGCGGGCTGGCAAGCACGTCTACGTGGAGAAACCAATGGCCCACAATCTTTGGGAAAACCGTAAATTGGCCGAAATCGCAAAAGCAACGGGCGTCGCAACGCAAATGGGAAATATGGGCCACAGCTCTGAAGGAATTCGACAAGTGGTAGAACTGCTCAGAGCCGGGGCCATAGGAGAGGTGAAAGAGTCCCATTCCTGGTGCCACGCTACCCGTTGGACAAACGGCCTACACGACCTGCCACTCGGCAGTACTATCCCTCAGCCTGATTTTGATTGGGACCTCTGGTTGGGTCCTCGCGAGAAGATCCCCTATCATGAAGATTACACCCCTGTGAAATGGAGAGACTTCTGGAGATTTGGCTGTGGTGCCATTGGTGACTTTGCTTGCCACGACATGGATGCTACCGTTTGGGCCTATGATTTGGCGGAGCCAGAATCCGTCCAGATCTACCCTATCGGACAAAGCAACGAAGAAATCGTGCCACATGGGGAACTGGGATACTTTGACTTCAAAGCCAAAGGGAAACAGAAGGACATGAAAATTACCTGGTATGCGGGATCGGGAAGGCCCGACCATCGCGATTCGTTTCCCGAAAATTTCAACTTATCCAAAAGAGGACTCCTATTTGAGGGAACCAAAGGAACGATCCAGTGCGATGGCGCCGGTGGGGGACCTCGTATATTCCCGCAAGAACTGCGCACATCCATTAAACGACCTGAGAAAACCCTTCGACGAACAGGCGGACATCATCGCGACTGGATCGACGCCATAAAGGGAGGCCCCTCAGCGAGCTCAAACTTTGAATACGCGTCGAGATTGACCGAGATCGCCCTCCTTGGGGTTCTTTCCGTGAGAATGGGTGGAGCTAAGATCGAATGGGATGCAAAGAACATGAAAGCCAAAGGGCTGCCAGAAGCCGACCAGTACATAAACGAACCGGTACGCAAAGGCTGGGAGGTGGTTTAGAAAACCACGAAAAAGGTTTTCGCTCTCGAAAGACCCGATTCAAGAGTTTCGACAGTAGCTCAGTACTCCAGCCTGAGCTGCATTTAAACGCAGGAACCCCGGTTAGTCGTGACTCCTAAGATCTTTTTGCGTAGATACTATAGGGATTAGCCTTCGTTCAATCCCTCGGCCACCAGAGGGCCCCTTCTTCCAACGGACGTACGATCTGTGAAGCGATTCGCATCGTCCCTCGGGGCAAGGTCAATTCAGGACGTTTCCATGCACTCTTACGCTGAGCCATCTCATCAGCTCTCACCCTTACAAAGAGTTCTTCTGTGTCTCCATCGAGCCGGACGGTATCGCCCTCATTTATCAAAGCGATCGGACCACCCTTCCACGCTTCAGGTTCTACATGAACCACCAGCGTGCCTCTGGAAACGCCAGACAGACGCCCATCCGTAACGACTGCGATGCGCGAGTCATTACCCATCCCCGTTAGTGCTGCCGTAAGTCTTAATAATTCGGGGCAACCAACTGAAACTCCCTGGTAACGCAACACAATGATGTCGCCATCGTTGATGCCGCCACTCAGCACTTCTTTTACCGCATCGTTCTCGATATCAAAGACGCGGGCCGGACCTTCCAATAT